>NZ_CP040442.1:1858349-2477799 GCF_015191005.1 Kaistella flava (ex Peng et al. 2021) | reverse complement strand
AAATAGATTGGTAATAAGTTGCGAGATCGATTGAGTGGGATTACATTTGCACCACTCTAAAAAAGGAGTAGCGAAGTAGAACAGTAGAGTTAATATATACGTAAGAATAGAAGGATTAACATTCTTTTGTACTTATTAAAATAAAAGCTTGCAAATTAAGAAAAACTTCTTATCTTTGCAATCCCAAATCGAGAGAGATGGGAGCGAAGTAGGAGAAGATTGAATGATAAGAAAAGGAGATTAATGGTAACTTAAAATACTTTTAAAATTCTAAGAAAAACATTTGGTCAATTAGAAAAAACTTTATACTTTTGCACTCGCAATTCGGGACCAACGACAGAAAGAGTTCCTGAATATACGCGAAAAGAACAATAGATCATTGACATACAAATAACAACCAAAAAAGTAAGGAAAAACTAAAAGCGATTATAACTTTGAGTGAGTCAGACAAACATACAATGGAGAGTTTGATCCTGGCTCAGGATGAACGCTAGCGGGAGGCCTAACACATGCAAGCCGAGCGGTATTTATTCTTCGGAATAGAGAGAGCGGCGTACGGGTGCGTAACACGTGTGCAACCTACCTTTATCAGGGGAATAGCCTTTCGAAAGGAAGATTAATACTCCATAATATACGATCAGGCATCTGACTGTATTGAAAACTCCGGTGGATAGAGATGGGCACGCGCAAGATTAGATAGTTGGTGAGGTAACGGCTCACCAAGTCCATGATCTTTAGGGGTCCTGAGAGGGAGATCCCCCACACTGGTACTGAGACACGGACCAGACTCCTACGGGAGGCAGCAGTGAGGAATATTGGACAATGGGTGAAAGCCTGATCCAGCCATCCCGCGTGAAGGATGACGGTCCTATGGATTGTAAACTTCTTTTGTATAGGGATAAACCTAGATACGTGTATCTAGCTGAAGGTACTATACGAATAAGCACCGGCTAACTCCGTGCCAGCAGCCGCGGTAATACGGAGGGTGCAAGCGTTATCCGGATTTATTGGGTTTAAAGGGTCCGCAGGCGGACCGATAAGTCAGTGGTGAAATCTCATAGCTTAACTATGAAACTGCCGTTGATACTGTCGGTCTTGAGTAAATTAGAGGTAGCTGGAATAAGTAGTGTAGCGGTGAAATGCATAGATATTACTTAGAACACCAATTGCGAAGGCAGGTTACCATAATTTAACTGACGCTGAGGGACGAAAGCGTGGGGAGCGAACAGGATTAGATACCCTGGTAGTCCACGCCGTAAACGATGCTAACTCGTTTTTGGGGCGCAAGTCTCAGAGACCAAGCGAAAGTGATAAGTTAGCCACCTGGGGAGTACGTTCGCAAGAATGAAACTCAAAGGAATTGACGGGGGCCCGCACAAGCGGTGGATTATGTGGTTTAATTCGATGATACGCGAGGAACCTTACCAAGACTTAAATGGGAAATGACCGGTTTAGAAATAGACCTTTCGCAAGACATTTTTCAAGGTGCTGCATGGTTGTCGTCAGCTCGTGCCGTGAGGTGTTAGGTTAAGTCCTGCAACGAGCGCAACCCCTGTCACTAGTTGCTAACATTCAGTTGAGGACTCTAGTGAGACTGCCTACGCAAGTAGAGAGGAAGGTGGGGATGACGTCAAATCATCACGGCCCTTACGTCTTGGGCCACACACGTAATACAATGGCCGGTACAGAGGGCAGCTACACAGCGATGTGATGCAAATCTCGAAAGCCGGTCTCAGTTCGGATTGGAGTCTGCAACTCGACTCTATGAAGCTGGAATCGCTAGTAATCGCGCATCAGCCATGGCGCGGTGAATACGTTCCCGGGCCTTGTACACACCGCCCGTCAAGCCATGGAAGTTTGGGGTACCTGAAGTCGGTGACCGTAAAAGGAGCTGCCTAGGGTAAAACAAGTAACTAGGGCTAAGTCGTAACAAGGTAGCCGTACCGGAAGGTGCGGCTGGAACATCTCATTTTTGAGACTCTTCGTTAGGAGAGTATAAACAAACAAACGATACGCAAGTATCAGAGCACTTGCTCAGAGTTAAGTTTAGTTTTTCTTTATTTTGGTTGCTATTTATAAAAAACATACCCACTAGGATTAGTAATCAGGGAAGGAGATAGAGTATGAAGGAGTGTATTTGTAATAGTATTATAAATTACTCATAACCCATTACTCATTGAGAGTCTCGTAGCTCAGCTGGTTAGAGCGCTACACTGATAATGTAGAGGTCGGCAGTTCGAGCCTGCCCGAGACTACTAATAATAAGACGGGAAGATAATAGAAAAAAGATAAAAGACGATTTATTAGTCTTTACTCTTTATTCTTTAGTCTCCAGGTCTAACACTAGCGGGGAATTAGCTCAGTTGGCTAGAGCGCCTGCCTTGCACGCAGGAGGTCAAGGGTTCGACTCCCTTATTCTCCACAAACTATAGCGATATAGTGAGAAGAGTTATAGCGATATAACAAGAACAGAAGATATTTACATTACGATTTAAGAATTATGCCGTTAGGAGGCAGAATTGACTAAGCAATTAGGCAATTTGATAGGATCGGGGCCTATATTATTCACGTATTAAGCGTTTAATTTAAAAGTTACGGAAAGAGCCAAAAACAATTTCTGTTCATTAGACAATTAATAAGATACATGATCATTGACATTAACGATAAAAACATCACAAAGAGAAAACCGAGCACTTTCGAGTGCCGAGTTTAAATAAAACTAGTTTAACACTTCGGTGTTAGACAAACAAACTGAACTAATATATTATTAGGAAAGAAATCGTTAAGGGCGTATGGCGGATGCCTAGGCTTTCAGAGGCGACGAAGGACGTGGTAAGCTGCGAAAAGCTGCGGGGATCGGCACACACGAATTGATCCGCAGATGTCCGAATGGGGCAACCCGGCTGGTTGAAGACCAGTCACTCTGTATTTATATGGAGAGCAAACCCGGAGAACTGAAACATCTAAGTACCCGGAGGAAAAGAAATCGAAGAGATTCCGTAAGTAGTGGCGAGCGAACGCGGATTAGCCCAAAAGTCTTTATATGTTTAGAAGAATGTTCTGGAAAGAACAGCCGTAGACGGTGATAGCCCGGTATTTGAAAAGCATACATAGATGATAAATGAGTAGGGCGGGACACGTGAAATCCTGTCTGAATATGGGGGGACCATCCTCCAAGGCTAAATACTCCTGAAAGACCGATAGTGAACAAGTACTGTGAAGGAAAGGTGAAAAGCACTTCGAATAGAAGGGTGAAAGAGAACCTGAAACCGTACGCCTACAAGCGGTCGGAGCCCACAAGTTGGGTGACGGCGTGCCTTTTGCATAATGAGCCTACGAGTTAATTTTACTAGCGAGCTTAAGTACTTCAGGTACGGAGGCGGAGCGAAAGCGAGTCTGAATAGGGCGCTTAGTTAGTAGTATTAGACGCGAAACCTTGTGATCTACCCATGGGCAGGTTGAAGCTTTGGTAACACAAAGTGGAGGACCGAACCGGTTGACGTTGAAAAGTCTTCGGATGACTTGTGGGTAGGGGTGAAAGGCCAATCAAACTGGGAGATAGCTCGTACTCCCCGAAATGCATTTAGGTGCAGCGTTGCGACAAGTTTATTAGAGGTAGAGCTACTGATTGGATGCGGGGGAGTCAAATCCTACCAATTCCTGACAAACTCCGAATGCTAATAAATGTTTCGCAGCAGTGAGGGCATGGGTGCTAAGGTCCATGTCCGAGAGGGAAAGAACCCGGACCAACAGCTAAGGTCCCCAAATCTATACTAAGTTGAAATAACGCGGTTGAACTGCATTGACAGCTAGGATGTTGGCTTGGAAGCAGCCATTCATTTAAAGAGTGCGTAACAGCTCACTAGTCGAGCGGTTCGGCATGGATAATAATCGGGCATAAGTATAGTACCGAAGCTATGGATTTATAATTTTGAATTATATCTGGTAGGGGAGCATTCTGTTTGCACAGAAGCAGGGTCGTGAGGCCTTGTGGAGCGTACAGAAAAGAAAATGTAGGCATAAGTAACGATAAAGGGGGCGAGAAACCCCCTCACCGAAAGACTAAGGTTTCCTCAGCCATGCTAATCAGCTGAGGGTTAGTCGGGACCTAACGCGAACCCGAAAGGGAAGTGGATGGATAATGGGTTAATATTCCCATACTTGCTCACACTAAAAAGGGGACGGAGTGCCGTACTTACTGGAGACTGACGGAATAGTCAAGACCTAGCCTTCGGGCGAAGTTGTTGTAGGGAAAGTGCTTCCAAGAAAAGCCGAAGTGAAGCAACTCGTACCAAAACCGACACAGGTAGTCGAGGAGAGAATCCTAAGGTGCTAGAGTGAATCATGGTTAAGGAACTAGGCAAAATAGTCTCGTAACTTCGGAAGAAGGGACGCCAGCAGCAATGCTGGCCTCAGTAAAGAGGCCCAGGCGACTGTTTATCAAAACACAGGACTCTGCTAAATCGAAAGATGCTGTATAGGGTCTGACACCTGCCCGGTGCTGGAAGGTTAAGGAAGGTTGTTAGGGTAACCGAAGCAATTAACTGAAGCCCCAGTAAACGGCGGCCGTAACTATAACGGTCCTAAGGTAGCGAAATTCCTTGTCGGGTAAGTTCCGACCTGCACGAATGGTGTAACGATCTGGGCACTGTCTCAACCATGAGCTCTGTGAAATTGTAGTCTCGGTGAAGATGCCGAGTACCCGCAATGGGACGAAAAGACCCTGTGAACCTTTACTATAACTTCGTATTGACTTTGAATAAACAATGTGTAGGATAGGTGGGAGACTTTGAAGCGGGCACGCTAGTGTCAGTGGAGTCAACGTTGAAATACCACCCTTTGTTTATTTGGAGCCTAACTTCCTAACGGAAGGACAGTGCGTGGTGGGTAGTTTGACTGGGGTGGTCGCCTCCAAAAGAGTAACGGAGGCTTTCAAGGTACCCTCAGCACGCTTGGTAACCGTGCGTAGAGTGTAATGGCATAAGGGTGCTTGACTGTGAGACCTACAAGTCGATCAGGTGCGAAAGCAGGACATAGTGATCCGGTGGTTCCGTATGGAAGGGCCATCGCTCATAGGATAAAAGGTACTCCGGGGATAACAGGCTAGTCTCCCCCAAGAGCTCATATCGACGGGGAGGTTCGGCACCTCGATGTCGGCTCGTCACATCCTGGGGCTGGAGAAGGTCCCAAGGGTTGGGCTGTTCGCCCATTAAAGTGGCACGCGAGCTGGGTTCAGAACGTCGTGAGACAGTTCGGTCTCTATCTATTGCGGGCGTTAGATGTTTGAGAGGGCTTGAATCTAGTACGAGAGGACCGATTTGAACAAACCTCTGGTGTATCAGTTGTTCCGCCAGGAGCACCGCTGAGTAGCTACGTTTGGAAAGGATAAGCACTGAAAGCATATAAGTGCGAAACCTGCCTCAAGATGAGACATCTTTTAAGGGTCGTTGGAGATGACAACGTTGATAGGCTATAGGTGTAAAGGCAGTAATGTCATAGCCGAGTAGTACTAATTACCCGTAGATTTATTGCCTAATTAAGGTACTCGACAGTGCAACAAGGTTTGCTCTTTGTGATAATTTTTATCGATTTTTTAAATCAGACAGAAGATTTAAAGACAAGAGATAAGAGACGATGTGTCTCGTGTCTCCAATCTATAAATCTCTAATCTATTTAAAATACATATACTGTACATCCTTTTGTACAAAACAACCTTTAGGGTGGTTTTAGCAGAGGGGCTCACCTGTTCCCATTCCGAACACAGAAGTTAAGCCCTCTAGCGCCGATGGTACTGCTAACGCGGGAGAGTAGGTCGCCGCCAGTTTTTTTTATCCGCCTCGGCGGAGAACAAGCCTCATACATTTATTTGTATGAGGTTTTTTTGTGACCAAAAGCTAGAGAAATAAACACAAACGAATAATGCAATAGACTAAAAGACATACTATGAACAGACAAAAAACGGATAGATGAGAGACAAAAATGAGAATTAACTCATATAGATATTTGCAGATGATTTCCGAAGGAACCATTAATCTTCTTAACTCCTTAATCAAGATCCTAATGTTGAAAACTTTTCAGATTAGGGTTTTTGTAGACTAAGATATTTTCTCTTTTACTCTAAGTTTTGAATTGATCTGTAATTGCGGTCCGGACCTAAAATGATGATATTGTTTTTTTATAATTCTTTCACTTGCGAAAACGAACAAACCTTTAGGATTATATTATGATACCTATATGACCATGATGAATGGTGAAGATAAAAGTTAATTGATTTTAATTGCTTGGTATCTTTAATATCAAAAGAATAGAGAGTAGCTTATTTTTTAGCTTAAATAATTAATTTAATGGAGACTTCTTTATAATCTGAAATTCTTTTAAGATAGTATAAAAGAAAACTTAGGGATTGTAATTTTATATATTGTAATTAAACTACAATAGAGAATTTATTTAAAAACTGTAAGATTATTTTTAGTAACATATTATAATATATAATGAAATTATTGAGTTGCTAATTTAAACTACAATGTTCAAATGCTTGATTACTTTTTTAGTGATTAAATGCCTTGTAATTTTTAAATTTACAATGACAATTGGTCAGCCGATTATATTCGAGGATTAAATAAATTCCTCTCAGCTAAAATATTTCTAGGGCAGGATTCCCGGTCATTTTTAGAAATCAACAATAGCAATTGCGATTATCTATGGTCTGCTCACCGAAATTCTCCAGGAGTAAACCACTCGGGCTTGTTCCGTAGAAGATTTTGATTTAGTTGCAGAACATTATCAGCGTCCTCATCGGTTAGTTTATCTTCAAAAAATTGCGGCGTACAATTATATTAAGCAATCTTCCATTTTATTTGGGGAGACTCCTTCATACTTACAAACATTCTACATTATTTTTTTACTGCTAAAGTAGAGCACTTTCATTACCCCTTACTTCCCCATCTTTATAACGAGCCAAGAACTACCAACCTCAAAACCCTAAGCTTACGGCTGTCTTTTTACTCCGGTCCCTACCGCGGTGTTAGATTAGTGCACCTAAATAAAGTATAATCAGATAATGTGGATAACTCTGAAATATGCACATTTAATTATTAATCAATAAGTTAAAATATTACTTATGCACATTTTAAAAATAGATTGGTAATAAGTTGCGAGATCGATTGAGTGGGATTACATTTGCACCACTCTAAAAAACAGAGTAGCGAAGTAGAACAGTTGAGTTAATATATAAGTAAGAATAGAGGGATTAAATTTCTTTTATTACTTATTAAAATAAAAGCTTGCAAATTAAGAAAAACTTCTTATCTTTGCAATCCCAAATCGAGAGAGATGGGGAGCGAAGTAGGAGGAGAATTGAATGATAAGAAAAGGAGATTTAATGGTAACTTAAAATACTTTTAAAA
Organism: Kaistella flava (ex Peng et al. 2021); assembly: GCF_015191005.1. Lineage (NCBI taxonomy): Bacteria > Pseudomonadati > Bacteroidota > Flavobacteriia > Flavobacteriales > Weeksellaceae > Kaistella > Kaistella flava (ex Peng et al. 2021). Next base: position 2,470,393 of record NZ_CP040442.1, on the reverse strand, counting down.
TTCTAAGAAAAACATTTGGTCAATTAGAAAAAACTTTATACTTTTGCACTCGCAATTCGGGACCAACGACAGAAAGAGTTCCTGGATATACGCGAAAAGAACAATAGATCATTGACATACAAATAACAACCAAAAAAGTAAGGAAAAACTAAAAGCGATTATAACTTTGAGTGAGTCAGACAAACATACAATGGAGAGTTTGATCCTGGCTCAGGATGAACGCTAGCGGGAGGCCTAACACATGCAAGCCGAGCGGTATTCTGGATTTATTCAGGAGAGAGCGGCGTACGGGTGCGTAACACGTGTGCAACCTACCTTTATCAGGGGAATAGCCTTTCGAAAGGAAGATTAATACTCCATAATATATGAACAGGCATCTGATTATATTGAAAACTCCGGTGGATAGAGATGGGCACGCGCAAGATTAGATAGTTGGTGAGGTAACGGCTCACCAAGTCCATGATCTTTAGGGGTCCTGAGAGGGAGATCCCCCACACTGGTACTGAGACACGGACCAGACTCCTACGGGAGGCAGCAGTGAGGAATATTGGACAATGGGTGAAAGCCTGATCCAGCCATCCCGCGTGAAGGATGACGGTCCTATGGATTGTAAACTTCTTTTGTATAGGGATAAACCTAGATACGTGTATCTAGCTGAAGGTACTATACGAATAAGCACCGGCTAACTCCGTGCCAGCAGCCGCGGTAATACGGAGGGTGCAAGCGTTATCCGGATTTATTGGGTTTAAAGGGTCCGCAGGCGGACCGATAAGTCAGTGGTGAAATCTCATAGCTTAACTATGAAACTGCCGTTGATACTGTCGGTCTTGAGTAAATTAGAGGTAGCTGGAATAAGTAGTGTAGCGGTGAAATGCATAGATATTACTTAGAACACCAATTGCGAAGGCAGGTTACCATAATTTAACTGACGCTGAGGGACGAAAGCGTGGGGAGCGAACAGGATTAGATACCCTGGTAGTCCACGCCGTAAACGATGCTAACTCGTTTTTGGGGCGCAAGTCTCAGAGACCAAGCGAAAGTGATAAGTTAGCCACCTGGGGAGTACGTTCGCAAGAATGAAACTCAAAGGAATTGACGGGGGCCCGCACAAGCGGTGGATTATGTGGTTTAATTCGATGATACGCGAGGAACCTTACCAAGACTTAAATGGGAAATGACCGGTTTAGAAATAGACCTTTCGCAAGACATTTTTCAAGGTGCTGCATGGTTGTCGTCAGCTCGTGCCGTGAGGTGTTAGGTTAAGTCCTGCAACGAGCGCAACCCCTGTCACTAGTTGCTACCATTCAGTTGAGGACTCTAGTGAGACTGCCTACGCAAGTAGAGAGGAAGGTGGGGATGACGTCAAATCATCACGGCCCTTACGTCTTGGGCCACACACGTAATACAATGGCCGGTACAGAGGGCAGCTACACAGCGATGTGATGCAAATCTCGAAAGCCGGTCTCAGTTCGGATTGAGTCTGCAACTCGACTCTATGAAGCTGGAATCGCTAGTAATCGCGCATCAGCCATGGCGCGGTGAATACGTTCCCGGGCCTTGTACACACCGCCCGTCAAGCCATGGAAGTTTGGGGTACCTGAAGTCGGTGACCGTAACAGGAGCTGCCTAGGGTAAAACAAGTAACTAGGGCTAAGTCGTAACAAGGTAGCCGTACCGGAAGGTGCGGCTGGAACATCTCATTTTTGAGACTCTTCGTTAGGAGAGTATAAACAAACAACACGATACGCAAGTATCAGAGCACTTGCTCAGAGTTAGCTTTTCGTTTTTCTTTATTTGGTTGATATTTATAAAAAACATACCCACTAGGATTAGTAATCAGGGAAGGAGATAGAGTATGAGGGAGGAATTCAGTAATAATATTACTAATTACCCATTACTCATTGAGAGTCTCGTAGCTCAGCTGGTTAGAGCGCTACACTGATAATGTAGAGGTCGGCAGTTCGAGCCTGCCCGAGACTACTAATAATAAGACGGGAGATCAATAGATAAGAGATGATAGACGATTAAAAAGTCTCAAATCTCCCATCTGAGAATCTCTAAGTCTCACACTAGCGGGGAATTAGCTCAGTTGGCTAGAGCGCCTGCCTTGCACGCAGGAGGTCAAGGGTTCGACTCCCTTATTCTCCACAGAGTTATAGTGATATAACGAGAATAGTTGCAGAGATGTAGCGACAAGCTTCTTAAAAGAAGCAAGCACAGAAGATATTTACATTTAGAGATTAAAGAATTATGCCAGAGGAGGCAGAACAGACTGGATAACCAGGAAGTTTGGATAGGATCGAGACCTATATATTCACAGTTTTGAGAGACTGATTTAAAAGTTACGGAAAGAGCCAAAAACAATTTCTGTTCATCAGTTCGACAAGAAGAAATAAGATCATTGACATTAACGATAAAAACATCACAAAGAGAAAACCGAGCACTTTCGAGTGCCGAGTTTAAATAAAACTAGTTTAACACTTCGGTGTTAGACAAACAAACTGAACTAATATATTATTAGGAAAGAAATCGTTAAGGGCGTATGGCGGATGCCTAGGCTTTCAGAGGCGACGAAGGACGTGGTAAGCTGCGAAAAGCTGCGGGGATCGGCACACACGAATTGATCCGCAGATGTCCGAATGGGGCAACCCGGCTGGTTGAAGACCAGTCACTCTGTATTTATATGGAGAGCAAACCCGGAGAACTGAAACATCTAAGTACCCGGAGGAAAAGAAATCGAAGAGATTCCGTAAGTAGTGGCGAGCGAACGCGGATTAGCCCAAAAGTCTTTATATGTTTAGAAGAATGTTCTGGAAAGAACAGCCATAGACGGTGATAGCCCGGTATTTGAAAAGCATACATAGATGATAAATGAGTAGGGCGGGACACGTGAAATCCTGTCTGAATATGGGGGGACCATCCTCCAAGGCTAAATACTCCTGAAAGACCGATAGTGAACAAGTACTGTGAAGGAAAGGTGAAAAGCACTTCGAATAGAAGGGTGAAAGAGAACCTGAAACCGTACGCCTACAAGCGGTCGGAGCCCACAAGTTGGGTGACGGCGTGCCTTTTGCATAATGAGCCTACGAGTTAATTTTACTAGCGAGCTTAAGTACTTCAGGTACGGAGGCGGAGCGAAAGCGAGTCTGAATAGGGCGCTTAGTTAGTAGTATTAGACGCGAAACCTTGTGATCTACCCATGGGCAGGTTGAAGCTTTGGTAACACAAAGTGGAGGACCGAACCGGTTGACGTTGAAAAGTCTTCGGATGACTTGTGGGTAGGGGTGAAAGGCCAATCAAACTGGGAGATAGCTCGTACTCCCCGAAATGCATTTAGGTGCAGCGTTGCGACAAGTTTATTAGAGGTAGAGCTACTGATTGGATGCGGGGGAGTCAAATCCTACCAATTCCTGACAAACTCCGAATGCTAATAAATGTTTCGCAGCAGTGAGGGCATGGGTGCTAAGGTCCATGTCCGAGAGGGAAAGAACCCGGACCAACAGCTAAGGTCCCCAAATCTATACTAAGTTGAAATAACGCGGTTGAACTGCATTGACAGCTAGGATGTTGGCTTGGAAGCAGCCATTCATTTAAAGAGTGCGTAACAGCTCACTAGTCGAGCGGTTCGGCATGGATAATAATCGGGCATAAGTATAGTACCGAAGCTATGGATTTATAATTTTAGAATTATATCTGGTAGGGGAGCATTCTGTTTGCACAGAAGCAGGGTCGTGAGGCCTTGTGGAGCGTACAGAAAAGAAAATGTAGGCATAAGTAACGATAAAGGGGGCGAGAAACCCCCTCACCGAAAGACTAAGGTTTCCTCAGCCATGCTAATCAGCTGAGGGTTAGTCGGGACCTAACGCGAACCCGAAAGGGAAGTGGATGGATAATGGGTTAATATTCCCATACTTGCTCACACTAAAAGGGACGGAGTGCCGTACTTACTGGAGACTGACGGAATAGTCAAGACCTAGCCTTCGGGCGAAGTTGTTGTAGGGAAAGTGCTTCCAAGAAAAGCCGAAGTGAAGCAACTCGTACCAAAACCGACACAGGTAGTCGAGGAGAGAATCCTAAGGTGCTAGAGTGAATCATGGTTAAGGAACTAGGCAAAATAGTCTCGTAACTTCGGAAGAAGGGACGCCAGCAGCAATGCTGGCCTCAGTAAAGAGGCCCAGGCGACTGTTTATCAAAACACAGGACTCTGCTAAATCGAAAGATGCTGTATAGGGTCTGACACCTGCCCGGTGCTGGAAGGTTAAGGAAGGTTGTTAGGGTAACCGAAGCAATTAACTGAAGCCCCAGTAAACGGCGGCCGTAACTATAACGGTCCTAAGGTAGCGAAATTCCTTGTCGGGTAAGTTCCGACCTGCACGAATGGTGTAACGATCTGGGCACTGTCTCAACCATGAGCTCTGTGAAATTGTAGTCTCGGTGAAGATGCCGAGTACCCGCAATGGGACGAAAAGACCCTGTGAACCTTTACTATAACTTCGTATTGACTTTGAATAAACAATGTGTAGGATAGGTGGGAGACTTTGAAGCGGGCACGCTAGTGTCAGTGGAGTCAACGTTGAAATACCACCCTTTGTTTATTTGGAGCCTAACTTCCTAACGGAAGGACAGTGCGTGGTGGGTAGTTTGACTGGGGTGGTCGCCTCCAAAAGAGTAACGGAGGCTTTCAAAGGTACCCTCAGCACGCTTGGTAACCGTGCGTAGAGTGTAATGGCATAAGGGTGCTTGACTGTGAGACCTACAAGTCGATCAGGTGCGAAAGCAGGACATAGTGATCCGGTGGTTCCGTATGGAAGGGCCATCGCTCATAGGATAAAAGGTACTCCGGGGATAACAGGCTAGTCTCCCCCAAGAGCTCATATCGACGGGGAGGTTCGGCACCTCGATGTCGGCTCGTCACATCCTGGGGCTGGAGAAGGTCCCAAGGGTTGGGCTGTTCGCCCATTAAAGTGGCACGCGAGCTGGGTTCAGAACGTCGTGAGACAGTTCGGTCTCTATCTATTGCGGGCGTTAGATGTTTGAGAGGGCTTGAATCTAGTACGAGAGGACCGATTTGAACAAACCTCTGGTGTATCAGTTGTTCCGCCAGGAGCACCGCTGAGTAGCTACGTTTGGAAAGGATAAGCACTGAAAGCATATAAGTGCGAAACCTGCCTCAAGATGAGACATCTTTTAAGGGTCGTTGGAGATGACAACGTTGATAGGCTATAGGTGTAAAGGCAGTAATGTCATAGCCGAGTAGTACTAATTACCCGTAGATTTATTGCCTAATTAAGGTACTCGACAGTGCAACAAGGTTTGCTCTTTGTGATAATTTTTATCGATTTTTTAAATCAGACAGAAGATTTAAAGACAAGAGATAAGAGACGATGTGTCTCGTGTCTCCAATCTATAAATCTCTAATCTATTTAAAATACATATACTGTACATCCTTTTGTACAAAACAACCTTTAGGGTGGTTTTAGCAGAGGGGCTCACCTGTTCCCATTCCGAACACAGAAGTTAAGCCCTCTAGCGCCGATGGTACTGCTAACGCGGGAGAGTAGGTCGCCGCCAGTTTTTTTAAGAAGCCGTCTCAAAATACAATTTGAGACGGTTTTTTTATTTTCATTTGTAAGGTGTTAAATTTTGATTATTTGTGATTTTTGCACATTAGGGCAAAAAGATGCTTTTGTTAAGCACTTTTCTTTCTTAGATTGTGTGCTAAAGCGTGTAATCCGAACTCTAATTCCACTTTTTCTATTCCGGTGTGCGTAAAACGCTTGAAGTTCCGGTTGGATTTGATATGTGCAAAGACAGGTTCGACATCGGCAGTCCGTTGTCTGCGTTTTATTTCACCTACTTCACTTAAGAGATTTTCCCGAACTCTGTCCTTATGCCGTTCTAAATTTTGGTTCCGTTCTATTATTCTGTTTCCCTGCGCTTTGTGGCAAGTCCCTCGCAGCTGACAATCATTGCAGTTTTGAGCCTGGTACAGTGAACTTGTCTGAGCATAACCACTTTTGGTTTTTCGGTTTTTAGAATATATTTTGTTCATCGGTTGCCCCATCGGACAGATATACTGATCTTTCTCTTCGTTGTAATAAAGTTTATCGCGGTGAAAGTCTTCGTTGATTTTTTTTCTTTTCGATTTTAAAATACCCTGTTCCTTATCGAAGGTGTTGTATTTTACGAAGGTTTCTATATTTTTCTCTTCCAGAAAATCATAATTCTCTTCACTGCCATAGCCTGCGTCAGCAGTAAGTTCTTTCGGCAAAAACTGATAAAGTTCTTCAAAAGTATTGAGGTGTAGTTTAAGCGTATTTAAATCATTGGTGTTTTGGTGTAAAGTATAATGAATGATGAACTGCAATTCGGAACTTATTTGAACATTGTAAGCGGGTTTAAGTTGCCCTTTCTGCATATGATCATCTTTCATGCGCATAAATGTGGCATCGGGATCGGTCTTACTGTAATTGCCACGTCCTGCCAAAACTTTTTCCTGCTGCTCGTACTTATCCAGGTTCTGAGAAAAATTCTTTTGAATGTATCTTAATTTTGCCTTTGCTTTAGTAGAAGTATTCGGATTTTTGCTGATGATCTCTTCTATTTTCTTGGTGGTCTTCTCTATTTTATCTTTATCGATTGTTTTAAACTCCGGTGGTGTAGGATCGCTGTCTTCTTCATCAGCAATGCTTTGGGCATAGTTCCACATTTGTTCAAGTTGTTCTGCCATCTTTTCTTTTCTGGTTTTAATGGCATTGCCCCAAACGAAAGTATATCTCCCGGCAATAGACTCTATCTTGGTTCCATCGGTAAAAACTTCTTTCAAGCTAACGAGTCCTTCCTCTGATAATAACAGGACGACCTGTTTAAAAATATCTTTAAAAATAGTCTTGAGTTTCTTGCTCTGAAAATGTGCAATAGTGTTATAGTCTGCGACCTGTTGAGCGGACAACCACATAAAATTAATATTCTCCCGCATCGCTTTTTCGATCTTCCTGCTAGAATAAATATTATCCATATAAGCGTAAACCATTACCTTGAGCATCATCTTGGGATGAAAGCTGGGTTTGCCATCTTTACTATACTCTTCAATGAGCAATCTCAGATCAAGTTGCTCAATAATCCCATTAACGATCCGAACTGGATGACTTTCTGGAATCAACTCCTCGATTGATGGTGGAAATAACCAGTTTTGCTGTTGGTTATAATCTTTAAACTTAATATTCATATCATTGATTATCAATACTTAAAGATACAAAACAACCATAAAATAAACAATGATTTCCAAAACAAATCACAAAAAAACCGCCTCAGTTTTGAGACGGCTTCTTTTTTGTGACCAAAAGCCAGAGAAATAGACTAGAGAGAAAAGACAGTAGACTAGAGATAATATACTGAAAGATAAATAGATGCATGATATAAGAGTTAATACGCAAGAGAAATATACACTACCCGACTCAAGAGTGGAAATCCTAGTTATATACTACTCATTTCCCTTTGTAAAAGAAAACCAAGCGAAATTGTAGCCCGGATGGGAGCGGCATCCTTTTTTGCTTAGCGAAGTTTTTATTTTTAAACTGGAAGGTGGTAAGCAAAAAAGATAGAGCGGACAGCCGGACTGGTTTTGTAAGAAGCGAAAGTTTTGTTGCTCCTTATGGAGAAATTAATTATTGAATTTCTTCTTAATTATCACTTCATGCTTTTCTTGTAATTGATTAAAAATTGGAGTAGATTTAGAGATTACTAAAAAATATTAAATTAAAAAATAATGAAGAAAAATTTCTTATCTCTATTTCTAGTGGGAGTATTTGCAATCGGCTACGCACAAGTGAAAACGCCACAACCTAGCCCGTCTGCGACCGTAAAACAAACGATAGGACTTTCGGAAGTTAGCGTTGAGTATTCGCGACCTTCTGCGAATGAGCGTAAGGTTTTTGGGAATTTGGTGCCGATGGATGTGGTTTGGAGAACTGGGGCGAATGGTTCTACAGATATCACCTTTGGGAATGAGGCGAGTTTTAATGGGATTAAAGTTCCGGCAGGGAAATATGCTTTATATACTATTCCTTCGGCTAACGAGTGGGAAATCGTTCTTTATAAAGATACGGAACAGTGGGGCGCGCCGAAAGAATTGAAAGCGGAGGAAATTGTGGCCAGAACGAAAGTGAAAGCGGAGAAAAATCCATTGTTTGTAGAAACTTTTTCAATCGGTTTTAATGATCTGAAGACTGATAGAGCGAATTTGATTTTAAGTTGGGAGAATACGATGGTGAAAATTCCGATTGTTATGGATTCGAAGAAGGAGGTGTTGGAGTCGATTAATGCTACTTTGGGTAAAAAGGAAGCGAAGGCTTCTGATTATAATCAGGCGGCAGGTTATTATTTCCAAGAGAAGATGGATTTAAAAAAGGCCCTGGAATATGCTACGAAGGCAAATGAAATGCAACCGGATGTTTTTTATATGTTGAAGTTGAAAGCTGAGATTCAAGCCGCAAATGGAATGAAGAAAGAGGCGATCGAAACCGCCAAGAGATCAATGGAGTTGGCAAAGAAAGCGAGCAATGATGATTATGTGAAAATGAATGCGGATAATATTGCGAAGTGGAGTAAGAAGTAAAATTTAGGTTTTATAAAATAACAAAGGGCTCCAAATTTTGGGGCCCTTTTTTAAGTTATGACATTTTTTAATTTGATCTATACAAAATAGATTAACTGAAAGTATTATTCTCTAAATGCTACAGACCTTATTTATCATTTACAAGTATTGAAACGAACTCTCCTACTATTCTCATTCCTTCTCCGTTTTCTTCATTAATAATGATGTTTTTATAAGAATCATCGAAAGAATTTGGTCGCAAAATAATTGAATCATGTTTCCAACCTTCTGCAGAAACTGTTTTTTCGCTAGAATATGTTTTAATTGTAAAAGCAGAATTAAAATCTTGATCTTGAATATTTCTATTCTCTACCAAAACAATTTTCCCATTTCTACTTCCGCCGCTATCAGTTTTAAATAGACATATTGAACCATTTGGAATTACTCTATTCATTGAATCGCCAACGATTTTACAAGCAAAGTAATTATTGTTTTTATTGATATTTTCTGGACCTTCAATTAAAGTGAAATCTTTTTCTGATTGCATTTCACTAAAGGTTCCTGCAGCAGCGTAAAAATTGTATAAAGGGATTTTGTTTTTCGAATCTTTTTCATCATCTAATACGACCGCTTCTGTTTCAACTATACTGTTTTCTTCACTTAGCTTTAATTTTTTATCAGTCGTTATATAATTATAAATACTATCTACTACAGGTTGCTCGAGCTGAAATTTAAAATGGACAACTGGCGAATTAGTATTCTGCATATAACTTTGCTCAATCGAATCTGGCACTATAGAAACATCTCCCATATAATAAAAATCAGTTCCTTCTCCGTCTTCCTTTTTCACAAATAGTAGAATACGTTTAGAATTAATTACATCTTTAATTTCATTACTTTGAATTCTTCTGTTTGATCTAGATTCCCATGCAAAAGTTGAAGGATTTATAAAATGATCATTATATTTGATCGTACTTTCTATTTCATCAGATTTATGATATGTAACAAAACATGGTGTAGATCCCGATTTTGTTCTATAACCATAAACAGTGCTACTAATATCTTTTTCCCAATTCAATAATCGACACACATCTTTTCTACTATATTTATTATAAAGGATTAACCCATTTTTATAATATTCTTCTTTATATAATTTTTCAAAAGTAATAATGGAATAATTTACAGAATCTAATAAAAAAGCTTTAAACGTTTTATCTTCTAACGTTGCTAAAAACTCTTTGTGAAAATAGAAAGTATCATCATGTAAGTAAATTATTTTCTCATTCTTCCTGATAAATAGAAAGTTTAAATTCTCAATACATGATTCTATGGTTTCTTGCGGTACATTATAATTGTACGACTTGTAAATAGCATTTTTAAATGCTGATATAGTAAGTTTGTTATTTAATAAAAGCTCTCTTAAAATATAACTTTCTTCAACTCTTTTAGAATTGTTTATCTCTCTTGAAAAAAGTTCTAAAAGTTTTACTTGTTGTGGTGATAATGAAGAATTGTAATCTTTATCAACTTTAACGATGAAGTTATAATAAGAACCTGAATAATTCACATATAAAAAAGGATCTCTAGAACCATGTTCTATAAAATCCATCATCATTGGAATTCTTCCCAACTTGAATTTTAAAAGATTATAATCTTTTTTCAAATCAGCTAATAATTGCATATTGGCTGAATCTATAGATTGAAATATTCTTTCTTTCGTTATTTCATCAAAATTAATTGTTGAAGAACCGGGAATCATCCTGCTTCCCTCTGTAATCAATTTTCTTAAAGAGTCTTTATTGTATGAAGTATCACCATACAAAGCAACTGGTATCAAATAATTATTTTCGTAGTTACCAATAAAATCTATAACAGTTAAATATCCTTTCCCATCAACTTTTCGTAATCCTCTCCCTAGTTGCTGAATGAATATAATTGCAGATTCAGTCGGACGAAGCATGATAATCTGATTAATTTTTGGAATATCAATACCTTCATTGAAAATATCTACTGTGAAAATATAGTCTAACTTCTCAGTTAAATTGTCAGATTCTAATAGTTCAATCGATTCTGCTCTTTCTTCTTCTGAACTATCTCCGGTTAAAGCAATTGTTTTATAACCTTTTAAGTTAAATAAATCAGATAGTTCAATCGCCTCTTTTTTTCTTGAACAAAATATTAAACCTCGAGTGATACCATTATCACTTCCGTAAAATTTTGCCTGCTCAACAATTCTATTAATTCTCTCCGTAGAAATTAAAAGATTAAAATCGGATTTATTATCAATTGTGGTGTCATCTATTAATAAATCAGTAACACCATAATAATGAAACGGACAAAGCATTTCTTCTTCCATTGCTCTATTAAGTCTTATTTCGTAAGCAATATTATGGTCGAATAATTTAAAAATATCATTACCATCTGATCTTTCAGGAGTCGCGGTCATTCCTAAAAGAAACTTTGGTTCAAAGTAATCTAAAAGACGTAGATATGAATCTGCCCCTGATCTATGAGTTTCGTCAATAATTATATAATCAAAATGATCTTTTGTGAAATTTTCTAAATGTTCAGATTTTGATATTGTCTGAATTGTTGAAAACACGAAGTCACAATTTAATTCTCTCTTTTCGCCAGAATATAATCCCATTGTTTTACTATTCCCGAAAACTTTTTGAAATGTATTTAGAGAATCTTTTGCAATAGTTAATCTATGAACTACAAATAATAATTTTTTTGGATTGAAAGCCTTCGCATCAAAAGCTGATAAATAAGTTTTTCCTGTTCCTGTCGCGGAAACTATTAACGCTTTATTTTTATTGTCTTTTCGTAAATTTTTTAAATTTTCCAATGCCTCAATTTGCATTGTATTAGGATTTACAACAGGCGAAGATTCAATAATGGTTTCAAATCTTTTTGCTTCGTTTAAAATAAATTGATTTTGATATATTTCCTCGTACGACAAAATATACTCTTTTGTTACAAGTGTTGCTTTTTCAAAATCTGAATGGAATTCAGTAAGTACTTTTTCAACAAGTCCACTTTCATCTAAAGCAGAAACTTTTATATTCCATTCTTTGTTTGTTGACAAAGCTTGCGCAGTTAAATTGCTGCTTCCGACAATTAAATTGAAATGCTGTTTATTTTTAAAGATGTATCCTTTTGCATGAGCATTTCCTGTTGTCGCAATTCTTAAATCGATATTTTTGAATTGAGATAATCTTTTTAGTGCTTCTGGTTGAGTGAAATTTAAGTATTGTGAAACTAAAATTTTTCCTTTTATTTCACGGTTTTCTAATTCCTTTAATTTGTTAATTATTGTCGCAACGCCGCTTGTGGTAACAAATGCTACTGAAATATAAAACTCACTGCAATTTTCTAGCTCGTGCAGAATTGCCGATAAAACTTTTTTTGGAGGACTTTTTTGATTAACAAGTAACTCAGGTTGATATGCTAGGTGGATTCAAGTAATAAATGCAACATGATCAAAATTATTTAGTTGTTCGGCAAATATTTCATTGGGCGTTTTGTACCCAAATCTTTTCCTAGGTCTATTGTTTAAAATATAAGTTACATCTTGTATTTGTTCTTTTGTGATATTTTCAAAGTTATGCTTTTTAGGAAAATATTGTCTTATTAATCCATTCAAATTTTCATTCGCTCCTCTTTCCCAACTGTGGTATGGTTTGGCAAAATAGTAGCTTATATTGAGTGCTTCTGCTATCGCTTGATGATTTGCAAATTCTTTTCCATTGTCAGAGGTTATAGTTTTGATCAGAGGTTTCCAATCTTGTAATAACTCGATGGTTTTCTTCTCAATTTCAGCAGCTTCTTTACTACCTACTTTTCCCATAAATAGTACACCAGAGGCTCTGTCATTAATAGTTAGTAAGGCTCCTTTGTGATCTTTCCTATGACCAAATCTATTTCTAAATCTCCTAATCTATTCTTCTTTTCAACTATTGAAGGGCGCTGACTAATGTCCACTCTACCAACAATAAGACCTCTTTTGTCTTTTAAATGACCTCTTTTTTTATACTTCTTTCCCTGGGTTCGAAGATGCCGATACAATTTACCTCCTCTGCGTTTATCTTCCCAAATGTATTGGTAAATTCTTTCACCAGATACCATACTTACCTTATCAACTTTAGATCTACCCACGATCTGTTCTGGGCTATAATCCTTAATCAAATAACACAAAATATTCACTTCTATCTCTGCTGTTAATGAGCATTTTTTCCTTTTTATTTGATGCCTATTTTGAGCCTTTTTATCGGCTAATTTTGCTTTGTATGTCCCACTTCTTTGATCCGCATTTCGCTTGATTTCTCTGGAAATTACACTTTTGTCTTTGCCTACAAAGTTGGCTATTTCAGAAATGCTGATTCCAGTACTTCTATAAGTTTCTATTTGGTATCTTTGTTCCAACGTTAAATGAGCCATCTGTTTTTAGAGTTTTGCAACCCAAAGATAAGATGAAATTTTTCGCCGACTGCTGGGATAGCTTCTGTTCCTAGGAACAGAAGCTATCCCAGCAGTCTTTTATTAACCGTTGCATTTATTAATTGAATGTAAGCTATATTAGATAAAACCTTTTTATCTACATAACCAGTTTGTAAACTAGAATTAAAAATTTCAGTCAGTTTATCCATTCATCACTAATTTATCTACGATTGGAATATCAGCTGCTGCCCAATCAAGTTTGCGAAGCTCAGTTAATGATAACCACTCCTGCGAAATATGTTCGTGTAGTGTAATATCTTTTGAAGCAACCTCACAAATGAAACTGTGCATTGTTAATTCAAAATCTGGATATTGATGTACGACGGTTAGAAATAATGATTTTATATTTGCTTCAACATTTAACTCTTCTAATAATTCGCGTTTTAAAGCATCCTTTTTAGTTTCTCCCTTTTCAATTTTTCCACCAGGGAATTCAAATTTTTCAGAGATATATGGCAATTTATTTTTAGCTCGTTGAACACATAAAATTTTATTTTCAAAATATATTATCGCAGCAACTACTTCAACTTTTTTCATTTAAAACTTCTATTTTTTTAAACTAAATTTTTATAAAAATGATTCGCCTATTTAATACAATAAGCTGTAAAGACTGCAAGATAAGGAAGCAATTTCTAATTTCATAATTAAGTTAAGATAGCTTAACCAATTTTGGAGAAATTATACCTTCACTTTGTTCATAACTCCCTCCAACAAACTCGCAACCCCAATCATCAACAAACACCCAATAGGATTCAGCCACAAAAACTCCAGTTCAATAACCTCTTTTACATCTAAAAAGTAAAGTAAAATAATCACAGGTTCTACTATTAAAATACTCCACATGGTAGCTTTGCCACCTATTTTTGGAAAGAGAAAGGCGATGGCAAATACGCCGAGAATAACTCCATAGAATAAGGAACCAATAATGTTCACGGCCTGAATTAAGTTTTCAAACAAACTCGCATTCACCGCAAAGAAAATGGCGACCATTCCCCACATTAAGGTGAACAATCTGGAAGCATTCAAATATTTTTTCTCTGAAATATTGGGAGCGAAATTTCTTTTATAGATATCGACGACCGTGGTTGTGGCCAAAGCATTCAGTTCTGAAGAAGTAGAACTCATCGCTGCAGAGAGAATAACTGCGATCAATAATCCGACAATTCCGGTTGGTAAATAATTGAGGATATAGTAAATGAACACATAATCCTTATCATTCGATTCAATATCCGGCGCTTCTTTATTGATTAATTTTTTTACATCTTCTCTGATGACGACTTCTTTTGCCTGAAGATCTTTCAGTTCCGACATTACTTTTTCGGAATGATCGGTTTTCCAGGCGATGATTTTTTGTTTTTTCTCTTCGTGAATTTGATCGTAATCAGAATTCAAGGCTTGATATTCTGTATTGTTTTTAAGGGATTGTGAAAGTGGATTAAAATTTAAAGGTGTCTTTTCAAACTGGAAAAAAACGAAAACCATAACTCCAATAAATAGAATAAAGAATTGCATTGGGATTTTGAATAAGCCGTTGAAAAGCAATCCAAGTCTTGCTTCCTTCAAACTTTTTCCGGTGAGATATCTTTGCACCTGACTTTGATCGGTACCGAAATAACTCAGAAACAAAAACGTTCCACCCAAAAATGCAGACCAAATATTATAGCGGTTGTTCAAATTAAATTCAAAACTTACAGCATTGAGTTTCCCCATTTTTCCGGAGTAGAGGAGTGCATCATTTAAATCCAAAGGTAATTTTTGCACGATGAGAAAAAAGGCCAAAAACATCCCAATGAAGATCACAAACATCTGTTGTTTTTGCGTCTGACTTACGGCTTCGGTACCACCAACTAAAGTATAAATCGTCACCAGACTTCCGATCACGATATTGGTTAAGATCAGATTCCAACCTAAAATAGTGGATAGAATAATGGCCGGAGCAAAAATCGTAATCCCTGCTGCCAAACCTCTTTGAATTAAAAATAGAATTGCTGTTAAAATCCTGGTAGAAAGTCCGAATCGTTTTTCTAAATATTCATACGCTGTTAAAACGTTCATTTTGAAAAATTTCGGAAGGACCCAAACGCAGAGAATCACCATCGCAATCGGCAACCCAAAATAAAACTGCACGAATCCCAAACCGTCATGATAGGCTTGTCCGGGTGTTGATAAAAACGTAATGGCACTCGCTTGTGTCGCCATAATCGACAACCCAACCATCCACCACGGATTGGTTTTTCCGCCTAAAAATGATTCCGATGTTTTTACTTTTTTGGATTTATAAATCCCGTAAATTACGATGAATAACAGCACGAAAATTAAAACCAGCCAATCTAAATTCTTCATTTATAATAGTTTTGAAAGAGTAACATGGCAACAATCATTAAAACCGTGACGGCCAAGAGGGCAATATAAAGTGGTTTCCAATTTGTATCTTTTTCCTGATTCATATTTTAGCACATTTATTTTAAATTTTTGGCGCACAGATTTCACGGATTTTCACGGATGATTTTTTTTAAATTTTTAAAAAAAAGCTTATCAATTGTAGCGAGGGCAGACCTAAAAAAATCTGTGTAAATCTATGAAACCCGTGTGCGAATTTTCAGTAAAAATCTGTGCGCTTACTTTTTCGTGTTTCCCAACGCCAAGATATTCATAAATAATTTATACGCTCCCGGAACTCCCGCCGGTAATTCTCGGAAGAACGATAAACCCGTATAAACATAAGTTCCTTTTCCATATTTTCCTGCTAATAAAATTCCTTTTTGCGGAGATTCGCCCGTATCATTTCCTTCTAAAAGTGGAATTAAATTTTGATCCCAATCGTCCGCGAAATATAATCCTCTTTCCTGAACCCAATTGTCCATATCTTTTTCTGTAATTTTATTTGGAACATTAAATACAGGACTATTAGGAACCAGGAATTTCAGTTTTGCATCTTCTTCAGAAATTCTATTTGCTCCGAGTTTTAATTTGAAAGGTGCAATTTCATTGGTTAGTAAACCGCGGTTAACATTGTATTGATTAATCACCAAACCGCCGTTTTCTATAAAGTTCCAAAGGTCTTTATTGATCAAAGCCATTTCTGGCTGCGTATTATAAATTCTTATTCCTAAAATTAAAACATCATATTTTTTTAGTAGCGACGGATTCCAGTTTTTTAAATCCAACTCATCAACGTGTAAACCAATTGCTCTTAATGAAGACGGGATCTCATCGCCAGAACCTTTTAGATAAGCTATCTTAACATTCGGAATTTTTAAATCTAAATTTTGAATTTTTGCCTGCGCATTTTTAATCCAAATTTGTCGGTCGATATGCGGATAATCTACTACGCTTAAAGATTGGTTATATATTTTTCCATTTGATTCTACGATGGCTTCTATAAAAGAATTGGCGTTTTTCGAAATTGGTTCTATGGTAAATAATACTTTTTTCTTTTCACCAATTTCTTTAAAATCAATTGTTTGTGGTGATGAAACTTTCCAGTCTTTACTTGCTTTTAATGAAACTTTCGCAGATGAATTGGCTACGAAACTTTCGACTTCAACGGCTATTTGTTTTGGTTGATTGCTAAACATGAAATTTTCCTGATCAAAATTCGCCACAAAAGAAGGAACGGTGTAAAATGGTTCGTAACGTTCACCAATAGATGGATTTACTGTTTTTTGTTTTAAAGGAATATTGAAATCAATTTTTGTAGAACCAAAGTTGATCGTAATTGCTTTTTTTACAGGATTCAAAATTTCAGGTTGTCCGATGTCTTGTGGATTATTCACCACATATAAATTATTTTTCGGTGTTTCCTGAAGCCAATAAGGATTGGATATTTTCGGATCATCCAGTTTTAATTTCTCTGTTGCTTTATAAGATTCGTTGGCTAAAATTTCTTTGTTATCTTTTCCAGAAATCGTGACATTGATGTTTTTATTGCTTCTATTGGCTATTTCCAGTTGGGTTGTAATTTCTTGATTTAATGTTCCGAAACCATTTGCTGTCGTCCATTCAAAATAGATTCCCTGCGTTTTTAAAATTAAATCTTTTGCCTGTTGCAATTTTAAATCATCTGCGTTATTTTTTTTCAAAAGTTCATAAACTTGAAGGAGATTATTTAAAGAATTTTGTGGATTATTAAATTGATAATCAGAAATCAATTTGTCCATTTCAGTTTTAAGAGTTCCGCTTTCTGTTGATAGTTTAATACCTTCGAAAATATCATTGGTTTTTGGTTTGTCACCTTTTAAAAATTTTAAATATTCTTTATCTGAGCCTCTTTCTAAAGCCATCCCAAAACCTTGACAAGCGTGCTTGCTTCTGCTTTTAGAAGAGATTTCGTTATTAGAAGTTCCGAGTGTAGAATAATAAGATCCGACATTGATGGAGAATAAACCAGTCTTGTCTGATTTTTCAAAGTTTTCTTTACTGCCGAAAAACCACCAACTGGTATTATAAAACATTCTTTTAGGTTGCCACACTTTTACATATTTCAATTGTTCCGGAAAAGCAGTTGGATCTCCCGCCAAATCAAATGCTTCCATGGCTAAAAGTGCTGAAGCAGTATGATGACCATGAGTTTCGCCATTCGAATTTGGATCAAAACGGGTAATGATAATTTCTGGTTTATTTTTACGGATTGCCCAAACAACGTCTGCTAAAATTTTCTGCTTATCCCAAAACTTCAAAGTTTCGGTAGCCGTTTTCGAATAACCAAAATCTAAAGCTCGCGTAAACCATTGTCTTCCTTTATCCACTTTTCGGGCTTCTAAAAGTTCTTGGGTTCGGAGTAATCCTAATAATTCTCCTTTTTCGGTACCGATTAAATTTTGTCCGCCATCGCCACGAGTTAATGAAAGATAAACTGCATCAACATGTTTTTCGTGCGTCAACCAGGAAATAATTCTGGTGTTTTCGTCATCGGGATGTGCAGCCAAATACATGACTGTGGTATTATTTTGCAACCGAAGCAAATCATCGTAAATTTCTGCTGAACTCATTGGTACCGACTGTGCTGAAAATAAAAGGGATATAAAAAAACTCATCCCAACAAAAAATTTAATCATTGGCTAAAGATAAAAAGTTATTCTAAAATTTACGGTATAAATAAGGAAACCTTTAAACTCAAGATTTTAACTTTTGTGTGGTTTTCTGGAAATTTATTGGGATATAAGAAATAGATGTTGAATTTTGAAATAGTGGGCGCCTTTTGTTGTTACCTTAAATAAATCGAGGAATTAAAAGATTATAGATTGGATGAAATCATATTTTAATTAGTATTCCTTATTTGATTAATATTAAAAATGACCTTTCTGTACTTTTTTAATAAATTTATTACTATTAAATTTTCATAAAGGCATTATAGTTAGGCTGAATAATTGCTATATTTGATATATACATTTTTTGTATGTTCAATCCAAACTCCATATCGGCTAACGCAAAGTCATTTTTTTCTGAAATTGGGGATATGACTTTATTTGCAGGACGCTTTTTCCGGGAAGTTTTTAAACCACCATTTGAGTTTAAAGAACTAATTCGGCAATGCTATAATATGGGAAATCGTTCCCTGCTGCTGGTTGGAGTCACCGGTTTTATCTTAGGACTTGTTTTCACCCTTCAGTCACGGCCGACTTTAATGCAATTTGGTGCTCAGTCGTGGATGCCGGATATGGTTAGTATTTCTATTGTCCGTGAGATAGGTCCAGTCATAATTGCATTGATTTGTGCCGGTAGAATTGGGTCCGGAATTGGCGCTGAGTTAGGTTCGATGCGGGTTACAGAACAAATTGACGCCATGGAAGTTTCTGGTACCAACCCTTTTAAATATCTTGTCGTTACTCGTATTGTTGCCACCACTTTGATGCTGCCGTTGTTAGTTATTATGGGTGATGCGGTTTCTCTTTTAGGTTCTGCCATTATTGAAAATATGAAAGGCGACGTTTCTTATGTTCTCTATTTCAATAAAGTTTTTGGTGCGCTTAGTTTTAGTGATATTATTCCGGCGACAGTTAAAACCTATTTCTTTGGTTTTGCCATTGGTTTGGTGGGTTGTTATAAAGGCTATAATTGCGCGAATGGAACGGTAGGCGTGGGAGAAGCTTCGAATTCTGCGGTCGTTTACACTTCGATGCTCTTATTTGTAATTGATTTTATTGCTGTATTTATAACCGATATATTTTTTGATGTCTAAATGGATTCTGCAACAAACATAAAAACCGTTTTAGAATTAAAAAACCTTTATAAAAGTTTTGGTGATAATCATGTATTGAACGGTTTCAACCTTAAACTTTTTGAAGGGGAAAATTTGGTTGTCATGGGTAAGTCGGGTGCAGGTAAATCGGTAATGATCAAATGTTTGGTTGGTTTAATCCAGCCCGATAGCGGCAGTATAACCATTAATGATCAAGATATTACAACGATGGGTCATAAAGAATTGGATATCCTTCGGACTGAAATTGGTTTTCTTTTTCAGGGAAGTGCGCTGTATGATTCGATGACCGTTCGTGAAAATTTAGAATTTCCCTTGCGAAGACATAAAGATAAAATTGAAAACTTTCAAGGAACCGAAGTTTTGGTTAGAGAAGCCTTGGGAAATGTGGGTTTGGCTAATGCAATTGATTTGATGCCATCGGAACTTTCGGGTGGTATGCAGCGGAGAGTGGCCTTGGCAAGAGCATTAATTTTGAAACCGAAGATTATTATGTATGATGAGCCAACAACTGGTTTGGATCCAATTACTGCAAAGGAAATTATCCAGTTGATGCGAACGATTCAGATTAAATACCGCACTTCTTCGCTCATCATTACTCATGATGTAGATTGCGCGAGGGTAATCTCCAACCGAATGATTTTGCTGGTAGATGGGATTAATTATGCTGAAGGAACTTTTGAAGAACTTTCAAATTCCAGTGACGAGCAGGTTCAGGCATTTTTTAAAAACTAATATGATGGGAAAATCTTCTGAAAAAATAAAAGTTGGAATTTTTGTTATTATAGGAACTGTACTTCTTATTGCGGGACTATATTTCATTGGTCAACAGCAACAGATGTTTAACAAAACTATTAAATTGTATGCTGTTTTTAATAATGTAAATGGTTTGCAATTAGGGAATTATGTTCGTTATTCTGGTGTTAACGTCGGAACGGTAAGCGGTATAGAAATGATTGAAGAAGGCAAAATTACCGTTCAAATGTCGATTGATGAAAAAACAGGTCGCTTCATTAGGAAAGATGCAATTGCGTCGGTTGCTTCTGACGGATTGGTTGGCAGTATGGTAGTGAACATCGTTCCTGGGAAAGATGGGGCTGCAAAGACCGTTGTCTCCGGAGATACCATTAAGATACACAGCAAAATTGCTACTGATGATATGCTAAATACTCTTAGTAAGACAAATGAAAATATCGCATTACTATCCGCAGATTTGTTGAAAATTACCAATAAAATTCTTGATGGCAAAGGAACAATGGGAGCTTTGCTTAGTGATACTTTGATGGCGAAGAATATTCGTCAGTCAGTTTTAGAAATTGAAAAAACGACATCAGGTATTTCTGCTGCAATTTCCAAAGTCAACGGCATTATTTCTAAAGTAAATTATGACCAAAGTGCAGCTGCGGTACTATTAAGTGATAAATCTTCTGCTACTCAAATTAAAACAGTTTTTTCCAATCTTGAAAAATCCAGTAATGATATCAGTGATGTCACCAAAAAAATGGATGATTATTTTGACCAATTAAAAGGCGGAAAAGGAACTTTAAATTACGTTACTCAGAATCAGGATTTGACAAATGATATCGATTCAACAATGATTAATATAAAACAAGCTTCCAAGAAACTGAACGAAAATATGGAAGCATTAAAACACAATTTCCTTTTCCGTGGTTATTTTAAAAAACAGGAAAAACAAAAAAGAAAGGATAGCCTAAAAAAAATTAATTAGAGTTATTAAATTTTTACCAAGCATTGACATTATTTCAAACAAGAAATCTACTTAATCTGCAAAATCCTCGCGAGAAATTTCAGAATGTATTCCTTAAAATCTACTCAAAATTCCCCAATGAATTTTCGTGTCTCCAAATTTGATCGTGTTTCCAAATTCACTTCCATTAGAGATTTGAAAACTCATCAAGCCAATTGGTAAAATAAAATTAAAACCTAAACCAAAACTATACAATTTCGGTTTCAGTCCTAAATTCTTATTGTGCAATTCTCCGTACTGTCCGAAGATATCAAAGAAAGCCTGATTGCCGACCAAGTATCGATATTCCGCAGTTCCGAAATAATAGAGATCTGCATAGAGCGAATTTTCATTAAAACCCCGAAAAGAATTCCAACCACCGAAACGCAGTAATTCATTGACTGCAAAGTTGTTTTTAGAATTCAGCAGTGCGGTTTCTCCTCTTAAGTTTAAATAATTATTTCCTTTAATATGAAAGTTTCTTTCACCCGACAAGAAAAAATTAGTTTGGCTGGCTGAAATATTTTCTGCCGTATAATTGGTAGTGATATAATCAGCTTCTGCGCGGATTCGGGTTTTGTATTGAAAAAGTTCAACCTCTGATGGCTCAGAATAATCATACCAAAGCCCCATTCCTTTTTTATCGTAATCTCTCCCTTGAACATAAAGTGAATCAAGAATTGTTGATGTTTCAAAAGTTCCACGCAATCCGATTTTTTGGTTATTTCTTAAATGAAGATAAAAAGCCGGCGTTAATTTCACATTCGCATAAGTAGAATCCTGCCGGAAAATATTGACTTTAAAATTCCCACCGATATTCGATTTAAATAAATAAGGAATATCAGTTTGCAAATCAAAAGTTTGTCCTTTGTCTGGATTTCTTTGCCAGAAAACATTCACCGTTTCAAAACCATTAAACATATTTCTAAAGTTCAAATTGAGACTTCCATTAAAAGTAAACTTCTCAGTTTTATCATTTCCAAAACCGATTACTCCATCAAAGGAATTTGATTTTTTCTTTTGGGTAAAGAGATAAATGTTGGTAGAATCTTTGGTAAATAAAGTTTGCGGTGGTTTATCCAAAAGTAGAAATGGATGATTTTGCAAAGATTGATTCAATTTTGCTAAAGTGTTTTCCTGATAATTTTTACCGACATATTCCTTTTCTAAATTCTTTACAAAACGTTTCGGAAGTTGCTCGTAACCTTTAAATACAATTCCGTCAATTTTTCTTTGATCACTTTTTATAACCGAAATTTCAATTTGTGGAATATCGGATTTCATACCTTTAAATTGAGATTTTATCCGATTAAAAACAAAACCTTGATTTCGATATTTTTCGCTGATTTCCTTTTTTAAAGAATCTAAATTTTTGGTAAAAAATTCTGGTTTATATTTAAGATTTTGAACGATATTATCATCCAGTTTAACTTGCGCTTCGTTATAGTTTTTTCCTTTATCAAAAAAGATTTGTGTAGAATTACCTTCTTTATTGACCTTTTTGACTTCAGTGAAATAGAAATAATTTTGAGTTAAAGAATCCAGAAATTTGACAGCAGAAGTAGAATCTTTTGCCAAGGTTTTTTTATTAGTTTGCACGTCGATGAGCCAATATTCTTTGACTTGCGCTTTGAAAAAAACACAGGAAAAAAGCAGTAAAGTATAAAGTAGGATTTTCAATGAAATTGTTTCTCTGTTTGAACTCAATTTGTCGGCGTTTATTATACGTTCAGCAATATTTTTTTATCTTTATCAAATTAAATTTTTAACCATAAAGTCACAAAGGACAAATTGATGTAAAGTTTAAAATTTTACCTCCGAAAAGAACACATAACCTTTGAAAATCTGTAGATTTTCTATTCTGTGAACTCTTTAATAATTGTTTTTTTATGAAGAATTATTTTGTGACTTTGCTTCTAGTGTTTATCCTTTTTAAGGAATCAGCGAATCTTCGATTTGTGGTTGTAAAAATAAGTGTTTGATTATTGCAAATTGTAATATTTTATTTTGGTTAAAATTACGATTCATTTTAGGTGAACGTTTTCTTATTTATGAAAAAAATTGGTTTATTCTTCGGGAGTTTCAATCCCATTCACATTGGTCATTTGATTTTGGCAAATTATATTATCGAAAATACGGATATGGATGAACTGTGGTTTGTGGTCAGTCCGCAAAATCCGTTTAAAGATAAAAAATCTTTACTGAAAGATCATAACCGTTTAGACATGGTTCAATTGGCGGTAAAGAATTATCCAAAACTGCGTGCTTCAAATGTAGAGTTTTCTTTGCCGATTCCGAGTTATACGATTGATACTTTGACTTATCTTCACGAAAAACATCCGGATTATTCTTTCTCTTTAATTATGGGCGAAGATAATTTAAACGGACTTTCTAAATGGAAAAACTCAGAAACTTTAATTAAAAATCATCATATCATCGTCTATCCAAGAGTTTTTGATGAATCGAAACAAGCGCATGAATATTTACAACACGACAATATCTCTTTAATAAAAGCACCCATCATCGAACTTTCTGCCACCGAAATCCGAAATATGATCAAGGACGGAAAGAACGTACGACCGATGTTGCCACCGGAAGTTTTCGAGTATTTGGATGGAAGTAATTTTTATAAATAATTCGGTGCATAAATATATTCTATGAAGAAAATTTTATTTTTTATTTTACTTTTTAATATTTCATCAATCGTATCAGCTCAAAAAGATTTTTCGTCGCAAACAATTTCAGATAGTGCGATTGTTAGCGATACTACTCAAAATTTAGAGGATCTGAAAAGTCAGGTTTTGGAGATGAAAAAATACGCTACAGATAAATGCAAAATAGATTCTTTAAGAGCAGTTGAAGAAGCGAAATATAATTTGTCATATTCGCTGGCGCTTGCAAATCCTTTACTTGATAATTATTTGTTCGTCGCGGAGAAAGAGTTTATTCAGGTTTTACGCGAAAATAAAATTGGATATGGCGGATATATGGTGGGAAACTATTTTGGGATTCCCGACAATTGTTTTCAGTTAGAAATGAATAGAATTGTTGAAAAACATTTCGGCAAGGACTTTATCGAAAATTTGCAAAGTTCAGCGGTAAAGAAATTTATTAAAAATAATCCAGACCGGATTTTTGAGTTCGAGGAATGTGACACGGAATCCAGGTATTTTGCCGCTAAAAAATACTATGAAATGTTTAAAAAAATAGAATCGGATTATTTTAAAAATTTTAAATATCCGACGAAATTTGTTAACAGAGATTTGAATAATGGGTATTCTGATGTGGAAGTAAATTTTATTTTAGATAAAAATGGCAAAGCTTCCCAGATTCGGGTTGAACTTTCGCTTAAGGAAAAAAAGAATTATATTTACAGTTCGTATTTGATTAATTCTGTGAAGGAATTTATTAATAAATCAAAATGGAAACCCGCTACCTATAAGGGGATTCCTGTAATTAGTAAAATGAACGTTTTAATTTTTTATAAATAATTTTAATGAAAAAAGTTTTTTTGTCTTTTTTAATGTGCCTTAGTTTTTTAGCCTTTTCACAAAGTAAAAATAGCACCAAAAATAAGATTGATCAAAAATTAGTTGGTACCTGGAAAGGCAGCGAAACTGATCAACAAGTTCAAGGAATGACTAAATATTGGGTTCTGACTCGTTTTGCAGACGGAACTTTTTCGATGATGTATGTGACTTCTCGCGATTGTGAGATTAATTCTCAAGTAGAAACAGGGCAATGGTGGGTTGAAAAAGGGGAGTATCACGAATTACATTTCGTGTCAGGAAATACAGATGTTTACACCTATTCTTTTCCAACGAAAAATACGGTTAAATACAAAGTGGTCGATTCTGCCTATGTTGGCGACACTTATGAATTTACGGATACGAAGGTTAATGAAAACGGACAATAATGAATTTTATAGATAATTTTTTTGCAAAATATAGCCAGGAACAAATCATCAAATGGTTTAAGCAAATTTGTGTAGCAGAGGCGATTTCTTGTTTTCTGTTATACTGTATTGCAATGGTTTGGAAGCGTTATGATTCGGAAGGTTTATTACCAACTGTTTTTATTATCATCATCGGGAATATTCACGGATTGTTTTTCACAGGATATTTATTGCTTTTAATTCCGGCCAGAAAAATTTATACTTGGGATGATGAAGATACCGTGTTTGCTTTGCTGTCTGCATTTTTTCCATTCGCCACCATTTGGGTTGATAAAAAGTTAGCGCAGTTTAATCGGGAAGAATAGTTTCATTTTTAAACTTACAATAGATCAAGAGTAGAATTTTCTACTCTTTTTTTTGTCTTAAGATGTAATGTTTCATGGTTTTGGATTGTCTATTAGTAGAATTAAAAATTTGGTTTGTTATTTTTAAGATTGATTATCAATGTGTTAAATATATGAATTAATTTATTTTACTACTTTGTATTGCATAATACTAATAAAAGAACATATCTTTGCATAGCAATATTACTAAAAAAACTAAGAACCAAAATAAAAGAAGGAAGTAAAACTAATATCCCGAACTGATAACCAATTCAAAAACTAATAACCCAACTTCCTTCTTTTTTTTAAAACTTCAAGCCATGAAAAAACTAATCATCTCTCTTTCGCTTCTTACCGGATTTATTGCATTTGCGCAAAAAGGAGAAAAAAAGGACTCTACGAAAGTTAAAGACATCCAAGAAGTTGTGATGACGAAAAAAGTCTTTCAAAAAAAATCAGATCGATTTATTTATGATGTTGCTACTTCTCCTGTTGCAAAAGGAAATACTGCTTTTGGATTGTTGAAAGAAACACCTTTGATTTCATCCACCGACGATAAAACTTTAAGAATTGCGGGAAAATCGAATGCGGTTATTTTCATTGACGGACGGGTAACACAGATGGATGCTGAATCTTTGGTTCAGTTTTTAAAAAATACGCCGGCCGAAAATATTCAAAGAATCGAAGTAATCACGATGCCGGGAAGTGAATATAAAGTAGAATCTTCCGACGGAATTATTAATATTATTCTTAAAAAGAAAAGCAGTAACGGTTTGAATGGAAGTTTGAGAATGAATAACAAACAGAATTATTATAATGCTACAGGCGCCGGTTTAAGTTTGAATTACCGAAAAGATAAGTTAGGAATTAATACCAACATCAACACCAGCGAAAATATTCAGGAGCAATATTATATTTTAAAAAATGGAAACAGCGAGTCAACCAATCGATCAGAAGGAAGAATTTCAGATCCGAATAAAAATTTAGGAGGTTATCTGAATATTGATTATCAGTTGAATGATAAAAACAGTTTGGCTTTAACCTACAATTCTTGGGCGAACAGAAGTTACAATTCTACAGCGAATCTTTTTAATACAACGACAGATTTAGTTAAACAAGAAACAGATTATACCTGGACTAAAAGCAAAGAAGATGCGCGCTCTTATAACAATTCAATGAACTTAAATTATGAATTGAAAACCGATTCTTTGGGAAGTAAATTAAATTTAAATGTAGCCGGATTATTATATAAAAGAGCGCAAAGTGCCAATAACTTCACGATTGCTTCTGACCAATATGGAAACGATAATGGAAATGTCATCAAAATTTATCAGGAACAACCGCAACGCATCAATAATTTTTCAGCAACTGCCGATTATGTTCAGAAGTTTAAAAAAGATTTAACCGTTTCTGTCGGCGGGAATTTTAATAAAACAAAAACTGATAATGATACGAAATACGACACTTACTATTTTGAAGAAGATTTATTGAAAAGCGAACCTAATCATTTTCTGTACGATGAAAATATCTTTGGTGCTTATGTAACCGTAGAAAAAGTGTTTTCTCCAAAGTTCTCGGGTAAGATAGGGGCGCGATATGAGTTGACTCAAAGTGAAGGAAATTCGGATAATGCACAGGATGAAAACCTTCGGAACATTAAAAGAGATTACAATAAACTTCTGCCGTATTTAAGTATGAATTATGCGCTTAATGATCACAATAATCTTTCTTATGCATTCTCCAGCAGAATGAGAAGACCAAGTTTTTGGGAATTGAATCCGGTGAGAAATGTTTTGACAGAATTTAATTATACTCAAAATAATCCCTTCGTAAAAGCGTCTTCCGTTTATTCTCACGAGTTAACTTACATGTACAAAAGTTCGTACTTTTTGATTCTTAGTCATACTTTGACAAAAGATGAAATCACACAAGTTCCTTTGCAAGGAGTGATTAATGGTAAAAACCAATTAAGATATATCAGAACTAATTTCGGAGACAACCAAGAAATGAGTGCAATGGTCGGAATGCAAAAAACTTTCTTCAAAGGTTATTTATCTTCTAATTTCAATATTGGAGTACAAAGAAATATCAATAACGGCAGTTTAAGCCAAGATCCTTTAACCGGAGATATATTCCCGTTGTATGAAAACAATATTAAATCGAATAGTTTATTAATTCAGACGAATAATAATATCCAATTGGATAAAAGTAAAACCTGGTTTTTAGGGATCAATTATTTCTACGTTGACAAACAACAAATCGAATTGGGACAACTTCACAGTTTAATGAGTTTAGATTTAAACGTTAAAAAACTCTGGAATCAATGGACGTTCTCACTTGGACTTGATGATGTTTTAAATACGAATAAAGTAATTATTGAAGATTATCAGAAAAATGGAAATTACAATTACGTGAACCAAAACCAATATAAAAGAGGAGTTGAATTGACGATTGTCTACAACTTTGGAAATCAGAAAGTAAAAAAAGTGAGAACGATTGACAGCGCCGATAAAGAGATTAAATCAAGAACCAAATAGCATTCATATTATTCAATTATATTTTATTTTTTCAAAAAAAATCCACAACGATGATGTTATGGATTTTTGATATTTTGCTTAATCTTGTCAAGGTTTTCAGTTGTTTTTAATAATGGCCATAAGCAGAAAGAATAAGAATAACTTCATTTTTTACTTCGTAAATAAGTCTGTGTTCTTTATTTATTCTTCTTGACCAAAGACCAGAGAGATTATGTTTTAAAGCTTCTGGTTTTCCTGTGCCTGTGTAAGGATGTAGGGTGAGTTCTTCTAAAAATGAGAATATGGTAGCGTCCCATTAACTGTGTAAGTTGAAAAGTTATTCTGAAAAAATTTTGAGCGCTCAAAGCTCAAAACTTTTTCGGAAATAACTTTTTACTATTTTTAAACATTATACAGTTATGATCGACAAAGAAGAATTATTAAACAACAAGGATTTCTACAAATCCTTCAAGACAGGAGAAGATCTAACATCTTTCTTCAAAACTATGCACAAACGAGCGATAGAACACATGCTCGAAGCCGAACTAGATGATCATCTGGACACGGAAAAACATCAGAAAACCAAAGATGGGAACTATCGCAATGGTCATCAAACCAAGAAGATAAAAACCTCTTTTGGTGAAGACGAAATCAAAGTCCCACGCGATCGAGAAAGTAGCTTTCAACCTGCTTTAGTCCCGAAAAGACACAATATTATTGATGGTTTAGAAAACATTATCATCTCTTTTTATGCCAAAGGAATGAGTGTTTCTGATATCGAAGATCAAATCAAGGAAATGTATGATTTTGATGTTTCAACTTCTACAATTTCTAGAATTACCAATGCGGTTTCCAGCGAAATTGTCGCCTGGCAAAACCGACCGTTGGAAGATTTATATCTCATCGTTTGGATGGATGGAATCGTTTTTAAAGTCCGTGAAAACAGCAAGGTCATTAACAAAACCATCTATCTTGCGGTTGGATTACGCCGGGACGGCAAAAAGGAGGTTCTGGGAATGTGGCTTGGAAAAAACGAAAGTTCAAGTTTTTGGATGAGTGTTCTAACCGATATGAAAGCCCGTGGTGTAGAAGATATTTTGATTACCGCAACTGATAACTTGAATGGTTTTACCCAAACAATCCGCAGTGTTTTCCCACAATCTCAAACTCAAATCTGCGTAGTTCATCAGATAAGAAATGCCTGCAAATATGTAGTTTGGAAGGACAGAAAAACTTTTACTGCCGATATGAAGCATATTTACAACGCTCCTACAAAGCAAGCTGCAGAAGCGGCTCTGAATGATTTTGCCGAAAAATGGGAATCGAAATATTCTTACGCCATCAAATCCTGGCGAGACAATTGGGATGAGTTGACCGTGTTTTTTGACTTTCCGGTAGAAATCAGAAAAATCATTTACACCACCAATTTGATTGAAAATCTGAATGGAAAAATCCGAAAATACACCAAAAATAAAATGTCTTTTCCTACTGATGATGCCGTTTTAAAATCTGTTTTTCTGGCATTAAGAGAAGCTACAAAAAAATGGACAATGCCAATAAGAAATTGGGGAATCGTTCTAAATCAATTTATGCTTATATTTGAAGAAAGGCTCAGATTATAAAATCCAAGCCTCAACTTTTTAACTTACACACTTTGCGGGATAGTGTCGAGAATATTTTCTTCAGCACAACTTTGTTTCCTGACTTTTTGTGTAAGGCAATATCTCCTTTTGCCTTGTCGGTGAAATCTAAATAGTAGGACATGCTATAGGCCTAAAAACTCTTTCAAGTTTTCTTTTTTCACTCGAGTTACCTTTCCTTCTTTAGCTTGTTTTTGGCTTTCCAATATTTTCGCAACAAATTCAGGATTATATGGTTTCTCCTTTACTTCAAATTTAATTTTTAGAGCTTTTGCAAACGCTTTTAAAGCATTTGCTTCTTCAGAAGTATTTGGCTCTAAAATATAAATATCTTGTGTTTTCATTTTATTAAATATAATAACAAATATACAAATTTTAGAAAATAAGAAAAGCATAATCTGGTAGATCATTTATTGTCAACTATTTATCTGTGTTTGCCTTAAATAAAGATTTTAATGTCTATTGAGAAAGTGAAGAGTAATTAATCAAAAAAGCCACCGAAATTGAATTCGATGGCTTATGTGTTTGTGGCAAATGTTCTTTTAATTCTTCGGCAAGAAAACCTCTGCCAACATACATCTCGCACTTCCACCACCATTTACTTCAATGGTATTTAAATCGGCATAAATGATTTCACAGTAAGATTCTATTTTTTGAATTTGTTCTGGTGTCAAAGATTGATACGCCGTTTGGCTCATCACCAAAAACTGAGTTCCTTCTTCATTTTGAACTTGAAGCATATTCCCAGCGAACTGATGCATTTGTTCTTCAGAAATTTCAATGACTTCTTTTTCAGTTGATTTAATGACTTCCTGAACTTTTTCTCTTTCCAGTTCATCATCAATACAATCCAGGCAAATCACTACAAATTGTTGCGCAACACACATCATTACATTGGTATGATAAATTGGTAATCTTTGATTTCCTACATTTTGAAACGAATGAAAAACAACTGGCGTATAACCAAATTGATCGCAAAAATCACGGAATAATCCTTCATCTAAACGTAGCGAAACAGAACCGTAAGCAATTTTATAATCGTGATCAAAAATCATACTTCCCGTTCCTTCCAAGAATTTATCTTCATTTTCAGAAGTGGATAAATCGTCGACTTCATTGATTTTAAAACCTTCATTACGAAGCGTATCTAAAATATCTGAACGTCTTTCAACTCTTCGGTTCGGTGCGAACATCGGGTATAAAGCAACTCTTCCATCTTCATGAAAACTCACCCAGTTATTGGGAAAAATAGAATCTGGCGAATGTGGTTCTAAAGTATCTTTAACGGTAATCACCTGAATTCCTTTATCTCGAAGTTTTCCTACAAAATTGTTGAATTCCAAAAGTGCCTTTTCCTGAATATCGGCTTCTTTTTGTTCGACCTGAAAATAGTTGTTTTGTGCAGTTTGAGAATTGTAACCGAAAGCGATCGGTTCTACCATAAGAACGGTATTGGCTGTTTGCATGAATAATAAGTTTTAATGAGGAGTAATCCTTTATCTCACAAAAATACTTAAATTTATAGATAATAAAAAACCCATGTTAGAAATTGCTTGTTTTGAAGTTACTTCCGCAGAAACTGCCTGTGAATCGATGGCAGATCGAATTGAATTCTGTGATAATTTTGAACTCGGGGGCATAACACCCGACTTTTACGAATTTATGCATCTGAAAAGAAATTATAAAACTCCCGTTTACGTAATGATCCGCCCAAAAGGTGGACCTTTCTTTTATTCGGATGATGAATTTCTCCAAATGAAAAACAGCATTATTACTTTTAAAGAAGGTGGAGCAGATGGTTTTGTATTTGGAATTCTAACTTCTCACAATAAAATTGATGAAGCCAGAAATAAACAATTGATCGAATTGGCTGGCGATACACCGTGTACTTTTCACCGGGCTTTTGACCGCACTGAAGATTTAGAAAAATCGATTCAGACTTTAATTAAATTGGGTTTTAAAACCGTTTTAACTTCCGGCGGGAAAAAATCTGCCATGGAAGGAAAAGAAGCGTTGAAATCTTTAGTTCAAAAATATTCTGATAAAATTGAAATCTTAATTGGTGGCGGCGTACGTTCTGAAAATATTTCTGAACTCAAGAAATTTACTGGCGGAACAAGTTTTCATTCCTCCGCAATTTTAAAATATGATACTTTCGTAACTTCAGGTGAAATTAAAAAATTGAAACAGTTGAGTTCTTAGAATCCATTTTTTAAACCATAAAAGTCACAAGTTAAATTATTTTCAAAGTGAAAATTGTGCTTCTGAAAGTTCATAAAATTATTAAATTTCACCATTAAGATTTAATGAAGAAATTAAGTTCATTAAGATTCCTTTCGGAAATTGAACTGCATTGAAAATAATGTTTTCGTGGCATCGAACTAAAAAATTATGTGACTAATTTGGAAAAATAAACCGCAAAAGATACAAAAGCATTCTTCTATTAATTAAGTCAAAAGATTGCAAAATGTAAGTGAAATTATTATTTTACATACATTTTGCAATCTTTTGGTGATCTGTTTTCGCATTACTCTTTTGCCTCTTTTGCGGTAAAAGAATTCTAATATAAAAGATTCTAATTCAAAAATTAATCTCTGACCAAAGGCATTGTTGAACATCTCAACAAACCTCCCATTTTTGAAATCTCACGGTAAGGAATTTCTTCAACGGTCATTCCCCATTCATTTCTCAAGTGATTATTCATTCGGGTAAATGCTTTATCGGAAACTACAATCTCTGGTGAAATCGAGAAAATATTGGGATTCATTTCAAACATTTCTTCATCAGTTACATGGAAACAATTTTCTTCACCGAAAATATCCAGGATTAAGCGATAATCAGTTTCATCAACAAATCCATCTTTATAAATAATACATTTGTCCGTTCCAACGGGATTAAAAGTACAGTCTAAATGTAAAATTCCTTTATAAGGCTCGCGGTCGTTTTTCTTTAATTCAAAATCGAGAATTCTCTTTTTAGGAAAGTATTCTTTAAGAATATTAATGGCATATTCGTTGGTTCTTGCGGTTTTGAAATTACGATAATCTTCAGAAAAACAAGTTCCGATAAAGATGAAGTCATTCCACACGATTACGTCGCCACCTTCGATGTGAGCGGTATCTGGCAGATTAATAATATCTCGCCATTTCACTTTTTCAAAAATTTTGCGATACGCTTCCTGTTCATCTGCACGATCTGCAATAACATTAGAAATAATCATTTTGTCCTCAATAACAAATGCTACGTCTCTGGCGAAAACCTGATTGTAATCTTCGATTATTTCTGGACGAAATACCTGAACATCGTATTTTTTTAATATTTTTTCAAACTCCGTCATCTCATTGATGATATCTTTCTCAGTCGGATAAATTCCTTTTTGAATGGTATCATAAGATTTTGCATCGTAACTTTCCTCTAAAGTGGGAACTGCTCCTAAAGAATTGGGTTGACCTAAAACAACAGATTTAAGTGTTCCTGTCTCATTTTTTATATTGAGTTTCATACGATATTGCTAATTTGAAATTTAAAGAAAGTAATGAATTTTACTTCGTGTTCCTTGATTATAGGATTCGATTTCAAATATAATAAAGATTTTTTTGTCTGTCATCATTTATCTAAGATTTTAATGTCATGAAAACGTGACAAAGAAAATGTTAAAAAGAGCTCTGAAATAGCTTATTTTATTAAAAAATGTTTAAAATATAATAATTCTTGTTAATGTTTAGTTAAAGTTGAAACGAACGGCTTTTTATGAATACTGATTTAGCACTAAATTTGTTTAGTAGATAATCAAATATAAAGTTTTAAATAATTTATGACGATGAGAAATACCTTAAAAAAACTGATTCCATATGCAGTTGTAGGAGTAATGTCTGGTGCCACAACTGTTGGCGCGTTCACTTACTTTAATGTAAAAAACCATGATTCAGATTTTAATTATTTTGCTCCTAAAAATAGCGATGCGAAATATGCCTCTTTCAATATGGCGGGAACAGGCGATGACTTTGTGAAGGCTGCCAAAATGACAGTTCCTGCAGTAGTCAGTATCAAAAACTTTTCTAACAAAAAAACGAGAGGAAGCGATCAGGATATATTTGATCAATTTTTCGGTAATCCATTTGGTAACAGTCCTAGACAACAGCAACCGCCAAAGGATATGCCGACCGGAATGGGTTCGGGCGTTATCATTTCTCCAGATGGTTATATCATTTCAAATAACCACGTAATTGCGGGAGCGACAAAATTAGAAGTTGTTCTTTCTAACAAGAAATCTTATGTTGCGAATTTGGTTGGAACAGATCCAACAACAGATATCGCTCTTTTAAAAATTGAAGAAAAAGGATTGCCTTATCTTAATTTTGCAAACTCAGATAATACAGAAGTTGGACAATGGGTGCTGGCAGTAGGAAATCCGATGGGATTAAATTCTACTGTAACGGCCGGAATTATTTCTGCAAAAGGAAGAAGTATCGATTTACTTAGTCAGCAATCAAAATCACCAATCGAAAGTTTTATACAAACTGATGCGGCAATTAATCCAGGAAACTCTGGTGGAGCTTTGGTAAATCCAAATGGTGAGTTGATCGGAATTAACTCTGCGATATCTTCTAAAACTGGTTATTATGAAGGTTATGGTTTTGCCGTTCCTTCTAATTTAGCAAGAAAAGTTGTTGAAGATATCAAGCAGTTTGGATTGGTCCAAAGAGGGTTTTTGGGCGTAGTGCCATTGGATCTTTCAGATGAGAGAAGTGTTGCTGCTTACAATCAACAGAAAAAAACCAATCTGAAAACTGGTGACGGCGTTTATTTAATTGAAGTTGCCGATAAAGGTGGAGCAGAAGATGCTGGTTTAAGAACTGGTGATATTATTACTAAAGTTGATAACACTGCAGTTTCAAGTTATTACGACCTTTCATTCGCAGTTGGTAGCAAAAGACCTGGTGATAAAGTTGCCGTAACTTATTTAAGAAATGGAAAACTAAATACCATTAACGTAACGTTGAAAGACCAACAAGGTAAAACTTCTTTGAGAAGTAAAGCGGATCTTTCTGTAACTGAAAAAATCGGATCAGAGTTTGAGCCATTGAGCGAGAAATTCAAAACTGATTATGGTTTAACAAGTGGAGTTGTTGCAAGAAATGTTCAAGACGGAAGCGAGATGTCGAAAATCGGTGTTGTAGATAATTACATCGTAATCGAAGTGAATGGGAAACCAGTAAACTCACAGAAAGACATTGAAAAGATTTTACAATCTTATAACGGTAACGTACAAATAAAATATGTTGATGAATACGGTAGAATTACTACCAGAGGATTTAAAATGCCTTAATCATCTTAAAGATTAACAAAGAAACGCAACATTAATTTGTTGCGTTTTTTTTATGGGTTTTTTTAAACCATAAAAGTCACAAAAGTTTTATTCTCAAAATTATTCAAAAGATCGAAAACGGTGACTTTAAAAATATCTCTTTTTTGCTAATTGAAAAAAGCTTTATGATCGTAATTTTTATGAATGGTGCTTTTTTTAACCTTTGTGTCATTGCTTTAGGAACAGTTCTAACACAAAATAATATTGAAGATTCGATCTTAAAACAAGAAACGCAACAAGTAATTTGTTGCGTTTCTTTATTTATTAAGCTTTCGTTGTTGTCGCTTCTTTCTTTCATAGATCACTTCTGTAATCTTTCCGCCCATCCAGGCACAAGGAAAGAAAGTTAGAAAGATTAAGATTTTGTAAAAAGTAGGATGATACGGGAAAATAATAATGTCCAGCATCGCGATGAACAGCAAGATGAAGCCGATTAAAATTGCGTACGCAACTTTGGCATATTTCACGAGTATTGCAGTTACAACTCCCCCAACAGTTGCACCAATTCCCGAAGAAATTAGAAGTGCTACAAAAAAGTAAGGCTTGTACTCCATCGATTTCAAAAGCGTTTCCCAACGTGAAAATGGCGCATATTCATCGTAGGTAATCCACGACGAATTGATTCTTATCCCAATTGAAATAAGGGTTGCTGCCACAGCCAAACCTATGAGAACTGCAAATGTATTTCTTAAAAAGTTCATTTAAAATTGATGTGCGATCATAGATATTTCGATGTCAACATTTCTCGGCAAACAAGATACTTGTACAGTTTCTCTTGCGGGGTAACTTCCTTCAGTAAGATAAGATGCATAGATCTCGTTCATCACTGCAAAATCATCCATATTCTTCAAGAAAATAGTTGCTTTAACTACATTGCTGAAAGTTAATCCTGCTTCTGTAAGAATCGCTTCTAAATTCTTCATCACCTGATGAGTTGCTTTTTCAATGTCTTCTTCTAATTTACCAGTTTCAGAATTGAAAGGGATTTGCCCAGAAATATAAAGGATTCCGTTTGCAAAATTTGCTTGTGCATAAGGTCCAATTGCAGCTGGAGCTTTCGAAGTAGAAATGATTTTTTTCATAGGTAGGTAGTTGTTTTTTTTAAAGTCATATGGAATCGCCTATCTCTATTTGTTTACGGTATTTGATAATGGCGATTTCATAAGATTGATTTTTGGCAAATATAAAACTTAAGTTTAATTCTTTAAAATTTAAAATGGAGCATTTGGTTGAGTGAAACTTCGGTCCTTATATTTCACTGCATCACGCAAGATATTGGCTTTTATTCCAATAAAGAAATCATACACTTTGTACTGCCCATAAGGAATCCAGTTAAAGTTAATGGTGAAACTTCTTTGGTCTCTGGAGAATCCTAACTGAGTAGTTGCAATTTCTTTGGTGACAATATCGTAATATAAGTTTCCGGTGATATTCCAAAATGGAGTTAATTTGATGCTTCCATCAAGTCCCAAAGACGCCACATTATTTCCAAATCGGGTTAAAGTTCGGGTATAACCATATTGTGCATTTACATTTAAAGTCCAGGGTTGTTTGAATCTCGCGTAATTATCTTCATCAAAATAATAATCTTCATTACGGATTTCACCTTTGGCGGTATATTTCTTCGCAAGTTCTTCTTTTTCACCAAAGATCATATCGCTCAATGGATAAGAAAGTTGCGCATTGAAGCCTTGTACGCTGAAATGCCCGAAGTTTTCTGTTCTGATTCCGGTTTCACTTCCTGGTGCAAAAATAATTTGATACGGCTCTAAAGTTAAGTTCGTATTCAGATTCAATTTTTCAAATAAAGTAGTTTGTCCGCTGAAGCTAAATATTGACCATTTGTACTTCGGTGCTGCGAAATTATAATTGGTGTTGAAATTTAAACTTTCAAAAATTTTCAACTTTTTAGTTCCGGTAGAATCTTTTTTAGATTTTATTTTCATTTCTAAATTATTGTTGATTGAGAAACTTAAAGCCTGTACCAAACCTGAATTAGGTGAGCCGATAATTCCACGATCAAAAATAGAGTAGGGCGTCATTTCGCCACGGTCATTATAATAGTTTTTATAATATCCAAAACTTGTTGCTGAGAAATCTGGAGAATAACTGAAACCAATTTGCGGTGTCATCATATGGCGAATTGCCTGAATTGAAGAACCTTTCTTGAAATTCAACATTCCATATAAAACAGTTTGCAAACTCGTACTGGTCGAGAAAGAAGAGTATCCAGCAATTTTATTATTTAAAACATCTTCAACTTTATTAGAAAGCGGACTGTAACTACGAGTCAGTGTTTTCGTTGTTAAAGCATTATCAACATTCGCAGAAACCGAGAACGTGAAATATTTAGCAATCGTGGTATTCGTGCCTAAAGCAATATTGTTTTTAAGTCCCGTTTGCATTTTGTCCCACATCGCTTTTGTAAATAATTCTCCTTCATCTGTTTGAACATAATTGTTTAAATTCAATCCTGTGTTTACCGTAATGTTTTCTAATAAACCTTGTCTGATTCCTGTTTTTGGTTTGAATAAATAAAACTGATTAATCGCCACATTCATGAGTGGAAGTTTTAAATCTGACAATCCAGTTGAGAAATTCTGAGAGTAAGAAGAAGTTCCAGTAATCGTTACGGGTAAAGTCAAGAATCTTTTAACAATACTCACCGTTGAATTCTGTTGAGCGTTGAGGTTGTTTTGATTAAAAGCGTAATTATTATTTACTGTGTTATTGTAGAATTTATTGCTCACCACATCCACTGAAGCTGCGAAAGTAAGGAAAGGATTGGCTTTCGAATCTTGCTGATGTCTCCACGCAATTCGATAAGTTCCTGTTTTTGAATAGTCATCAAGTCCTTTAATTCCCCGAACGGTTGTCCCAATATCTGCCGAGAAATTCCCAGTGTATTTATAATTCTTCTTATAATTGACTTCTGGTTTTAAATTCCAGCTTCCTTTGGTATAGAAATCTGTCAAAATCTTTAAATCAAAATGTTCGCCGATTGGTTGGTAATATCCTAATCCATTCAGAAAGAAACCAACATCTTCTCTTTCCCCAAAACTCGGAATTAAAATCCCAGCACTTCTTTTATCGGAAAAAGGCAAAATAGCAAAAGGCATGATCAAAGGCGTCGGAACCTGTTCAATATACATTTGAATCGGACCCGTAATTACCTGTGATTTGTTTTTTCCTTTAATTAATTTAATGTTCGGTGCGAGTAAATAGTAATCGGCAATCGTATCTTTTTTCTTAATGAAATATTCATCGGTCGTATATTTTCCTCTTTTCATAAAGAAGACCGAATCGTTGTATTTCTTGGTTTTTTCAGCAACGATTACGCCTTCACTTTCTTCAGTTCGGGCATTAAAAGCAATGGCTTGGCGGGTTTTGATGTTGTAGGTAAACTCATCGTATTCGTAAGTTTTACCACCTTGGATGGCAACTGCGGGTTTTATGATTTTCCCCAAAGAATCGAGTTCTCCTCTTGCAAAGACTAAAGACTTGTCCCAATCGATCGAAATATAATCGGCATCGATGGTCATGTCCTGATATTTCACCTGTGCATTTTTGTTCAGGTAAGTCATCTTTTTTGGGATGTCGTTTCTGATGCGTTCGGCTTTAGTTTTCACCACCGCTTCCAGCTGTTCTTTCTTCAGGATAACCGTGTCAGATTTAGATACAGTATCATTAACTATCTTATTTCCAGTCAAATTTTGAGCATGCAGATGTGCTAAAAAATTGTTAAAAATTAGGATAATTAAAATTTGTAGTATATTTTTGAAGCCAGTTTTGACCAAAGCGCTTTATCTATTATATATATTGCCGTCAAAATTAATATAATTTTTAAAATTTACCGATGATTACCGATAGTTTTTCTTTTAAAAAGTACTTATTTCTTTTATTTTCCTTAATATTCATACTTCCCAACGCTCAAAAAAAATTCACTATTGTTCTGGATGCGGGCCACGGCGGAAGTGATATAGGAACAAACAGGCGGTACGATGATTTGGGAACTGTAAGAGAAAAAGATATTACTTTAGCAATTACACTCAAATTGGGGAGAATGCTCGAGAAGAATAAAGATTACAAAGTGATTTATACCAGAAAAATTGACGAATTTCCATCTTTAACCGAGCGTACAACTTTGGCAAACCGCAGTAAAGCAGACTTGTTTTTGTCCATACACGTGAATGCTTCTCCAACGACATCAACAGCAACTCAAGGAACTGAAACCTTTATCCAGGGTCCGAATCAGAATAAAAAAAATCTGGAAGTGGCTAAGGCAGAGAATGACGTAATTTATCTGGATGAAAGAGACCGCGAAACATTTGCATCTTATGATCCTAAGTCTCCAGAATCTCTGATTGCCCTAAAAATTCAGCAAAGTAAATATTTAGAGAGTAGTTTGCTCATCGGAAGTATGGTAGAAGACAATTTTGCCACGAAAGACAAAAGAAATTCCCGTGGAATAAAACAAGCCGATTTACACGTTCTAAGGATGAATGCAATGCCATCTGTTTTGATAGAAACTGGTTTTGTCAATAATTATGATGAAGCAAAATACTTGTCTTCAGATATAGGACAAACTGATATTGCAGAAAGTATTTACGATGCAATCACGAAGTATAGAAAGGCGATGGAGCGAAATGGAAGTGTAGCAAACTCGCCAAGAGAACCAGAGAAGCCAGCTGAGGTTGCTTTGAAAAATGATTTCAGAATTTTATTGATGTCTTCGCCTGTTAAATATAACAGCGGTGATCCAGCTTTAAAAGGCCTTAATTACGTTCTTCCAATAAAAGACAACGATTTGTACAAGTATTACTATAGTGTGACTAATATGGCCTCTGTTAGAGATAGTAATTTAAAAACTGCAAAAGATGCAGGATTTAAAAATGCAACGTCGATATCGTTTATACCCAATCAAAAATTAGGAATTGGTTATTATACCTTAGAAGTGGCGGTTAGCGATCAAAAATTAAGTTCAAACTCCAGTTTGCTCAATACTTTAAAAGATGTAAACCGTAACAAGGAAAAAGGGAAGTTCTACTATACCTATGGCAAGTTTACCAGTTTAGAAGAGGCTGTGAAAACTCAAAAAGAGCTTGATGAGAAAGGGATTAATAATACTGTGATTCAAAAAGTTTCAAGATAATTTTGAAAAAGAGTTGCGGGATAAAAATTTAATTTCTACTTTTGCAGTCCTCAAAGCAAAGGCCTATTCGTCTAGTGGTAAGGACTCAAGATTTTCAGTCTTGCAACAGGGGTTCGATTCCCTTATAGGCTACTAAAGATGAAAGTTTTTGAAAAGTTTATTAAAAAAGATTTTGTAATTAAAAAAAGATTATTATCTTTGCACCCAAGTTTTAAGAAGATATGGCAAATCATAAATCAGCTCTGAAAAGAATCAGACAAAGCGAAAAGAGAAGAGTAATAAACAGATACTACCACAAGACTGCTAGAACAGTTTTGAAAGTATTAAGAAATGAAGAAGATAAAGCTGCAGCAACTTTACAATTGCCATCAGTAATCTCTTTGTTAGACAAGTTGGTGAAGAAAAACATCATCCACAAAAATAAGGCAGCAAACCTTAAAAGTAAGTTGACAAAGCACGTTAATAAATTAGCGTAATTATATAAAAAAAACAAAGACGCACTGGCCCGTTCGTCTATCGGTTAGGACCTCAGGTTTTCATCCTGGTAAGAGGGGTTCGACTCCCCTACGGGCTACCAAACTTCCGAATTAATTTTCGGAAGTTTTTTTATCTCTCCTTTTGAAACGTTTATTGTAACTGAATTTATAAAGTATCTTTGGATCAGTATCAAAAGTTGGGGACTAAGCAAAAAGTTTAGATAATCTGAACAAGAAAAATGTTTTGTCTTTTACACCTCGAAGTTGTAATCTGAAGTTTTTTATTTTCGCATTAAAAGATTCTGCAGAAGCATTTGTGCTTCTCTGATCAAAATAATTGAGAATATCATTGTAATGATTCATAATGGTTTTCATGAGTACTGAAAATGATTTAAAGCCCGATTCTTCTACCTTTTTGAACCAATGTGCTAATTTGAGCATTGCGACGGACTTTTGAATATTTTGATTGTAAATTTTTCTCAGCCCATCAGATAAATGATAGGCTTTTTCTAAGTCGGGATAGTGCGAGAATAATATGTCCGCTCTTTGGTTTTGGCTTGGTGTCCACTTTTCTTTGGTTTTGTAGAGTAAATATCGGCTCCTTGCCAAGAGTTGCTTTCTGGTATCACCATTTTCAAAAACTTCAATTTCCGGCTTCTTCTTTCTCTCTTTTGCCTCGGTTAGTAAAGTGTTTTCCAAATCAATGGCTTCCCATCGATGTTGTATTCTGAGGTTCTGCAATGCTTCTGTGGCGAGCTTTTGAACATGAAAGCGGTCAATAACCTGCACGGCATTGGGGAAACATCTTTTAGCAATGAGTTTCATTGAACCTGCCATATCGAGTGTGATCTCTTTAACTTTCTGTCGGAGTTTTCTACTGATTTTCAGAATTTGTTCAATGACTTTATCACTCTGAGTTCCTTTAATAATGGCTACGATACTTCCTTTTCTGCCCTTTGCTTTTTTGGAGGTAAGAACAGTGTACAATTCCCCGTCAGAAAGAGCGACTTCATCTAAAGAAAGCTGGTCAGAGAGGTTTTCAGAATATAAGATCCAGTCTGCAGCATGTTCTTTCTGATCCCAATCTTTAAAGTCGCTAATGCTTTTTATATTGTCGTTGAAATTTTCTTCCATTCACGCCATACATTTCTGCGATGGTTTTACAAGGAAGTGCTTTAGTATCGGCTGATTTTTTTTAAGAACTCTGCAAAATCCTGTGTCATGCGAGTTCCTTTAGCGATGAGATTCCAATCTCTTTGAATAATGTCTCCCGATTTCACATCTGTCCATCTTCGGCGTTTGATATGGAGTTTTACAGACTTTCCACGCAGCGGAAAATCATCTACCGTTATTTCGGGCAGAAAACCCTTTGATTGCAAAGTAAGGGACGTAAATTCTTTGGGAATCGTATTTTTTTCTTCAAAATAAAGATGCACAACTTTATTTATTTCTTCAAATTTCACAATTTTAAAATGATCAATTAAAAATTCAGGTAGTAAAAATTTGAGAACTTCTTTTTCGTTTAGCATCTAACAAAATTATCAAATTTATTCTTTCTCCCCAAGTTTTGAGATTGATCCGTATCTTTTCAGAAAAATAAAGATATCCACTTTTATAGTTGAAAATTATTTTATTTAAAAAAGATTGTTATCTTTGCACCCAAGTTTTTAGAAGATATGGCAAATCATAAATCAGCTCTGAAAAGAATCAGACAAAGCGAAAAGAGAAGAGTAATAAACAGATACTACCACAAGACTGCTAGAACGGTTTTGAAAGTATTAAGAAATGAGGAAGATAAAACTGCAGCAACTTTACAATTGCCATCAGTAATCTCTTTGTTAGACAAGTTGGTGAAGAAAAACATCATCCACAAAAATAAGGCAGCAAACCTTAAAAGTAAGTTGACAAAGCACGTTAATAAATTAGCGTAATTATATAAAAAACAAAGACGCACTGGCCCGTTCGTCTATCGGTTAGGACCTCAGGTTTTCATCCTGGTAAGAGGGGTTCGACTCCCCTACGGGCTACCAAACTTCCGAAATTAATTTTTCGGAAGTTTTTTTATGTCTTGTTTCGAAGGACTGATAGTGCTGTTATGAAGAAAACCATCTATCAAAAAAAACTAAATGTGACTTTGTCGGATTTATAATTATCCATTCTGTGTAGGTTGATATAATTCATAAGTTAACAAAGACTTTGAAATATTGTAATATCTTGTACTTATATACTCAAATCGAGAAACGAAAGGCTTATTGTCAGCTTTGATTAAATTAATTTTTCTCAAGAAATAGTATTATATTTACGAAATAACTACCTAGTTCACAACTATGAATAAAATTTTATTCTTTTTTCTACTAATCTTCAATATTTTTTCTTTTGGTCAGGATACGAGTTTTAACGTCCTTTTAAAATTAGATAATGATGACACTTATTTGTTAAAAGGGAAGACAACAATGATATTTGGATAAAGCAAATAGTTCAGAGTAAAAAGAAAAAATTAAAAAATGGAAAAATGATAACCATAAAAGGTTCTGAATTTATGGAATTGTTAAATTGTGATTGTGAAAATATAATGATTGAAAATTTAACGCTAAATACGGAGAAGATAAAAATTAGACCTCGCACTCTTGAAGAAATTATTTACGACTATAATTGTCATAATGTTCACTATAATCCAATTGGTGAAATCGAAGGGTTTAATTATCAAATGTCCGCTATTAAGCAAGTAGGACGTTATTTTGATGTTTGGATCAGATGTGAAGCTAAAGATTCTGAGATTGATCCACATGCTGTAATCTCTGTTTTTAATTCTAAAACAGGTAAGAGCAAAGAAGTCTTGATGTCAGATGTG
Organism: Kaistella flava (ex Peng et al. 2021); assembly: GCF_015191005.1. Taxonomy (NCBI): domain Bacteria; kingdom Pseudomonadati; phylum Bacteroidota; class Flavobacteriia; order Flavobacteriales; family Weeksellaceae; genus Kaistella; species Kaistella flava (ex Peng et al. 2021). The sequence continues at coordinate 2,427,070 of NZ_CP040442.1, read as the reverse complement.
AAAATTGTGAAAGCATTCACTATAGAAAAGGTCAGAGTTGATTGTGCTGCGAAAAGAACAGGTACCATTGTTGTTTTTACATACGTAAAAGAAAGTGGTCAATTAAGCACTAATTTTTTGCCAGTATATTATGATGAGCACGCACTTCGACCTCTCGAATTTGAAAGGCAAAAACTAATATATAATAATGTCTGTATTCGATAAAATTTAAGTCGAATTTTATTGAATCATTAAACAAGCAAATCTAAAAGTAATACAAGGGAGGAAAAGATTAACAAAATTTCTATTGTAGGTCAGAACCGACAGCTGAGAAAGATGAAAATCAGATTATTTGGTTAACTTTCTTTCATTGGTATTAATTAGAGCTCCTCTTTAATTTCACTAGCCGTAATATTCTTCTCTTCCAGTGATTCCTGATACAATTTCTCTGCGCTCCATTTAGCATGCCTCGACGGAACTATTTTAAATCCTTTGTTCCGAGAGTATACTTTGGTGAATTCCGCGCCAAAAAAGATGAGCATGCAAGAGTAATTAATCCACATCATAATTAAAACGATTGTTCCCGCAGCACCAAACGCTGAGGTGGGTTTCAGTTCTGAAAAGTAAAGACTGAGTAGAAATTTACCGATGGTAAAAAGAATCGCCGTTAGAAATGCGCCTGGCCAAACTGCTTTCCAGGAGATTTCTGCATCCGGAAGAACCTTAAACATAAAAGCAAATACCAATACCACCAGAAAAAATCCAAATAGGTAATTTACCGTTTCCATTAAAACATAGGTTTCTACGCCTAATTGGTACATGATGAAATTATTCAGCAAACTAATCGCTGAGGAAAGAACCATGGTTATCATTAGTAAAAAACCAATCACGACAATCATACCTAATGAATTGGCGCGGTCGAGTAGAAATTTAATAATTGCTTTTTTAGGTGTGGCTTCTACGTCCCAAAGTTTATTTAAAGATTTCTGGAGTTGAAAGAAAACCGTTGTTCCACCGAAGACTAAGGAACCTACGCCTAATGTTTTCATGAAGATGTTCTGTTTATCAATTAGTGCTCCTGCAATCATATCCTGAATGCTGGTCGCAGCCTCTTCCCCCATTATACTATTGATATGATTCGTGATCTCACCGCGAATGGCTTCTTCACCGAAAAAGTGTCCCGCAATCCAAATAATGATAATTAATAATCCCGGAATCGAGAAAATGGCATAATACGCCAAACTCGCCGAGTCTTTCGTCGCTGTAGAATTATTCCACTCGGTAAATGTCTCCTTTAAAGTCTTCCAAAAAAAAGATAATTTTTTCATTCCGTACATATTAAAAAATTACATTAAAATAAACATTGATTTTTTTTACCACAATCGAAGATTCGCTGATTCCTTAAAAGGAATAAAAAGAAGAAGCAAAAGTCGCAAAAGAATAGTTCAATAAATAATTGATAGCAGTTTGAAAAAGTGAAAATCTATTTGATTTTCAAAGTTTTTGTGTTCTTTATAAAATGTGATTTTAAACTTTTTCACAATCCAACTTTTGTGACTTTTGTGGTTTAAAATTTTCCAGTTTAAATCATTAGAAAGGATAACCAATTGCAATATTCAAAATCAAATTATCTTTTCTCCAGGCGCCACTTCCGAAATCAATTTTATCAAAAGTCCATCTTTCGCCTTCCGGATAGTAAGGAATACGAAGTGGCGTTGCCAAATCAAGTCTTAATATAAGAATCGAAAAGTCCAGTCTTAAACCAACTCCGGCTCCTACAGCAATTTCTTTTACAAAGTCTTTTGAGAATTTTCCACCTGGTCTTGCTGGATCTTCATTGACTAACCAAACATTTCCTGCATCTGCGAAAACTGCTGCATTCAAAAACTTATAAATATTCGCTCTATATTCGGCATTCATTTCTAATTTAATATCTCCAGACTGATCAAAAAAGAAAGTTGCATTTTGAGTCCTTGGATCATAACTTCCCGGTCCTAAAGTTCTGGCTCTGAAGGCACGAATACTGTTACTTCCACCCACAAAAAATTGTTTTACATAAGGCATTGAAGTAGAGTTTCCATAAGGATAACCAATTCCTGCAATAAATCGGGTAGCGATAGAGCTCTTGACGTTCACCTTTCTGTAATATCTAAAATCATGTTCCATTTTAGCATATTGACTAAACGGAATGTTGAACAATTCTTTTTGTTTTCCTGCTTTTGCATCGGCGCCACTTACTAAACCGGTGATCGTGCCTGCCAAATCTACACTTCCTTTATAATAGAACGTATTCTTTCTCGGAAGCATGGTGTTGGTATAAGTATAACTGTAAGTCGGTCCGAAAATTAATTGCTTATCAATGACTCTTTGAAGTGAAGGATTTGGCGCTATATAATTATCAGGATCTGGATTTCCACTAATTTGTTCTAAATATTTCTCGGTTACCTTTTGCGGTGCAACTACCGTAACATCCAAAACTTTTAAATCATGTTCTTTCCTTTCATTTTCTTTCCAAAGATATCCGAAAGAAGTCGTGAAACTATGCAAAGTGTACAATTGCGTTCGGCTCAAATATTCATAACCGACATTAATATTCGTTCTTGGAACATAAGCACTTGAAGAATGAAATCTAAATGGAGCCACAATTCTTGGAATAGAAAGTTGAGCATTGGCACCAACTCTGATAATATTATTCGCGTCTTTTGGACCTCCGACTTGAACATCTGCGGCGCCATAAATAGCCGCCTTTAACTGTTCTGCACCACGGAAGAAATTACGATGCGTCCAGTTCAGATTAACTTCTCCCCCCGTATAATTCGCAGAATTGGTTTTTCCTAAAGTTTCTAAACGCAAGGACTGAAAAGGTCTCGGCGTTAAAAGATAATACGCATCAAATTTATGATTGAGTGAATCTGAAATTATAAACTCATTTTTCACAAATTTAAAAACGCCTAAACTGATGAGTCGGTTCAATGAAAGATTGTGGTCTTTTCGGTTATACAAATCTCCTTTATCAAAGTAAAGCGTACGATCGAAAATTTTTGGTTTAAACTTATTTTCAGGATCGATGATGTGAATGTTGTTGTAAATTTCTACCGAATCGGTATTATAAGGAATTCCGTATTTCCCCAGTTTAAGATCTTTGATATTATAATCAGCAAAAACAATTGTTTTATCAATCGTAAATGGCTCTTTTGAAATTGCTGGCGTGTTCTTTTTCAGTTTCACAAAAAGTTCAACTTCCGGTTTTTTAGTCACGGTACTATCCGCCTGAACGATGATATTATCAGGACTGAAATAATAGAAGCCTCGGTTTTTTAAATGTGCATCGATTCGTTCGCGTTCTGCTTTGATAACATCTAAATCAAATGGATTTCCAACTTTCAAAAAAGTTTTATCTTTAAGTAATTGGATTTCAGAATTAATAACCGTAGAATCTTTAGGGAAATTAACCTGACTGATTAAATATCTGGCGCCAGTTTTTAAGGTATAAATAACGTGTGCTTTTTTATTTTTTGAAATGGTGTCTGAAGAAGCCTTCGCATTAAAGAAACCTTTGTTCTCAGAATAATTAACAATGATTTTTTTATTAAACTCCCGATCGACATCACTTAACAAAACTGGTTTTTCGCCCACTTTATATTTGAGCCAATATCGAATTCCTTTTTGCTTTTTCGGCTCTTTCGTAATATTATAAATGTATAGTTTCGGTCTTAAACCAAAAAAAGAAGAATTCGGTTTCGGACGAAGTTGGTCTTGAAGTGCTTCCTTTAAACGTGACTTTTCTTTTTTTGCAAGCGTATCATTTTTAATATTGATTTTTGCTCCAGTATATAACAACTGGCCATCCTGCAGAAATTTAGTATTACTACAAGACGAAATAATGACTGCTAAAGAAAGAGTCGCAACTATTTTAAAATGGGAGGTATTCAGTTTCATCATTATTTTGAAGACGTATTTTGTTTTCTGTATGTTCTATTTTTCTTCGATTTTTCAAAAATCTCTCGAAATTTATCGTAATCCAAAGTAATGATAAATCCGAGACCAGTTTCGATAATCTGACCTTGCAATGCCACCTGATAATCGTTTTTACGATAAGCACGCAACATATATCTGCCATTTTTAGAAAGACTGTAATCCAAAGTAATGTCGCCTGCAATATTGGTCATTTGCTCATTTTGTCGGGCGTCACCTTCTAAAGCGAAATTATTCCCGACCGTCACTTTCAGGCGATCATCAAATAATCTTTTGGTTAAACCAACATTCAAATCGGTTCTTTCATTTTTGTTTCCACTGGAATAATCTTCAGTAGATTCTAAATCGAAATTCAATTCAACTCCGCCGATTAAATCAGACGCCAGATTATTTAACTGGTCAGATAAAATTCGACTCACACTTTGTTTGGCCAGCGTAGAAGCCGATAAACCAGTGTCACTCTGGAAAGGATTTTCACCAACGAATCTGTTTAAAAGCAGCAAGGCAAAAACCTGTTTATTCATTTCAGATTCTTCACGGCGCAACTGATCGAGTTTCGCGGTTGTATTATCAATCACTTCGGCCGACACGGCGTTGTTTTCTTTGGAAGTAGTAATATCAAAAGTAATAACTGGTTTCAATAATTCCCCTTTCATAATCAGTAAAGTGTTGAACGGAATCTTTTGTTTATACTGATTAAGTTCGCTGGCCGAAGCAGTATTTAACTGTTGCTGCAATAAATCGAGTGGTGCTGCATTTGTTTTGTAAACCGCCGTAATATCTAAAATCGCCGTCGTCGGTTCGCCGGTCCAGGTAATTGTACTTCCTTTCTCGATTTCAAATTTTCTTTTCAGTAAACTTACCGACATTTCGTACGTTCCTTTTTCTACCTGATAAACTCCTACTAAAGTCGTTTTTCCTGAGGGATCAATTCCGCCCGTTAATTGTGCATCTCCCTGAAGTTTTACAAAATCACCATTGGCCTGATCAATAATTAAAGAGATTTTCGCGTCTTTCACTATTTCGATGTTCACGTTCACATCCATACCTTTAATCTGGCTTTGGTTCGTGAGTGAATCGGATTTAATGGTTTGCTGCAAAGCAATTTGATCTTGGTCAATAAATTCTACAATGCCTTCACGGTCTTGTAAAGCCGGCGAAGACTGAGGTAAAACAAAAGTGAAATCTGTTTTATCGGTCACTTTTAAACTTCCGTCAACTTGTGGTAAATTTAAATCTCCACGAATTTTTAAGTCGGCATTGACGGCAAGAACGCCGTACATTATTTTGTCGTTATTTTTTTCAGAATCGACTACTTTAAAGTTTCTCGCTTTCACATCGAGGTTAAAAGCAAAATCTTTATAAGTTTTAGTCAACACGGAGCCATCAATCGTAATTGCATTTCCGGATTCATCTTTAATTTTAAAACTATCGAAATCAATTCCGCGATTGGTGAATTTTATTTCATCATTAATATTTTTAAAATTGCTTCCCAATTGGGTAATTCCTAAACCAACATCATTAAATTTAATTCCGCCTAAAATATTCGGAGCATCCGTTTTTCCACTGATTTTTAAATTCCCGGAAAGATATCCTTCAGCATTTTCAACGGCGTTCATCGAGAATCCCTGAACCGTTTTCATTTGAAGTTGATTCATATTAAGGTTCATATCTAAATTGCTGGATTTGGTATTGTAAGTTCCTGCCAGTTTCACATCATTATCAAAACCAGAAAGTGCAATATCTGCACGAATTAAATCCGCACTTTGATTATTGGCTTTGATATCTAAATTCCCCGCAGGACTTCCGTAAACATATAAATCAGTCACCTTAATATCCGAGGTGAAAGTCATATTATTTTTTAAATCCCGAAGTTGCGCGGTTCCATTTATATTCCCTTTTGCCAATAGTGAATCCTTTTTAACAAGTTCTGTTATCGTCTCAATCTTGAAATCTTTAATGGAAACATTCAAAGGACTGTTTGGAACGTTCGTTTCTGATTGTAATCTAATTTCACTTCCGTTATTTGAAATCGTAAAATTATTAGCCAGAATTCCTTTGTTGCTCAGCTGAATAAAATTATCTGATGAAACTTGCCAGTTATCGTAATTCAAAGTTAAACCATCAGGATTCAAACTGATCTTTGTAAGATCGCCCATCTTTTCAACATTCCCTGCAACTAAAAATTTAGTTACATCTTTTTCATCTTTGGTAGAAGCATTATAGGTGATGAGGTTGCCTTTAATATCGCCATTCAAATCGACTTTCATTAAAGCAATACTTTCATTTTTAAATTCTGCCAGTTTCACATCATAAACCAAAGCATCGTTCGAATTGTTTATTGTTAAAACGCCGCCACTAATTTTGTTTGCACCATACGTGACTTGCGGAATTTGTCCGTTCACTTCTAACTTTCGAGAATCAGCATCGTAATTTCCAACCAAAGTAATCGGTTCAAATTCTGTTAATTCCGGAACGAATTTTCTTAATAAATTATCATCTTTAATTTTAGCATTTAAAGTAAAAAACTGATTTGGATCGATTTTTTCAACTTTCGTTCCCGGCTTTTGAAATTGATAATATTGATTGATCGTATTTTGAAGAGAACCTAAAATTTGCGTCAATTTATATTTCCCGGTTAAATCGATATCTGCGATTTGCGATTGCAATGTAATTTGATTCTGATTTGAAGTTGAAACTGCTTTTAGGAAAATTTCCTGTAGAGGGAAAATATCTTTGGTGTCAGAAATAGCAAAGTTCTTTAAAGTCAAATAACCATTTGGCGCATCGGGATTTAAACTAGTGAAGTCGCCATCTAAATCTCCGGCCAGAATCATTTGATCTTGATAGAAACCGAGTTTGTGCAGATCTAATTTGCGAATTGTTCCATTCACTTTAATGGTTGGTTCTTTTTGTGTAAAATTACCCGAAGCCAATAATTTCAAGTTTGCATTTGGATCTTTCGAATCGAGATTAACTGCGTAAGCGCCACGATTTACTTTTCCGGTCAAAGCCATGTTTTGGTAAGTGTAACCGTTGTAGGCAACCGCTTTGATATTTCCGGTAATGTCAGCATTTGCTTTATTTGGATCGAAACTTTGTCCTTTAACAGAGATTTGTCCAATGATGGAACCTAGATCTTTATTCTGAATAATCTTTCCGATTTGTAAATTTTGCAGGTTTGCTTTAACATCATAACGTTCTTGATTTTTCCGTTTCATATCAACCGACGCGCGAATTCCGGCATTTCCTAAGGTGGAAGTTACCACCAAATTCGTATTGATAATTTGAGTCGTTCCTTTTGCGGTTCCTGCAATTTTGAAATGAGAAGGAAGCGTAATATTAGTAGGGATCGTATTTTTCGGAACTAAATTATAAATGGTTTTTGCAGATGAAGAAAGTTCACGAACATTTAGATCGTAATATAAATTCTTCGGATTCATTGCGTTTTTAACCGTTCCTGAAGCCTGAACTTTCAACTGGTCTATTCCTGAAAGTTGAAGATTTTGAATGATTAAATCATTCAATGTTCCTTTTAACCTTGCGTCAACATTAAGAATGGCATTCGGATATTTATTAAAAGGAACTGTGTTTCTTAAAGTTGGAACGAGCATTAATATATCTGAAAACCCAACTTTGGATTTTTGAATATTAGCAGAAATTTTCACTGCGCCAGGATTCGCTGAAAGTTGTTCAATCGAATTATAATTTAAAACAACTTCATCACGCAAAATCGTTTTAGGAGTTTGTAAATACAAATCTTTCAAATACGCTTGCTTATCTTCAAACACGAAATCGGTTTTGAATTTCTGAATATCCAAACCGCGCTTTTCTTTTATTTCTGCTGATTTTACATTTCCGGCAAATGTTCCGTCTTTCATTTTAAAATCAGAAAGTTCCAGATTCATTTTTGAAAAATTGAGATGATTGAAATCCATTCCGCTTCTGGTTGGAGCAATTGCGGTATTATCGTAAACGACTTTTACATCGTCTAAAACTAATTTATTCAGTAAAAGCGCTAATGATTTTTCGGTAGTTGAAGTTGAAGAGTTTTCTTCCTTTTTTGGATTGGCATTTTGGGTTGGCAGGAATAATTTGGCATTGATATCTGCTCCTTTTAAATAAAGATTATCAATCTCGAAATTACTGTTCTCTAAATCGAGTTGATTGACTTTCGTGCTGAGTTCTTTAAATATTATTTTACCAAAAGTTTTGGTATTATCATCTCCGTAATCGATATTGAAGTTGGTTAATTTAATTTTATTTAAACCTAATTTTAAAGGACTTTGCTTCTTCAGAGAATCCACTTTTTCTCCAACTTTCTTGGCCACTTCTTCTACTAAATCTTGTTTCAGTTTTAGACGAAGTCCATCCATATTGATGTCATTGACCGCGTAATTGTTCTTTTCTAAATCAAAAGTTTTAACGCTCGTATCAAAAGATTTAAAATAAAGATTAATGTCATTTCGAGATTGATCATCAATAAATGAAATCCCAATATCCTTTAATTTAATTTTATCCAAAGAAATAATAAATGGTTTGGAAGGCGTTTGCTCTTTATCTTTTGTTGCAAAAGCATTGATGATATAATCGAAATTAAAAGTGCCGTTTTCGTTGCGAACGACATTTGCTTTGACACCTTCTAAATCAATCGAAGTAATATCTGCCGTGTTATTTAAAAGTTTTGGAATATTTAAACCAACATCTAATTTTCTGGCGAAGAGCAGCGTGTCCACTGTTTGACCTTGTAAATAAAAGTTTTCCATTACTAAACTGTTTGGGAAGCCGATGTAAACGCGGTCTAAACTAACTTTCGTCTTGATTTTTTCCTCCAGATAATTCACCAGTTTTCCTTTGGCAAAATTTTGGACCGATGGTAATTGTAAACTTAAGACGAGCGCAATCACCAGCACCAATAAAAAGGCGATGAAGATTCCGATATATTTTAAAATCCTTTGGTAAATATTCACAACGATAAATTAGAATTTGAGGTTAAAACAAAAATACATTTTTCTTAAAGATCGGGTTCATTTGCGATCTAATTTCATAGAAATAAGAAGAATTTCGTTTTTCAACAATTTCATTAACAAATTTTAAGCCTAAAAATGTTTATTTTAACTAAAATTATATCTTTGTAAAAATTTCTAAATGAAAATTTTAATATTAAACGGTCCAAATCTTAATTTACTCGGAACTCGAGAACCTGAAATCTACGGAACTATTTCGATGGACCAATATCTGGAAGAGTTAAGAAAAGAATTTCCTCAACACGAAATTCTTTATTATCAATCCAATATTGAAGGGGAAATTATCAATCGTTTACAGGAAAATGATTTCGAAAGTTTGGTGATTAATCCTGGCGCATTTACCCATTATTCTTATGCGATTGCCGATTGCCTGAAAAACATTTCTCAACCGAAAATCGAAGTTCACATCAGTAATATTTACAAGCGAGAAGAATTTCGCCAAAAATCTGTGACTGCTGCAAATGCCGATGGAATCTTAAGCGGCTTTGGAATGAAAGGATATCGATTGGCGGTGTTGAGTTTGGGGAAATAGAATAGTTTGAGATACTCCATGAATAAAATCTATATTTTCAGTGGTTTGGGAGTTGACAAAAGAGTTTTTGAAAACATTGGTTTCGGAGATTTAGATGTCGAATTTATCGATTGGATTGAACCGCTAAAAAAGGAGTCTTTAGAAAATTACGCAAAGCGAATAGCTCAAAAAATTACTTCTGATAATGCTGTTTTAATCGGATTATCTTTTGGCGGAATTATCGCGGTGGAAATTTCGAAAATTATTCAACCTAAAAAGGTTGTTTTAATTGCGTCCGCAAAAACGAGAAATGAATTGCCGAAAATTTATCATCTTGCTGGAAAGTTGAGACTCAATAAATTGATTCCGAGTTCACTTTTAATAAGCCAAAACTTTATTACGGATTGGTTTTTCGGAATTGAAACAAAATCTGAAAAACAACTTCTTAAAAAAATTCTAAAAGAAACTAATCCACAATTTTTAGGTTGGGCAATTAATGAAATTGCAAACTGGGACAATGAATTTGAACCAAATAATTGTATTCATATTCATGGAAATAAAGATAGAATAATTCCAATTCAAAATGTTCAAGCAGACTTCGTAATTCAGAATGGTGGACATTTTATGACTGTAAATAAGTCAAAAGAGATTGAGGAAATAATTAAACAAATCTGCGAATAATGGAAGTTTAATTTCTTTTAATTCTGATACTCCTCATATTCATTCCACTGCGATTCATCGAAAGAATGACTGTCTTCCGCAAGAAGTTCGGCTTCTCGTTCAAGATGTTCACTCATAGTAAAAGTCACTTTGTCTTTCAATTGTTCTTTCGCTAATTTACGAGTCATTGCTTTATCGATCACCATAAATCTTTGTCCTAATCTTCTGGCCGCATAAGCGCGCATTCCTGTAGCTTTTAAAATGTCAACGGCCATATCTACAGCCGTCCCCAAAGTTTCACGGTAAATATTTTCTACACCGCTGTTAATGAAATCGTAGGCATCAAGACGGTTTTTGGCACGTACGAAAATTTTCATTTGTGGAAAGTGTTCTCTCGCATAGTTGAGTATGAATTTGTTTTTCTCCGGACTGTCTAGACAAAGTATCAAAAGATCTGCGGTTTCTGCGCCTGCAGAACGAAGAATTCCCGGTTTAGCTGCATCACCATAATATACTTTGAATCCTTTAGAGCGTAATAAGTTCACTCTTTCTGGATCGTTGTCCAAAACGGTTGCGCTAATTCCATTCACGCGCAATAATCTACCAACGGTACTTCCGAAATGACCAAATCCAACAATAATGATTCTCTGTTTTTCAATTGGACCGTCCAGTTCATCCGATTCATTTTTGGTATCATGAATTCTGGGTTCAATCAGTTTTTCATTAATGAGTAAAAGGATTGGCGTAACACACATTGTTATTGCCGTAATTGCCATTAATTGTGCATTGAGTTTTGGATCGAATAAATAAAGTTTTGTAGAATAGTTAATTAAGACAAAAGCGAATTCTCCAATCTGTGAAAGTCCAAAAGCGACCAGGAAATTTTCATGTAACTTTAATTTAAATAGTTTTAAAACACCCACTAATACAATAAACTTTACGAGTAAGACAACGAGAATCGTAGTGAAAATAAACATTGGATCTCCCATAATCACATGGAAGTTAATGGTAGAACCTACACTCACGAAAAATACGGCCAAGAGTAATCCTTTGAAAGGATCAATCTGACTCTCCAATTCATGTCGAAACTCACTTGTTGCCAACATTACACCGGCGATAAATGCTCCTAATGCCGGGCTTAATCCGACAGAATGCATTAATTCTGAAACGCCGATTACTAAGAAAAGAGAAGAGGCAGTTAGTAATTCATTCATGCCCGAACGGGAAACATATCTAAGAAATGGAACGAATAAGTATCGTCCCAAAATAATCAAAGCGAGTACACCTATGATAATCGAAAACGGCTGCAACCAATCAGGTAGATATTGTAATAATAACTGATTTTCATCGGTGTCAGATTTTTTAGCAATAATCGGCAAGAGTGCAATAATTGGAATTACCGCAATATCTTGAAAAAGAAGGATCGAGAAAGAAGCTTCACCAACATCTGTTCTGAAAATATTTTTCTCTTTTAAAGTTTGTAAAACAATCGCTGTTGAAGATAGACTAAAACACAATGCTGCAACCAATGCTTGATCGGTCCGCCAATCTGCCAGATAGAAAATGAGGAATAGTATCGCGACGGTCACTGCCATTTGTCCTAATCCCATCCCGATTATTTTCTTTCGTATAATCCAGAATTTTCGAGGTTCTATTTCTAAACCGACGAGAAAAAGCAACATGATTACGCCAAATTCGGTAGCTTGCATAATATCATTAGAATCGGTTCCGGTCAACTTTAAACCAAAAGGACCAATGATAATCCCGCCCAATATAAAACCGATCACAGAACTGAGCCCCAGTTTTCGAACCAGCGGAACCATTACGATTGCAGCACCTAAAAAGATTAAGGCAGTTTGTGCTAATGAACTTTCATTCATGATGTTTCTAACGTTTTTATGATTTTTTGAGTGATTTGTTTCAGTTGAGGTTCTTCTAAATCATCGGAATTGTAAACGGCAATAATTTCTTTTACTTCAATGCCCGTAACCTCTAAACATAATGAAAGAGGTTTCATTAATTCTTCAATGGTGGTTTTATATAATCCGTCTCTCTGATAATTTTCTTCTTTCGCGCCAATCGTTACAATAATGACGGCATCTTTATTCATCAGTGGATGATCATTTTCATTTTCAGCTTTCCAGCTCATGTCGAAAACTTCATCAATCCAAAGCCGCAGTAAAGGCGGTAGCCCAAACCAAATCAAAGGAAAGTGAAAAACCAACCGTTCGTATTCTCTAATCCTTTTTCTTTCTTTAAAGGTTGCAATATGAAAATCTGGATATTCTTCATATAAATCTCTAAAAGTCAGTTGTCCCGAGCTTTCATACGCTTTAACCAATTCAACATTCGTTGTTGAATATTCAAAATAAGGATGGGCAAATATTGCAAGCGTCTTTTTCACGAAATCTGAATTTTTATAAAAATAGTGAAAAAATCAAAAAATTCTCTATTTATTGCAAAAAAACTTTATTATTTTTGAAAAATGAAGGTAATTAATGTAGTTTCGAAAGAGTCGGTTTCAGAGTTTTTAAACTTTCCAAAACTCCTTTTTAATAAAGATGAAAATTATATTCGTCCTCTCGATCAGGATATTGAAAACGTTTTTGATTCTAAAAAAAATAAATTTTTCAAACTGGGCGAATGCGAGCGATTCCTCTTTAAAAATGATGAAGGTAAGACTGTAGGAAAGATTGCTGTTTTCATTAATAAAAAATATAAACAGGATCAGCCAACTGGCGGAATTGGTTTTTTTGATTGTGTCGATAATCAGGAAGCAGCAAACTTTATTTTTGATTTTGCTAAAGACTGGCTTCAACAAAAAGGAATGGAAGCGATGGACGGACCAATTAATTTCGGTGAACGCGATAAATTCTGGGGACTTTTGATTGAAGGTTTTTCAGAGCCACTTTACGCCATGAATTACAATCCGCCTTATTATAAATCACTTTTTGAAAATTATGGTTTTCAAATTTATTTCAATCAATTATGTTTTGGTAGAAAAATTCATGATCCTGTTGCCCGGAATTTTTTGGAAATGCATCAGAGGATTTCAAGGAATGAAAATATTACCGCAAAACCACTTCAACTTAAATCATTAGAAAAGTTCGCTCGTGATTTTACTTCGGTTTATAATCAAGCGTGGGCAAGTCATGGTGAAGGAAAACAACTAACGGAACTACAAACGTTAAAAATGTTTAAAACGTTGAAACCGGTTATCAATGAACATATTTCCTGGTTCGTTTATGAAAATGAAAAACCCATCGCGATGTGGATGAATATTCCCGATCTGAATCAATGGATTAAATTTTTTAATGGCAAGTTTGGAATTTTGTACAAGCTCTTATTTTTAATCATCAAGAAATTCAGTAAGAATAAAAAAATGGTCGGTTTGGTTTTTGGAATTATTCCAGAATGGCAAAGAAAAGGAATCGATGGATTTATGATTTGGGAAGGAACCCGACACTTTCAAAAAACCACTGATTTTGAGGACTATGAAATGCAATGGATCGGAGATTTTAATCCTAAAATGATTAGGATTGCTGAAAATTTAGAAACAAAAGTCACCAGGAAACTGGCAACTTATCGTTATCTTTTTGATGAAACTAAAGAGTTTAAAAGGCAAGAAATCCTTTAAATGAAATCTTAGAATCAGAGAAACTTTACATCTCGGATATTCAGGAAATAAGTAACATTTCCTTTCCAGTGATTTTCTTCAGCGGTGAAAGCAATATCGAAGTTTTTGTGTCTAAATTCATCGGCGTATTTGCCTAATTTAAAACCAACACATTCAATATTTCTACCAGTGGATTCTTGTTTAATGAAAAATTTAAGATGGCTATTTTCTTTGCCCATCGTTTTTACATAACCTGAAACTTTTTGATTTTTTAGGACCATAATTGGTTTCATATTATTTGGGCCAAATGGTGCTAATTTTCGATGGAAATTAAAGAAGTCTTTGTCGAGCTCATCGATTTCTACATCAGAATCAATGGAGAGACTTGGTTGTATTTGATGTTCTTTAATTTGTTCTGCAACCACTTTTTCAAATTTTTCTCGGAAGGCTTCAAATTTATCTTTTTCCATTGAGAGGCCAGCCGCAGCGGGATGTCCACCAAATTTCAGGAAATAATCAGAGCAGATTTCTAAAGCATGATGTACATCAAAATCAGAAACTGATCTGGCAGAAGCAACCAATTCGCCATCATTACCGTCGGCAAAAACTAAAGTTGGTTTATAATAACTTTCAGTTAATCGTGAAGCAACAATTCCAATGACGCCTTTGTTCCAGGTTGGTCCATAAACGACCGTGCTAAAATTTTTAGCTTGTCCAGAAGTTTCAACCTGAAGAAGTGCTTCTGTAGTGCTGCTCATATCCATTTCCCGGCGTGAATCATTTAAGTTCACAATATCACTTACGATTTGAGTGGCATGTTTCAAGTTATCTGAAACCATTAATTCAACGGCGGCTTTTCCATGAGAAATACGTCCGGCAGCATTGATTTTTGGAGCGATTTCAAAAACAATATTTGAGATTTCGAAAGTCGCTAATTTATCTTCAGGAATTAGCATTCGTAATCCTAAGTTTCTGGATTTCCTTAAAACCTTTAATCCTTGTTTTGCCAGAACGCGGTTTTCGCCTGACATCGAAACAATATCTGCAGCAATTGAAATTGCGAGTAAATCGGTTAATTCAAAAAGTTCAGCTTCCGGAATTTTATAAATAGTATTCAGACCTTGGCAAAGTTTGAAACCTACGCCACAACCTGAAAGTTCTTTAAATGGATATCGACAATCTTTCCGTTTTGGATCTAAAACTGCAACTGCGTCAGGAATTTCTTCGCCTGGTAAATGGTGGTCGCAAATAATAAAATCAACGCCGAGTTCTTTAGCGTAATCTATTTTGTCTAAAGCTTTAATCCCACAGTCAAGTGCAATAATTACGGAAAATCCGTTTTCTTTGGCGAAATCAATTCCTGCTTTAGAAATTCCGTAGCCTTCAATATTTCTATCTGGAATATAATAATCCAGGTATTTTTTTTCAACAATTTTACTGAGATACAAATACATCAAAGCAACTGCGGTTGTGCCGTCAACATCATAATCACCGTAGACCATAATTTTTTCACCATTCTCAATCGCCGTAGCAATGCGATCTACCGCTAACTGCATATCCTTCATCAAAAAAGGATTGTGAATGTCATTGAGGTTTGGTTTGAAAAATTCTCGTGCTTTTTGATAATCATCAATACCACGAAGAACAAGAATTTTGGATTCAAAGGTTCCAAAACCAAGAGACGAGCTTATTCCGTCCACCACATCTTCATCGGGTTCGGGTTTGTAAATCCATTTTTGAGTCATAATCTTACAAAAATAGGAAAAAATTGTGAGGTTATTTTAGTGTTATAAAGTGATTTTAAGTTTTTAATAGAAAGGTGATATAATGGCATTTTTGTAATATTTCCTATAATTTTTACGTCTTTTTATTACGTATTTATTAGTTAGTTGTTGCGTGAATTACATTTAATTTATTTCTGGTTGAATTTTTATCCCTGATTTTCAATGCTTTACATAGTGAAGTGGATGTTTTAAGCATTTTACAAAACTGCAGCAGAAAAATGCTCGTAGTTATTATATACAATCATTAATCATTAATTCTTAAAATTTTTATTATGGAAAAAACAATCAACGTATCAAACAAAGGAGCAACTTTAGATACAAGCAGACGGAATTTCTTGAAATTAGGTGGAGTAGGACTTATTGTAGCCGGTCTTGCTGTTGCAGGTTGTAGAGACGATCATTATGATTTTCCGCCAGATAGTGATGTTTTCGATCTCGGAACGGGAGATGTCGGGATTTTAAATTATGCTTACGCACTTGAACAGTTAGAGGCAGATTTTTATACCAAGGTGGTTAATAATTTTTATAGCGGAATCTCGGCGGATGAAAAACAATTGTTTACCGATATTTATCATCATGAAGTAGTTCACCGTGATTTTTTCAAAGCAGCTCTAACTGGCGCAAGTTCTCACGTTTTACCAACTTTACAATTCAAATATGACGGAGTGGATTTTAATAATAGAAACTCTATTCTAGCCACTGCTAAAGCTTTAGAAGATACTGGAGTTGCAGCATATAATGGAGCGGGTAAGTATATTAGTAATTTAGATTATTTAGTGATTGCCGGAAAAATTGTGTCTGTCGAAGCACGCCATGCCTCAGCAATTAGAAATGTAATCAATCCAGGAACAGCATCGTTTTCTGGTGATGATGTGGTAGATGTTAATGGATTGGATGTCGCAAAAGAGCCTAAAGAAATTGTAGGAATTGCAGGTGGTTTTATTAAAACGCCATTCACTTGGAAAGAACAAGGTATTGGTTAATCCCAGCAATTTTAATTAATAATTTTAAAAAAGAATATTATGAACTTACTTAGTGTATTAGATAGATTATCGGATGATCAGTTTTTTACCAAATTGACATCTCGTTCGGAAGGTATTTCTGACATCGCAAATTTTGGTAAAAAAGCAGCGCTTGCAAGTATTCCTTTAGGTTTAAGTTCCTTTATGGCAACTTCGGCAAAAGCTGCAACTAAAACTACTCAAGCCGCATTCGCACCAGCTTCAACATTAACTGATGCTTTGCAGTTGGCTTTAACTTTGGAATATCTGGAAGATGAATATTATAGAACAGGTTTGGCGACTTCAGGTTTGATTCCGGGAGCGGATAGAGTTGTTTTTGGACAAATCAGCAAACATGAAACGGCCCATGTGGCTTTTTTGAAAGCTACTTTAAATACGTTGGGTACACCACCAGTAACTAAACCGACTTTCGATTTTACAGCGGGTGGAAACTTTCAACCATTTACGGATTATCAACAATTTATGATTCTTGCGCAAGCTTTTGAAGATACGGGTGTGCGAGCATATAAAGGACAGGCAGGAAATGTGGCCTCTAATAAAGGGGTTTTACAAGCTGCTTTACAAATACATTCTGTGGAAGCAAGACACGCTTCTCAAGTAAGAAGAATGAGAGGAAACAAAGGGTGGATTGAGTTGGCAGATGGCGGTAATATGCCGGCTGCAACCAATGCAGTTTATAAAGGAGAAGACAATGTCATTCAGGCTGGATTCAACACATCAACACTATTTGGAGCAGCTGCTGGCTCGGCTTCTTTTGATGAGATATTGTCAGGAAGTGACGCAGCGGCCATTGCTGGTTTATTCATAGCGTAAATAATTATTTATACCATAATAGCTTTATATTTATTTAAAAGACTTTGGAGTTTTCCAAAGTCTTTTTTAAATAGAATAAACCGCTCAATTTCTTGAACGGTTTATTTTATAAGTATTTAAAATGATATTCTAAGAATACATTTGTTCTTGTAATTCTTTGACTTTTTTATCGTCTAAATATTCATCGTAAGTCATTTCTCTATCGATAATTCCTTTCGGAGTTAATTCGACAATACGGTTACATACTGTTTGCAGCATTTCGTGGTCATGAGAAGATAGTAAGATGTTTCCTTTAAAACTAACTAGAGAGTTATTTAAAGTGGTAATACTTTCCAAGTCCAAGTGATTGGTTGGCTCATCCATCAAAAGAATGTTAGCACGTTGCAACATCATTCTACTAAACATACAACGCATTTTTTCACCTCCTGAAAGAACCGTACAAGATTTTAAAGCTTCATCTCCAGAGAAAAGCATTTTCCCCAAAAATCCACGCATATATTCTTCGTGACGCTCTTCGTCATTCTTTGTAAATTGTCGTAACCAATCAACCAAGTTAATGTTTTCGTGGAAGTAGGTCGAGTTGTCTAATGGCATATAAGATTGGTTCGTCGTAATTCCCCAATTGAATGTCCCTTTATCTGCTTCTGTAGTTCCACTTAAAACCTGGAAGAATTCTGTAATTGCTAAAGAGTTTTTAGAAATTATTGCTACTTTATCTCCTTTTTTTAAGTTCAAATCGATATTAGAGAAAAGTAATTCGCCATCTTTGGTTTTTTCTAAACCTTTAACTTCCAAAATTTGATCACCAGCTTCACGCTCAGTATCAAAAATAATAGCAGGGTAACGTCTTGAAGATGGTTTAATATCTTCAATATTTAACTTGTCAATCATTTTCTTACGGGCGGTTGCTTGTTTTGCTTTTGCTACGTTAGAAGAGAATCGAGCGATAAAGTCTTGTAATTCCTTTTTCTTTTCTTCTGCTTTTTTATTGGACTGCTGACGTTGTCTTGTAGCCAATTGTGATGCTTGGTACCAGAAAGAGTAGTTTCCGGTATATAGATTAAGTTTAGAATAATCTAAATCTCCAATGTGCGTACAAACGGTATCCAGGAAGTGACGGTCATGAGAAACTACAATTACTGTATTTTCGTAAGTTGACAAGAAATCTTCTAACCATGCGATAGTTTCGATATCCAAATCATTCGTAGGCTCATCAAGAATTAAAACGTCTGGATTTCCAAATAATGCTTGAGCAAGAAGAACCTTTACTTTGTTCTGGTTTTCTAACTCGCTCATCATTTGATAATGCATATCGTCTTTAATTCCAACGTTAGAAAGCATTGTCATGGCATCGGATTCTGAATTCCAGCCACCCATTTCGTCATAAACAACACCAAGTTCGCCTGCTTTAATACCATCTGCATCAGAGAAATCTTCTTTTGCATAAAGCGCATCCATCTCTTCTTTGATTTTGAACAATGTTTTGTTCCCTCTTAAAACAGTGTCAAGCACTGTGAAATTATCGTACGCAAAGTGATCTTGCTCTAATACAGACATTCTTTTGCCTGGTTCAAGAGAGATTGAGCCTGTTGTAGGATCTTGTTGTTTGGTTAGGATCTTCAGGAAAGTAGATTTACCTGCACCATTGGCGCCAATAATTCCGTAGCAATTTCCTTTCGTAAACATAATATTTACCTCGTCAAAAAGTACTCTTTTTCCGAATTGTAAAGATAAATTAGATACTGTTAACATATAGTTTTGTAAATTTGATGCAAAATTACGAAAAGAAATCGGGTTTAAGGCATTGTTCTAAAGACGTTATTTTTAGAGTGAAGTGTTAGGGTTTTGCGGGTTTGTGCCAAAAACTTAAAGTATCATGTTAAAATTTTATAAAATTTAACATATTAAATAAAATCAAAATTTTAAGCAATATGAAGATTGAAAAATCAATTGCAATCTATAATAAAAGAGCTCGTTTCGAGTATGAGCTTTCTGAAGAAACCGAAGCGGGGATGGTGCTTACGGGGACAGAGATTAAATCGTTACGTTCCTCAAAAGCAAGTATAACTGAGTCCTTTTGTCAGTTTATTGATGGCGAATTATACATCATTAATATGATGATTGATGAGTATAAATTGGGAACTTTTTATAATCATAAAACAAAAAGGGAACGGAAGTTGCTGTTGCACAAAAAGGAGTTGCAAAAGTTTGAAAAGAAACTTAAAGATGCTGGCAATACTATAATCCCTTTAAAGTTATATATTAATGATAAAGGAAAAGCCAAGATTCTTATTGCACTTGGTCGAGGTAAAAAACTCTTTGATAAACGCGAAAGCATAAAAGACAGAGAAAACAAAAGAAATCTCGATAGAATATTAAAGAAAAGTTAAAAAAAGACAACAAATCTTTGTTTATAAAGAAAATTTATATTTATTTTGCATTATCAATTATTTAATCATTTAATTCTATGAAAAATCTAAAATTAGGAATTTCAGCATTGGCACTTACTGTTGCCTCTACTGTTTTCGCTCAGACTACCAGCAACCCGTGGTTAATCGGTGTTGGTGCTCACGGAGTAAATCATGCTGCGGCTGGAGGAAATGTTGGAAGTATATTTTCAACTGCATTCGGTGGCGGTGACGAAGGTCAATTGTATAATATGAACAATTTTACAATTACACCACCTCTTTCG
The DNA here is from genome assembly GCF_015191005.1 of Kaistella flava (ex Peng et al. 2021). Lineage (NCBI taxonomy): Bacteria > Pseudomonadati > Bacteroidota > Flavobacteriia > Flavobacteriales > Weeksellaceae > Kaistella > Kaistella flava (ex Peng et al. 2021). The sequence goes on along the minus strand of NZ_CP040442.1, from coordinate 2,406,991 downwards.
AAACTAACAGTTGCAAGAAACCTAAGTAAATACTTAGTTCTTGACTGGCAAACTTCCGTAGGGAATGTTGACAACAAAAGAATCGGAATGGGGAAAGAGTTTTTCTTGATGACTGGTTTAGGTCTTCAATTTAAAATCAACGGACTTTGGAATGAAGATTCTTGGTTCGATCCATATTTGAGAGCTGGTGCTAACTATTTAAGACATGACTATTCAGGTCAACTTAATGCTGTTAATTCTAAAGGAGATAACATCGGAGCTGATCACTTTACAGTTTCAACTGGTATTGGATCTAACTTCTGGATTACTAAAAGCTTCGGTTTAGGTGTTCAAGGAGATTATGTTTCTACTCCAACTGATAAATCTACTATTGCTAACTTTTGGCAAGCTTCCGCTTCTTTATTATTTAGATTTGGTAACACAGATAGAGATAAAGACGGAATCCCAGACAAAGATGACAGATGTCCTGATACTCCAGGATTAGCTGAATTCCAAGGGTGTCCAGATACTGACGGAGACGGAATTCCAGATATCGATGACCAATGTCCAGATGTTGCAGGTCCAATTGAAAATAACGGTTGTCCTTGGCCAGATACTGACGGAGACGGTGTTATTGACAAAGATGATGCTTGTCCAGATGTTCCTGGTCCAGTTGAAAATAACGGTTGTCCTTGGCCAGATACTGACGGAGACGGAATCTTAGATAAAGATGACGCTTGTCCAACAGTTTTCGGACTTAAAGAATACAACGGTTGTCCTAAACCTAAAGAAGTAACAGGAGCTGAAGTTGAAGAACACTTGAAAGCTGTTTATTTCGACTTCAATAAATCAACTATCGACGCTAAATCTAAAGGTGCTTTAGATACAGCTGCTGATATCATCAAGAAAGATGGTGGAAGATTCTTATTAATCGGTGAAACTGATAGAAAAGGATCTGACGCTTATAACTTAGAGTTATCTAAAAAGAGAGCTGCTTCTGTAGTTGCTGCTTTAGATGCTAGAGGTGTTGATCCATCTGCACTTAAATCAATCGGTATCGGTAAGCAAAATGCAAAAGTTGCAGAAAACGCTACAGATGCTGAAAGACAAGCAGATAGAAAAGTAGTTGTTAGATATATCGGCGAAGATGGCGAATGGGGTAAATACAACAAATCTGATGTTGTTGTTCCAGCCAAAAAAGCTCCAGCTAAGAAAAAAGCTCCAGCTAAAAAGAAAAAATAATTAAATTATTTTTCTAAATATAAGAACACCCTCGATTTCGAGGGTGTTTTTTTGTAAACTAATTTGTATTTTTGTAATCATTAAAAATGAAATAATATGGGACGCGCGTTCGAATATAGAAAGGCTTCTAAAATGGCTCGTTGGGATAAGATGGCCAAAACATTTTCTAAAATTGGTAAAGATATTGCTCTTGCGGTAAAAGCAGGTGGTCCTGATCCTGATACCAATCCTGGGTTAAGAAGGTGCATTCAAAATGCAAAAGGTGCTAATATGCCCAAAGACAATGTTGAGCGTGCTATAAAAAAAGCGAGTGGTGCTGATGCAGAAAATTATGAAGAAATTACCTACGAAGGTTATGGCCAGGGTGGAGTAGCATTTTTTGTAGATTGTACCACCAATAACCCAACAAGAACGGTAGCCAATGTTCGTGCGATATTTAATAAATTTGATGGTAATTTGGGTAAAAACGGCGAGCTTGCTTTCATCTTTGATCGTAAAGGGATTTTTTCTTTGGATCGTTCTTTAATTAAAATGGATTGGGACGATTTTGAAATGGAAATGATTGATGGAGGTGCTGAAGAAATTGAAAAGGATGAAGATGAGGTTTTCATAACGACAGCTTTCGAAGATTTCGGCGCTTTATCTCATAAATTAGATGAGTTAGGTATTGAAGTGAAAAGTGCAGAGGTTCAAAGAATTCCAAATAATTCAAAAGAAGTTTCAGAAGAGCATTTTAAAATTAATATGAAAATGCTTGAGCGTTTTGAAGACGATGATGATGTTCAAAACGTCTTTCATAATATGGAAATTACAGATGAGTTAATGAATTCAATCTAATAATTATGCCCAAAAAATTTTGTTGGGTATCTTTTTACTTAAGATTTAGAACTTAATTTTCAAGTTTAGATATGTTTTATCTACGTAAAATAAAAATCCAAAACTACATTTAATAGTTTTGGGTTTTTTATCATCTAAATTTTACAAATTTATTTTAGAACATTCACTTCTAAATAGCTGTCGCCAAATATTTTAATAAACGCTTTTGTATAATCTTCCTTCGTTGCAAAATTAGGATTCTCTAAGAACTTCTGTGGGTTTACTGCAAACAACGGAAACCAAGTGCTTGAAATTTGAATCTGGATTTTATGTCCTTTCTTAAAGGTGTGAAGAACATCTTGCAGTTTCACTTCTACCGCAGTTTTTTGATTAGGAACTAAGGCTTCTCCTTTCTCTCTGGAGTTTCTAAATCTCGCAGGCATAATTTCGCTTCGAACCATTTGATGGTAATTTCCATAAACGACACCTTCCTTTTTTTCTTTCGGCACAAAATCTTCAGGATAAACATCGATTAATTTTACAGCAAAATCTGCATCAGTTGAAGTAGAAGATATATTTAGTTTTGCTAAAATTTCGCCAGTCAAAGTAAGATCTTCTGTTAAAATATCAGTGGTGAAACTTACTACATCTGGTCTTCCTTCGGAAAAACGTTGATCTTCACTCATGTAATTTCTTGGAGTGAAACCATTGAAGTCTTTTAGATTTTCAGAACTCAAAACTGGATTGTCTGGATCGCTGTAATATTCCGAATTATGATTGGAAGGACTATTTTTAAAGGTCCCATCAGCAAGATAGAAATTCACCTTTTTAGTATTCTGTGGAGGATAATTGGAAAACTCTTTCCACTCCATTTTTCCGGTGTCGAACATAGTTGCTTCAGGTAATCCCGCGTCAATTTTTGAATTGCCTTTTAAATAATGTTTGAAAAACGGAGTCTCCAATTTAGTTTGATAATAAGTCGAAATACTATCTCCGAAATAGATTTCATTATGGAATTGTTTTCCTGGCTCTCTAGACCAAGCACCATGAGAAAATGGTCCCATTACAATCGTATTCTTTGCTTTCGGACTGGTTTTTTCAATGGTTTTATAAATGTTTAAAGGACCGGATAAATCTTCAGCATCAAACCAACCACCAACAGTCATTACCGCATGATTGATGTTTTTCAAATGAGGAAGCAAACTTCTTTTTTGCCAAAATTCATCATAGTTAGGGTGATTCATAATTTCAGTCATAAAGAAATTATCTTTGTAATATTTTTCATAACCTTCTTTCAAGGTTCCCATGTCGCGGTAAAACTTTAATCCATCTTCAGAAGTCTGTTTTATGAAAGTATCCATATACCAAGCTTTTTCTTCAGGCTTAGTTTTCTGAATTCCAAACACTGGAAACGTTCTGAAATAACCTAACATAAATCTTCCATTATGCAAAAAATCATCATTCCAAAAATCTGAAATCGGCGCTTGTGGAGAAGATGCGACCAAAGCCGGATGTTCTGAAAGCGTTCCCGCAGCGGTATAAAATCCTGGATAAGAAGTTCCATATTGACCGACTTTCCCATTATTATTTGCAACATTCTTTAACAACCAATCGATCGTATCATAAGTATCGGTACTTTCATCAACATCTTTTTTCGTTTTGTGTACAACTTGCGGCGTCATATTGGTAAATGTTCCTTCGCTCATATATCTACCGCGAACATCTTGGTAAACGAAGATGTACTGATCTTTCATCAAATATGGATTCGGACCTAAAGAAGATTTGAATTCATTCTCGCCATACGGAGCAACACTGTAACATGTTCTTTGCATTAAGAATGGATATTTCTGGGATTTAGAAATATCTTTTGGAATATAAACAGAAGTAAAAAGTTTTACACCATCTCTCATCGGGATGTAAACTTCTTTTTTGGTGTAATGTTCTTTTACAAAAGTATTGTCTGGTTTGTTTTGCGCCAGTCCAAAGACAAAGCAGAACACAAAGAAAATGGGAAAGTATTTTTTCATAGAAATTATTTTGAACGAATTTATGAAATAATTTATAGAAATTTGAATCAGAAAAACTCAACCATGGAATTATTTGAAAATAGACCCGATCCCGAATTCAATTTACTTCCGCAGGATGGAGCAGTCAATTATTATGGCAAAATTTTTAGCCAGGAGCAGGCAGATTATTTTTATAATAAGCTTTTACATACGATTGAATGGAAAAATGATGAAGCTATCATTTTTGGAAAGAAAATTGTAACCAAAAGAAAAGTCGCGTGGTATGGCGAAGAAAACTTCGAATACACTTATTCAAAAACGACCAAAAATGCACTTCCCTGGACAAAGGAATTATTAGAACTTAAAAACACGATTGAAGAAAAAACGGGTGAAACATTTAATTCCTGTTTACTCAATCTTTACCACGATGGAAATGAAGGAATGGCTTATCACAGCGATGGCGAAAAAGATTTAAAGAAAAATGGCGCAATTGCTTCCTTAAGTTTTGGCGCAGAAAGAAGATTTTCCTTTAAACATAAAACCACAAAAGAGAAAGTTGAACTTCTATTAGAAAACGGCAGCTTACTTATGATGGCTGGAACAACTCAAACTTTCTGGCTTCACCGCTTGCCGCCGACGAAAAAAATATTTGGCCCCAGAATCAATTTAACTTTTCGAACCATCGAAAAAGAACATAAAAACAAATAATTTTAATTCGCTATATTTGATTATAAAAATCAATTATTGGTAATAAAGTGTATTTTTTTTGACGGAATTTTATGAAAAATTTATAATTTATTAATAAAATGGCATGCTATTTATTATTAAATTTGAGAATAATTTTTAACATTAAATAAAATCAATTATGAAAAAAACAATCGCAATGGCTGCATTAGCGCTTGCTGTATCTTTCGGATCAATTTCTTGTAAAAAGAAAATTTCTGATGCAGATTTACAAACGCAGGCAACTACAGTAGTTACTTCTAACGCGAATGCTTCAGTTGAAGTAAAAGATGGTCAGGCCCATTTAAGCGGAACTTTCGCAGATCAAGCATCAAAAGATGAAATGATTGCTTCTTTAAAAGCGATTCCAGGAATCAAAGAGGTTCATGACATGTCAACTATCGAAGCGCCTGTAGTTGTAGAAACAGTTTCAGCTGTTGATCCTGCAGTTCAACAAAAAGTTACCGATGCCGTTAAAGATTTCCCTTCAGTGAAAGTAGAAGTTATAAATGGTGAATTAACATTAACTGGAAACGTGTCTCCTCAACAAGCAAGAAAAATAAAAATGTCTGTTGACGCTTTGAAAGTAGGAAAAGTTAACTATAATTATACGGTAAAATAATTGATTATGAGTGCATTACAAGATAAATACGCAAGTGTAATTTCTGCAGCGCAGTCGGCTGGAGTTTCTAATTTACAAGTTGCTGAAAAAGATGGAATCCTTTATGTTTCCGGGAATACAAGTACTACCGCAGCGAAAGATGCTGTTTGGAACGCGCTTGGAGCAATCGACTCTAATTATTCGGCTTCAGATATTAACGTAGATGTTCAAGTTGCTGGATTGGCGGCTGGTGCTTCTTTAAGGGTGGCTACTGAGTCTTCGAATCTTAATCTTAGACAAGAGCCTTCCACAGAAGCAGCGGTTGTTGGTAAAGCGGCAAAAGGTGCATCTGTAACTTTGGTTGAGCAAACTTCTGATGATTGGTGGAAAGTGAAAAACGCCGATGGTGAGGAAGGTTACGCTTATGCAAGATATTTGCAAGCCTAGTTTTAACACTATTAAAATACGAAACCTCTGATTATTCAGAGGTTTTTTTATGGGCCATCCGCCGCGGCGGACCGCGCTTTCCGTTGCAATCTTTTTTTTGCCATCGTTTTTCCCTACGCAAAAAAAAGTATTTTCACTGCAATCGCTTGTCCCGAGTTTCGGCATTTTAAATAAAAAAAATATAAGTCAGGCAATCACTTTTCAGAGTTTCAATTAAAATATAAAAAAAAATTAGACAATCGCTTGTCTAAATTTTTTTTAGGAATGTTTTTTGTTAAGAATGTCGACAGGCTCAGATTATTCTGACGTTTTGTTTATTTTGAAATCGATTTTTAAATATTATTTATGAAAAAGTTTTTACTTTTATTTATTCTTCTCGTCATTCAATTAAATGCTCAAACCTACACGATCGACGGCAAAGTCCAGGATTCTGATAATAATCCTATAGAAAATGCCACCATTTCTTTACTGAAACAGAAAGATTCCTCAGTGGTTAATTTTACGGGAAGCAATAATAATGGAAGTTTCAGTTTTAAAGTTCCAAAACAAAAAGAGCCTACTTTTTTACAAATTTCAAATGATCAATTTCGGATGGTTTCTAAGAAATATGAAACCATCGATCAAAATATTGAAATCGGTTTGGTGAAATTAGAAAGAGACCTGGTGAGTGATATTGAAGAAGTAAAAATTACCGTTTCGCCCGTTCAAATTAAAAAAGATACGGTAGAATATAATACCTCTTATTTAAAAGTAAATCCAGATGATAAGATTGATGAACTTTTAAAACAAATTCCCGGTGTAGAAACCGATGATGATGGGAAAATGACTGTAAATGGAAAACCGATCAATAAAATCTTAATCAATGGAAAACCTCTTTTCAATAAAGATGGTAAAATTGCGATGGGAACAATTCCTGCCGATTTAATTAAAAAAATTCAGATCACCACTTCGAAAACGAAAGAAGAAGAATTAACCGGCAGAACTCCAATATCTGACAGTCTAACGGTCAACTTTAATATTGATGAAAAAAATAATAAAGGAAATATTAAGAATTTCAATTTAGGTTACGGAACAGATAATCGATATGATGTGAAAGGCTTGCTGGCAAAATTCAAACAACAAACCAATTTTGCTTTGATTGCCGGATCTAATAATATTAATGTTTCTAATTTTTCGGTCGATGGTTTTTTTGAAAAAAACAATCGAAATAATGCGGCCAACGGAAGAACGGCAAGTACCGGAATTTTGCGAACATCGATGATTGGAGTTAATTACGCTGATAAAATTGGTGAAAATTTAGATCTCGATAAATTCAGTTTAGAATATAAAGATGGTAATCTCGATACGTATTCGAAAACTTCCAGAACGACATTTTTACCAGATTATAAATTAGACAATAATTCGGAGAAACGCGGAAACAGTGATAAAAAAACTTTTAACTTTAATACCGACGCTACCATCGCTTTAGATAAGTTTACCAACGTTACTCTTTCTACTGATTTTTCTAATAATACTACTGATACTACGAATGAGAGTAGTGTTTTTACGCTTCGTGATGATGTACTTCTTAACAGCAATCTAAGTTCATCTAGGGGAAATAGCGTCGCCAATGCTTTCAAGCCAAAGATCGGCCTTGTAAGAAAATTCGAAAAACGAAACCGATCATTATCTGCTTCGATCAGTAATACTTTTTCTGAAAATAAAAACACGAATTATAATCTTCAGGAAACGGTATTTTATCAATCTCCCGATCAAAATGATTATAGAAATCAGCTTTCAAAAAATAAAAATTCAACCAATTTATTTAGTGCGAATTTTAAATATTTCGAACCCATTTCAGATTCTGCGACGGTTTCTTTAATAGTAAATTATGATCTTCAGAAATTAAATAGAGAAGTAGATGTCAATGATTTTGATGCTGTATCAGGTGAATATTCAGAATTTAATACGTTATTATCGAATAATCTAGATCAAAATAACAGTTTGTTAAATACTGGGATTTCTTATAATTTAAATAAAAGCAAATATAATTTCCGAGCGGGAACCAATTTGAATACGACCAAATTAAATATCAATTCGATTTATAATCTTCAGGATTACAGCCTTCAAAGAAATTTTGTTCTGCCCGAATATGATTTGATGCTCAATTATAAATTCAATAAAACTACGAGTTTGAGAATTACCAATTCAGCCAAATATAGCGTTCCACAGGCAACTTATCTAAATCCTTATGTTGATATTTCAGATCCTTTACTAACAGTTCAGGGGAATCCAGATTTAAAAAGCACTTGGCAAAATTCCACCAATCTGAACTTTTCTACCATGAATATTGCAAGAGGAATTAATTTTTACTCCAGATTAGGTTTTAATTATACCGATAATGATATCGTGAATTATTCTTTTTATGATGATTCCGGGAAGCAATTCAGTACTTACGAAAATATCAGTGGAAACAAGAGAGCGAATTTCTCAACATCTTTAACTAAAACCTACAAATGGAATGGGAATAAATTAGATTTGAGTCCTTCGTTTGCGACCAATTACAGTTTCCGAAAAGGATTTATTGATGGTACAGAATTTACAAATGGTATCTATACGCTTTCGCCAAAATTCAGTGCTAATTTAAATCTTAAAGACATTATGAATTTGCGCGCAACTTATGGAATTAATTATTCATCATCTCATTACACCAATTATAGAATTGATAAAACGAATACGGCGCGCCAAAATTTATCTTTGAGACTGACCAATTATTTTTTCAATAAAACTTTGTTTTTCAGCAATGATTTCAATTTTACAAAAAACACGAATATCGCTGCAGGTTTTGCCCGAAATTCCTATTTCTGGAATTCAAGTGTAAATTATCAGTTTTACAAAAACAAAATGATGTTGAAATTTAGCGTCAATGATTTACTCAATCAAAGACAAAATGCCACCAGAACAATTGGCGATAATTATATTGAAGATCGCGAAGAACTTATCCTGAAAAGGTATTTCATGCTTTCTTTAGTTGTGAATCTAAATAGTTTCGGCGGCAAGAAAAGTTAATTTCCCTCTCATTACAATTTGAAAACCTCTGATTTCTTCGGAGGTTTTTTTATGGGCCATCTCGTAGGAAAATTATTACTTGCTGTCGCAATCTTTTTTGCCATCGCTTTTGGCTACACAAAAAAAAGGATTTCCACTGCAATCGCTTTTCCGAAGTTGTGCCCCGAAATTAAAGTAAGAGTAAGTCACCGTTCAGAATCTCTAAGACTGATAAAAAATAAAAGAGAGCCAATCGCTTATCCAATAATGGAAAGTTTAACTCAATTTTAACAAAAAGACATATATTTGTAATCTTACAATAAAAAATTCTCATGAAAGGTCAAAACAAACTATTCATCTTCATCATTGTTGCTCTTATAATAGGGGTAATAATGGGTGGAGTTGTACATACTCAATACTCTGAAAATGCTGCCGGATTTTCAAAAAACATTAAACTCTTAGGAACAATCTTCATTCGACTGGTGCAGATGATAATTGCGCCTTTAGTCTTTACTACTTTGGTAGTGGGGATTGCTAAAATGAGCGATGTCAAAATGATCGGTAGAGTGGGAACCAAAGCAATGCTCTGGTTTATTACCGCTTCTCTAGTGTCGCTAATGATTGGACTCGTTTTTGTAAATTGGTTAGAACCAGGTCGAGTAATGCAGCTTCCTAAACCGGCAGCAGATGCAGCCGGAGATATGGTGACCCATAGTCAAGGTCTTTCGTTAGAGCAATTTGTAACCCATATTATACCTAAAAGTTTATTCGAAGCATTTGCAACCAATGAGGTTTTACAAATTGTAGTATTCTCTATTATGTTTGGTGTTGCATTAGCAAATATGGGTGAAGAATATACCAAGCCGATTGTACGAGCTTTAGATATTTGTGCACATGCGATTTTGAAAATGGTCGGTTACATCATGTGGTTCGCACCACTTGGAGTTTTGGGTGCAATTGCTGCCGTAGTCGCAACCAATGGCTTTGATATTTTCAAAGTCTACGCAATTTATCTGCGAGATTTCTTCTTTGCCTTAGCCGTTTTATGGTTGGTACTTTGTATCGTCGGCTATATGATTTTAGGAAATCGTTTATTCGAATTATTAAGAAGAATTAAAGCGCCTTTACTTATCGCATTTTCTACGACCAGTTCCGAAGCGGTTTTCCCGAAACTGGTTGAAGAACTCGAAAGATTCGGTTGTAACAATAGAATTGTATCCTTTATTTTACCTTTAGGATATTCTTTTAATCTGGACGGAAGTATGATGTACATGACTTTCGCCGCAATCTTCATTGCTCAGATTTACGGAATCGACATGACTTTAGGACAACAGATAATAATGCTTTTGGTTTTAATGTTAACATCAAAAGGAATCGCCGGAGTTCCAAGAGCGAGTTTAGTGATCATCGTTGCAACTTGTACTATGTTTGGAATCCCACCAGAAGGGATTGCATTAATTTTACCAATTGACCATTTCTGCGATATGGGAAGAAGTATGACCAATGTGTTAGGAAATGCTTTAGCAACATCTGCAGTTTCTAAATGGGAAGGTCAACTAGAAGATCACGGTGGAGATTTGTAAATATTAATTACAGCAAAATTTGATCAAATATATTTGACGACTAAAAATAACAAATCCCGATTTTTTCGGGATTTTGTTTGTTAAGAGCTATTACTTCACCGATTTTTTCGCTTCTTCAGCTTTCACTAAATGATGCTCTAAAGTTGGTAAAGTTGCAGAAGCAAAAGATTTCAGAGAAGGTTCAGTTCCGCCGGATATTTCTTTTTTGAAATCTGCGATAACTGATTTATGGCCATTGACCATTAAGTCGGTGTAAGGTTTATCAAAATCGACCCCTTTTTTCATTTTTAAGTCATCTACTGTTTTCTGTTGGTCTGCATCCATGGCATCAGGCAGGATATAACCAATTTTCGAAGCCCAATCTTTTAATTCATTGTCTGCTTTGGTATGATCGGCAACCATTAATTTTCCAAATGCTTTTACGGTTTCATTAGACGAATTTGTTTCTGCAATGTTGCCAAGCATTACTTCCATCATGCCACCTTTTGCCGCATTTTCAGCAAATTTTTTATCCTGATCGCTCATTGAATTTACATTTTCTGTACTTGCTGACATTTTCGTTGTATCGTCGGTCATCATACCAGAATCAGTTGGAGCCATCATATTAGTACTATCTGCAGAAGTATCAACTGCTGTAGTTTCTGTTTTTTTACAAGCTACTAAGGCTGTGATTGCCAGAACAGTTAGAATTGAATTTTTCATAATAATGATTTTAAAGTTTAAAGAGATTTACTTTTTATACCTCTGAATTTCAGCAATTTATTTGCCACAAAAGAATAGAAATGATGATTTCACTTCTTATAAACGATTTTAAAATTAAGGATTTCAGTATTGAGAAATTGGCGCAAAAGCTTTACTGTTCTTTATTCTTTCATTTTAGATTGAAAATTATAAAACAAATGATTATATATTTTTAATTTGTTTTTATATAAATCATTATAAAATCAATCTTAAAATATTTTGATTAACAATTGAGCTGACTCCAGGCTTTCCAATAAATCATAAATGTTTATCTTTGCACAATTAAAATTCTCACTTAAACCGTTTATAGCATGCAACTGTATAACACCTTAAGCGCAGAAGAAAGAGCTCAACTTATTGATGAAGCCGGTAAGCAACGTCTTACTTTGTCTTTCTATGCGTATGCCAAAATCTCAGATCCCAAACAATTTCGCGACGAATTATTTATAGCCTGGAACGCACTCGATGCGCTTGGCCGTATTTACGTTGCTCACGAAGGAATCAATGCTCAAATGAGTATTCCCGCTGAAAATATAGATGCTTTCCGTGATACACTGGAAGTTTATGATTTCATGAAAGGCATTCGCTTGAATGTTGCAATAGATCAGGACGATCATTCTTTCTTAAAACTCACCATAAAAGTCCGACATAAAATTGTTGCCGACGGTTTAAATGATGAAACTTTTGATGTAACCAATAAAGGAATCCACTTAAAAGCACAGGAATTTAATAATTTACTGGAAGATCCCAATACAATTGTAGTAGATTTTAGAAATCATTATGAAAGTGAAGTCGGGCATTTCGAAGGTGCGATTACGCCGGATGTTGAAACTTTTAGAGAAAGCTTACCAATCATCAACGAACAGTTACAAGATTTCAAAGAAGATAAAAACCTGCTCATGTATTGTACAGGTGGAATCCGATGTGAAAAAGCCAGTGCTTATTTTAAGCATCAAGGTTTTAAAAACGTTTATCAATTGGAAGGCGGAATTATCGAATATACCCGTCAGATCAAAAAAGAAAATATTCAAAGTAAATTTATTGGAAAGAACTTTGTGTTTGATCATCGATTAGGTGAAAGGATTACAGACGATATTGTTTCGCAATGTCATCAGTGTGGAAAACCTTGTGATAATCACACGAATTGTGCGAATGATGGTTGTCATTTGTTGTTTATTCAATGTGACGATTGTAAAGTGGCAATGGAAAATTGCTGTTCAGTTGAATGTTTAGAAACGACCCATTTACCTGTAGGAGAACAAATAAAATTAAGAAGAGGAATCCAGGTTGGAAATAAAGTTTTCAGAAAAGGAAAATCTGATGCTTTGAAGTTTAAAAATTCAGGCGATTTACCAAAGAAACCTTTAGCACAAGTCGAAACAAAAAATATCCGTCAGAAAATAGCCATCAAGAAAGTATTGGTTGGAAAGGCCGAACATTATTATACAAAATCAAAAATCGCTCAGTTTGTAATTGAAAACAATGAACTTTCAATTGGTGATAAAGTTTTGATTTCTGGACCAACAACTGGTGATCAAGAATTTACGATTACTGAACTGTTTGCAAATGGAGGTCCGTGTGAAACGGCGAAAGTAGGAGATCAAATCACTTTCGAAACTCCGTTTAGAATTCGTTTATCCGATAAATTATATAAAATTTTAGGATAATGACGAGATCAGGAAAAATAGAATTAATGTCGCCGGCCGGTGATTTTACTTCTATGCAAGCAGCAATCGATAACGGCGCAGATTCAATTTATTTCGGCGTAGAACAATTGAACATGAGAGCGCGGGCTTCCATGAATTTTACTTTAGATGATTTACCGGAAATCTCCCGACGATGCTCAGAAAAAGGCGTTCGAATTTATCTTACTTTAAATACGATTATTTACGACCACGATTTATCTTTAATTAAAACGCTTTTAGATAAAGCAAAAGCAGCAAATTTGACTGCAGTAATTGCGATGGATCAAGCGGTGATATCGTACGCAAGACAAATCGGTATGGAAGTTCATATTTCTACGCAAATTAATATTACCAATATTGAAACGGTGAAATTCTACGCTCTTTTCGCTGATACAATGGTAATGAGTCGGGAATTAAGCATGTCGCAAATTAAAAAAATCTGTGATCAAATTGTTAAAGAGCAAGTAAAAGGGCCATCAGGAAATTTAGTTGAAGTTGAGATTTTCGGACATGGTGCACTTTGTATGGCGGTTTCCGGGAAATGTTATTTGAGTTTACATTCTGCGAATTCTTCCGCAAACAGAGGTGCCTGCAAACAAAACTGTCGAAAAAAATATACCGTAATCGATCAGGAAACCGGATTTGAAATTGAATTGGATAATGAGTATATGATGTCTCCGAAAGATTTATGTACGATTAGTTTTTTAGATCAAATTGTTGATGCCGGAGTGAGTGTTCTAAAAATTGAAGGACGTGGTAGAGCACCAGAATATGTAGCGACTGTAACCAAATGTTATAGAGAAGCCATCGATGCAATTGCAGATGGAACTTTCAATCAAGAAAAAGTGGCTGAATGGATGAAACAACTTGAAACCGTTTATAACAGAGGTTTCTGGGGAGGTTATTATTTAGGACAAGAATTAGGAGAATGGTCTGCAGAAAACGGCTCTGCCGCAACACAGAAAAAAGTTTATATCGGAAAGGGAAGACATTTCTACCCGAAATCAAATATCGCAGAATTTTTAATTGAAGCATACGATTTAACGGTTGGCGATAAAGTTTTAATTCAAGGTCCAACAACAGGTTCGCAAGAAATGGTTTTGGAATCAATACGAGTTGATGAGAAACCAGATGCAGCAAAAGCTTCAAAATCTGATGTTGTTACTTTCAAAACAAATTTTAAAGTAAGACCTTCTGATAAATTATATAAAATTGTGCAGTCAGATTAATTAATCATCACCAATTACTTATTGCTCATTACCCATTATAAAACATGATTATCGTAACGCTTCAACGTGAGAAATGTATTGGTTGTAATTATTGCGCAGAATTTGCGCCGGAGTATTTTCGGATGTCCAAGAAAGATGGCAAGTCAGTTTTGTTAAGAACAGAAAATAAAAAAGGATTCTATACTTTGAAAATTCCAAATCATGAATCATTTGAGTCTTGTGAGAAAGCGGCAAAAGCCTGTCCGGTGAAAATTATATCGGTTAAAGAAATTTAAATATCAAATTGTAAATTGCGTTTCCTAGAGACGCAATTTTTTTTAATACATTTGAAAATGAAAAAATCTGAAATTAGAAAAGTCTATTTAGAAAAGAAAGAATCTTTAACAGAAACTGAAGTTCAGTCTTTGTCCAAAAAGATCTTCGAGAACTTTATTTCTGAATTTGATTTAAAGGAAGATCAGAAAGTTCATTGTTTCTTATCGATTCCGGAAAAAGGTGAAGTTGATACATCTCCATTTTTAAAAGAGTTTTTTGAAAATAAAATCCGTGTTTTTGTGCCGAAAATTATCAAAGGAAAACTAATCGCTTTAGAAATTACCAAAGAAACTCCTTTAATTGAAAATTCCTGGGGAATTAAAGAACCGGAAGGAAACGAAGATTGTGGGGTAAAGGATTTCGATTTTATTATTACTCCACTTTTATATTCCGATCAATTTGGGAATAGAGTAGGTTACGGAAAAGGATTTTACGACCGATTTTTTTCAGAGATTAATCCAAACGCAATTAAAGTAGGAGTCAGTTTTTTCCCTCCTAATGAAAAAGTTGAAGATGTTTCAGAGTTTGATGTGCAGCTTGATTATTTAGTTACGCCGACAGAAGTACTGTCTTTCGGTAGTTTTGAATCGAAGTCGACAAAGTAGAATTTGAATTCTTTTACGAATTTTACTGGTGAAGGTTTTAGAACATATTGCGCATTCTTTTCAAATGAACCAATCAAACGGTTTTTAAAATCAAAATATTCTACATAAAACTTAGCAAGATCTAACGTATCATTTCCTCTGATTTCTTTGGTCACCGAAATATTACCCACTTTCGCAGTTTGTACCTTTAAACTGTCCAGTTGCAAAAGAAGCGGACTCAATTTATTGGAATCTTGATCTACAAAATAACTTTTCATCTGTGCATATATCACGGAATCGATTTCTGTGTCTCGGTTTCCAGACGTATATAAAGTAGATAAGTCGAATAATTCCTGAATTTTTTGCTTCGTAATAGAAGTTATTGCTTGCGCACTATCCATCTTGGTTACCGGATAGGATTTCTTATTATTGTTATTTCTAACGATTTCTAAATCAGACATTTGCTTATTTTCCTTATTGCAGGAAAAAGTAATTAAAAGTAAACTGATTAGGAAAAAAACTAGTTTATTTTGGCTTTTCATCGGTGGCAATTTTGAATTTAATCATTATTATTTTGTTGTTCTTATCGTTCTTTGTGTCAATTACTTCAAGGTTTTCCAGCGAGGTTGAAGGTAAAGTCACTAAGTTGATGTACCGTTGTTTATCCATTGTTTCTACGCCGTAAGTTTCGTTGTCATACACTTGATAAATAAGGGCGTTATCACTGATCAGGAAATTTAATGATTCTCTTTTTTTCTTTAAATCTTTTAGTGATTTAGAATAGTAGAAAAGCATAATTGCATAATCATTTGGCTTTAGCTCAATATTCTCTGCTTCGGGCGCAGTTTCCAAATTCCTTCTTATAGTATCCGTTTTATAATAAGGGGAAGATACGACCATTGTTAAATTTTTTGATTTGGTCGTATAAACGAATGGCTCGTTAGGTTTTGCGTTATATAAGATTGGCGATTCATTATCTTTTAGAATCTGTACTTGCAATTCAGCATTGATTTTAGAATTTCGGTCAGCATCGATAAAGCTATAATAGAATTTTTTACTAAAGAGTTCCTCTTTGAAAACTAAAAGTCCGACCAAAATTGCCAAAATAGCAGAAATACCCAACCAAATATATTTTTTTACAATTGATATTGTTGATTTTTGTTCAGAAGTATCATAAGTGGTAAATGGTCCTTTGTTTTCTTTAATGCTTTGATTATCAGTAGTTGATATTTGTAAATCAGGATTTGTGATTGTTGTTTCTGTTAGTTTTGGAGCTGAAATATCTTGTTTTTGAACATTTATAGGTTCTTGCTCAATATTTTCTGCTTTTTCAACTGCTTTTTTTAATTCCTCCTCTAAATTTTCATCATGATCTTCAAATTCTTTTAAGATTTCGTCGGCAAAAAGATGCTTCTTTTTAAATTCATACCATGACATATAACCTGCATAAATGCTAAGGATATTCAACATGTCAATTCTTGGAAGTTTGGTAACTGGAGAATTTTTAAAGTAAGTGTAAAAAGACTTTTCGCTGATGTTACCTTTAGCGATTTTTCTTAAATCTTCTTGAAAATAGATGATGTCAATCCCTTTCCATTTTGAAATATCATCAAAGGAAGGTGAGTGTTTGTCTAAATATTGAGTTTGAACCTCATTTTTTAGCTGTTCGAAGTGTAATAAATCTAAATCGCTCAATGCTATTTTTATGTAATTTATTGATTTTCAGTAATGTTTTTTTGTAAAACGATTTTACAAATATATTACAATTAATTTTCCAATACAAATTTATTTCTCACCATACCTTTGTCCTGTTCGAAATGATAAATGAGAACACACAAACTTTAATACAACAAAACAATTAAATTTAATTTATTATGAAAAAGTCATTATTCGTAGCTGCTATCGCTGCTTTAGCTCTTGTAGCTTGTAACAAAACTGAAACTGTAGAAACTGCTAACGCTTCTGATTCTGCTGCTGTTGTAGTTGATTCTGCTGCTGCTGTTGTTGATTCTGCTGCTGCTGTTGTTGATTCTGCTGCTACTGTTACTGCTGATGCTGCAACTACGAAAGTAGAAGGTGCTGCTGATGCTGCTAAAGGTGCTGCTGATGCTGCAACTGAAGCTGCTAAAGATGCAAAAGACGCTACTAAATAATTAGTAACAACTTACTACAAGATAACCGTTTCTCTTAGAGAAGCGGTTATTTTTTTTATGACATTTTCTGACGAGAGATCTCGTAACAACATATTGCAACTGCATTACTCAAATTCAAAGAGTCAATGCTTCCCGACATTGGAATAATAGTATTCTTTCCTTTTCCAATCCAGAAGTCCGTTAATCCAGAATGTTCGGTCCCAAAAAGAACGGCACTTTTTTCTTTCAAATTTCTGTCTTGAATATTTGCAGCTTCCGTATCCATGATCGTGGTATAGATATTATAATTGTTTTCAATTAAATATTGGTGAAGCTCTTCATTGCTTGAATTAAAAATGTTCATTCCAAAAAGACAGCCGACACTTGATCGGATGACATTTGGATTATAAAAATCCACTTTTGTATCGGTCACAATTAAAGCATCAATTCCAAAAGCTTCGCAACTTCTTAATATTGCACCAAGATTTCCAGGCTTTTCAATGCTTTCTACGATTATTATAGAGGAGTTTTCTTTTGGTTTAAAATCTTTTAAGTCAGATTTTTTAGTTTTGTAAATTCCAATAATCCCTTCTGAAGAACCGCGATAAGCTATTTTATCGTAAATCTTATCGGAGACCAAATGAACTTTTCCTTTTGGTAACTCGTCATCAAAAATACTTTCAGCGATATAAAATTCCTGCGCATCAAAACCATATTTCAATGCTCTTTCATTTTCCTGCTTCCCTTCTATCACAAAAACATCTTCTTTTTTGCGGAATCTATTATCCGTTATAAGACGAGTGATATATTTTATTTTTTCGTTTTGGGTACTTTCGATAATCATTTTGCAAATGTAGTAAAAAGGTCAATTTCATTAAAGGATAAAGAATTTGAAAATTTAATTAATTGTCTAAGAATAAAAGTTTAGTCTTTTAACCACAAAGTCGCAAAAGTTTTTTATTATTAGAGTTAGATATTAGGCTTCTGAAAAATTCACAATAAGATTACTGGATAGTTTTGGAGCCAGAAATCAATAAAAGAGCTCGACGCCGAAATTGAAGGATTGCGGTTTTGAAAAATACAATCAGTTATTGGAAGTTCGAATTTTTTTCTATTTTGTTTAATCAACTAGGTTTTCTGATGATTCTTCTAAACTTTGAGGAAGACTTTTTTTATTTTTAATTCCTAAAGATTTCAGTTTATTTGTTTGAACGATGAGGTTGTCATTTCCGGTGGAAAGTTGCTTGAATGCGTCGTTGTAAACGTTTTTAGCTTGGTCGATATTCTTTCCTAATTTCTCTAAGTTTTCTACAAAGCCTACAAATTTATCATATAGTTTTGCACCTCGTTCTGCAATTTCTGTGGCGTTTTTATTTTGATATTCCCGCTTCCAGAGATCTGCAACCAGTTTCAGAGAAGTGATTAAATTACTCGGATTGAGTAATAATATTCTTTTGTCATAAGCGAAATTCCATAGATTTGGATCTGCTTGCATCGCTGCAATATAAGCGGGTTCACTTGGAATAAACATCATCACAAAATCCAAAGATTTGTCGTAATCATCATATGCTTTGTCACTTAATTGCTTGATGTGATTTTTTACCGAAGCCAAATGTTGGTTGAGTTTCATTTGATAAATTTCATCGTCATTTTCATCGACCAGTTCAATAAATGTCGTCAAAGAAACTTTAGAATCGATAATCACATTTCTTTCATCAGGATATTTTACAACCGCATCCGGACGCATTTTCTTACCTGAGAATTCTGAAAAAAGTGCTTTGTTATCTTCATCGCGCAGTTCATGTTCCAGGAAATATTCTCTGCCTTTTACCAAACCTGATTTTTCAAGAATACTTTCTAAAATCATTTCGCCCCAGTTTCCCTGGGTTTTACTTTCACCTTTCAGAGCGCGTGTTAATTTTTTAGCGTCTTCTGAAATCTGCTGATTAAGAATAGCCAATTCTTTTACTTTTTCACCTAAAGAAAAACGTTCTTTTGATTCTTTATCATAAGTTTCTCCGACTTTATTTCTAAGTTCGGTGATTTTTTCTTGAAAAGGTTCTAAAATATTTTTTAAATTGGATTGGTTTAAAGCGGTAAATTTTTCGGTCTTTTCTTCTAAAATTTTGTTGGCTAAGTTTTGAAATTCGCTTTTTGCCAATTCCTGCATTTTTGTAATTTCTCCTTTTTGAGTTTCCAAAAGGATTTGAAGATTTTCATTCTTTGCCGTGAGTTGTGATTGAAGGACAATTAATTCCTGCTTATCATATTGTAAATTCTGTATCTCTGATTTTAAACTGGAGTTTAGGTTAGAAGATTCTTCATTTTTAAATTTTGAGTTTTCTAAATCAGCAGTTGTTCTGATGAAGTTTTGATTGAGATCATCAAACGATTTTCTAGGAATGTGGGAAGATTTTACAATTAAATAAATAATAACTGCGCCAGTAATGCCGCCGAATATAAAGCCGATTAAAAGAGAAGTGAAATCCATGTTTCAAAAATAGGCAGAATTATAGTGATTTTCTTGTTTTGTGGAAAAGTTCTTTAGAAAACACTTTTAAAATTTTATATCGCGATGTAATATAAAATTTAGTTACTAAAAATCAGGCATTTTAGCCAGGAAATACCTTCAAAAAACGTCCGAAAAAAAGCTACTCGATTGAATCAAATAGCTGTAAATAAATTATTCTTTAATCCTTAAAAACTCTTTTGCGAGTTCGATCATTTTTGGATCGCCGGTGTATTTCCCGTGTTCGTCTGAAAGTTTTACGGTTGGAATCCAATCGCCGTTAATTGATTGTGCGGCAATGAGTTTCATTACGATATTCATTGGTTTTAAACCTACGTCGTTTGTTAAGTTGGTACCGATTCCGAAAGAAATTCCGATTCTGCCTTTGCAGGCTTTTGTGATTTCTTCTACTTTTTCCAGATTTAATCCATCAGAAAAAATAATGTATTTGAATAATGGATTGATGCCGTTTTTCTTGTAATGTTCAATGGTTTTATTGGCAAATTCTATCGGATCACCACTATCGTGACGAACGCCATCAAATAGTTTGGCAAATTTTTTATCGAATTGCTGAAAGAAAACTTCGGTCGTATAAGTGTCGGATAGCGCAACTCCCAAGTCGCCGCGATAAACATCGACCCAATGTTCGAGTGAAAGAGCGTTTGCCATTTTAAAACCATATTCTGCAGCGTGGAACATAAACCATTCGTGAGCGTGTGTTCCGATTGGTTTTATGCCATATTTCATAGCAAAGTGAACATTAGAACTTCCGATGAAATTCCCTGAAACATTGTCTCTCACCAAAGAGTCAACCACCAAATCGTGCACTTTATAAGAATGTCTTCTGCGCGTTCCAAATTCGGCGAAAGTCACGCCTAGAATATTGAGCTGATCGGCTTTTTCTAAAGTGGTTTGAATAACCGCTTCATTAGAATTGCGCTCCATGTGATTCATTTCGTAATGCAATTCTGAGATTAGGGAAAGAATCGGAACTTCCCACAAAATCGTGCGATACCATTCTCCTTCTACTGTAACTTCCAGAGATTCTTCGGTTTGGATTATTTGAACTTCGCTTGGATCGTAATGATAACCACCGAGAAAATCTAAATAAGGAAGATCTAAATAAGGGCAAGTTTCTTTTAAGAATTGTTTTTCGTCTTTCGTTAATTTCAGTTCCGCCATTGCGTTGATTGATCTTCGTAATTCTTCACCGAATCCTGGTGGGAAATGATGTTTGCCACGATTGATGAATTGGTATTTTACTTTCTCATTCGGGAAAAGTTTGATGACCGCATTTTGCATCGTAATTTTATAGAAATCATTATCGAGAATTGACTTTAGACGAACTTCAATCATAGTTTATTATATATTCAAACAAATTTAGAAATTCAAAAACGAAAATCGCCTTTAAAAAGACGATTTTTATAATTATTAAGTATTTAAAACTTTATTTTCCGAGGTAAGAATTGTACATCCAAACTTCTTTTTCCTGTTCTGTTATATAATCACTCATTTGCGAATTGGTTCCTTCGTCGCCAGCTTTCTCAGTTACATCAAGCAAATCTCTCTGTAAATCCAGTACGGTTTTAAAAGAGACTAGAATATTTTCAACATCTTTCGTCCCATTTGAAACTTCTTTACTTTCTTTAATATTGGAAAGCGTCAGATAATCAGAGTAATTGTGATGTGGTGTAGAACCAAGTGTTAGAATTCTCTCAGCGATTTCATCAATTTTTAAAACCAAATTATTGTAAAGTTCTTCAAATTTCGGGTGAAGAGTAAAGAATTGGTCTCCTTTAATATTCCAATGTGCACCTCTCGTATTTTGATAGAAAACTGAATAATTAGCTAAAAGGATATTTAATTTTTCTGAAATCTTTTGACAGTCGGTTTCGTTTAAACCTATGATTTTTGAATTGTTCATTATCTTTTTATTTAAAACAAATTTACGGAAGATAGAATCCATTCCAAAGCTTAATTGATTGATGAAAACTATTCAAATGATTATTGTTGATTAATAAAATCGATTATTGCTTAATAAACTTAAACGATTTCAAACCATCAGAAGTTTTAATAGAAATAATATAAGTTGCGGATGGCAAATGGTTAATGTTGATTGTTTTGGATTTCTCAGTCATGATTAATTTCCCACTTAAATCGAAAATAAATACTTTTTCAATATCGAGTTTGGTGGTTTTAATATAAAGGAAATCTTTTGCTGGATTCGGATAAACAATTAAATCGGTTTTGACTTCCGCAGTTGCTAATTCTTTTGCTAAAGTAACTGGTTCCCGAAAGAAAGAAATTTCCATGAGTTCTTTTGGAAGAACTTCGAAAGAGTAAGCTTCACAAGTATAATCGGTAAAATCTTCTACTTCAACATTACTGATGTAATATTTTTCTGAACTAAGCGGAGTTTTTTGATCTAAATTTTTAAACCATGTATATTGATAATCGTCTCCTGAAAGGGATTGTGGTAAACTCGCGGAACTCCCGAGGCTTGCAAAAATAGTTTTCGGCTCATCATATCTTTGAGGAGAATAAGTGAAATCAGCCAGCGACTTATTTTTAAGTAAAAATGTTTTTAGGTCTTGTTTTGTAAATCGATTATTATCAATGAAGGTAATTGCAGGAATGGTTTCTGGAATTTCACCATAAAGTTGATTTCCATTCAAGGACAACATCTGTAACTTTTTCAATTGCAAAAGAGAACTTGGAAATGCACCTGAAATTAAATTTTTATCTAAATAGATTTGTTCTAAGTTTTGCAAGCCAACTAAACTTTCGAAGCCACCAGAAATTTTATTATCCGAAAAATTCAGATGGATCAATTTTGTTAATTGTGAAAGTTGCGGTGGGAAATTCGTCATTTGGTTTCCCGCGAAAGACAACCATTCTAAATTTTTCATTTGTACTAAAGGTGCAGTTGAATTGGCTGAAATACTATTGTAACTTAAATCAAGACTTTGTAAATTAGAAAGCGTTCCAAGTTCTGTTGGAATTTTCGTCAGCTGATTTCCCGAAAGATTTAGTTCCTTTAAAGAAATTAACGATGAAAGATAATTGAAATTTTGAGCAATTGAATTGTTGCTTAAATTCAGTGACTGAAGTTTAGTTAAGGTCGAAATTTTTTGTGGAACGGCGTTTATATCAATATGAGATAAATCCAGAATTTCAATATTCGGAAAATTTTGTAAAAAGGTTTCGATATCAGCAAAAATGAAATCATTATTTCCAACTGAGATTTCCTGAAGTTGTGAAAGTGGCAAAATCGCAGCCGTTGGATCACCGGTAAATCGATTATTGCTTATGTCTAACCGAACTAAAGTATTTAAACCTGAAATCGCTGTAGAAACTTCGCCCGTTAGTTGATTAGAACTTAAATCGAGTTTTTCGAGTTTTGATAAACCGGAAACTGAAACTGGAAAATTTCCTTTCAAAGCATTTCCACGAAGGTTAACTTCGCTTACATTTCCTTTTTTAATTTTGATTCCGTACCAATATTTAGGATCTTTATTTAAATCCCATGTTGTACTCCAGTTTTCACCGTTCGTAGCATTGTATATGTTAATTAAAGAGGATCTTTCAGCAAATGAAATGCTCCAGTTTTGTCCAAAACAAAGGCTGGAAAGAAGGATAAAGAATAAAGTTTTTTTCACTGAATTTTTAGTTTTTGTATCATACAAATATATACTAAAAGTTGATTTATGAAATTCTTTTAATAAAAAAGCTTCTTCCTTTTTAAATGATGTTTAGAATTTAAGAATTACTTGTATTAATTTGAGCCTGAGTCGCCAGTTCAATACCTGATTCTTCCAATTTAGTTTTCAGTTTGATTAATGCGTCACTCTTAACTTTCATAATATCTTTGCCACTTTTCATAAAAAAGCGGGCTTGTAAATAGAAAACTCCAAAAGATTGTTTTAGAAAAATAACTTGTGTTTCTTCAATATGATCAGTCGTATCAAAACTTTTAATCTCATCTAAAATCACTTGTCTCGTTTTCTCCAAATCCTGATTGCTGTCAACTTGCAAATCCAGAAAAATTTTCCGCTGGCCAGATGAGGAGTAGTTAACAAAAGGGGCGCTAAATATCAATTGGTTAGGTACAAAAACTTTCTTGCCTTCATCGGTAATGATTTTCGTGGTTAAGAAACCGATTTTTTCAACCACACCAGTTATATCTTTAATGGAAACATAATCACCGTCAGTAAATGATTTATCGATTCCAACCAATGCTCCGGAAAACATGGAGGAAACAAGATCTTTCAAAGCAACTCCCGCTACAACACCGGCAACTCCTAAACTTCCAATAAATTTTAAGACGAAGCTTCCCATTCCCATAATTTCCAGGGAAATAAATGCGCCAGAAAGAATAATAAGGAATTTGAAAACTTTAATTAAAGTAACAACAGAACTGTTTTGACTTTTCGGAAAAAACTTATGAAAAATTCTAACGGATATTTTACTGAGAAAAGAACTCATCATTAAGAACAAAAAGAAAACTAATATCCCGACAACGATTTTCGGTGTTGCCTGGGCAAGTCCGGCGTACCAGCGTTCTAAAACAGAGGTTACAATTTCAATATAATTCATAGTTCAAAGATATAATTTAAGGTTTCGTGCTAGCAAATTTCTTTCCAAAAATTTAATTAAAAGATGGAGGAAGCAAAAAGCAAAAAGATATTGATATTTATTAATTTAATATTTTCCATTTAATATCAAAAGAATCACTCACTTTTCCAAAATCACAATTACACAATTACTCAAAAAATTCTCTAAAAACAGAACGCAGAAAAACCTTATATTTGCCATCCACAAGAAAAACGGCTTGTTGATTCCCGATTCGTTGGGGGTAGGAAAGTCCGGACACCAGAGAGCAGCAAAGCGGATAACATCCGTCGGTCGTGAGATCAGGACAAGTGCAACAGAAAGAATGTATATTAATTTATAGTGAAACCAGGTAAACTCTTTGCGGTGCAATGTTAAGTATATCGGATTTTTTCAGCAGTGAAAATAGGAGCGGCTCGCTCCAAAAACCGAGGGGTAAGCAGCTAAAGTTTTGCAGCAATGTAAAGCGTAGATAAATAACAGGCGTTTTGGCTTCGGTCAATTTACAGAATCCGGCTTATAGTTTCTCTTGTGGGTTTTTATAAAAAAAGCAGAAATTGAGGTTTCTGCTTTTTTTATTTTATTCATTTTCCAACTGTTTCTTGGCGTCGGCTAAATCTTCAATTTCCTTCTGTGAAGGTTTTGGATATTGTAAATCCATTTTTTTCAAAGCATCGATAATGATCTGAATCGCGGCAACGCGGGTAAACCATTTGTGATCGGCTGGAATAACATACCAAGGTGCGTAATCTTTTGAAGTCTCATTAATGGCTTCTTCCTAGGCGGTCATATATTTACTCCACAATTCACTTTCGGGTAAATCACCTGCGGAGAATTTCCAGTTTTTGTCTGCTTTTTCAATCCGCTCCAGAAATCTTTTTTTCTGTTCTTTTTGGGAAACGTTCAAAAATATTTTAATAATAGTTGTCCCGTTTTCAGCTAGAGTTTTTTCAAAATTTCTAATGCTTTCGTAGCGATTTTTCCAGAAACCTTTGTCAAAGTCGTCAACTGTTTTCCAAACCTTTTCATTTAAATTATATTCGGGATGAACTTTACAAATTAGGACGCTTTCATAATGACTTCTATTAAAAATGCCGATTTTTCCTTTTTCGGGTAAGGCTAAATAATGTCTCCAAAGAAAATCATGAGCGTATTCTTTATCATTCGGCGTTTTGAAACTGGTGACTGCGCATCCTTGTGGATTTACGCCACCGAAAACGTGCTTGATTAAAGAGTCTTTTCCAGCAGCATCCATTGCTTGCAGCACAATCAATATAGATTTACTCCCATCACTATATAGCCTTTCCTGCAGTTCGCGGAGCTTTTCTTTCTCGTCGGCCAGCATTTTTTTTGCGTCGTCTTTCGAAAGCTTACCTTCATATTCTGTCGAGAAATCATTCATGGAGAATTTCCCGTTCACGATAAAATTATCACTAAAATCTAAATCCATAGTTGCAATATTTTGTACTAAAATAAAAAAATCATTCCAATATTGGAATGATTTTAAATTTTTATCGGGTAAATTGTTTTACCTATTATAAACTTTTAGCTTTTAAAACTTGTGCTTTAGCTTTAGCTGCGGGTGCAACTTTCGTAGCTTGTTCTGAGCTCATCATTGTGCTTTCTGCTTTAGCTGTAGATTGTGGAGCGATTGTCGCTACTGCATCTCCTATGTTTCCTTTAATAGTAATTACAGATCTGCTGTTGTCAGCGTCATTAGAATATACTTCAATAATTTTTGTAAAAGGTCCCACGATTTTTGTGTCGTACCCTACTTTTAAATCTGCTGTTTTTCCTGGCATAATCGGTTCTTGACTCCACTCTGGTGTAGTACAACCACATGATGCTTGAACTCTGGAAATAATAAGAGGTTTGTCTCCCGTGTTCTTAATCTTAAAAACTCTATGACCATCTGCTCCTGTTTTTACATTTCCATAATCGAAAACTGTTTTGTCAAAAGAAATAGTTTGGGCTGATGCAAGTGCAAATGTTCCGGCTAAAAATAGGCCTGCAAAGATTTTTTTCATTTTTTTTTAATTTTAGTAATTGGTTATTTGATTGAATTTAACAAACAAAGTTAAAAATTATTTTAATAGTAAGGTCAATTTTTTTTATTTCCCTATTTTTGCAACTATTAAGCCAAAGATTTTATATATGCAGATTTCAGAGAAATATACGCCGCAGGAAACAGAACAGAAATGGTATGATTTCTGGCTAAAAAATAATTATTTTCATTCCGAACCTAACGAAAAACCTCCTTATACGATAGTAATTCCGCCACCAAATGTAACTGGGATTCTTCACATGGGACATATGTTGAACAATACGATTCAGGATATTTTGGTTCGTAGAGCCAGAATGCAAGGTTTCAATGCTTGCTGGGTTCCAGGAACGGATCATGCTTCAATTGCGACTGAAGCGAAAGTTGTAGCAAAACTGAAAGAAGAAGGGATTAATAAAGCAGATATTACGCGTGAAGAGTTTTTGAAACACGCTTGGGATTGGACCGACAAATATGGCGGAACAATTTTGGAACAGTTGAAAAAACTGGGTTGTTCTTGCGATTGGGAAAGAACACGTTTTACCATGGAACCAAAACTTTCACAGCAAGTTGTAAAATCTTTTATCGATTTATATAATAAAGGTTTGATTTACAGAGGTTACCGCATGGTGAACTGGGATCCGGAAGCCAAGACCAATATTTCTGATGAAGAAGTAATTTTCAAAGAACAAAACGGGAAACTGTTTTATTTAAAATATAAGATTGAAGGAACGGAAGATTTCCTTTCTGTTGCAACAACCCGTCCCGAAACTATTTTCGGTGATACTGCCGTTTGTATCAATCCTAATGATGAAAGATATGCGCATTTAAAAGGGAAGAATGTTATTGTTCCTATCGTAAATCGTGTGATTCCAATTATCGAAGATGATTATGTAGATATTGAATTTGGAACCGGGGCTTTGAAAATTACGCCGGCTCACGACACCAATGATTATGAAATTGGAAAGCGTCATGGTTTACCAATGATTGATTCTTTAGATGATGATGCTAACTTGAATAATCATGGTTTGCATTATGCAGGTAAAAATCGATTTGTCGTTCGTAAAGAAATTGTTAAAGAATTAGAGCAAAATGATCTTTTATTAAAAGCTGAAGATTACGTCAATAAAGTTGGAACGTCTGAAAGAACAGGAGCGATTATCGAACCGAAAGTTTCAGTTCAATGGTTTTTGAAAATGTCAGAAATGGCAAAGCCAGCTTTGGATGTTGTGATGAATGATGAGGTGAAATTTCACCCAGAAAAATTCAAAAACACGTACAAGCACTGGATGGAAAACATCCGCGATTGGAATATTTCAAGACAGCTTTGGTGGGGACAACAAATCCCAGCTTATTTTTATGGTGAGGGACAGGATGATTTCGTAGTTGCAGAAACAATTGAAGAAGCCTTAATTCTTGCTAAAGAAAAGTCTCAAATCTCAAATCTCGAAGTCTCAAATCTTCGTCAAGACGAGGACGCACTCGATACTTGGTTCTCCTCTTGGTTGTGGCCAATGTCAGTTTTCGACGGACTTAACGATCCTGAAAATAAAGACATTAATTACTATTATCCAACTTCTGATTTGGTTACCGGTCCGGATATTATTTTCTTCTGGGTTGCCCGAATGATTATGGCAGGAATCGAATACAGAAAAGAAGTTCCTTTTAAAAATGTTTATTTCACGGGAATTGTAAGAGATAAGCAAAGACGTAAAATGTCGAAATCACTTGGGAATTCTCCAGATCCAATTGAGTTGATGGAGAAATATGGTGCAGATGGCGTTCGTGTCGGAATCTTATTAAGTTCGGCTGCCGGAAACGATTTGCTTTTTGATGAAGAATTAATGTTGCAGGGAAGAAATTTCGCAACAAAGATTTGGAACTCCAATAAATTAATTCAAGGTTGGAGAAAAGATGATTCGATAAAAGCGAATGAGGCAGATCAGCAAGCAATTGCTTGGTTTGGAAATCAGATGGATAAAACGATTGTTGAAATTGCTGATCAGTTTGAGAAATTCAGAATTTCTGATGCGCTGCATTTAGTGTATAAATTAATTTGGGATGATTTCTGTTCCTGGTATTTAGAAGCGATTAAACCCAATTACGGTGAAGCGATATCTACTGAAGTTTATGATCAGACCATTCAGTATTTCGAGGAATTAATGAAATTGTTGCATCCATTTATGCCATTTTTATCTGAAGAGCTATGGCAGAATATTTCTGAGCGCACGATAGAAAATGCTTTGGTTATCGCTCAGCAAAGAAAAGTTCAGGATTACGATAAAGAATTAATCAAGCAGTTTGAAGTTTCTAAAGAAGTGATTTCAGGCGTTCGTAATTACCGTCAAAGCAAAGGAATTTCACCACGTGAAAGTGTTGAGGTTTTCACCAATGCAACTTCATTTGATAATGAAAATTTAGTTCGGAAATTAGCGAATATTGAACAAATTCATTTCGCTGAAAAAACAGATAAACCAACGTTCTCTTTCTTAATTGGAGGAACAGAAGTTTCTATTCCATTAAGTGAAAACTTAGATTTAGGAGAAGAGAAAATTAAAACTGAAGAAGAAATCAAATATTTAAAAGGTTTCATGATGTCAGTAGATAAAAAATTATCCAACGAAAAATTTATGGCAGGTGCGCCACAGCAAGTTGTTGATAATGAATTGAAAAAGAAAAAAGACGCGCAGGATAAAATGGTCTTGCTCGAAGAAAAATTGAAAACGTTATCATGAACCACATCGAAAATATCAAAAAACTTTTCAACAAGAATTTTGTAGAAAGCCCTTTAATTGAAACATTCGAGGCGGGAAAGATTAATCTCACCACCGGGAAACTGGTGGTTTGTGATCCTTTGATTACCAGCGAAATGCCAGCTTTTACAACGGATTTTCCGAGAGGAGAATTTACGGTATTAGTACATAAAGAAATCGAAAGCAATTGTATCGCTTATGTAGAAATCGTTTTCAATAATTCAGAAATTAGCAATTGGGAACTGGCAACTTCGGAAGGTCAGCACATGGCTGATTTAGAGGAAGGAGAAATATATGGTTATCCGGTAGAAAGTGGGATGGGCTGTTTTATGGATTTCGAAACTCAGCAAAATCTAAATCTCTTGGAACAGCATTTGTTCAAAAGAAAAGGGGAAGATTTTATGGGGATTTATGAAGAGTTTTTCCACGAACATTTTTTCCAGGAAGACGGCGCTATCAATCAGTATGCTTTTCTAAAACCGAACGATGAAAAACCTGGAAATCTATTCGCTTTTGAAACGGGTTATGGTGAAGGATTTTATGCAAGTTATATCGGATTTGATAGAAATAACGTTCCTGTAAAAATCGTTTCTGAATTTGTGGAGATTAATTAAAATTATTATTTCCGAATCGTTCCTTATTTAAGTACATTTGAAACATAAGTTATAAACAATGAATATTACTTCTGAGCAACCTAAAATTATTGTAATTGGCAGTTCTTCTATAGATTTAGTTTTGAATACCGCTAATTCACCGCATCCTAATGAGACGGTGATGGCAGAGAAGTCAGAAAGTTTTTTTGGTGGAAAAGGAGCCAATCAAGCAGTCGCTACCTCCAGATTGGGAGCGAGCGTTTACTTTATTGGCGCGGTTGGAATGGATCCGTTTGGACAGCAAATTTTACGGAATTTAGTTGATGAAGGAGTTAATGTTGGTTACGTTGTAGAAACTGAAGACGCGCCCACAGGAACAGCGTATGTTGTTGCTGCAAAGGGAGTCAATTCGATCGTGGTTGTTCCAGCTTCTAATTATTGCCTGGAACCAAAACATGTTGCGGAAGCTGAGAAGTTTTTTGCAACCGCAGATTTGGTTCTGATTCAGCTTGAAATTCCAATGGATGTCGTAGAATACACTTCCGAATTGGTAAAGAAGTATAATAAGAAATTAGGAATTTACGCTTCACCTGCAAAGAAACTTTCTCCTGAAGTTATTGCTAATGCTACTTTCATCGTTGCCAAAAGCAATGAATTATCAATTATCTTTGGTGATGACCCGAGAGAAGAGATTTTAAGAAAGTATCCAAATAAATTATTTGTTCGCGACGATACCAATTCTACAACTTATTTCAATGGTACCGAAATGAACTATTACCGAAATGATCATGATTGTGTTCTACACAAAATGGGTATGGGAGATGCCTTCACGGCAGGTTTTGCAGTAGCACTTTGTCATCATAATAAAATTGATGACTGTGTGAAATTTGGAAATGATGTTTCTCTAAAAGTGACTAAAAATAGAGGTTCCCAAAGTGGACTTCCTTATCTGAAAGATATTCTCGAAGGATAGATTGCTATATTGAGCATATCGGTTTTGCTTTTTTATTTCCTTTAAAATTTATATTTTTAAAAATTAATTCCACTTATCTACAAGTGGAATTTTCATTAAAATGAAAGAACTCATTCTAACCACTTCCGATCAAATTCCAATTTCTGTAAAGGTTTTTGAACCCGAAACTCCAAATGGAAAACTGTTGCTTATTAATTCTGCAACGGGAGTAAAACAACAAATTTATTTTTCTTTTGCCAAGTATTTAGCGGAAAACGGATTTACAGTTATTACTTATGATTACAGAGGAATAGGTGAATCGAAGCCTAAAGAAATGCGAGGGTTTGAAGCGTCGATGAGAATTTGGGGAACTATTGATTTTAAAAAAGTAACAGATTTTATTAAAAGGGAATATCCTGATTATACTAAGTTTTGTTTAGGACATTCGGTTGGTGCTTTAATTTTGGGAATGAATGACTATTCAAAGAATTTTGAGAAATTTATTTTTGTCGGGACACAAGACGCCCATATTGGTAATTTAACTTTTAGCGTTGCAGTTACTGCTTTACTCGGTTTTGGAATCGCACTTCCTGTCATGACTACTTTTTTTGGATATTTTCCCGCACATCGTTTTGGTTTGGGAGAATCTTTACCCAAAGGCGTAGCTTTCGATTGGCAGACTTTAATTCTAAATAAAAAATCTACGAGCAAATTGTATGAAAAAATAGGGGCGAATATTTCAAAAGAATTAAATCAAAATACTTTTATAATCCACGCCGAAGATGATAATTGGGTTACTCAAAAAGGAATGCAGAATTTATTGAAAAACGTTTATCCTAATTTAAAAACGACCTATCGGGAAATTAAAATTTCGGAATCTGAAAAACTAGAAATCGGACACGTCAATTTTTTTAGAAGTTTTAATAAAAATCTCTGGAAGATTGTATTGGACGAACTTTAGAGAACAACCAAAAGTGGTAATTAGAAAATCGCTAAATTTACATCCAGCCTTAAGCTACAAGAAAATGAAAATATATACCAAAACCGGCGACAAAGGACAAACCGCTTTATACGGCGGAACCCGCGTTTCCAAAGCGTCCGCCAGAGTTGAATCTTACGGAACAATCGATGAACTCAATTCTTTTATCGGTGTTGCCAAAAGTGAGGTTAAAGACGAACAAGTTTTAACTCAATTGAAAAAAATTCAGTTTGATTTATTTACGTTGGGTTCAGAATCTGCGACACCAACGGATAAATTAACTTTAGCAAACGGAAAATCCCGCTTAGCTTTAATGATTACAGATACCGAAATTGAAGAATTGGAACATTGGATGGATGATTTTGAAAAAGAATTAGCACCATTGCAGTATTTCATTCTTCCGGGCGGCGGAAGATCTGCGACGTCTCTGCATGTTTGTAGAACGGTTTGTAGACGGGCAGAGCGCAGTTTGGTATTCTTAAATGAATCTGAAGAAGTGCGCCCAGAACTGATTAAATACCTGAATCGACTTTCTGATTACTTATTCGTTTTAGCTCGTTATGTTTCAAAACTGAATAATGAAACGGAAGAATACTGGAATCCCAATGACCGATAAAGTACTTCTCTTCATCAATGGAGTTCCGCCCAAAATCATTCCTAATAGTTCTGATTATTCTTTGATTGCCTGTTCCGATGGTGCTTTTCATTATTTAAAAGAGAAAGGTTTTCCACTTGATCAACTCGATTTTATTTCAGGAGATTTCGACTCTCATTCCGGATCTGATGAAAATGTTTATCAGGCGAAATTCATTTATACACCTGATCAGGATAAAACCGATTTCGAAAAATCTCTGGAGATTATTAAAGAGAAAGGATTTGAAAAAGTAGATGTTTATGGTGGAAGTGGTGGCGAAATGGATCACTTTTTGGGAAATCTAACGGTGGCCTTTTTATTTAAAGACGATTTAAAGATTACTTTTTTTGATGAATATTCAACTTATTTCTTTGCACCGAAAAAATTAGTGTTAGAAAATATTAAAAATCGAATGATTTCTTTATATCCATTTCCAACAACGGAAAAGCTTACTACCAAAGGTTTGAACTGGTCTTTAGCTCAAGAAAAATTGGATATTACCAATAGAATAGGAACCCGTAATTTTGCCAAAGAGGATGACGTAATCATTGAATTTGAAACCGGAAATTTAGTCGTGTTTGTAGGAAATAAAGACCAGCGCTAATTTTAACGGAATTTTAAAATAGAAACCCAACTTTTTTTCTCAACTTTGCAATTCTAATTTTGCAAATACGATTCTTAAAATGAAAATTAAATACTCAGAGCTTATCGATCAAACTTTGTATTTCCCGACGGAAGAATTTAACGTCGCGGACAATACGCTTCAATTCCACGACATTCCTTTAATGGAGGTCATAGAACAGTTCGGTACGCCTTTGAAGTTTAATTATTTGCCGAAGATTTCTACCAATATTCAGCGTGCAAAAGCGTGGTTCAAGGAAGCGTTTGAAATCAATGATTACAAAAAAAGTTACCGTTATTGCTATTGTACCAAATCCAGTCACTTCGCTTTTGTTCTGGAAGAAGCGTTGAAAAACGATATTTCCCTGGAAACTTCGTCTGCTTACGATATCGATATTGTAAAATCTCTTTATGACAAAGGGAAGTTCGATAAAAACGTTGAGGTTATTTGTAACGGATTTAAAACCGATGATTATTTAGCAAAGATTTCTGATCTAATTAATAAAGGTTTTGAAAACATCACGCCCATTTTAGATAATTACAGAGAACTCGATAAATTGACCGAAAGTATCGACTGCAAATTTAATATCGGAATTAGAATTGCGGCGGAAGAGGAACCAAAATTCGAATTTTATACTTCCAGATTAGGAATTGGGTACAAAGATATTATTCCATATTACAGCCAGAAAATTGCAGATCATCCGAATGCGCGATTGAAAATGCTGCACTTTTTTATCAATACCGGAATCAAGGATACTGCATATTACTGGAACGAACTTTATAAATGTTTACGCGTTTACGCCCGATTGAAAAAAATCGCACCCGAAGTTGATTCTCTTAATATCGGTGGTGGTTTTCCAATTAAAACTTCTTTGAATTTCGATTACGATTACCAATATATGGTGAACGAAATCGTGTCTCAAATCAAAAAATTCTGTGAAGAAGAAGGCGTAGAAGAACCAAACATTTACACCGAATTCGGTAGTTTTACGGTTGGTGAAAGTGGAGGGCATCTTTATAAAATCATCTCTCAAAAACGTCAGAATGACCGTGAAAAATGGAACATGATTGATTCCTCTTTCATGACCACATTACCCGATACGTGGGCTATTTCCCGCAAGTTCATCATGCTTCCGCTAAACCGTTGGGAAGACACCTATGAACGCGTTTTTCTGGGCGGATTAACCTGTGATTCAGATGATTACTATAATTCTGAGCAACATACGAATGCTATTTATTTGCCAACATTCAGCGACACAAAACCTTTATATATCGGCTTTTTTAATACCGGCGCCTATCAGGAAACCATCGGCGGTTACGGCGGTGTTCACCACTGTTTGATGCCGCAGCCGAAACATATTTTGATCGATAAAGACGAAGAAGGAAACTTTACATATACCGTTTTCCGGGAAGAACAAAAACCGGAAGATGTCTTAAAATTATTAGGATATTAAACTGAATAAGGAGCAACAAAAACGTTGCTCCTTATTTATTTACGGTCCCGCTGTCCACTATATCCCGCCAAGGCGGGGATGCCGTTTCCATCGGGGCTAGAATAACGTTCAGGATTCTTTTCAAAGGAGATGCTACAAAAGTGCTTTTTAAAATTTCCTATAATAATTAAAATTCAGAGGCTTAGTTAAATTTGGTATTTCACTAAAAAACTAATGTAACTCTGTGCTCTAATGTGATAAAAAAAGTTTTGGCGCTTCTCAAAAAATGTCAAAAGTATTTAGAGATTTTCTCAACTTCAATCTCCGAAAAATCTGAAATCACCAAATTCGCTTTCTCATAATTCTGACCAACCGAATGTTCGCTTTTGTAAGCCGTACAAAAGATTCCCGCAGAATGAGCGGCGATAATTCCGTTTGTAGAATCTTCGATGACCATGCAGTTTTCTTTTGATTCATCAGCAATTTCTGATGCAAGTAGGAAAATTTCGGGATGAGGTTTTGATTCTTTTAAATCGGCTCCGCTAATTTTTCCGATGAAATATTTTTCTAAATCAAATTTCTCAAAAACCATGTCAATCGTGACCATACTTGCAGAAGAAGCCAAAACCAATTTGATGTTATTATCAAAATAATTTTCTATCAAACTTTTAACTCCAGGAAGCAACTGGAAATCTGAGTCATTATAAAAATAATCTTTGAAATATTTTCTTTTGATGATTGATAAATCTTCGTGTGACTTTTCCAATTGATACTTTTCAATCAGTGTGTTGCAAACTTTTTTTGTGGAAGCTCCGGTAAAAGAAGTGTACAATTCTTCGGAAACCTCAATTTCTAAATCATCGAACATTTGGAAATAGGCTTTTCTATGAAGCGGTTCGGTATCTACAATAATACCGTCCATATCGAATAAGACTGCTTTTAATGGCATTTAAGAATTTTTGTAAATTTAGTAAAAGATTTAATTAATATTTTTCCAAAACCCTTTCAGCCTTTGAAAGGCTGAAAGGGTTGAGTTTTATTTTTGTAAACCCAAAATCCAGGAACTAATTTTGTCTAAAACTTTGGGTGAAAAGGTTTCTTCGATTTGGCCATACTCAGCAGGATTTCCTGTTTTAGCAGTTTGAAATAGATGATTTAAACCTTCAAATTCTTCGATTTCAAACTTCTTATTCCCCGCTTTTGTTAAAGATTTTTTAATTCCTGCTAAATTTTCTTTTGCAGAGACTTGAAGATCTAAACTTCCATCAACTGCCAATACCGGAATTTTAACTTTTGATAAATAACCGTCCGGATTGAATTTGATGAAATATTGAAACCACGCCGACGACATTTGAGCGATGTATGGTTCTCTTTCTTGTGCTGTCATTTTAGGAAAAGTCTCTTTTAAATATTTTGTAAAATCGGCTTTGAAATCTTTTCCTTTATAGTTTGCGGCGTAAGTAAATGTTTTTGATTTTACCGCCAATACTTCATCAATTGCCTCTTGAGGTAAATTTGCGCTTTCCGCGAGCTTTTTATTCTGATCCAAAACCAAGTCAAGAATTGGAATTCCGGGAGCAGCCAGAAGAACTAGAAATTTTACGTTTTTATTCATGTCTGCAACCATTGGCGCAATCATACCACCTTCTGAATGACCAATTAATCCAATGTTTTTATAACCGTTTTTTATCAGATAGTTCACCGCAGAATTTATATCTGTCGCAAAATCTGCCGAAGTAGCACCGTCTTTTCCTTTTTCTGATCCGCCAATTCCACGGTCATCCAAACGTAAAGTGGCGATTCCCTTTCTTGCCAAATCATCTGCGATAACCAAAAACGGTTTGTGCTCGAACATTTCTTCATTTCGATTCTGTGCACCACTTCCGGTAATCATGACTAAAATTGGTGATTTTTTATTGAAGTTTTTGGGAGCAGCAATCGTTCCGGCAAGCAGATTTCCTTCTGTTTCATTTTTAAAAGTGACATCGTCGCTGTTATAGGGAAAAGGCGGTTTTGGATTTTGCGGACGATTAACAACCGTAGTTTTTTCATTTCTGGTAAGAATCAAAGGAAAGTTCATTCCACTTTGTGAAAAAATTCCTTCGATTTTCTCAGCGTTTAATTTTCCGTTGTAGGTAATTCCTAAGTTCGAAGCATTAAAAGTCAAGTCGTTATTTTCAAATAAAGTTTTCTGAATTGGAATTCCTTTAGCGCCTTGTGTAGGACTGTCAAAAGTTGATGTAAAATCATTTCCTTCTTTTTCAATATGAAATACCAAAGGAAGTTTTTGTCCCTGAACATCTAAATTTCCATACCATGAACCAGTAATGTTTTGCGAGAAAAATATTTGGAAATTGAGAAAAAGTAATCCTATTAAATATTTAATTTTCATCGATTTATATTTTTTATTAAGATTGAGTACGTGAAGTGTAATATAAAATTAGCGATTTATTTAATTAGACAAAACTGAAAATGTAGAAAATCTAGTACTGTTGTTTTTACGGCTCGGAAAAGAGGTGGAATTATTTTGAAATTTTTATCTTTGAACTTCTAAAACAATACACAATTTAAAACTAAAATAATATGAAAACCTACGCCGATATTCCAGAAGAAAATGCTCAATTAGAAACCTCAAAAGTAATGTTGGTAACTGTTCCTTATGATGGAACTTCAACTTGGGGAAAAGGTGCTGATAAAGGTCCAGAGCTTTTTTTGGATGCTTCGGAAAACATGGAGTTATACGATATCGAAACCAGTACAGAACCTTATTTGGAAGGTGTTTATCTTGCTGGAGATGTTACTGAGAAATCTTCACCAGAAGCGATGACAGAAGCGGTTTATCAAAAAACCAAAGAACTTCTTGCAAACGATGGAAAATTATTTACCCTTTTTGGTGGTGAACATTCTGTGTCGATTGGATCAATTCGTGCGGTTGGTGAGAAGTATGATAACCTAACGGTTTTGCAATTAGATGCGCATACCGATTTACGTCCTGACTTTCACGGATCAACGTCAAATCATGCCTGTGCAGTGTATGAAGCGAGCCAGAAACATAATTTGGTTCAGGTCGGAATTCGTTCTATGGATGTTGAGGAAATGGAATATGTAAATAAAGAGCAGTGTTTCTGGGCGCATCAAATAGCACACAACGAAAACTGGATTAATGAAGTCCTGGAAAAAGTCTCGGGTAATGTTTACATTACGATTGACTTAGATGCATTTGATCCATCGATTGCTCCCTCAACAGGAACTCCGGAACCAGGCGGTTTACAATGGTATCCAACTTTGGAACTGTTGAGAAAAGTATTTGAAAAATGTAATGTGGTTGCTTTTGATATTGTAGAATTAATGGATTCTCCAATGCCGAAACCGACTGCTTTCTTAGCGGCGAAATTGTATTACAAAATGTTGGCGTATTATCACATCAATAAAAATTAAGACACGATACATCAAAACACAAAACCCGTAGAATTTCTATGGGTTTTGTGTTTTAACGTTCTAATAAAATATCGTCAACGTCTTTCATTCGGTGCATGACGGAACGCGCATAAGAACAATGTGGATAAACTTTCCAGTTGTTTTCCCGGGCGAATTTGATCCCTTCTTCGACCAAATATTTTCCCATTCCTTTTCCTTCAAATTTTGAATGAACCAAGACGTAAGATATTACTAATTTATTTTCGTCGGGGAAAATGGTGTAGGTTAATCTGCCCACTTCTTCGTCTTCCTTGTTCAAAGTTAAGACGCCGCCATTTCCTGATCTGTTATTTTCGTATTTCATGATAATCGATTTAGTTCCTTAAATTTAAGGAAATTAAATGAAAAGAGGATTTTCTAATTTTAACTAACCTTGGTAATATGCAAACTCTGCAGCCCGACTTGAACGGATATTCTTTTTTGCAGAGGACTTTAGGGATGGCAAAAAGATTGGGAGTGGAAGGCGGAAATGTCTGCCCAACAAACAATTTACAAATCCTTTCCCGTGTAGAAATTGTAGTCTTTGATGATGATATTGATGAATTGTCTTTCTGTCATTTTCGTCGGATCGATTTCTAATTTCAAAATATCTTTAATTTTTGCTGAGAGTTTTGAAACGACTTGTCGGTCATCAATATTCAATGCTTTGTGATAATTTTCTTTAATGATTCTTACGTCATTATCGGTCAGTGCGATAACTTGTGGAAAAAGAGGAGTGTAATCTTCTTTGAGATTTTCTAAAATGGTATGCGAAATATTGACGCGATTTTTTAATGAAATAACCGCAGTGCCAGAAGCAATACCTCCTAATCTTTGATTGTTTTTTGAAACAATCATCGTGACTAATCCAACAACACCAGAATTAGAAAAAAGATCAATCAACATGAAAAACCAACGTATTAAATAGTCCCCAAAACTTGCCTGGAATCCATCGATTTTTACCACTTTTATTTTCACCAGTTTCTTTCCAAAAGTCTGACCTTCCATCAAACTTTCGCTGACTAAAGTGTAAATGTGGATTGGGATTGTAAGGATAATGTAAACTGCCATTTGCGACCAATTATCGAGTCCGTCCATATAAGAACCGAAATTAAATACTCGAAAAAGGAACCAGAAAAGCGTAAATACGTACGCCGCTTTGATAAGGATGTCAATGACAAATGCCAAAATTCGCTCGCCAATACTTGCGGTATTGAAATTAATATTTACATTTTGTGAAGTATTTATAGCGATCAGCGACATATTTTTATTATTTTAGCATCAGATGAGAGAGGTTGCGTTTATCAAACAAAATAAAGAAAAATGGTTGGGAATCGAGCAGGTTATCGCAGGAAAAGTTAAAAAAAATCCGGATGACCTTTCTTCGCTGTACATTAATTTGGTGAATGACTTATCGTTTGCGCAAACTTATTACCCGAAAAGTAAAACGACGGTTTACCTGAACAATCTTTCTTCACTTATTTTCCAAAGAATTTATAAAACCAAAAGAACAGAGCAAAACCGTTTGTATGAATTCTTTAAAACTGAAGTTCCACTTTTGGTATATCACTATCGAAGGTATTTATTTTATGCCTTTGGGTTTTTTATACTATTTACTTTAATTGGTTTTATTTCAGCGTATTACGATAAAGAATTTGTAGAAATTATTTTGGGTGATGAGTACGTCAATAAGACGATTGAGAATATTGAAAAAGGAAATGCAGTTGGTGTTTATCAACAAGGTTCAAATTGGGGAAGTGCGATTTCTATTATTTTTAATAATCTAAAGGTTGGTGCTGTTCTGTTTATGTATGGTGTTTTCGGTGGAGTAGGAACTTTGTATGCATTGTTGCAAAACAGTATTATGCTTGGAGCGTTTCAATATTTTTTTCATGAACATGGAGCGTTGAAAGAAAGTGCAAGCGGAATTTGGCTTCACGGTGTTTTCGAAATTTTCAGCATGGTTGTGGAAGCAATGGCAGGCTTAATTTTAGGAGCGTCGATTTTATTTCCTAAAACCTATTCGCGTTTTAATTCCTTTAAATTAGGTTTTAAAGATGCCTTTAAAATATTTTTAAGCACCGTTCCATTTACGATTGTCGCAGGAATTATTGAAGGTTATGTAACCAGATATGCTTTGGTAATGCCGGGATTTCTAAATGGACTTCTTATTTTCGGGACGCTTTCTTTAATCGGTTATTATTATTTTATCTATCCTTATTTAGTAGCAAAAAAATCAAAAATACATGATGCAATTTTATCAGAAACGGGACTTCGGAGCGTTCATTAGTGACACGTTTGCTTTTTTTAAAGAGCACGGAAAAAACTATTTCAAAAATTATCTTTTGATCAACGGGATTTTATTAATTCTGATGGTTATTATTTTCGTTTTTGGGTATCGGGAAATATTTTCGCAAATGATGGGTTCCAATACGAGTGGACAAAACTATTATTTCGAAGCCTACTTTCAAGAAAATTCAGTGATGCTGATTTTAGTGTCAACAATCGTTTTTATTCTGTTTTTGGCGGTGACGATGATTTCCTATTCTTACCCAATTTTATATCTGAAAAGATTGACGGAAACAGGAAATAAAAACATTAAAGCCGATGAGATTTTGAGTGATTTAAAAAATAATATCGGTAGGTTTTTAAAATTATTCCTAGGATTGTTTTTCATCGTAACTCCTTTAGCAATGATTGTTTTCGGGTTATCAGTAGTTTTAATGTTTATTCTTATCGGATTCTTTTTATTGATATTACTTGGGCCAGCGTTGGTAAACGTTGTTAATTTTTTAATGTTCGATTATTTCAATACGAATAAAGGTTTTTTTGAATCTTTGAGTTATGCTGTGAGAGCACAGTTTTCCTATAAAAATGGAAGAGAGAAATCTCCTTTCTGGAAATATTGGGGTTCAACGATTGTGATGTATTTTATTATTCAAACGATCACTTCGATCTTCACCATGATTCCGATGATGTTTATTTTTGGTGGAATATTGACTGTTCCCGAAACTGGAGAATTCCAACAAAATCCATTTGAAGGTTCTATGGGAATTGTGTTTTTTCTGTTTTATGGCTTTTCACTTTTGCTTTCATTTATGATGATTAACCTGATTTTTGTAAACTCTGGTTTGCAATACTATGACAGCAGAACCGACCTTCACCGAAATGTAGACTTATCAGAAATCGACACGATTGGCACCCATGAAATTTAGGATATTCCTCTTCTTTTTTCTATTACAATTCATATCCGGAAATTCTCAGGAACTTCCGCCACCACCGATGTCAAGTTTTAAAGACTCGTTAGAAGTTCGCAATAACGAACAATTTTATACCGATTCTCTCTTGCTCAAAAATCCGACGACTGATAATATTATTTTTCCAAAAAGTTTTGAGGATAACTTTCAGTCCAAGTACAAAGGCGCCGATTACGATTACACAACGATAAAGCCTAGAGAATCGCTTTGGCAAAAGATTCAGAAAAGAATAAAGAAAATTCTGGAATCGATTTTTGGAAAAGTAGATCAAAACAAAACGGCTTCTTATGCGGAAAACATTATGCGGATTTTCTCCGTAATTATTATCGGGTTTATCCTTTATTTTTTAATTAAATTTTTACTGGGCAAAGACGGAAATTTCTTTTTCAGCAAGAAGAATAAAAAAATCAATATCGAAAATCAGGATCTTCAGGAAAATATCCACGAAATTAATTTCAGTGAAAGCATCGAGAAATTTGAAAGACAGAAAGATTACCGTTCCGCCGTTCGTTATCAGTTTTTATTAGTCTTAAAGAAACTGGCAGATAAAAAACTCATCAATTGGAATCCGGAAAAAACAAATAAGGATTATTTATCAGAGTTAAAAACGAATGATTTAAAATCCAATTTCAAAGACCTGGCTTATATTTTCGACTATGTCTGGTATGGCGAATTTGAAGTTAATGAAGAAAGTTATACTCAATTCAAACAGAAGTTTTTAAATTATAAGATATAGGAAAGCCTTTTTGGTTTTAATTAAATATGAATAAAACGTTCAGATTATATGGTTTAATTTTCATCATTGTGATGGTGGTTTTGGCGTTGCTGGAACTCAGCAAATCTGATGTGACCGATTGGCGTAAGAATTTCGATGTTAATGAAAAGTCGCCTTTTGGTTTGTACATCTTTAGCAAAGAAGCGAATCATCTTTTAAATAATAAGGTAAAACGAACCGATCTTTCCCCTTATGATTTCTATAAAACTCAAAAATTAAAACCGCATAATATTTTAATCATTGAATCTAAACTGGATTCTGAATCCTGGAATAAAATTTTGGAGAACGTAGAGAAAGGTTCGGATGCCATGGTAATTTCGGATTTTTTTCATCAGAGTATTTCCGATTCTTTAGGTTTTTCGTTGTCGAGGATTAGTTATGAAGATTTTAATTTGTTGTTATTGAGGGACAATAAGTTTGCGTCTGATTCTTTAAAGTTAGATAAATTACCGTCTGGAAAAGGATTTGAATTGATTTCAAAAGATCACGAAATTTTAGGAAAAGAAGAAAGTGACAGTAAAATGGCTAATTTCATTAAAGTTAATCATGGAAAAGGTCATCTTTATTTGCATTCAGAACCTTTGATTTTAACCAATTATTATTTGCTAAAACCCGGAAATGAAAAATATGTGCAGGATGTGTTTTCTTATCTTCCTGACCGCGAAACGGTTTGGTTTTCTGGTGATAATAAAAATGTAGCCGAATCCCGTTCACCGTTGCGATTTATTTTGGCCAATCCTAGTTTGCGTTATGCTTGGTGGTTATTATTAGGCGGACTTTTACTGTTCATCATTTTTAATGCAAAACGGAAACAGAGAATTGTTCCCATCATCGAACCGAAGAAAAATAAATCCGTTGAGTTTGTAAAAAGCATCGGGAATCTCTACTTACAGGAAGGCGATTTCCACGATATGATGGCGAAGAAAGCACAATATTTCCTCAATCGCGTCCGAATTGATTTGTTGATTGATACCAAAGATTTAGATGAAAAATTCATTCATCTTCTTCATTTGAAAACCGGAAAAAGTGTAGAAAAAATCAAGGAAGCCACCGAACTAATTAAGAAAGGACAAGATCCTTATGCAAGCGTGATGCAATCAGATTTAATAAAAATGAATAAATTATTAGACGAGATTTTACTTTAAAAATGAAGCAATTTAAGTTAAAATAGAATACCATTGAACCCAATATAATTATGGAAAATTTTGAAAATCAAAATCAAGAAAATACAAATACAGAATTTCATTCCAGATTGGATATGACCGAACTTCAGCAAAGTTTGGAACAGGTAAAAGCAGAAATCGGAAAAGTGATTATCGGGCAGGAATCGATGATTGAACATTTGTTGGTCGCACTTTTATCGAATGGACATGTTTTGATCGAAGGTGTTCCGGGCGTGGCGAAAACCATTACTGCAAAATTATTGGCAAAAGCGGTCGATGTTGGTTTCAGCAGAATTCAGTTTACCCCGGATTTAATGCCGTCTGATATTTTGGGAACTTCTATTTTCAATGTTAAAAACTCTGAGTTTGAATTTAAAAAAGGACCTATATTTTCCAGTTTTATTTTGATTGATGAAATCAACCGTTCGCCAGCCAAAACGCAAGCCGCTTTGTTTGAAGTCATGGAAGAACGCCAAATTACAATGGACGGAAAACAATACGAAATGCAGGAACCTTTCCTGGTTGTTGCAACTCAAAATCCAATTGAGCATGAAGGAACGTATCGACTTCCAGAAGCGCAACTCGACCGTTTTCTGTTTAAAATAAATGTCGGTTATCCAAATCTTTCGCAAGAAATTGAAATCATTAAAAACCAACATGAAAACCGATTAGAAGATAAAACCGATGCCGTTCAGAGAGTGATTTCCGGAGCGCAGTTGAAGACGTATCAGAATTTGGTAAAAGATGTTGTCGTAGAAACTCAGTTGCTAGAATATATTGCAAAAATTATTGTGAACACGAGAGAAAATCAATTTTTGTATTTGGGTGCGTCGCCACGAGCGAGTTTGGCTTTATTGACGGCTTCAAAATCATTTGCCGCCGTTCGCGGACGAGATTTTGTAACGCCGGAAGATATTAAAGAAGCAAGTTATGCCGTTCTTCGCCATCGAGTAATGGTTTCCCCAGAACGCGAAATGGAGGGTTTAACTGCTGATGAAATTATTCGTCAGATTTTAGAAGCGATTGAAATTCCGAGATAAGTGCAAATAAGCAATAAGTAATTGCAAAAAAGTTTAAAACATAATTTAAAATTTAACCATTAAGATTTATTTAGGGGTTAAGTTTATTAAGATTTCCTTCGGAGATTAAATCGCACAAACTAATGTAAACTTTGTAATTGACTAGAGAACTAATGTGACTTATGTGTAAAGATAATTTTTTGTAAGATTTAAGTAACAGAAAATTTGCAATCTTTTGATTAACTTTTTGAAGCACAAAACTTTTGTCTCTTTTGCGGTAAAAAATTTTATATGTTAAAACAACAATGAAAAACCTATACATCAATAACCGTTTTTTCTTCACGCTTTTCGGCGTGGGATTTACCTATATTTTGGCTTTTTTCTTTCCGGTTTTGATGTGGGTTGCGCATGGATTATTGACTTTGGTCGTGATCGCTTTTATTGTGGATTATATGCTTCTTTTTAATCAAAAAAATGCAATTCAGGCCCAAAGAATTTTACCGGAGAAATTATCAAATGGCGATCAGAATTCGATTAAAGTTGATTTAAAAAACAATTATCCTTTTACGATTAAAACAAAGGTGATTGATGAGATTCCGTTTCAATTTCAGAAGCGTGATTTTAATATTGAAAGAACCATTGATAAAAATAAAAATATCCTTTTTGAATACATCCTCGAACCGAAAGAACGCGGTGAATACAGTTTTGGTAATCTTAATGTTTTTGCGCGATCACCTTTAGGATTGGTTTCTAAGAGATTTACTTTTCAGAAAGAAGCAATGTTGCCGAGTTATCCGTCATTTATTCATTTAAGAAAATATGAATTGATGGCGCTTCAAAATGAGTTTCTTTTAGGTGGAATTAAAAAGATCCGTAAACTTGGGCACACGATGGA
Source organism: Kaistella flava (ex Peng et al. 2021) (assembly GCF_015191005.1). Taxonomy (NCBI): domain Bacteria; kingdom Pseudomonadati; phylum Bacteroidota; class Flavobacteriia; order Flavobacteriales; family Weeksellaceae; genus Kaistella; species Kaistella flava (ex Peng et al. 2021). The sequence continues at coordinate 2,362,190 of NZ_CP040442.1, read as the reverse complement.
ATTCGAACAGATCAAAGAATATGTTCCCGGCGATGATGTGCGAACGATTAACTGGAAAGCGACTTCGAAACGAAATCAGTTGATGGTGAATCAGTTTCAGGATGAGAAATCACAACGGATTTTCATGCTGATTGATAATGGCAGAACGATGCAAATGCCTTTCAATGGGTTGAGTTTGCTCGATTATTCGATTAATGCAACGATGGCTTTGAGTCATATTATTCTCAAAAAAAATGACCGCGCCGGAATGATGACGTTCTCGAAGAAAACGGAATATAAAGTCGCTGCTGATAATAAATCGGGACAGTTGCGAAAGATTTCGGAAGCACTTTATAATATTCAAACCAATTCATACGAAAGTGATTTCAGCAGATTGTATCAGGATGTAAAATACACGATTGGACAAAGAAGTTTGATTTTGCTTTTCACCAATTTTGAAATTTTGGATGCCGTAAACCGTCAAATGAAATACCTGCGTGGAATTGCTAAAAACCATTTGTTAGTAATCATTTTCTTTAAAAACTCTGAACTTCAAAGTTTAATCAACACCAATCCCGAAAATATTCAGGAAGTTTATGACGAAATTATCGCGGAGAAATTCGAGTACGAAAAGAAATTAATTATTCAGGAACTTCGAAAATATGGAATTTATACGGTTTATACTTTACCTGAAAATTTGAATATCGAAGTCATTAATAAATATTTAGAAATAAAAGCGAGAGGGATTTTGTAATTAAAATTCCTACTTTTACCTATTATTAATGAGATGTTTTTAGATTAAATATTTTCATTAATAATTTAAAACTCCAATTTTATGAAAATTACACTTAATAGAATCAACGACGATTATTTATTTGAATGCACCAATTCATTGGGCAACAAAATACTTTTAAACAATACTTCGCAATCGGAGAGTAAAGAAGGAGTTTCGCCGATGGAAACTATTCTTATGGCCGTCGCAGGTTGCAGTGGAATCGATATGGTTTCAATCCTAAAAAAGCAAAGACAGGAAATCACCAAGTTTTCTGCTGAAGTTACAGGTGAGAGAATTCAGGTTGATGAAGCAAAACCGTTTAAAACAATTACCGTTTCTTTTATGCTAGAAGGAAATATCGACCCCAAAAAAGCAGAACGTGCCGCAGCATTATCTTTCGAAAAATACTGTTCTGTTTCAAAAACCATGGAACCAAATGTAACGGTGAATTATGAGGTTTTTGTGAATGGAGAGAAAGTTGGAGAATAAATAAATTTCCTCTTAAAAAGAATAAAAGCAGCATTTCAAAATGCTGCTTTTTAATTATAGTCTATTTCGGTCTCGAGCCCATTCTCGGTTGGATTAATTTTGCAATCGTCGCCGTCCAGCCAGTTTGGTGAGAAGCACCAATTCCTTCGCCGGTATCGCCATTGAAATACTCATGAAACATAATGTAATTTTTAAAGAATTCATTGTGATTCAATAATTCATTTCCACCATTGAAAGGTCGGTTTCCGCGTTCGTCTTTACTGAAAATAGAGTAGAGTCGTTTACTTAAATCATTCGCAACAAAATCAAGATTGCGACTTTCACCGCTGTTGGTTGGATATTCGATTTGCAAACTATCGCCATAATAATAATGGAAACGCTGTAAACTTTCTACAATCAGGAAGTTAATAGGAAACCAAATTGGACCGCGCCAGTTGCTGTTTCCGCCGAACATGCTACTGTCACTTTCGGCTGCTGTATATTTTACTTTAAAATGTTTACCGTTAATATTAAACTCGTACGGAGTTTTTTCATACACTTTCGACATCGAGCGAATTCCATAATCAGACAGGAATTCATTTTCATCGACCATTCTACTTAGAACTCTTTTCAGTCTGGTTTTCCGCAGAATACTCATCATATGTTTTCCGCCTTTTCCTTCTACTTCCCAATGCGAAACCAAATCTGCGAGATGAGGTTTGTTTTTAAGAATCCATAGCATTCTATCCAGAAAATTTGGTAGTTTTTCCAGCATACTGTGTTCCACAATCTCTACGGCAAACAAAGGAATTAAACCAACAATACTTCTCAGTTTTAATGAAATAGAATCACCATTATTTAATTGTAAAAGATCGTAGAAAAATCCGTCTTCGTCATTCCATAAACCATTTTTCGTTTCGCCAATATTTTCCATGGCTTCAGCGATATATAAATAATGCTCGAAAAATTTAATCGCCATATCTTCGTAAATGGGATTGTATTGTGCCAATTCCATAGAGATCCGCATCATATTTAAAGCAAACATTGCCATCCAACTTGTGCCGTCGGCTTGCTCTAAATGGTCTCCGTTTTTGAATTCCATATTTCGGTCAAACGCACCTATATTATCCAAACCTAAGAATCCACCGCCGAATACATTATTTCCATTTTTATCCTTGCGGTTCACCCACCAGGTAAAATTCAATAACAATTTTTGAAAAACACTTTCCAAGAAAGGAACGTCGGGTTTTCCATTAATCATTTGATCAATTTTAAAAACTCTGAATGTTGACCAAGCGTGAACTGGCGGATTTACATCACTGAAATCCCATTCGTACGCTGGCAATTGTCCGTTTGGATGGATGTACCATTCCTTTGTTAATAATTTTAATTGATGTTTGGCAAAACCAGAATCTAAAATCGCAAAAGGAACACAGTGAAAAGCCAAATCCCAAGTCGCAAACCATGGATATTCCCATTTGTCAGGCATCGAAATTATGTCTTTGTTCTGCATGTGTTCCCATTCTTTATTTCGAACATGATGGTCGAAATTTCTTGGGGCTTCGAGATTAGGATCACCTTTCAACCATTTAGAAACATTGTAATGATAGAATTGTTTGTTCCATAATAAACCGGCAAAAGCTTGCCTTTGAATCATTTTCTCTTCTTCATCCGTAATCTCTTTCTGTATTCCACCGTAAAATTCATCTGCTTCTTTTTGTCTTAAACTAAAAACATCGTCGAAGTCAAAGAAGGCATTTTCCATTTCATGCGGACTCAATCGGAAATCGAAAGATTGACTTCCTCCCGCGTCGATTTCTGTGTTGATGATGAAGCACGCTTTTGTTCCGGATTTATCAGGATTCACCGCGTTTTTGTCGTCATGAACTAGAAAATTATTGATACCGTCTTTATAATATTTTGGTTCGCTGCTTGCGCCATGTATTTTTGCTGGATTACTTTCGTTATTGCAAAAAAGCGCTTCCGTATTTTGATCTCTGGAATATAATTTTATGACCGATAAAGACTCATGATGAATTTCAATATCACCACTCGCCGAAGATTTTAGGTGAGGTTCGTATTCGCCGTAGCCCCATCTCCAATTATTTCTAAACCAAAGTGTTGGAATAATAACCAGCGGTGCTTTATGTCCACTTCTATTTTTTGCAGTGACGCGAATCAAATAATCATCATGATTGATTTTAGCATATTCAATGAATATATCGAAGTAATTATTATCATTAAATATTCCCGTATCGATTAATTCAAACTCGGGATCTTGTTTTGATCTTCTTCTGTTTTCTGCAATTAAATGATCATAAGGAAATTCGTTAATCGGATATTTATACACCATTTTCATGTAGGAATGCGTCGGTGTATTGTCGAGATAATAGTAGATTTCTTTTACATCCTCGCCATGATTTCCTTCGTGATTACTCAAGCCGAAGAAACGTTCTTTGATCATTTTGTCTTTTCGATTCCAAAAAGAAAAGGCAAAACATAACCGTTGTTTTGCATCACAGATTCCTGCGATTCCGTCTTCACTCCAGCGATATGCTCTGCTGATTGCGTCATTGTAAGTGGTATATCCCCAGGCATTTCCATTATTGCTGTAATCCTCACGAACCGTTCCCCACTGTCTGTTACTAACGTAAGGTCCCCAGGTTTTCCAGTTTTCATCGAGCATTCTTTCTTTCTCCGTCGTCATTCTAAAATAATTTCTGCTGCGAAATTAAGGAATAAAAAATTTTCCTAAAATTTGTGAGGTTATATTTTAATGCTTTCCTTTGCACCGAAATAAGTTCATTTACATATTTGAAAATGTTATTAAGAAAGGTGGAGAGATTAGACTCAATGAAACCTTGGCAACCCTTCGGAAACGGAGAAGGTGCTACATTCTATCCCTATTTGGGAAGAGATAACAGAAACTATTTTTACCTTTCTCAGGTAGCATTTTCAATTTTAATTTTAAGAAAAATTGAAAACTTCGCTACAACATATCAAAATCAAAAATCATCAGTTAGTATCAGGAAAAATCCTTGATATCGATTTGTCGTATCAAATATTTGGTCAGGAATTACATTCTGCGCCAATTGTTTTGGTCAATCATGCTTTCACCGGAAATTCAAATGTTGCTGGAGAAAACGGTTGGTGGAATTCTTTAATCGGTGAAGACAAAATCATTGACACCAATACTTTCTCTGTCATTTGTTTTAATATTCCAGGAAACGGTTTCGATGGAAATTTAATTGAAAATTACCAGGATTTTAAACCGAAAGATATTGCAAATATTTTCCTTCAAGGTTTATCATTTTTAAAAGTTTCTAAACTTCATACTTTAATTGGCGGTTCGTTGGGAGGCGCGATTGGTTGGGAAATGTTAGCGATTAGTCCTGATCTGGCAGAAAATTTTGTTCCGATTGCGTGTGATTATAAAACATCTGATTGGTTGAATGCACAATGTTTGGTTCAGCAATATTTGTTGGATCAACCACATCAACCTTTGCAAAAAGCCAGAGTACACGCCATGTTGTGTTATCGAACTCCTGCATCTCTAAACGAAAGATTTAAAAACGAAATTCATCCTGAAAAGCAAATTTTAAATTCCCATGACTGGCTCAATTTCCACGGTGAAAAATTAAACGGGCGATTTAGTCTGGAGGCTTATCGATTGATGAATCATTTGTTAATGACCATTAATACAGATGAAAAACAATTAAATAAAATCGAAGCAAATATTCATCTCATCGGTGTTGATTCTGATTTGTTTTTTCCAGCTTTTGAAATGCATCGATGTCGAGATTCTTTAATGCCTATAAAATCAAACACTTTTTATCACGAAATAAAATCCATTCACGGGCACGATGCTTTTTTAATGGAATACGAACAACTCAATCAAATTTTAAATAATATCATTCATGAAAAATAATAACGAAATAAAGATTTTAAAAAATAAATCAATCATCAAATTCGAAGGAAAAGATTTCTTAGGTGAAATCGGTATTGATGGCAGAATCTTTAAGGCATTGACTTACGCAAGAATTAGCGTTGGTGTAATTTCTCAACAAGCCGTAGAAAACGGGATTTCAGTTTTAGTCAACGAAAGCGACTCTGAAAAAGCCGTAAACTGTTTGATCGACGAGTTCGAAAGCGAGAGAAAATCGGGGAAAGTAAATCAAATTTTCAGTGTTAATAACGTTTCCGTGTTAGGTTTTGTGGCTAAAGATTTTAATAAAATCACTTCTGAATTAGGAAGAAATAATATTTTTCCATTGATTCTAAATCAAGTCTCTACAGAGAATCGAATTAATTTGGTGGTTACTTCTAGTCAAGATGAGAAAGCGAAAAATATCATCGAAGCAGAGATTTTTTCAAAACCTAAAACCGTTCATTTAGCGATGATTGGTCACGGTAAAGTTGGATCGACTTTGATTAACCAGGTATTAGAAAATTCAGAAGTAATCCGCAATCGTAAAAAACTTGATTTAAAAATCGTTGCGGTGGCAAATTCCAGAAAGATTGCCTTTAATAAAAATGGCTTTAATGAAAATTGGGAGCAGGATGTTTTAGTGGCAGAACATGAATCGAATATGGATTCTTTAATTAAATTCTCACAGGTTAATCAATTAGAAAACTTAATCGTAGTCGATAATACGGCGAGTGTAGATTTTGTGAAAAATTATACGCGTTTGGCAGAAAATGGTTTTGATCTGGTTTCTTCAAATAAGATTTTCAACACTTTACCAATTTCTGAATACCGCAATTTCAGACATATTTTAAATAAGAAAAATAAAAAATATCTCTATGAGACAAATGTTGGCGCTGGTTTACCTTTAATTGATACCATTAAATTGCTGCATTTGTCGGGCGAAAATATCACTCGAATTAAAGGCGTTTTCTCCGGTTCGCTCAGTTATATTTTTAATAATTTTTCAGTGAGAGACGAGAAATTTTCTACCATTTTAAAAGAAGCCATGGATCAAGGATTTACAGAACCCGATCCGCGCGAAGATTTATCAGGAAACGATGTAGCGCGGAAACTTTTAATCCTGGCAAGAGAACTTGATTTAAGTAATGAATTTAGCGACATCAGTGTTCAAAGTTTAATTCCGGAAAGTTTAGTGAATCTTGATAAAGATGATTTCCTAAACAGTTTGGATGTGTTAGATGCTCATTTCGATGAAGTGAAAAAGAATCAAAAAGAAAATCATGTTCTACGTTTGATAGGCGACTTACATGGCGATTTGCAGAAGGAAAAAGGAGAACTTGATGTTCAGTTAATTTCTGTTCCCGCCAATTCTGCACTTGGACAATTAAAAGGTTCAGATTCTATTTTTGAAATTTACACGGAAAGTTATGGCGAGAATCCGATCGTAATTATGGGTGCCGGAGCCGGAGCCAAAGTAACTGCCCGTGGTGTATTCGGAGATATTCTAAGATTGTCTGAAAATAAATAACCGTCATTTTAATTTATTTAAAAAAAATGAAAAATACAGCAGCACTTTATAAAGCCTTAAACGAAAGAATCCTCGTCCTCGATGGAGCGATGGGAACGATGCTTCAACGCTATAAATTTTCGGAAGAAGATTACCCCGGCGAACGATTCAAAGATTGGGAATATTTTTTAAAAGGAAACAACGATTTGCTTTCACTGACGCAACCACAAGCCATCGAAGAAGTTCATAGAAAGTATTTAGAAGCCGATGCTGATATTATAGAAACGAATACTTTTTCTGGAACAACCATCGCCATGGCAGATTATCACATGGAAGAATTGGTTTACGAACTCAATTATGAATCTGCGAAAATTGCGAGAAAGATTTGTGATGAATTTACCAATCTCAATCCTGACAAACCAAGATTTGTTGCGGGTTCGATGGGACCAACCAATAAAACCGCAAGTTTAAGTCCGGATGTTAATGATCCGGGTTTTCGCGCCATCACTTTTGATGAATTGCGTTTGGCGTATAAATTACAGGCAGAAGCACTTTTAGATGGCGGTTCAGATATTCTTTTGGTAGAAACAATCTTCGATACTTTAAATGCTAAAGCCGCACTTTTTGCGATTGATGAAATTCAGGAGGAAAGAAATATTAAAATTCCAATCATGGTTTCAGGAACGATTACCGATGCGTCAGGAAGAACTTTGAGCGGACAAACTGCAGAAGCATTTTTGATTTCAATCTCGCATTTAAATTTATTGAGTGTCGGATTAAACTGTGCTTTAGGAGCGAAACAGTTGACGCCTTATTTAGAAACCTTATCCAAAAATTCAGATTTCTTTATTTCGGCTTATCCAAATGCTGGATTACCAAATGCTTTCGGTCAATACGATGAAAGTCCAGAATTCATGGCAGAACAAATTCGCGAATATGCCGAAAAAGGTCTCATCAATATTATTGGAGGTTGTTGTGGAACGACACCACCACATATTAAAGCGATTGCAGATTTGGTGAAGGATTATGAACCTAGAAAAATTAGCGTCAAAATCTAAAACTGTAAAAATCGATAGCAATTGAACATGAATGAATCATCGTAAGACAGTGGTAAAATGTTACATTGATAAATTGTTGAATATCACCGTAAAGCCACGAAGTGGCGCAATCAATAGCATTGGGTAAGCGAAGCGCGGCCCAATGAATATAGAATACGAAAGAAATAAATTAAGGTCTGAAAGACTGAAATCAAAAACATAACTAAGCAAAGTGCAGCCGTATGAATTCAGAAATTTTATATATGTAATTACAATAAATACAAAAAAAATGGGACAATCTTTAAACAAAATCTATGTGCATTTGGTTTTTAGTACCAAACACAGAAGTCCTTTAATAACAGAAGCAATACAAGAAGAATTGTTTAATTATTTAGGAGGTATTTGTAAAAATTTGGAATGTAATCCGGTTCAAGTTGGTGGACATAAAGATCACGTTCATATTTTATGTTTATTATCAAAGAAGATTGCCTTAATGAAACTGCTGGAAGAGGTAAAGTCACATTCTTCAAAATGGATCAAAACAAAAGGTAAGGAATTCGAAAATTTCTATTGGCAAAATGGATATGGAGCATTTTCGGTAAATCCGACTGAAATTGAAGTGGTGAAAAAATATATTATTAATCAGGAAGAACATCATCAAAAGAAATCATTTCAGGAAGAATTTTTAGGATTTTTAAAGAAATATGATGTTGAATATGATGAAAGATATGTTTGGGATTAAAATATGGTCAAGGATTTCGCCACTTCGTGGCTTTGATTCACACCGTTTATTTTCATTGGGCTGCACCCAATGCTATTGATGTCGCCACTTCGTGGCTTGTATATGAAAATGCTCTGTTTCATTGGGTTTTTCCAATGTTGATTATAACGCCAATTCATTGCGCTTCACATAATGCTGATGATTGCGCCACTTCGTGGCTTTTAAAAAGAATAAGAAAAAATGAAATATCTAAAACTCTCAGGTCTCGAACCTTTAATTACAACGCCGGAATCCAATTTTATTAATGTTGGAGAACGAACCAATGTCGCTGGTTCTAAAAAATTTCTTCGATTAATTAAAGAGGAAAAATATTCAGAAGCCATTGATGTTGCCCGTGATCAGGTTGACGGCGGTGCACAAATCTTAGATGTCAATTTTGATGATGGATTACTTGACGGAAAATACGCGATGGTGAAATTCCTGAATTTAATCGCTTCAGAACCCGATATTTCGCGAATTCCTATTATGATTGATTCTTCGAAATGGGAAATTCTTGAAGCCGGATTGCAAGTCGTTCAAGGAAAATGTGTGGTAAATTCCATTAGTTTAAAGGAAGGCGAAGCGGAATTTATTCATCATGCGAAAACCATTAAAAGATACGGCGCAGCAGTAATTGTAATGGCTTTTGATGAAAATGGACAAGCCGACAATTACTACCGAAGAATAGAAATCTGCAAAAAATCATATGATATTTTGGTCAACAAAGTTGGTTTTCCTTCCGAAGATATTATTTTCGATTTGAATATATTCCCCGTTGCAACCGGAATGGACGAACACCGAAGAAATGCTTTGGATTTTATCGACGCTACAAAATGGGTTCGTGAAAATCTACCGAATGTTTCAGTGAGTGGCGGAGTTTCGAACGTTTCGTTTTCGTTTAGAGGAAATGATAATGTTCGGGAAGCGATGCATTCTGTTTTTCTATATCATGCGATTAAAGCGGGAATGAATATGGGAATCGTGAATCCGACCATGTTGGAAGTCTATGATGAAATCCCGAAAGAATTATTGGAATTGGTTGAAGACGTGATGCTCGACCGAAGAGATGATGCGACCGAAAGATTATTGGATTATTCTGAAAGAGTAAAATCAACCAAGAAAGAATTTGTAGAAGAACTAGAATGGCGGAAAGAGCCTTTACAAGATAGAATTACCCATGCTTTAGTCAAAGGTATCGACCGTTTCATCATAGAAGATGTAGAAGAAGCAAGAACAGGTTCTAAAAGACCGTTGAATGTTATTGAAATTAATTTAATGACCGGAATGGGCGTTGTCGGCGATTTATTCGGAAGTGGAAAAATGTTTTTGCCGCAAGTTGTAAAATCTGCGCGCGTAATGAAAAAGGCTGTGGCTTATTTACAACCTTACATTGAAGCAGAAAAGGATGAAAAACAAAAACCGAACGGAAAAATATTAATGGCAACTGTAAAAGGTGATGTTCACGATATTGGTAAAAATATTGTGAGTGTAGTTTTGGGTTGTAACAATTATGAAATCATCGATTTAGGAGTGATGGTTCCTGCTGACAAAATTATTCAGGCAGCGATTGATCATCAAGTTGATGTTATTGGATTGAGCGGATTGATTACCCCGAGTTTAGATGAAATGGTTCACGTTGCTGATGAATTGCAGAGAAAGAATCTAAATTTTCCTTTGTTAATTGGAGGTGCTACAACTTCGAAAGCACATACTGCGGTAAAAATATTTCCGAAATATGGGCATACCGTCGTTCATGTGAATGATGCTTCAAGAGCGGTTGGTGTGGTTTCTCAATTGTTGGATCATAATAATGTGCAATATAAAGCTGATTTAAAAGTCGAGTATGAGGATTTCCGCGAGAAGTTTTTGAACCGCCAAATTGATAAAGAATATGTTTCCATTGAAGATGCGAGAAAACAAAACTTTACCATCGATTGGGAAAATGAAGAAATCGTAAAACCTAAAAATTTAGGAATTCATATTATAGAAAATCAGGATTTACGAGAATTGCTGGACTTTATGGACTGGACTCCATTTTTCAGAAGTTGGGAACTCCACGGGAAATTCCCGCAGATTTTGACTGATGAGGTCGTCGGTGAACAGGCCACAGAATTATTTAAGGAAGCAAAAGTTTTACTTGATAAAATTCTCGATGAAAAGTTATTCACGGCAAAAGGAATTTTCGGAATTTTCCCTGCAAACTCAACCAATCAAGATGATGTTTTGGTTTACGATGAGGAGGGAAATCAGTTAGCGAAATTCCATACTTTAAGACAACAACTGAAGAAATCTGCTGGAAAAGAATATCACGCTTTGAGTGATTTTATTGCTCCTGAAAGTTCAGGCAAACAAGATTATGTCGGAGCGTTTGCCGTAACAACTGGTTTCGGAACAGAAGAATTGGCGAAAATATATTACGATGATGGCGATGATTATAACGCAATTATTGTTAAGGCATTAGCCGACCGTTTAGCAGAAGCCTTTGCGGAATTCTTGCATCATAAAGTTCGAACAGAATTTTGGGGTTATGCAGAAGATGAAACTTTAGAAAATGAAGATTTAATCGCCGAGAAATATTTGGGAATTCGTCCGGCTCCTGGTTATCCGGCTTGTCCAGATCATTTGGAGAAAACTACGATTTGGAATTTATTAAAAGTCAAAGAAAATATAGGTTTAGAATTAACAGAAAGTCTGGCCATGTTTCCAACGGCTGCCGTTTCCGGTTATTATTTTGGAAATCCAAAATCGAAATATTTTGGAGTTGGAAAAATTTCAGAAGATCAGTTGATAGATTATGCAGAAAGAAAAAGTGTTGATTTAGAATTTGCGAGAAAATGGCTGAGTCCGAATTTAGCAGATTAATTAATGAGCACTGTTAAAGTTTTAACTCACAGCGCTTAACTAAATTCTAATTGATAGATTAACTAACAATGAAAAAACAAAAATTCAAAAAGATAAGAGGGAAAAATAAACTCTTGAGAAATATTGAAAAATGGAAAAAATATAATTTGTTTTTCGATCAAGAACTTTTAAAGGAATATAATTATTTGACTTCTAAATGGATGGTTCGTCCTTGGAGCGATTTACTTCGTACTAAATACCCTTATCCCGAACCAAATGGAGAGTTTCGTGAAAAAAATATCGAATCATTCATAGAAATTTATAAAAATTGGAAAATAGAATTAGACAAATTACAAGTAGATTATTATTTGAAAATTTGGATTTTCTTTCCAAACTTCAGAGAAAGTCAAGTTGTGTGCGCGATAGGTGATAAAATTGAATGGTACGAAAATGTTTTTTTTGAGAATGATGAAAAACTAGACTTTCCAGAAAATGAATTTAGTAAAGAAACAAATGAATTATTAAGCAATTTTTCTTGGGAGCATTGTTCTTCGGAAGAGGTATTTGACGATAACGAAGTTGGAGAAGAAGATGAATACGCTTCAAAAAAAGATTATTTAGACTCTAAAAAATGGTTTGAAAACTTCTTAAAATCTGAACATAGAATCTATCAGTTTATAGATGAAAATAAAGAAAATAAAACTTACCATTATTTAAAGACTGATGATGTTTGGGTCGGCGAAATTAAAAAAAACGAAAATAAGTAAATGAAAATCACAGATCATCTAAAAAACGCCAACGGAAAAAGGTTGTTCTCCATAGAAATTATTCCACCAACCAAAGGAACAGGAATCGAAGATTTATATAAAAACATTGATCCTTTAATGGAGTTTAAACCACCATTTATCGATGTTACAACTTCACGGGAAGAATATATTTATCTGGATAAAGGCAACGGTTTGATGGAACGAAAAATCACGAGAATGCGGCCGGGAACTTTGGGGATTTGTGCGGCGATTCAACATAAATATAATGTAGATACCGTTCCACATGTTTTGTGTGGCGGTTTTACCAAAGAAGAAACTGAATATCTTTTGGTAGATTGTATGTATCTCGGAATTGAAAATGTGATGGCGTTGCGTGGTGATGCAATGAAAGGGCAACAGTATTTTGAACCCACAATCGGCGGCCATAAAAACGCCACAGATTTGGTGTGTCAAATGAATGATTTGGGACGTGGAAAATATTTACATGATGAAAATTTCAGTGACGAAAATAACAAGTTTTGCATTGGTGTTGCAGGTTATCCTGAAAAGCATATCGAAGCGCCATCGATGAATTATGATTTAAAATGGCTGAAACAAAAAGTAGATGCCGGTGCAGATTATGTGGTTACTCAGATGTTTTTTGATAATGAAAAATTCATCGATTTTGTAAAAAGTGCCCGTGAAATTGGAATTAATGTTCCGATTATTCCAGGGATTAAACCAGTTGCAACCAAGAAACAATTGCAACTTCTGCCACAAGTTTTCAAAATCGATTTGCCGGAAGATTTAATTTCAGCGATCGAAAATGCAAAAGATAATGCCGCCGTAAAACAAATAGGTATCGAATGGACGATTAATCAATGTCGTGAATTATTGAATTTTGGAGTGCCTGTTTTGCATTTTTACTCGATGGGTAAAAGTGATAATATTAAAAAAATCGCTCGGGAACTTTTTTAATTAAATTAATTAAGAATCGTCTATGGATGAAAGTGTAATGATTTACAAGAAAAAGCCAAATTTTAAATTTTTAAAACTTGGCTTTTTCTATCGTTAATTTATTGATTCAGGAAATTTCCTAATTTTATTAAATCCTCTTCTCGGTTTAGTTTGATTTTATTTTTATCAATGAAATCTTTTATTTCTTTTGCTTTTTCCGGTAATTCAGCTGCTAATTCTTTAGTGCTTTTCGGCATCTTAATAAAACGATTTTCGGTCTTAATAAAATAAATAGATTTTTGAGGAATAAATTGTGCTGGACTTCCTGCTATTAAAGTATTTGGTGCGGGAGTAGCAGGTAAGTATTTTGTACTCACCTTTTTTAATATCCGATATTTCCCATCAGTTAATTCGAAGAAATATCCGGAATATAAATCGTCGGTTTTTACAAAAACTAATTTCTCTTTAGTTGTTAGAAACGTAAACGCTGGAGTAGGCTCGTCTTTTGGAAGTTCGTAAACATCTTCTTTTTCCACCACTTCGATCGTGTCTAAAAAAATATTGTATCGAAGAGGAACCGTACTTGAGGTGTCGCCAATTTTTGCGTTGGTGAATTGAGGATAATAATAGGGGATTCCCTGAATGTCTGAATATTTAATCTTGCTTTTTCCGTTATTAGATTCATCAATTTGTTGATTGAAACGGGCATTACGGGAAATTTCACCCAAACTAATTTGTTGAGCCTGCAAAATGGTTCCAGTAATTAACAGTGAAAGTAGACCAATGAATCGATTCATATTTTCAATTTTTAAAAATATAATTTAACGGACTTTAGATTGTGAAACTTGCTGAAATGATGTTGGAAATTTACTTATTAATGAATTTTGCTATTCGAACTAAATCTACTTCTTGGTTGATTTTCAATTTGTTGGATTTAATGAATTCTGCAATCTCATCTTTGTTCGCTGAGAATTGATTTACGAAATCTTTGGTGTTTTTTGGAACTTTTACAAATTGGTTATTAATTTCGAAATAATAAACTGGATTTATATTTTCAAATCTTGGCGCAACAGCTGAGGTAAATGAATTAACTGCTGGAACTTCAGGTCTGAATTCAGATTTAAGCTTTTTCAACAAACGGTTTTTGCCAGGAACCAATTCGAAATAATAACCTTCCATTTCTCCAGAGTTCAGATACACCAAAACCTCAGGTGAATTAACGTACTCGATTTTAGAATATTTTTCAGTTTTTGGCAAAATATAAATGTTTCCATCTTTCAAAATCTCCATGGTATCGGTGTATTTATTATACCGCACGTTTATTAAAGTGGTTGCATTTTCTATTTTCGCTGATACAAATGTATCGTTATAATAAGCATTCCCACCAATGTCACCGTAAGTTAGCTGGCCTTTTGGTGTATTGATTTTATCCATGAATTTATTGAAACGATAAGCTTCATTAAATATATTTGCCTGAGCATTCATTGATATTGATGCTGCAATGAGAAGAATTGAAGTTATTAACGATTTCATTGTATTTTATTTAAAGATCTTGTAAATATACTTTTATTTTAAATATAAATTAATCCATATGATTATATTTCCTCATCAAGTTTTCATAAAGATTTTGGGGCAAAATCCATTTCAAGGGAATGCCAATTTTCTGTCCGAATTTTCCGAAGTAAAAATGAGCTTTCCAGGATTTTTTAGCTAACAATTTTTCAATGTATTCTGCGACTTCGATTGGTTCTGTTCCGTCATCGACGTGAGAATTCATTATCGCATATACTTTGTTAAAGGTTTTTTGATACGGTTCAGAAACCTTAGTTTTTACTCTATTTTCAGCAATATTGGTTTTAATGTCGCCTAAATGTAAAGTGCAAACCTGAATATTCCAGAGAGAAACTTCATAACGAATTGCTTCTGTCACTTTATCTAAAGCTGATTTCGACGCTGAATAAAATCCACGAAACGGAAGTCCCATTTCACTGCCGATACTTGAAATGTTAATGATCTTTCCTAATTTCTGTTCGCGCATTTTAGGCAGCACAGCGGTCATCATTTGTACAGAACCAACGAGATTTAAATTAAATAATTTTAGAATTTCCTCTTGAGTGGAATCTTCCACTGCGCCAACCATTCCCATTCCAGCGTTGTTAATCAGCACGTCGATTCTAGTTTCAGTCTTTAAAACTTTGGCAATAGCATTTTGAACTTGAGCATTATCTGTAATGTCGGTCGGAATCGTTTTGAAATAATTGGATTCTATATTTTTTCTGCTTAAGCCGAAAACGGTATGTCCTTTTTTGCCGAGATATTCAGCCAAAGTAAAACCAATTCCGGCAGAAGTTCCGGTGATAAGTATTGTCATTCTTTTAAAGTAAAGGTTTCTTAAAATAATTAATATCCGCGCAGATTTTCCAACATCACTTTGTCTTTTTCTGCAGGTGTTAATTGATTATTATATCCTTTCAACGCCGATTCCCAATCTCCATAACCTGAATTTGGCAACATAATAAAACGTTTTCCAAATTCATTAGAATTTTGATCAACCAGTTCGTTGCGCTCAGTTTGTGGTTTTTTATTAAATATTTTTGAAAAATCTGCTAAATTATCACCCATATAAATAATGACATCGTAATTTTTTAAAACTTCTAAACGTCGTGCTTCTTTATCAGAAGTGGTACCTCTCAATAGTAGATGAGCGTCATCAGCATTTGGAAATCCTAAATCTTTAAGATTTTTAAGGGTTCCAATTCTATCCGATTCAGCACGATTTGAAATATAAAAAATCGTTATCTTTTTTGAAGCAGCATAATTAAAGAAATTCAGCGAGCCGGGATATGCTTTTGCTTCACCTTTTGAGGTCCAGTTCATCCAGGTTTTTGCATCGTAATCTTTTCCTTGTTCAGCTTCTGTCACGGCGTACGGCGAATTGTCTAAAAAAGTTTCGTCGATGTCTGTAATAATAGCTAAAGGTCTTTTTGATGGTTTTTTTAAATTCTCATCAATTCTCAACTGAGCAAGATTAAACGCTTGATAGCACAAAGCACGAAATTCACCAGCATTTTGTTGCCAAACTGCCGAGAAAACTTTTCCATTTAACGAAATATTATGGAGCGATTGCTTTGAATTCCCAGCTGTTTGATCCGGTGAAGTATTGACAACAACTTTACAAGAAGTCATAAAGACCATTAAAATGGAGACGGCAGTTATTTTTAAAGTTTTCATTATTTTGAAGATATTTATTTAAAATTAATTTTAAAGTGGTTTAGAGTCTGTTTAAATTTTTAATAAAACACATTATTCACGTACGACCTAGTTTTCAATTTTGAAAATATCTAAAACACAAAGTTGAAAATTTTTAATTTTCGGAACTTATGTGATCTTTCAGAAGTAGTTTTTACTTAAAACTTTTGTGACTTTGTGGTTGTTTTTTAATGTTAAATTTAAACAGTCTTTTAAAGAATAGTTTTTGTAACAATGTCAAAATCTTCCCAAAACTGCGGATAGGATTTTTCTACCACGTTTTTATTTTCAATCGTTAAAGCTTTAATCAAGCAAAATGGGGCGAAACTCATTGCCATTCGGTGATCGTCGTACGTTTCGATAGAAGTGATTTCATTCGGCTCGAAGAATTTTGTCGAATATATAGATTCCTCCGTGATTTCAGAAATACAGCCGATTTTAAAAAGTTCATTTTTCAACGCAACCAAACGATCGGTTTCTTTTACTTTTAAAGTCGATAATCCTGTAATCTCAAATGGGGTTTTTAAAGCCGTTGCCGTTACACAAAGCGTTTGCGCAATATCCGGACAATCATTCATATCCAATGAAATAAGTTCTGGAAAAACGAAAGTGCTTTCTGGCATTAATGAAATTTTACTTTCCGAACCTTGCGAAATTGTATTCACGCCGAAGAAATCCCAATAGATTTCTTTGATTACAGAATCGCCTTGTAGCGAGTGCGGACGGAAACTTTTAAGGTTAATCGATTTTCTTCCAATCGCTGCCAAAGAATAAAAATAGGACGCAGAGCTCCAGTCACTTTCCGTAATGCATTTCGTGATTTGCGAACTTTTATCACTTTGAATATTCGGAAAAATCGTGATAATTTGATCTTCCCATTGATTGGCAATTCCTACATTTCTCAGGACTTTCAAAGTCATTTCTAAATAAGGTCGTGAGGTTATTTTTCCTACCAAATTAATCTCTAAACCGTTTTCTAATTTCGATCCAATCAACATTAAAGAAGAAATAAACTGACTCGAAATATCCGCCGGAATCGAGACTGCCCTTTTTTCCAGTTTCTTACCAACGATTTTTAAAGGTGGAAAACCTTCTTTTTCCAGATAAGAAATGTCAGCGCCTAAATTTCGCAAAGCATCAACTAAATACTGAATTGGACGTTGTTTCATGCGATCAGAACCTGTTAAAACCGTCGTTCTCCCTTCTTGAATCGAAAGATAAGAAGTCAGAAATCGCATCGCAGTTCCGGCGTGATGAATGTCGATAATTTCGCCCTCGCTTTCCAAAGCTTTTTGTAAAAGTTGCGTATCCTGAGAGTTCGAAAGATTCTCAATCGTCAGGTTTTCAAACAGAGCGCTCAAAATCAAAAGACGATTCGAAATACTTTTCGAACCGCTTATATTAATGGTTTCATTGTCTTTTAAGGTTGATTTTTCCAGCCTCATTTTCATCTGATTGTTTTATAAATTATTTCAATTTCTCATTATTCTGATGACGGTCTTTGTCGCGGTCCGTTTTTACTTTCATTTTTCGGTCAAACGCTTCCTGCAAGTTCGTTCCCGTCTGATTTGCCAAACATAAAGTAACAAATAAAACATCAGCTAATTCTTCACCAAGGTCTTTCGTTTTGTCAGATTCCTTTTCACTTTGTTCGCCATATCTTCTGGCGATAATTCGGGCTACTTCACCAACTTCCTCAGTAAGCATCGCCATATTCGTGAGTTCGTTAAAATACCGAACGCCTATATTTTTAATCCATTCGTCAACCTCTTCCTGAAGTTTTGTGATTTCCATATTTTGAAATTAAGTAGGATAAAATTTATCTCTTTTTTTATTTGGGCAGACATTTGGCGAAGCCGAATCTTTTTTAATTTTTTATTGTTTTTTTATGGCAGCGATTTCCGCCTTCCACTCCCAATCTTTTTGCCTATGCTTTTGCCCTCGCAAAAAAAAGGATTTCCGTTCAAGTCGGGCTGCAGATTCCGCTCCTTTTTATAGATGTTTAAAATTGAAAGAACCGTATTCTATTGATAAGCGCCCATACTCGGGTTTACAGTTCTCGAGACTTTTACAATATCCAGAGGAACAGTCGCCGCAACAGCAGCATTTCCTTTTCCTTTTGCCGGAGAATCATCTTTCAGTCTCAAGTTCATTTTTTGCGTGAAATAATTCTGAAATTTCGGATCTTGATTTTTAATTGAACCTGCATCTACATTATAGTTTGCCGTACTTCCATATTTCAATAAAGACGTTTGGAAACTGTAATTAAAAGTTTGTCCAGCAGTTGGTTTAAAAAGAACTGCGTTGTCATTATCGGTATAAATAATCGAGTTTTTAATATTCAAAGTCAAAGCACCTTGTTCAATCGAAGTACCGTTATTGTATTCGTTGGTCGCGTACAATCCCAACCCCGCCATTGCGGAATTCAGATTCCAGTAATTCGCCAAAGTAGAGTGGGTGATGTTATACGTTCCACCTTTGAAAATTCCAAAATCAGCTTCACCACAATTGTTCATTACTAAGTTTTTAGCGGTAACGTTAGAATTGATGGCCAAAATCCCAAATTCCTGATGCGTATGGAAAATAGAGTTTTCAATAGTTGCCGTCGTTTGATTCATTGCTAAACCAACTGTTCCACCGAAAACTTTTGCATAATTCATGATTAAAGTAGAATTAGGATCCATCGAAATTCCTTGCCAGTTTTTAGGAATGGTGTCATATCTTGTATCATTTCGATCTCCACGGAAAATAACTTCTTCTCCTAAATCACCATTGACATTAAGCTTGGCGTTTTTAGAAATTTTCAAACCGCTGTTTTTATGGAAATAAATTTTAGTTCCTTTTTGAATATTCAAGGTGGTCCCATCTGCAAGCGTCAAATCTCCGAAAATGATTTTTGCTTTATCATTCGTCCAGTTGGTATTGGAGCTTAAAACATTCGGATTCGTTTTACTTTCAATATAAAATTCAGCATCCTGAACTACGGAAAATAAAGTCACGTGCTGATTTCCCGCCGGCGTTTGAAGATTAATACGATCTTCGGCAATCGCTTCTGGCGCATTCGCAATCGGTGCAATTTCTACGAAAATATATAAACTGTCTTTTTTTCTCAACGGAATATTAGTAAAATCGGTTCCTGCTTTTCCATCAACATTAATTCTATAAAGAGATCCAGCTCCGTTTTCAAGAGAGATTTTCGGAATCATGACATCTTTATCTTCGTTGTTGTAAATTTTTACGGCATAAGTTTCCGAGCGAACTTGATTATAAACCGTATCCAGGAAAAGAGTGTCTTCTGAGAAGCGCAACAGTTGAGAAGGGCTTTCAAAGTTGATGTCATCTCTATTACAACTGATTACAGTTAATAAGGTCCAAAATCCGAAAGCGAGAATAAGTTTAAATTTGTTCATTTATGTAGGAGTAGATGTAGGTTTCAAATTTAATTAAAAATGTTGAACAGAAAAATTATTAATTTAGTTGAGATACTATTTGGAGATTAGAAAAATATTTGTACTTTTGCGGTCTAAAATTTGGCAGAGAAATACCATTACTATTTCGAAAGCAAAGCTTTAATTATTAAAAAATAAATTTAGTTATGAAAAACGGAATCCACCCAGAAAATTATAGACTTGTTGTTTTCAAAGATATGAGTAACGACGAGATGTTTCTTTGCAAATCTACTGCAGATACCAAAGACACTATTGAATTCGAAGGATCAACTTATCCATTAATCAAAATGGAAATCTCTTCAACTTCTCACCCTTTCTATACCGGAAAAGTGAAATTAGTTGATACTGCAGGTAGAGTTGACAAATTCATGAACAAGTACAAAAAATTCGCAAAGTAATTTTCGAATTTTAATGATAATTAAAGTCTTTCAAGTTTCTTGAAAGACTTTTTTTAGTGTAAATTTGTTTCATACATGGCGGAAGCGATGAAGTATAAAAGATTTTAAACCACAAAGTCACAAAGTTAACTTGATAAAAAGTTTAAAATCTCCTCTTTAAAGACCACGAAGCTTAGAAAACCTTTAGATTTTCACTTTGTGAACTTCTTAATTGGTTTTTAAAGCATTCTTTTGTGACTTTGTGGTTGAAGAATTAAATATTTCATGTGGTGCCAATTATAAAATATCATTTTTCAACTTTCAATTATAATCTATGCAACTTGTATTTTCAGATGCCCAGTTTTGGGAAGATTTTTTACCACTTACTTTTACAAGGCCTGTCGCAGAAATGCGTTGCGGAATTTTGACCTTTTCAGAAAGATGGCAAAAGTTGTTGGGCTCTTCCGAGGTTTCGTATCTCACCGAAGATTATCTACAGGAGAAATTTAAAAAATACGAACTCAAAGAAAGTCTTTTCATTGTTCCTAATTTTTTGCCAAGCGAAAATCTTTTAAATCAAATTAAAGATTTGCAATTAGGTGAAGCTTTGGTTTACAAAGACGAATTAATCGCAGTTCGAATTAATATGGATGATTTTTCTTTAAATCAGATTAGTAAAATGACTGATATTGAAGAAGAAGTTTTGTTCTTTAATCAGCCAACTGATCTGTTTTCATATAATGATAAGGCGATTGAATTCGATTTTGACTTGCTTACCAAAGGAAGAACTTCAATGCCGCTTTCACCAACTAATGGACTTTTAGGAGACGAAAAAGATTTATTTATCGAAGAAGGAGCAGAGGTGGAGTTCTCTACTTTAAATACCAAAACCGGAAAAATCTATATCGGCAAAAATGCAGAAGTGATGGAAGGTTGTAATCTTCGCGGTCCAATTGCGCTTTGTAATGATTCTAAATTTAATTTAGGAGCGAAAATTTACGGTGCAACCACAATTGGTCCTCATTGTAAAGTCGGTGGTGAAGTGAATAATATCGTGATTTTTGGATATACCAATAAAGGTCATGACGGATTCATCGGGAATTCAGTTATTGGAGAATGGTGTAATCTCGGTGCAGATACCAATTCTTCAAACCTTAAAAATAATTACGCCATCGTCAAATTGTGGAATTATAAAACGAAAAAATTCGTGAATACAGGATTGCAATTTGCTGGTTTAATAATGGGTGATCATTCCAAAGCAGCCATCAACACTCAGTTTAATACAGGAACAGTTGTTGGTGTTGCCGCCAATATTTTCAAAAGCGGATTTCCACCCAATTTAATCGATAGTTTTTCTTGGGGAGGAATGAAAGGCGACGAAAAATTCAAATTAGAAAAAGCTTACGAAGTTGCCGAATTGGCAATGGGAAGAAGAAAGGTCCCTTTTACGGAAATCGATCAAAAGATTCTGAAAACGATTTATGAAAATTATTAAACTTTGATAAGGTTTTTAAAGCCAACTTTTAATTTAGTTGGCTTTAGTTTTTTAAGTCTGTTTTCGAAATCAAACATTTGTCATAACTTTTATTCATTCTAAATAACAAAAAATTCCGTAAATTTGACACTCAATTTATTATTAAGAATTATGTTGACAAAAGATAAAGTTCAGGCATTTCTGAAAGAAATAGAAGTAGATGATTTAGTTCATAATTTCCAGGTAATGGGAAATGATGTGTATATCGATATGACCGCGCATTCACCGGCAATGCACGAAAAGAAGAAATTAGAAGCTGCCATGAAACAGGCATTCGCTTCTGAATTTGGAGAGGAAATCGTTTTGAAATTAAAAATTGCTTCTCCGGAACCTTCCGAAATTCAGCAAAGTCAAATCAAAGGAAAACAGATTAAAGGAATCCAGAATATTATCGCCATTGCTTCAGGTAAAGGTGGTGTTGGAAAATCTACAGTTGCCGCGAATATTGCTGTGACTTTAGCAAAAATGGGTTTCAAAGTTGGGATTTTAGATGCCGATATTTACGGACCTTCAGTTCCGACCATGTTTGATACAGAAGGTGCAAAACCAATCTCTGTCGAAATCGACGGTAAAAGTTTGATGAAACCAGTGGAGAATTACGGCGTGAAAATGTTGTCTATCGGATATTTCTCCGGAGCAAATCAAGCGGTCGTTTGGAGAGGTCCAATGGCTTCAAAAGCTTTGAACCAAATGATTCGTGATGCTGCTTGGGGAGAATTAGATTTCCTTCTAATTGATTTACCTCCAGGAACTGGTGATATTCACTTGTCAATTATTCAGGAAGTTCCGGTAACGGGAGCGGTGATTGTAAGTACACCACAGCATGTTGCCCTTGCCGATGTTAAAAAAGGAATCGCAATGTTCCAGATGGAAAGCATTAATATTCCAGTTTTAGGTTTAATCGAAAATATGGCGTATTTTACCCCTGAAGAATTACCAGATAATAAATATTATATTTTCGGAAATCAAGGAGCTCAATATTTAGCAGAAGATTTAGGAATTCCTGTTTTAGGAGAAATTCCTTTAATTCAAAGTATCCGTGAAGCGGGCGATGTTGGACGACCAGCCGCTTTGCAGGAAGGATCTTTAATTGCTGACATCTATATGAAGACCACTCAGAATATGATTGAAAGTTTGGTCGAAAGAAATAAAAATCTTCCAGCAACGGAAGCGGTAAAAATCACAACCATGGCAGGTTGTTCTCCTAAAAAATAGGAAGCAATAATTCCTTTCCTTTAAAAAATTAAAAAATATTAAAGGTTTTTGGGAGGTGATTTTTATGATAACAAATCATGATTTAAAAGAATGAACAAAGAAATAAAACACGAAGAAACAGTAACCAAAGTAATGGATGCGCTTGAAAGTATCAGACCGTTTTTAAATAAAGATGGTGGCGATATCGAACTCATCGATGTGCAGGGTCAAACTGTTTTGGTCAAACTTATCGGGAACTGCAATGGCTGTCCCATGAGTTTTTCTACCATGAAGTTGGGAGTGGAAACCACGGTGAAACAATATGCTCCAGAAATTCTGGAAGTGTTGGCCGTGGAGTAGTTTTAAATTTAAAGATTTGATACAATTAGGAACGGACTTTTGTCCGTTTTTTATTTGAAAAGCTTTTAGCAGAAGTAATTTCAATTATTTCTTTAAATCTAAAACTGATTGAAATTAAATTAATATTTTAGCAGATTAAACGATTATTATATGATTGCCATAATAGACGGCGGTTCGACCAAATGTGATTGGGTGATCCTGGAGAATTCGGGAAAACCTCATTTGAAGACAACAACTTTAGGGTTTAATCCCAATATTATAAATCCTGATTTTATTGGTCAGGAAATTGACAGAAACCAAGACTTATTTTTTGTGAAAAATCACATCGAAAAAGTATTTTTTTACGGTTCAGGTTGCGGTACAGCACAAAATGTAAAAAGAGTAGAAAATGAGTTTATAAAAGCTTTTCCTCAAGCAGAAGTTCGGATTAAAGAAGATATGACCGCTGCGGCTTATGCAGCCTACACTGGGAAACCGGCGATTGTTTGTATTTTGGGAACGGGTTCTAATTCCTGCTTTTTTGATGGTGAAAAGATCAGAATAGATTTACCTTCACTCGGTTTCCTGATCGGTGACGAAGGCAGCGGAAGCGCTTTAGGAAAGCATTTACTGCGTCGTTTTTTTATGAAGAAACTCCCAGCGGATTTGGAACGTGATTTTATTAAAACGTATAATCTGACTATTGAAGAGGCCATCAAAATGATGTATCATAATCCGAGAGCCAATGCGTACTTGGGAGAATTCAATAAATTTATTGCCGAACATAAAGCTCATCCTTATTTTCAAAATATGGTTTTCGATGAAATGAAAAACTTCCTTGATTACCAAGTTCTTCCTTATCCCGAATCGGGTGAAATCGAAATTAATTTCATCGGTTACATCGCATATATTTACGAAGATATTTTACGAGCAGCTGCGGCAGAACTTAATTTAACCATTGGAAAAGTAGTTCAAAAACCAATAGAAAGTTTGGTCGATTATCATAAGAAATACATCTTAAACCTCGACTAATCTTTTAATATCATTATTAAAGAATTTATTTAAAACATACATCGATAGAGGTTTCGTACCTTTAGGTGTTTATAAAAAATCAATATATTATGTCCACTAAAAATAACAGAGACGAAAAGAATTTTAACCAAGCAGCCCTTGATTATCATAGCGTTGAACCGAAAGGAAAAATAGAAGTAATTCCTTCAAAACCACACTCATCCCAAAGAGATTTATCTTTAGCTTATTCTCCGGGAGTAGCAATACCTTGTTTAGAAATTGAAAGAGATCCAAAATTAGCTTACGAATATACCGGAAAAGGAAATTTAGTAGCCGTAATTTCAAACGGAACAGCAGTTTTAGGCTTAGGAAATATTGGTGCAGAAGCATCAAAACCAGTGATGGAAGGTAAAGGACTTTTGTTTAAAATCTTTGCAGATATTAATGTTTTTGATATTGAAATCGACGAGACAGACCCAGATAAATTTATAGAAATCGTTAAAGGAATTGCGCCAACATTCGGTGGAATTAACTTAGAAGATATCAAAGCTCCAGAAGCTTTTTATATTGAGAAAAGATTAAAAGAAGAATTGAATATTCCATTGATGCATGATGATCAACACGGAACAGCAATTATTTCTGCAGCAGCATTATTAAATGCTCTTGAAATCGCAGGTAAAAAAATCGGTGAAGTAAAAGTGGTAGTTAATGGGGCAGGAGCTGCGGCGATTGCTTGTACTAAACTTTATTTAGAACTTGGATTAAATAAAGAAAATGTTTTGATGTGTGATTCTAAAGGAGTCATCAATCATAAAAGAGAAAATCTTACACCAGAGAAACTTGATTTTGTAGCAAATACAGAAATCGAAACTTTGGCAGATGCTTTGAAAGGAGCAGACGTTTTCATCGGTCTTTCAAAAGCAGATGTGATGACAGCAGAAATGCTTTTGACCATGGCAGAAAATCCAGTGGTTTTCGGTTTGGCAAATCCAAATCCTGAAATCGAATATGAGCTCGCGATGGAAACCAGAAAAGATACCATCATGGCGACCGGAAGAAGTGATTATCCTAATCAGGTAAATAACGTTTTAGGATTTCCATATATTTTCCGTGGTGCGCTTGATGTTCAGGCAACTGGAATTAATGAAGCGATGAAATTGGCTGCAGTTCATGCAATTGCTAATTTAGCCAAGGAACCCGTTCCAGAAGCAGTAATTCTTGCTTATAACTTAAAAGGTCTTAGCTTTTCAAGAGAATATTTTATTCCAAAACCATTTGATAACCGTTTGATAACAAGGGTTTCAAAAGCAGTAGCAAAAGCAGCGATGGACAGTGGAATCGCTGGAAAACCTATTGAAAATTTCGACGATTACGAAAATGCGTTGCTTGACAGAATGGGTCGTGATGAGAAACTGATCCGAATGATGCAGAACAGAGCGCGTTCTAATCCGAAAAGAGTTACGCTTGGTAATGCTGAAGAATACAATGTATTAAAAGCAGCACAAATTCTTTATGAAGAAGGAATTGCTCAGCCGATTTTATTGGGTGAGAAAAAATATGTGCAAGAGCAGATGAAGAAATTCGGTATCGATATCGATGTGCCGATTGTAGACCCAATGGGAGAAGATCAAGAAGAAAACCGTATTAAATATCGTGAAACGCTTTGGAAATTACGTCAGCGCAAAGGAATGAACGAATACAAAGCGAAAAGATATGTTCGTCAAAGAGATTATTTCGGTCCGCTAATGTTACACCACGGTGATACTGATGCATTAATCGTTGGTTTCTCTAAAAACTATTCTTCTACGTTAAAACCAATTTTAAAAATTGTTGAGAAAGAAAAAGGCGTGGACAAAATCTCATCAATGATGATGATTATGACAGAGAAAAAACCTTTGTTCTTCGCAGATACTTCTATTAATCAAAATCCTACGTCAGAAGATTTGGTGAATATTGCAAGAATGGCAGAAATGACCGTAAAAACTTTCGCCATCGAACCAAGAATCGCAATGTTGTCTTTTGAGAACTTTGCAGGAATTTCTGAGACTTCTAAAAAAGTAGCAAAAGCAGTTTCTATCCTTCATGAGAAATATCCGAAAATGATTGTTGATGGTGAAATTCAACCAGATTTTGCTTTGAATAGCGATCACCTTTCAGATTATCCATTCTCGAAATTAGGTACAACTCCGGCAAACGTTTTTGTTTTCCCTAATCTAGAAAGTGCGAATATTTCTTATAAAATTATCAGAGGATTAAAAGTAGCGCAAGTTGTCGGTCCAATTTTAATGGGCTTGAAAAAACCAGTTCACGTTTTACAGATGCGCGCAAGTGTAGATGAAATCGTGAATTTAGCAACGATTGCGGTTCTTGATGCACAGCGCAGAGAGGAAGCATAATCTGTTTTACAAATTTCACCAAGATTAGAAACTTCATCACTGGAGGAAATAATTTTGGTGAAATTTTATTTAGTACTAAAAATTACAAACGACTTATAAAAACACCAAATGATTTATTCTTTAAAAGGAATTGTACAACAACTCAACCCAACTTCTGTCGTTATTGATGTACAGGGAGTTGGATATTTAGTAGGCGTCAGTTTGCAAACTTCCGAGAAATTGGTTTTAGGAAAAGAAACCTTTTTAAATATTCAACAGATCATTCGTGAAGACGCCAATTTGCTTTTTGGTTTTAACACAATTTTAGAAAAAGAGATGTTTAATCTGTTAATAAGCGTTAACGGAGTAGGGCCAGTTTCTGCCTTAATTATGCTTTCATCTTTGTCCCTTACGGAAATTTCTGCGGGTATTCTTTCTAATAATAGTGTGATGTTGCAAAAGGTAAAGGGAATTGGTGCGAAAACTGCCGAGAGAATCATTATCGATTTGAGGGATAAAGTCCAAAAATTCGGTGTTTCTGATGAAAATATTTCTATATTTGTGAATAATAAAGTGAAAGAAGAATCGTTATCTGCATTAGAGGTTTTGGGCATTTCCAAAAAAATGAGTGAGAAGATAGCAGATCGAATTCTAAAGCAGAATCCTGATCTTCGAGTAGAAGATTTGGTGAAGCAAATTTTAAAAAATATTTAACATTTGGAGAAGAATAGTTTTTTTTGGCATAGATTTTTAGTTTTAGTTTTAACATGTTTTTCGGTTGCAAGTATTTTTGCACAAGAGAAGCCAAGCGATAGTTCATCAGTTCGGAAAGATTTTTCTTTACCCAACCCGATGCGGTATGATGCATTTTACGATGTGTCGAGCGGAATGTATATTCTTTATCCCAAAATCGGAAATACGGTGGTCGGCAATCCGATGTCGATGACGTCTGCAGAATATCATCAATATATGCTCAGTAATCAATTGAGCGAATATTATAAAGAGAAGTCTGCTACCAGTGCTTTAGGTTATAGAAAAGACCAAACTGAAGCCATTAAAAAAGGATTACTTCCAAGTGTCAGTATTAAAAATAAAATTTTCGAAAGTTTATTCGGAGGTAATAAAATCGAAATTATTCCACAAGGTTTCGCTTCTTTCGATATTGGCGGATTGTACCAAAAAATCGATAATCCTTTAATTTTACCACAAAACAGAACCAATTTTGCCATTGATATTCAACAGAGAATTCAAATGGGATTGTTGGGTAAAGTTGGTGAAAACCTTCAACTGAAAGCGAATTACGATACTCAAAGTGGTTTTGCTTTTGAGAACAGAATGAATTTGGTTTGGCAGGCAAAAGGATCCTGGAAAGATTTACAGTCAAAAGGTTTAAGCGATAAAACTACTGGCGGCGAAGATAAAATTATAAAAAGAGTAGAATTCGGAAATGTTAATATGCCGCTTTCTACTAATTTAATTCGTGGGTCAGAATCTTTGTTTGGTTTAAAGACCGAATTCCAGTTGGGTAAAACTACTGGAACTTTAGTGTTTTCTCAACAACAAGGTGAAGCCCGAAACATTGTCGCACAAGGTGGCGGTGTGATGAATACTTTTAAATTAAATGCGATTGATTATGAAGATAATCAGCATTACTTTTTAGACCATTATTTTTTAAACAATTACGATAAAGCACTTATTAATTATCCGCAGATTAATTCAAGAATCAGCATTACCAGAATTGAAGCATGGGTTTTAGATCAAGGTTCAGGAAATCTTCAGGATCAAAAAGGAGTTTTGGGGATTCGTGATTTGGGTGAAGGAATTTCTGGATTCCCAGATAACTCTCAAAATAATCTTTATCAGGGAATTTCGAATGCGATTGGAAGTCCAAGAGATGCAGGAACGGATTATGGCAATATTATAAAAGGACAACTTTTTCCAAATGCAAATGGATCACCAGAAGCTTATTCAGATGGAGAACAATATATTTTCAACAGAAGAGCACGAAGATTAAATCAAAATGAATTTACATTTAATCCGCAGTTGGGATATATGTCCCTTAATCAAAGATTGAATGACAACCAGCTTTTGGCGGTTTCCTATAGTTTTACATTGAATGGTGATAACAAGGTTTATAAAGTCGGTGAGTTTTCAGAAGAAAGCCCGGTTTTGATTACCAAAGTTTTGAAACCAAACAATACCGTAAAAACGACGTCGCCGATGTGGGATTTGATGATGAAGAATATTTATCCATTAAATACCAATCAAATTAATCCGGACGGATTTTTATTAAATGTTTTTTACCGTGACCCACAAAATGGTGGAAAAGTAAATTATTTACCAACCACAGTTAACACACCAAATCCACAGGTTAATCCAGAACTTTTGAAATTATTCAACTGGGATCGTTTGAATATGAATAACGATTTACAGGAAAATGGTGGAATAACTGGAGATGGTATTTTTGATTTCGTACCAGGAATTACCGTTGATCCTGAAAATGGAAAAGTAATTTTCACCAAAGCAAAACCTTTCGGTGCTTATTTGCAAACGGTGTTGGGAACGAGTGATCCAAAATTCGTATTTAATGAATTGTATGACCAGCAAAAACAAGTTGCTTCTCAAAGTAATTTAGCTTTGCGTTACACAATGGAAGGTCGATTCAAAGGAACTCAAGGTGCAGGAATTTCTCTTGGAGCGATTAACGTTCCGCAAGGTTCAGTTAAGGTTTCTGCAAATGGTGTTCAGCTTACGGAAGGAGTTGATTATACCGTAGATTATATGTTGGGATCGGTCAATATTATTAATGAAACCGTTAAACAATCTGGTCAAGCCGTTAATATTTCCCTTGAAAATCAATTGACTTTTAATACGCAAAGAAAAAGATTTTTAGGTTTAAACTTAGAAAGAAAGTTCGATGAACATCTTACCGTTGGTGCAACGGTTGTTAATTATGCTGAAACTCCTTTAACACAGAAAGTAAATTTCGGTCAGGAAGCGGTGAATAATACGATGGCGGGATTCAATATTTTATATAATAATGAGTTGCCATTCTTGACAAGATTAACTGATAAAATTCCTTTTGTAAATACAGAAGCGCCGTCGAATTTAAGTTTCCTTGCAGAAGGTGCTTATTTAATTCCGGGACAAAATAAAGGAATTGGTGACCAAGCTTATATTGATGATTTCGAACAAAGTACTTCTAAGATTTCATTGAAAGAACCAGCGATGTGGAGTTTAGCTTCTAAGCCGGAAAAAAATCCAGAACCTTTCTTTTTGAATGGAGGTTTAAATGATGATCTTGCTTCTGGAAACGGAAGAGGTTTGTTATCATGGTATAATATCGACCCGAGATTCTACGGAATTGGTGGGAAAGCTCCGAATGGAATTAATGCTGCCGCGGTTTCTAATCACGCTTCAAGAAGAGTTCAAACTCAGGAATTATACAACAGTAGAGATTTCGTAGCGGGTGAACAATTATATACGAATACTTTTGATTTAAGTTATTTCCCGAACGAAAGAGGGCCATATAACGTCAATAAAAATGCTGAAACTACACAACAAAGATGGGCAGGTTTAATGAGACCGATTTCGGTTTCTAACTTTACCAATTCTAATATTGAGTATGTGGAATTCTGGATGATGGATCCTTACGCTGATGGAAATGCTTTGGGAAGCAACCCGAAATTACTTTTACATTTAGGAAATGTTTCTGAAGATGTTCTGAAAGATGGTAAACTAATGTACGAAAATGGATTGCCAACACCGAGCGTTCCAGCAAATGTTACCACTACGAATTGGGGAGTTCAACCGAATCAATTCCCAGTTCTTTATGCATTCTCAAGTGAAAATGAAGACAGAGCTGCACAGGATTTAGGATACGATGGTTTAGATGCAGAAGGTGAAGCTGCGAAATTTGGAACCAACTTTATCAATCCGGTAACCAATGTTATGGATCCGGCTTCTGATGATTTCGTGTTTTATTTATCAGATAAATTCCAGGGAGAACAAGCTTCTTCATTAACGGAACGTTATAAATATTTCCGCGGACCAGAAGGGAATTCACAAAGTAATACTTTGGAAGTTGCCACTCAAACTCCGGATGCGGAGGATATCAACCGTGATTATAATTTAGATCAAAATGAAGATTACAACCAATACACCATTGAACTTGATAAAAACAAAATGGTTTTGGGAGAAAATTTCATCGTCGATGTTAAAGAAGTAGAAGCGAAATTCCAAAACGGTCAAACTGGAAAAAACAAATGGTTTTTATTCCGCGTTCCTGTTGCTCAATTTGATGATGCCAATGTTGGTGGTGTTGCAGATGCCTCTATTTTAAATAATGTTCGTTATGCCAGAATGTTATTAACAGGATTTGATCAAGCATCAACCATCCGTTTCGGAACATTAGATTTAGTAAGAAGTGACTGGAGAAAATATACCAAGAATATTGCAACCAATGCTCCCGATGATAATGAAGGAACTCAGCCGGTAACTGATCAGAATTTAGATGTTGGTAGTGTGAACTTAGAAGAGAATGGTTTAAACGAACCTCCTTACGTTCTTCCTCCAGGAATCGAAAGACAAATTCTTAGTGGAAATGCTGGTGCACAAAGACAAAACGAATCTTCATTATATATGAAAGCACAACCATTAGAGAAAAATACTTCTCGTGGAGTTTTCAAAAATGTGGCTTTAGATATGCGTCGTTACAAAAATTTAGAATTGTTCGTTCACGCTGAAGATTTAAAAGATGTTAATTCGTCGAGCTACGATCCAGATGCAAAATTCTTTATCCGTTTCGGAAGTGACGCGACAGATAACTATTATGAATATGAAGCTTCATTAAAATATACTTCTAAAAACGCGAGATCACCACTGGACATTTGGCCATCTGAAAATACAGTGAATTTGGCTATTCAGAATTTCGTTGATGCTAAATTAAGAAGAGATCAGAATTTCCCATCAGGAATAGATGTTCGTCGTGAAGATGTAGAATATGGGATGTTAGATGATAATAAGAAAATCTATATCAAAGGTCGTCCGAGTTTAGGAAACGTGACCACGATTATGTTAGGAGTTCGAAATAAAAATACTCTTATCAATAAAGAAGTTGTTTTATGGGTAGATGAAATTCGTCTTTCTGAAATTGAAAATAAAGGAGGTTATGCAGGAAATGCAAGTGTGAATTTCAACTTAGGAGATTTCGCTTTAATCAACGCAAATGCATCTTTTTCAACAATTGGTTTTGGTGGAATTGCTGAAAAACCAGCAGAAAGATCACAAGCTGAGCATTCTGCTTACAGTATTAACACCACTGTAAACGTTGATAAATTTTTACCGGAAAAAGCAGGTATGAAAATTCCTGTGAATTATTCTTACACGCAAACCATCGAAGATCCGAAGTATAATCCATTGGATAATGATGTGACTTTTGAGAATGCACCGAACAGAGAAGAGCTGAAAAAAGTAGCGAGAACTTACACGCAGCAAAGAAGTTTGGGTGTGGTGAATATGCGTAAAGACAGAATGAATCCGAACAAGAAAGCGAAGTTTTACGATGTAGAAAACGTGTCGGTAACTGCGATTTATAATGACGATTATTACCGTGATGTTTATACCAAAAAGAACTACAGACAATACTTGAGAGGATATGCAGATTATAACTATTCTTTCAAACCGTTTGTCATTCGACCTTTTAATAAAGTAGTAAGTGACACTGCAAAATCTTATAAATATTTAAGATGGATGAAAGAGGTGAACTTTAATCCAGTTCCGACAAGATTATCTTTCAGAACAGAAATCGACCGTAATTATAATGAATTAGAATTCAGAAATATCGATGCGATTTTGGGTGGAGTTGCAGGTCAGGATTTTGATGCTATTAGAAACAGAAACTTCTATTTCGGTTGGCAATATGGTTTAGGATTTAATTTTACCAAATCTTTGAAGCTGGAAATTAATTCTTCGATGCGAACTTTAAATGACAATTTGAGTGTTTATAATATGAACAACAAATCGATTTTTGCGGATCCTTTTAGAGCAGGACGACCAGTTTTATACAACCACCGCGTTCAGTTGAATTACAGATTGCCATTTGAATATTTACCCTATTTAGATTTCATTAATGCTGAATTAGGCTACGGCTTTACTTATAACTGGAATGCGAGAAGTACCGTGATGACCAACTTTGTGAATCCGGAAACCAACCGTTCAGAAAGTTTAGGAAGCATTGGTCAAAACACCAATAATATCATTGCGACTTCAACCGTTTATGTGCCGAAATTCTTTGGGAAGTTTAAATACTTCCAGAACATTAGTATGAAAATGCAGAAGCGTAAACAGGAAGTTGATTCCTTGAATAACGTTTACAATTTAGCTTGGCAAAAAACCAATAAGAAAAATAGCTTCAAGAGTTATAAATTCAAAAATAAATTGAATCCACTGCAAAGTATTGCTTATGCCTTGACTTCAATCAAACAAATGGATCTTTCTTATAATGAGAATAATGGTATCGTTTTACCAGGATTGCTTTCTGCACCAAACTGGTACGGTTACGGACAAACCTTAGGTGGTCCTACTGCTGGTTTCCTATTAGGTTCGCAAGCAGATATCCGCAGAACAATTTTGGAGAGAGGTTGGATTTCAGATTCAGATTATATGACCGACCCGTATGTTCAAATGAAAAACCAGAATTTCCTGGCAAACGTACAGATCATGCCGGTGAATGAATTTAGAATTGATATTAACTTCCTGCAAAATTACACCAGTACTTTTACGCAGTCTGGTTATAACGTAAGACAAAATTTAAATTTCGCGAATCATGATTTTGCTTTTGGAAATGATATGGTTACGTTTTCCAGAACAGCGTGGACTTTCGGAACTTCATTTACAGATGGTAAAACCATTTATGATAATATTATTTCGAATGCAAGAATCATCTCCCAGCAAATGGGCGGAACGCTTGATGCGAATGGATTTACAGATGGACATTCCTTAGCCAATGCATATGTTTTGGTGCCGGCTTTCCAGGCAGCAATTGAAGGGAAAACTCCAGATGGACCGATGACCAATCCTAAGAAATCAGGTTTCCCACTTCCGAACTGGAGAGTAATTTATTCTGGATTGAAAAATATTCCATTAGTAAACAGTCAGTTTTCTAAGTTTGATGTTCTTCACGGTTACAGTTCAACGTATACCGCGTCGGGAATTCAGTCGAGTATTGACTTTTATAATGTTCAAAAAAATGGAGCTTCAGACAGAGATGCGTTTGGTGATATTTATAATCCTTACACCTATTCTCAGGTTGGTTATGTAGAAGCATTTGCACCATTAATCGGAGCCGATGTTACGATGAGAAACAACATGCAGTTCCGTGCTCAGTATAATGTCGACAGATTATTTATGCTTGGATTGGTGAATCATACTTTAACCGAAGATATGGGTAAAGAATACATCATCGGTTTTGGTTATATTCTGAAAGATTTAAAAATGAAGATGAACTTCAAAGGAAAAGAAAGAACCATTAAAAGTGATTTAAATCTGCGTGGAGATCTTTCTATAAGAGACAGTCAAACCAGAATCACCAATATTTTGCAAGATGATTCGCAGATTACTGGTGGACAAAGAATGATGAGTGTTAAATTATCTGCAGATTATAATATGTCTCAGAATTTCAATATCCGATTCTTCTACGATCAGTTGATGACGAAATATAAAATTTCTACCGCCTTCCCACTTTCAACGGTGCGTGCAGGTTTAACCGCAACATTTACCTTTGGCGGAAGCAGCGGTTTCTAAATAATTTTTAAACTAAAATTTAAACTCAGGATTTCGATTCTGAGTTTTTTGTTTTTAATTAAAGTCGTTCGGTGCATTATAAAGAAATATTTTGCGAAATCAAATGCCTTTGCGTCCGTAATTTTCCACAAACATTTTTTATTATTCTTTGCGCCATTGCGTTAAAATTAATCACCATTATTAACCACCATAATTTAAGATCTTAAAAATTGACCATTAAGAAATTAAGGAGAATTAAGAACTTGCAAGGAAGTTTTAATATTATTCTACGTGAGTTTTCTTCTTAATTAATCTTAATTCCTTAATGGTTAAAATGTGATTTTTTAGTACTATTAATGGCTTTTAATATTAATCGAAATGAAATTTAAAATAAAATTACTTTCATTAATAAAAGGAATAAAAATGATTACCAAATTTTTTCCTAAGCGAAGCGCCTTTGCGTTCGTAATTTTCAGAAGCATTGATGAGTTTACTTTGCGCCTTTGCGGTAAAATACACTCTCATTATCACATATCCATCAATTTCTCATTTAAGATTTTCCAACCTCCCGAAAACAAAAATTAAATCCTTAATTTTGCTATTCATAATACAAACCTATGAATCAAAATATCGATAACGACGACGATGTATTCTCCGGAAGCGAACATACTCCTTTGCGAGCAGACGCCTTCGAAAAAACTCCAGCAGAAAAAATTGAAATTATCCAGAAGCATTTCCACGAAATCATGGAAACTTTAGGAATGGATATGACCGATGATTCTCTGAAAGATTCTCCAAAAAGAGTGGCTAAGATGTACGTGAACGAAATTTTTGGCGGACTTCTTCCAGAAAATAATCCACGTATTTCTACCTTTTCTAATAAATATAAATACCGCCAAATGTTGGTGGAAAAAGATATTACCGTTTACTCATTTTGCGAACATCACTTCTTGCCAATTATTGGTAGAGCGCATGTTGCGTATATTTCGAATGGTGAAGTGATTGGACTTTCTAAGATTAACAGAGTCGTAGATTATTACGCCAAACGTCCGCAAGTTCAGGAAAGATTAACCATGCAAATCGTTGATGCACTGAAAGTAGCACTCGGAACGAATGATGTTGCCTGTATCATTGAAGCGAAACATTTATGTGTAAATTGTCGTGGCATAAAAGACACGGCAAGTTCTACAACTACAGCCGAATTAAGTGGCCTTTTCAGAACCAATCCAATTACCCGACAAGAGTTCTTGCATTACGTAGGAAATCGTTCGAATTTGGATTGATAGAAAAATCAAATGACTAACTGCTATTGATAAGAAAGCGATTTTATTTCAACATTTGCTGAGTGAAACGGCTTTGCGTCTTTAAAAGCAGCATAAAAAACATTCGAATTGAAAAAGTATTCATTGCGCCTTTGCGTGAAAAAATCGCATTTTCAGAATTACTAAATGATATTAAAAAAATGACTTTAAAAATATACAATTCCCTTTCGGGCGAAAAAGAAACGTTCACTCCAATTCACGATAATAATGTCGGGATGTATGTTTGTGGACCAACGGTTTACAGCAATGTCCATTTGGGAAATGTGCGGACTTTCATGTCTTTTGATTTTATTTACCGGTCTTTAGTTCATTTGGGATATAAAGTTCGTTACGTTAGAAATATCACCGATGCCGGACATTTAACCGATGATGGCGATGTTGACAATGACCGTTTCGTAAAACAATCCCGTTTGGAAAAACTGGAGCCTATGGAAATCGTACAGAAATATACGGTTGATTTTCATAAAGTTTTAGAAGTTTTTAATTTACTCCCACCAACGATTGAACCAACTGCAACCGGACATATTTTAGAACAAATTGAATTAACT
The DNA here is from genome assembly GCF_015191005.1 of Kaistella flava (ex Peng et al. 2021). Taxonomy (NCBI): domain Bacteria; kingdom Pseudomonadati; phylum Bacteroidota; class Flavobacteriia; order Flavobacteriales; family Weeksellaceae; genus Kaistella; species Kaistella flava (ex Peng et al. 2021). The sequence goes on along the minus strand of NZ_CP040442.1, from coordinate 2,326,012 downwards.
CAAAAACTGATAGATAAAGGATTTGCTTATGAAAGTAACGGATCTGTTTATTTCGATGTTTTAGAATACAATAGTCGTGGCTTAAATTACGGTGAACTTTCGCGTAGAAATGTCGAAGAACTTTTCGCCAACACCAGAGATCTAGACGGTCAAAATGAGAAGAAGAATGCGCCAGATTTTGCGCTTTGGAAATCGGCATCTCCCGCACATATTATGCGTTGGAATTCTCCTTGGGGCGAAGGTTTCCCAGGCTGGCATTTAGAATGTACTGCAATGTCAACGAAGTATTTGGGTGATAAATTTGATATTCACGGTGGTGGAATGGATTTGAAATTCCCGCATCATGAATGTGAAGTCGCCCAAGGAAAAGCATGCAATGGTGTCTCACCAGTGAATTACTGGATGCATGCCAATATGTTAACCATGAACGGTCAGCGAATGAGTAAATCAACCGGAAATTATATTCTTCCGATGGAACTCGTTTCCGGAAATAATGATTTCTTTGAAAAGCTTTTTCATCCGACGATTGTGCGTTTCAACTTTATGCAGGCGCATTACAGAAGTGTTCTAGATATTTCTAATGAAGCGATGGTTGCCAGTGAAAAAGGATTCCAACGTTTGATGGAAGCGATGAAAGTTCTTTCAAATAATTCGTTCCCAACTGTTGCGGTTTCAAGTTTTGATGTAAAAGCTTGGAAAGAAAAATGCTATGCAGCTTTAACCGACGATTTCAATTCTCCGATTCTGATTGCTCATCTTTTCGAGGCGGTAAATTTTATCTTTAAATTAAAAGATGGAAAAGAAACCATCACCGATAATGATTTGCAAGAATTGAAAACGTTGCTGAATGATTTCGTTTTTGATGTTTTAGGTTTACAAAACATCGAAGAAAATAACAATGAGAAATTAGACCAGACTTTACAGGTTTTAATCGACTTAAGGAACCAAGCACGTAAATCAAAAAACTTCGACCTTTCGGACCAAATCCGCGACCGATTACTCGCCGAAGGAATTGAGTTGAAAGATGGAAGAGATGGAACGAGTTATTCGATTTCTTAGTTACTGCTTTTTTGAAAACTATATTTATATTTTAAGCCTCCCGAATTTTCGGGAGGTTTTTTTTATTTCTAAAGCTTCATTTCTTCCATTTTTAATGATTTATCGCATGTTTAAAAATCATTGGTGTAACGTATTGATTTATAATTGATAAACTGAAATTATTAAATTTAAAGGAAGCGTATTCTCTTCATTAATTCATCAAAATTTACCTAAATTGCAATCATTAAAGAATACCTTTTATGAAACTATATCTTAATATCAATTTCAGAACGAAAGTCGGTGAGAATGTGCAAGTTTGCGTCTTTGAAGAAGGAGCAGAAGGAAAAGTTCACGCCTTAAAATATACCGATAACGGAAACTGGTCTGCGGAAGTAGATTATTTTTCGAAATCGATTTCTTATAAATATCAGTTGGTGAATGAAGAGGGTTCAATTCTAGATGAAGAGTTTTCTTTACACCATTTAAATTTCCCACATAACTACGATGAATTCATCATCAATGATTTCTGGAATGCCAAAAATTTCCCAGAAAATTATTTGAATAATAAAATCCTAAAAAATAAACTTCGTAATTTCAAAGCGGAGAAAGTTGCAGTCTTAAAAAAGCACACGCATCTTTTCCGTTTAGAAGCACCAATTTATCAGCCGAACTGGCAAGTTGTAATTCTTGGAAATTGTGAAGCACTTGGAAACTGGCAATATTTAAAAACCGTTCCAATGTCGCAAACCGATTTTGGAATCTGGGAAGCGGCAGTTGAAATTCCAGAAAATCAAATGATTGAATACAAATATGGATTGATGAATACCGATTCTGGTGAAGTTTTCGATATCGAATATGGCGACAACCGTTGGGCTTTACCAAATGCTGAAAAAAATATTCTTCAAATAGAAGCCGATCATTTTTTCAAATTCAAGTCTTTTGAAATGTATCACGCAGCTGGAGTTGCCGTTCCTGTTTTTGCTTTGAGAACAGAAAATGGTTTTGGAGTTGGTGAATTTCCAGACTTGAAAAATTTGGCTGATTGGGCAGCTAAAACAAACCTTTCGGTTTTACAGATTCTTCCGATTAATGATACAACTGCGAATTATACCTGGACGGATTCTTATCCTTACGCTGCAATTTCTGTTTACGCACTTCATCCTCAATATTTGTCAATTGAAAAATTAGAATATTCTTTATCAAAAGATTTAATTCAAGAATTTAAAACTGAAAAAGAAGCTTTAAATGCTTTAAGTCTGATTGACTACGAACAAATGATTTCTGGAAAATGGAAATACATTACCATCATTTTTGAAGCAAATAAAGAAGAAATTTTAAAAGACAGAAACTTTAAAAAGTTCATTAAAGAAAATGAAGATTGGTTGATTCCATATGCGGCTTTTTGTGTCTTAAGAGATAAATATAAAACGCCCAATTTTAACGACTGGAAAACCCACAAGAAATATATCGCAGGAAAAATTGCCCCTTTCTTTTTACCAAAAAGTAAAGAATATGAAATGTCGATGCTGCATTCTTGGGTTCAGTATCAACTTCATTTGCAATTAAAAGACGCGATTGATTACACCCACGATTTGGGAATTTCGGTAAAAGGAGATTTGCCGATTGGGATTTACAGACATTCCGTAGAAGCTTGGGCGGAACCAGAATTGTTTGGAATGGATTTTCAGGCTGGAGCACCGCCAGATCAGTTTACCGATCTTGGTCAAAATTGGGAATTTCCAACTTATAACTGGGAAGCGATGAAAGAAGATGGTTACCGTTGGTGGAAAAACCGTTTCAAAGCGTTGGAGCAATATTTCGATGCGATGCGAATTGATCACATTCTTGGTTTCTTTAGAATCTGGAGAATGCCGATGAGTGCGACGCAAGGGATTTTAGGCTATTTTTATCCAGCTGTTCCCGTGAAAATTGAAGAGTTTGCGGCGAGAGGAATTTCCTTTAATGAAGATCGATATTGCAAACCATTTATCAATGATCAGATTCTTTGGGATTCTTTCGGCGAAGATAGAGACGGAATATTAAACCATTTTATGAATAGTCATTTTGATGGAACGTATTTCTTTAAAGAAGAGTTTGACTCTCAAAGAAAATTAACGGATTATTTTAAAACAAATCCTCAAGGTTTGTCAGAAGAACGTTTGATTTCATTGGCTGCGAATGTTCTTTTCCTGGAAGAAAAATTAAGTGAAGACGAGATTGTTTATCACCCGAGATTTAATATTGAAAAAACTGAATCTTATAAATATCTGAATGACGACGAAAAAAGAAAATTATCTGATTTGTATGTCGATTACTTCTTCAAAAGACAAGATGGTTTGTGGTATGCTAAAGCCATGGAAAAACTTCCTGTAATTTTGAATGCGACGGACATGTTAATTTGTGGTGAAGATTTAGGTTTGGTGCCGGAATCAGTTCCGCAAGTGATGGATCAGTTGGGAATTACTGCCTTGAAAGTTCAGAGAATGCCGTCGGATAATATTCCGTGGTATAATCCGAAACACGCTGATTATATGAATGTGGTTACGGCTAGTTCACATGACAGTTCTACGCTGAGGCAATGGTGGCACGAGGATCGAGAATTAAGTTGTAAGTATTTCCATGAACAGCTTGGTCAGTACGGAACAGCGCCGTGGGATTTAGAACCTCAGGTGGCGGAAATGATTATGAAGCAACATCTTTTTAATGAAGCGATGTTGGCGATTTTCCCAATCCAGGAATTTTTAGCCACAGATAAAAAATTAACCAATCCAAATATGGACGAAGAGCGAATTAATAATCCTGCGGTTTTCCCGCATTACTGGAGATATAGAATGCACTTGAATGTAGAAGAGCTTTTAAGCAAAGAAGATTTTAATAAGAAAATTGCAAGTTGGATTACTGATTCTAATCGAATTTAGATATAAATTAAAAATATTTGTATCTTGATTAAATAAGATTTTATTAAATTTTAAATACTGATAATCAGTGTTTTATATAAGAAGTTAGACTTAGGTTTTAACTTCTTTTTTATTTTGTTATCCAAAGAATGTAACAGTAAAGAGATAGTTGTTTATTTTTTTAATGATAATTAAATTCAATTAAAATAATGGCGCGTTATTTCGATATTAGTTAAATATTTAATTTAATAAAGAAGTTTTTAATGAAAAAGATACTACTTGGATTATCCGTGTTTTTGATGACATTGGTTTCCGCTCAAAACTATCCGGATTCTTATCCAAATAATAACGGTTCGGGAGTTAGTAATTATGGAGATAACGATGATGAGTTTTATTTCCCTGATGACTATTATTATCAATATCCAGCAGACTATTATACCAGCGATTTGTACAAAGATTATTATAATGATTACCGCAAAAGTATTTATGATGTCAACTGGAATCAGTTTTTTGCAGCACACAGATTATCACCTTATCAAGTGCGGCAGATTATGATGTTGAATGACCGTTATCCAACTTACGCATCGTGGAATTCTTATTATCAATACAATCCAGACAGATGGTATTACGATCGGTTTTATGCAATACAAAGAATTTTAGGACCAAGTATTTTCCTTGTATTCCAGAATAATTATTATCACGGTTACAGTCCGGTTGTCTATTATCAGAATTATAACAGGAGACATTATGCAAGAAATGTTTATGTAGTACCGAGATACCGAAATATAAACATCAATGTTTATAGAGTAAATAAAGTTCAGTATCATCAAAGTAATCCAAGACAGAATATCGGTTTTCAGCCAGTTAGAAGAAGTGGACAAACTGCAAATTCAAATGGAACGCGAGATAACGGATTTAGAAATAATGGTGTTAATCCTGGAAACAGTTCGAGAAATAATTCCATCAGACCTGAAAATAACAATTCAGGAAATAATGGAGTTAGAAATCAAATGGGGAATACCAGAAATAACAATGTTAGATCAGAATCGCAACCGCGAGTAAATAATGGAGGCCTTCGAAATAATACAGAAAGCAGACAGGAAAGTCCAAGAAACAGCACGCCTACCAGAAGAATGGAAAGTAACTCTGGAAATCGTGGTCATCAAAATATGGAATCAAGAACGCCAAGTTCTAGTTCAAGTTCAAGAAACTCGGGTCATAGATTTACCGCCCGATAATTTTAGATTTTAATGTTAATAATGATGGGGAGCAGTTTTTGAAAAAGAACTGCTCTCTTTCTTTTTGACGAAATTTTAGGGGTTTCGGGATTACATTAAAATCATTCTTTTTAACAAAAATTTATGATTATTTGCTTTAACTAAGGTGTTTTTTACTTATCAAACCATTATAAATCATTTAAACAACTAAAATTCTACAAAATGAAAAAATTAATTTTAAGCGTAGCGTTCGTAGCAATGGGAACCTTCGCAATGGCACAGCAAATGCAAAAAATGCAGAAAATGGATCCAGCTCAAATGGAGCAGAAAAGAATGGATAAACTAAAAATGATGCAAGCCGATTTAAATCTTACTGATGCTCAGGTTGACCAAATTAAAATGGTACAAGATCAAAAGATGGCGGAAATGAAAAAGAATACACCACAAAGACAGGCAGAAAGAAAAGCTAAAATGGATCAATGGCAAATGGAGCAAAATGAGTATAGTAAAGAAATGAAACAAATTCTAACTCCTGACCAATACACAAAATGGCAAGCCCAAAAACAAACGCAAATGCAAAATAGAGGAAAAATGATGAAAGGGAAAAAAATGACGAAAATGCAACAGGCAAATTAACAAGCTCATAATTTTATTTTTTAATGTTAGGCGGGACATATGTTCCGCTTTTTTTTGTGTTCAAATTTTGATATATTTGTTTAAATTGAATTTAAAAATGATCAGTACAAAAATAGCAGACTTGCTTAACGACCAAATTACCAATGAACAATACGCAGCACAATATTATTTATCAATGTCTGCCTGGTTTTCTGCCAGAGATTTAGACGGAATTGCCAACTATTTCCGTATTCAAAGCAAAGAAGAATTAATGCACGCCGACAAAATGTTTGATTACCTAAACGATGTTGGTGCAGAAATCAAAATGGGAGCGATCGAGCAGCCACCTTACCAGTTTGACGATGCAACCGATATCTTTGTAAAAGCTTTGGCGCACGAAAAAATCGTAACGAAAAGTATTTTTAATATTTTAAAGAATGCTAATGATGAAGGTGATTTTGCCACTGTTTCTTTTCTGCAATGGTTTGTAACCGAACAGGTAGAAGAGGAAGCGAGTGCTTCTTCATTGGTGACCAAAATCAATATGGTTTGCGAAAATCCATCGGCCTTATACCTTTTTGATCAGGAACTTGCTCAGCGCGTTTTTGTGCCCGCAGCGAATTAACCAATTAATTCATAAACATTTACGTATGACCAAAATCTACCAACTGTGCTTCACCGTTTTTTCATTGTTGAGTTTCGCGCAGGATTATGCTGTTGCGTCAATACCCGAAAATCTTCTTGTGAATGCCAATGCAATTATTAGAGAGCATTCTGAAGAGTACAATCTGAAATCGGTTAACGATATGGCGGTGAAAGAAACGCACGTTGTGACGATTATGAGTTCTGCGGGAGATCGTTATTCAACGGTTTTTATACCCTATAATCCTACGACCAGAGTAAGCAATATTAAAGTTGAAATGTATGATGCGTCCGGGAAGTTGATTAAAACTTTTGCCAAGAAAGATTTCTCTGATTACACCAACAATCCAAGTGCTGGCTTGTACGTAGATGATCGGATTTTGGTCCTAAGAACGATTTCAACAAAATATCCTTTTACGCTGAAAACGTCTTATGAAACAAGTACATCCAATACGGTTTATCTAAGCCGTTTTTCACCAATTAACAGTTACAATGTTGCAGTGGAGAAAAGTAACTTTAGCGTTACCAATAATTCTGGAATTACAATTCGAACTAAAATTAATGATAAACCATTAGGTAAAGTTTCAGAATCAAAAGAAGGAAGCGTTTGGAAGTATTCTTACCAAAATATTCCTGCCATTACGCATGAAGATTTATCGCCGAGTTTAGATTATTTAATTCCGACCGTAGAATTTTCTCCAGAGAAATTTTCTTTAGCTGGCAAACAAGGAGATCTTACTGATTGGAACAGTTTCGGTAAATGGTATTATAACCAATTAATAACTCCGGTTTCACAAGTTACGCCTGAGATCTCTGCAGAAGTTGCTGCACTTAATCTAACGGGAACTACTTCTGAAAAAGTAAAAACGCTTTATCAGTATATGCAGAACAAAACCCGTTATGTTTTGATCGCAATGGGAATTGGTGGTTGGCAACCGATGCCAGCGTCTGAAGTGGGCAAAAAAGGTTATGGTGATTGTAAAGCACTTACCAATTATATGCGGACTTTACTTACTGCCGCAGGAATTCCTTCTTATTATTCTGTGATTTATAATGATGATTCAGTGATTAGTTTTGATAAAGATTTTCCTAAGCTTTCAGGGAATCATGTTATTCTAATGGTCCCAACTGAGAAAAATCCAATTTGGTTAGAGAATACTTCTCAACGAGTTGCGTTCAATCATCTTTCCTATTCGTCGCACAACAGAAATGTTTTAGCTGTTGATGAAAATGGAATTAAAATCATTGATACTCCAACATATAAGCCAGAAGAAAGTAAAGAATTAATGGTTGCCAAAGTACAATTAGCAGAAGATGGCACTATTACTTCAGATGCGAATTTTGAATTCACGGGTGGACAGTATGATACGAATCTTAGATTGCTTAGTTTGAAAAATGATGAAATTCAGGAAGCGCTGAAAAATAGACATTATAATTTACAAATTGATCAGATCGCCATTCAGAATCTTTCTAATAACAGAGATAACGCGAAAATCAGTTATGATTTAAATTTGAAGGCAAAAAGTTTTTCTAAGAAATTGGGTAATGATTTATTTTTCCCGGCCATGCCTTTTTATCAGTCAAGTACTTTTAGTTCAAATACAGAAAGAAAGCTTCCCTTCGAAACCGCTTTTCCTTTTCAGGATGATTACGAAATAGAATTCACGGCACCAGTTGGATACCGATTTGCAAACCTTCCCGAGACTGCAGATTTTTCTACAGAATTTGGTGCTTATTCGCTTGCTTATAAAATGAACGGTGAAAAATTATTGGTTCGAAGAATTTTAACCATTAAAAAAGGCATCTATCCGAAAGAGAAATTTAAAGATTATGTCGAATTCCGAAAGAAAACAGCGAGCAAAGACAATACTAAAATTTTAATATCAAAAATATGATTAAAAAACTATCTCTTTTTATTGGATGCTTTTTGGTGAGTTTCCTTTATTCACAACATAAATTTCTTAACGATCCCAAAATTTCTGATGAGGATTTAAAAAGCACTCAGTCTAAAATAGAAGCAGATGCACCGGCAGAAGTTCTGTATCGGTCTGTTCATTATGTGATTGATTATAATGGTTATTTAACGCAAGAAATTGTACAGCGGGTAAAAATCTATAATAAAGATAATGCAGGTAAATATCTGGATCATGAAATTGCAGTTTTTGACAATGGAAGAGGAGATAGAGAAACGCTGAGCAATTTAAAAGCATTGACTTACAACTGGGAAAATGGTAAAAAAGTTTCTACGAAAATAGAAAGAGATGAGAAGTTTAAATCCAAAGAAGATAAGAACTTTACGATTACAAAATTCGCTTATGCAAATGTGAAAAATGGTTCTGTCGTAGAATATTCTTATACCCTTTACAGTCCGTTTTTATCGTCAACACCAAGGGTTTTAATCGAGGAAGAAATTCCGGTGAAATATGTAGAATATGTCTTTGATACTCCAAAACCGCTTGGGTATTCAATTAATTATAAAGGGAGTATATCTCCTAATCATCGTGATTCTGGTGAAAAACAATTATACGGAAGAGAATATCAAACCTATCGTTTTGCTTACGAAAAGCTTCCTGCTTTTAAAGATGAAAAATATGTTCTGAATAATAATAATTACAAAACCGGTATTAAGGCTGAACTTAATTCTACCATGATTAATAATGTTTTTAAAACGTATTCTCTTTCATGGAATGATATTCAGAAAAGGCTTTATGATCATGATGATTTTGGTTTGCAACTGAAAAAACAGAATTTGGTTAAAAATGTTCTTCCAGCAGAGATTTTAGCGTTGCCAACCAATATGGAAAAAGCAAATGCTATTCTGAAATTTGTACAGAAAAATTACACTTGGAATAAGGAAGATGAAGTCTTTACGGATAAAGGAATTAAAAACCTTTTGACTACGAAAATTGGAAATACTGCTGAAATTAATCTTCTGCTAACAATGCTTTTAAGAAGTGCAGATGTTGACGCTGATCCTGTTGTGCTTTCAACGGTAAAAAGAGGATTATTGGTGGCGTATAACCCGTCGATAACTCAACTTAATTTTGTGTTGGCGTGTTTTACAGAAAAAGATAAAGTTTATCTTTTGGATGGCACTTCTAAATTGACCGCAATTAATATGATTTCGCCACGAGCCTTAAATCATTATGGAATCCTGATGTTGAAAAATGATGCGAAACAAATAAATATTTTCTTCCCTGAAGTTAGTAAAACGGTACTTTCTGTAGATGCTAAATTAACTCCTGCTGGAACTTTCGAAGGACGTTTTGCCGATCGCGACACCAAATTATATGCGATGATTGCCAATGAAAATTATTCTGATGATGAAAAAACTTTTGCTAAAAATTATCAGGATGAATACAAGTTTCCTTATACCAATATGAAGCACGGATTGCAGGATAATAATGATTTTGAAACCAGTTTCGATTTTTCGTCAGATACTTTTGTGGATACTATTGGGAACAAATTAGTATTTAATCCATTGTTGTTTTTATATTCTCAAAACCATGGTTATGATCAAAAAGAAGCAAGACGGGCGCCGATTGAATTTTATTCTGCCTACGATCGAGTGAAGAAAGTGACCATCACTCTTCCCGATAATTACGTGTTTGAAAATGTGCCAGCTTCTAAGAAATTTAGAACGGAAGATAATTCAATACAATACACTTATGCAGTGACTCAAAATGGAAATAAATTGACCGTTGAAACCACGATTCAGATTGATGATACGGTTTTCCCGAAAGAATATTATCCAGCCTTTACGCAGATTTACGACAATGTAACCAAAATGGAAGCGCAAGTTGTAACCGCTGTGAAGAAGTTATAAATAGCTTGAAAATTTTGAAATAAAAAACCTGTCTCGTTCATGAGACAGGTTTTTTATTTATACATAAACGATTTGGGATTCTATTACTTTCTTACCTAGTTTTTCTAAAACCGATTGGTATTCATCCAATTGTAATTGATGCTTTTCAAGTTCATCACCGGTTTTAAAATCGATGATAATAATTCCATCTTCGGTTTCTATCAATCGATCCGGACGATAGATTGATGAGGTTCCGTTTTCAGAAATCATAATATCTTTTTCATTGATTACGACTTGGTTTTCTTTGAAATACTTCGAATAGTTTTCATTATTAATGATATTGAAAATCCGATCATTGATTTGGGCTTTCTCATCGTTGGTAATGGTTCCTTCCAAAAGATAACTTTCCAACACTTTCTCTACATCTTTTGCCGTGTTAATTCGGGCTAAAATTTCGTGTGTAAAAATTCCCATTCGAACTTTTTCTACGCGATTTTGATAGTTTTTCGTCGGTGTTGCGATTTTAATCGCATCCGGATATTTATCTTTTTCAGAAGTAAGATGAATTGCTTTGGTGGTAAATTCGGTACTTTTTTTCTCGCTTTTCTTTTTTAAATGTTCTGCTGAAACTTCATATAAATCAAATGATAAAGATGGTTCGCCAGTTTCATCACGCGGAATTTTCGATTCTAAAAAATCATAGATTTCTAAATGATTGGCAGATTTATTCGGTTTTTCAATATAGAAGAAAAGCTGTTCTGCCGCTCTGGTTGTCGCTACATATTGCAAACAGAAATTGTCAATTTTTTCCTGATAAGAATTTTCATAATTAAATTCGGCGATTTCATTATCATAAATTTCCAGCGACGAATCGAAGAAATTGACGTTCACAGAATTGAGTTGCTCTTCAGAACTTGTTCCAAACCAATAACTGCTTTTTTTCGAACCTGCCGCATTTTTCATTGGTAAAAGTACCACCGGGAATTCCAAACCTTTTGATTTATGAATCGTCATAATGTTCACAGCATCTACGTTTTCAGAAGCTTGTATGGTTTTGCTGTTGGCTTCTTCATTCCAATATTTCAAAAATTCTTTAAGAGTAGAACCTGCATTTTGAGAATAGCCATATAGCATTTCAAGATAATTAAAAAGGAAATCGGTTTCCTTATCTTTTACCGAAAACTCATGTAAGAAATGTTCGATGAAATTATAGAGATTCAGTTGAAGTAAATCCTTTGACTGTAATTTTAATCCATATTTTTCTGCAATCAAAACTTCCATTTCTGATTTGGTTTTCAAAGCCAATATCTCCATAATTTCATTGCTGAAATCTTCCATTTCTATTCTACCTAAAACCTTTAGATAATAAAGCATTTTAACAGCAAACTGAAAGTTCTTTGGGTTTTCTTCCCACTTTAAAAATTCTGTCAAGGCTAATAAAGTCAGCGATAAATTCAATGTCAAGCCCGATTCTGAAATCGTTTTGATATAAACTTCCTCACCTTTATAATTGACTTTTAAATTTCCTAATAATTGAGAAAAAGTGAAAATGTCAAAATTCCCACGACAGAGAATCGTAATGTCTGAAAATCGGTAACCATTTGCTAAACAGCTTTCGATATCATCGCGCATTTTTTCGGTGGCCTCTTCATAAAATACAATTTTCTTACTCGCATTTTCAATAAGATTCATTCGTACTCGGCCTTCCATATTGGATTTAGCTTCTTGCTGCGAACCTTTTCCAAAGATTTCCTGATGTTCTTTTTCTGTAAATTCTGATAGATATTGATAAAGCTGATTGTTGAAATCAACGATGTTTTTTGCACTTCGATAATTGTTTTCCAGATTTTCAAGTTGAGCGAAAACGGGGGATTTCTCTTTTTTATTAATGATATCCAGCATCAGTTGAGAATCACCACCACGAAAACGATAGATACTTTGTTTTGGATCACCAACCAAAGTAAAACTCATGTGTTCTTGGGAAACTGCATGATCTCTTAACGGAAGAAAATTTTGCCATTGCAATAAAGAAGTATCCTGAAATTCATCAAAGAAATAATGCGAGAATTTAGTTCCAATTTTTTCATAAATAAAAGCAGTGGGCTCTTCACGCAGATTCTCATGAATCATAATGTTGAATTTCGACAGCAAGACCAAGTCATTTTCCTGTTCAATTTCAGCCAGTTTATCCTGAATATCTTTATTTACTTTTAAAGGTAAAAGCGCATTTAGAATTTTTTGTTTCTTTTCTGCTTCAACGTGATTGTTGATGATTTTTTTTCGATGTTCTAATAAAAAATCTAATATTTCAAAAATTTCGGATTCTTTATGTTTTGATTTAGAGGAAGCTCCTTTTCTAATTTTCTCTGCTCGCCCTTCTTCCTGCTCGATAGTTTCATATAAAAGAGGAATTTTCTTACCCAGAAACTTTTCGAAAAAACCACCGATTCCATTCTTTCCATCAGCGAAATCACCGATTTCTAAATCCTTTTCCAGTAGTAAACTCAATACTTCTTCCGCAATTTTTATGGAATCTTCTCTTAAGTCTTTGATGCTTTTCCGCAGATTCTTTTTCGTATGCTCATAAACTTCCCAGTCGAAATCTTTGTTTTCATTTAATTGAAAATAATGTTTGTCCTGAACGTATTCTTTGGCTGAATTATAAAGCGTTTTATTAAGGTCAATTCTGTCATTATTATCCAAAGTGTAATTCACAAAATCCATAAAAGCTTCAGAAATTTTATTTTCCTCACCGATGTCTTCCAGCATTTTATCAACGGCTTCAATGAGGAAAGGTTCGGGATTAATTTCTAAATTAAAATTTTGGGCTAAACCTAATTCCTGTGCAAAACTTCTGACCAGTTTCGCGTTAAATTTATCGATCGTTCCAATGTTTAAAGTAGAGTAGTGGTGTAGAACGTAATCGAGCATTTTTTTAGAACGCTCATGCAAGTCCTTTAAAGGAATATTGAAGCCTTCATTTTTTAATTTTTCCTGAATATTGATGAGGTCATTATTTGAATCGTAAGTGTCAAGCGAAAACTTTTTCAGCCAATCGATAATTCGGTGCTTCATTTCATTGGCTGCTTTGTTGGTGAAAGTCAGAGCCAAAATATTTCTGATTTTATCAGCTTGAGAAGGATACTTTAAACAAATGGCTAACAGGTTCTGAACCAGCGCATAAGTTTTTCCAGATCCAGCAGAAGCATTGATTACTTTATAGTCGGGTTGCATCATTTTAATTTATTGAGTTTAAAAATAGTAAAATAATTTGTCAATTCAGAAAAAAATCTTACTTTTGCAATCCAAAATGAGATGTAAATTATGTTAATAATCCCAGTAAAAGATGGTGAATCCATCGACAGAGCTTTAAAAAAGTACAAAAGAAAATTCGACAAAACAGGAACTATCAGAGCTCTTAGAAGTCGTCAACAATTCAATAAGCCTTCAGTTGTGAAGAGAGCTTCTAATACCAAAGCAGCTTACAAACAAAGAAACTTGAGCATCGAAGAACAAGCTTAAAGAAAATTTTCTTTACGAAAATATCTTAATCACTTTTCAAATACTTATATTTGGAAGGTGATTTTTTGTTATATATAGTAAATGATAGAACGATTCTTAGAATATATTGAAGTAGAAAAACGGTATTCGCCACATACAGTGACGAGTTACCGCAAGGATTTATCCGATTTCTCTGTTTTTCTTTTGAAAACAGAAGCTCATCATGATTTTACGAAAGTGGATAAAAAAGTCATTAGAAATTTCATGACCGAATTAAGTGCGTCGAAAATTTCTAAACGCAGCATTAATAGAAAGCTCTCTTCTTTGCGAAGTTTTTTCCTCTTTCTATTGAAAGTTGGTGACGTTAAGGTTTCACCACTGGAGAATATTCAATCCTTAAAATTTTACGCCGAAAAACAAATTCCCTTTTCCGAAGAGGAAATGTCGGATCTTAAATCAATAGAAGGAAAACCTAAAGACGGAAGTTTTCTAAAAGAGTTAATCATAGAGACTTTGTACCAAACCGGAATGCGGAAAGCGGAATTAACAAGTCTTTTATTTAATAATGTTGACTTTAGTAAGAAAGAAATCAAAGTAATTGGTAAAGGGAATAAATCTCGAATCATTCCTATTTCCGAGAAACTTATTCAAAGTTTTGAAGATTATTTAACTAAAAGAAAACCGTTGGAAGCGAGCGAGATGTATTTCTTCGTGAGTAAGAAAGGTGAAAAACTCAATGATAAATTTGTCTACTCTGCTGTAAATTCCTACCTTAGTCTTGTTACTTCGAAGACGAAAAGAAGCCCTCATATATTAAGACACAGTTTTGCAACTCATGTTTTAGAGAATGGGGCTGAGATTTCTAAAGTGAAGAAACTAATGGGGCATTCGTCTTTGGCGTCAACTCAGGTTTATACCACGGCGAATATCGAACAACTAAAGAAAGTGTTTAACAATGCTCATCCTAGAGCGCAAAAAAATCTAGATTATGAAAATTAAAGTTCAGTCAATAGGATTGACTCCACACTCACCACTTGAAGAGTATTTAGAAAAGAAACTAAGTAAGTTAGAAACCTTTTATGATAAGATCCATGGTTGTCAAGTTTTCTTAAAAGTTGAAAATACAGGAGATAAAGAAAATAAGACCGCAGAGATTAAATTAGAGGTTCCAGGTGATGATATTGTCGTTAAAAAGACTTCTGCGTCCTTTGAAGAGAGTATTGATCTTTGTGCTGAAACTGCTAAAAAGCTGTTAATCAAGAAAAAAGAATTGGCTTAAAAATTTTTTTAAAAAAAGCCTTAAAAAATTTGTAGATTTAAAATAAACTATGTTATATTTGCACTCGCAAAAACAGATAAATAGTTCTTTATTTCTACAAATTTTTTTTTAAGAAAAGCTAAAAAAAGCTTGTAGGTCTAAAATAAATCACTATATTTGCACTCGCAAAAACAGATAAGTAGTTCTTTAAAATTTTGCCTCCGTAGCTCAGCTGGCTAGAGCAGCTGATTTGTAATCAGCAGGTCGTGGGTTCGAGTCCCTCTGGAGGCTCATAGGAAAAAATAAAAATTGGGGAGGTTCCAGAGTGGCCAAATGGATCAGACTGTAACTCTGCTGTCTTACGACTTCGTAGGTTCGAATCCTACTCTCCCCACATTTTTTTCTAATTTTTTCTTGCGAGATTGTAAATTTAATTGTAGATTTGCAAACCGTTTACCAACAGTTTTTGGAAACAAAAATGCGGAAGTAGCTCAGTTGGTAGAGCGTCAGCCTTCCAAGCTGAATGTCGCGAGTTCGACCCTCGTCTTCCGCTCTAAAAAATCACAACCAATACAGCGGCTTGTGATTTTTTTTTAGTCTTTTTGCCGACTTAGCTCAGGGGTAGAGTGCTTCCTTGGTAAGGAAGAGGTCGTGAGTTCAAATCTCATAGTTGGCTCTATTTTAATCTCTCTTTTTTAAGAGAGATTTTTTTATGCTTAAATTTCACTAAATTTACTTTTCAATCCTTATTATGAAAATCCTTTTGTTAGAAGATGATCTTATTCTCTCCACCGAACTGGCTGCTTTTTTAGAGACCAGTGACTTTGAGGTGAAAAAAGTCTACGACGGTGATCTCTTTTTACAGGAAGTTCAACAAAATTCCTACGATATTTATTTGCTCGATATCAATGTGCCTAAAATAAACGGCTTGGAAGTCTGTGAGAAAATACGGGAAGAGGATCAAAACACGCCAATCATTATGATTTCTGCTTACGGTGACTTATCCGATAAGAAAGATGCGTTTAATCGACTGGCTGATGATTATCTGGTGAAGCCTTTCCAGTTTGAAGAATTATTGATGAGAATTCAATCTTTAGTGAGAAGAAATAATACCCAGGATAAAATCGTTGACGAAATTTTTTCGATAGAAGATCTTACTATTAACAAAACCGATCAGAAAGTTTTTCGCGGTGGACAGGAAATTGCCTTGACGGTAAAGGAATTTCAATTGTTGGTTTTTCTGGCAGAAGCACAAGGTAGAACAGTTTCTAAAATGCAAATAACAGAACACGTGTGGGAACAGAATTTTAATACCAATACCAATACCGTTGAAGTTTACATCAATTTTTTAAGAAAGAAAATTGATAAGGATTTCGATGTTAAACTCATTCATACCCGTTCAGGCTATGGTTATTATTTAAATGCCTTATAAATGAGATCTCTGAAGCGTAAGATCGCCTTGAATCTCAGCATTGCGTTTTCATTGCTTTTTGGTATTGTAATGACAACTATTTATGTATCGTTTAATTCGTTTCGACGGGAAGAATTTAAAGAACGATTTGTAAAGAGGCTAGATTTTACGACCAATTTTATTTCACAATCGGACGGCTTTAAAGAACAAGGTCCTATCGTTTTTAGTGAGAATGCAGATAATATTCTGTTCGATGAAAACATTATCATTTTTGATGCTCGAAAACAATTGCTTTACAGCACGCTCAAAGATCAAAATGTAAGTTGGGAAAATGGATTGCTTGCAAGATTAGACCGCGAAAAGACTGTTTATACTGAAAATACAGATCCCGAAACTTATGCAGCTTTACGAAGGATTCATGGTAAAAATTACTATATCATTACCAGCGCGATAGATACATCTGGTCAGTCAAAATTGGCTTATCTTAAATATCTTTTGGTTTTTTCTTATCTCTTGAGTATTGCGCTTATTTGGTTTTTCTGTTATTATATTATCGGTAGATTTTTGGAACCTTTAGAAAAACTGAAGAAAGAGATTTCAGAAGTTACGGCACATAAACTCACTAATCAGATTCCTGTGAAAGCTTCCAACGATGAAATTGGTGTTTT
Organism: Kaistella flava (ex Peng et al. 2021); assembly: GCF_015191005.1. Taxonomy (NCBI): domain Bacteria; kingdom Pseudomonadati; phylum Bacteroidota; class Flavobacteriia; order Flavobacteriales; family Weeksellaceae; genus Kaistella; species Kaistella flava (ex Peng et al. 2021). The sequence goes on along the minus strand of NZ_CP040442.1, from coordinate 2,308,960 downwards.
AGCACAATCTTTTAATACAATGATTGTTCGTTTGAATGATGTATTTCAATCTCAGAAAGATTTTACTGCTAGTGCTTCTCACGAAATCCGTACGCCTTTAACGAGAATGGCTTTTCAATTAGAAAATTTAAAAAAGGCAGAACAACATTCGCCCAAAACTTTAGCGGTATTGACTCAGATTTCAAAAGAGGTTTTTCAGCTGTCTGATCTTACGAATTCGCTTTTGGTTTTGACGAAATTTGACAAAGAAAATATTCAGACCATTTATGAAGAAGTTAGAATTGATGAAGTCATTTTTGATGCTTACCAAAAAGTAGAGAAAAACTTCCCGAAGCTGAAAATGGATTTTCAAATTTCTGACCACAGTATAGAAAGTTCTCAACTTACTATTCAAGGAGTGAAATCTTTATTGGAAATTGTATTTATTAATTTGTTTAAAAATGCTGCGATTTATACAGACAACGATTTCGTCAATGTAACGATTGAGGAATCTCTTCATTCTTTAACTGTAAATGTTCTGAGTTTTGGCAGCACTATTTCTGCAGAAGAACAAAAGCGTTTGTTCGATCCATTTATGAGAGGAAGCAATTCACAAAAAACTTCCGGTTCTGGTTTAGGATTAAAAATTGTAAAACGAATTCTGGAATATCACAAAGCGACGATCACTTATCAAAGTGCCTCACCCAACCAAAATATTTTCATGATTAACTTTCCATTGTAACTTTTTAAGTTTTTTTTTACAGCAAAAGATTTACAAAAGTTTTGAAGCATTAAGTTATTCAAAAGTATGTAAAAGGTGAATGCTATAATGGTCATCCTTTTTTTTGCATTCTTTTGAAATCCTTTTTCCATTTACCTTTTGTCTCTTTTGCGGTTTAAAGATTGATGATTTGCTTTTTAAGTTTTTTTTAAGGTTAACTTAAGTTTCTTTTAAGGTTAACTCTTCATTTTTGCCCTTCTTAAAAAGGACTAATATGAATAAAATAATCTTGATCGCTTTGCTGGTTTCTTCCTGGGCTTTTTCACAGCAAAAAATCAGCCTTCAGCAAGCAGAGCAATCTTTTGTTAAAAACAATTTACAACTCATCGCCCAACAATACAATATTTCGGCAGCCGATGCAGATATTGTTCAGGCGAAAATCTGGGAACTTCCGCAAGCCTCTTTTGAAGCAAATATTTTTAATCCTGAAAACAACACCTTTCTTAATCTTGGACCGAGTAAAAGTTTAGCAGTTCAGCAACTTTTCCTTTTGGGCGGAAAAAGAAAAAATGAGGTAGAGTTTGCAAAATCCAATAAGGAGTTATCCCAACTTCAGTTTAATCAATTGTTATTTGAACTTAAATCGCAACTGCGGGAAAGTTTTTATTCCATTTATTTTGATCAAAAAAAATTAGAAAATATCGACAGTCAGTTGAGTTTTTTAACTGATTTGGTCAAAGCCTATAAAGTTCAAACAGCAAAAGGAAACATCGCGCTCAAAGATCAAGTAAGATTACAGTCAATGGTTTTGGATCTTAATAATGAGAAATTACAAATTAGAAATTCTATTTTTACTGAACTACAAAATCTCCACACTTTAACCGGCATCAGCGATACTATTATTCCTGAAATGTCGGAAGATGAAGTTCAGTTACTGATTAAAAATCAACCTCTAATTTCTTTAGATGAATTAAAAAAGATCGGCTTAGAACATAATGCCGATTATTTGTACACTTTAAAATCCATTGAAAATAGCAAGTCCTATTACAAATGGCAAAAATCATTAAATACGCCCGATGTTACTGGCGGACTACAATGGAATCAAAATAGTGGGATTTTTCACAATGAAATTAATTTCACCGTCGGAATTCCGATTCCTTTATGGAAGCAAAATCAAGGAAATGTTCAGAAAGCCCAGATTTTAATCGAACAAAGTCAGAAAAATACCGACTACCAAAAGCAAGAACTGGAAAATAAGATTACAGCGGCTTATCAAAACTGGCAGAATAATTATGATCAATATTTCGGTATTGAGCAAACTGACCTTAATAATTTGAATGCAGTTTATAAAGGAATGCAGGATAATTTCAGAAAAGGAAATATCAGTCTCATCGATTTCACAGATTTTACGACCAGTTACAAAGAAACCGTTTTGCAAATCGACGAAATCAAAAAGCAGGTCGTGATCTCGGCTGAACAATTAAACCAACTTATACAAACTCCTATTTTCAATTAACCATGAAGAAAAATTTAATCATTTTACTTGCCCTTTTTACTTTAATAAACTGTAAAAAAGAGGATGATAAAAAAGATATAGAAGCAGCAAAAGGCTTTGTTATTAGTAATTTAATGATGAAATCAACCACCGTAGTAGATGTTCAAAACGAATACATTAAAGATGAAATAAGTTTTTTTGGAAAAATCGCAGCCGATAAAAATCAGTACATCGATATCTTTCCACTCGTTGGAGGTAATGTTGTTTCCATCAATGCGGAACTGGGCGATTACGTGAGAAAAGGTCAAGTGCTTGCCACGATTAGAAGTACTGAAGTTGCCGGTTATCAAAAAGATTTGAGTGATGCCAAAACAGATTTGGTAGTTGCGCAGAAAAACCTTCGGGTTGCGCAAGATATGTACAATGGCAAATTAAGCACAGAACGAGAAGTCTTGGAAGCGAAAAGCCAGGTTCAAAAAGCGGAAGATGAACTTCGAAGATCGCAAGCGGTGAATCAGGTTTACAATATGGGTAAAGGAAATATTTACTCGGTGATTTCGCCAATCAGTGGATATATTGTTGAGAAAAACATTAATAAAGACATGCAACTCAGGAGCGATCGGACTGATAATATTTTCGATGTTGCCAATACGACCAATGTTTGGGCGATTCTGAATATTAACCAAAGCGATATTCATAAAATTTCTTTGGGGATGAAAGCGGAAGTTTCCACCTTAACTGCGCCTGATAAAATATTCCACGGAAAAATTGATAAGATCTTTAAAATCATCGATCCTGAAACCAATTCGATGCAGGCAAGAGTGGTTTTAGAAAATGCGAATGGTGAACTCATTCCTGAAAGTAAAGCGACGATTAAAGTATTTAAAACTGAAGATGCGACCGCCCTTTCTATTCCGTCGAACGCTTTAATTTTTGATGATAACCGATATTATGTGATTTTGTTTAAAAGCCAAAGTAATGTAAAAGTGCAGGAAGTAAAAGTAGCCAAACAAACAGGGAATATTTCTTATATCTCGGATGGACTTAAAGAAGGCGATAAGGTGGTGACCAATAATCAACTCTTATTCTACAGATCATTAAACGAATAATTTAAGTTCTATTTCAATTAAAAGAAACCGAAGTCTCATTGGTTTTTAGCAAATATAAAATTCATGAATAAATTTATAAAAAATATCATTGCTTTTTCACTCAAGAATAAAGCCTTTACTTTTATTTGGGTTGCGCTTCTGGCGATCTCTGGTTACGTCAGTTTTAAAAATATGCCGATCGAAGCCTTCCCGGACGTTACCAATACTCAAATAGTCATCATTACCCAATGGAATGGTAGAAGTGCGGAAGAAGTAGAACGTTTTGTAACAACTCCCGTGGAATTGTCGATGAGTTCTGTGCAGAAAAAATCCAGCATCAGAAGTACAACCATGTTTGGGCTTTCCATTATAAAAATTATTTTTGATGATGGCGTTGATGATGCTTTTGCCAGAACACAAATCAATAACCAATTACGAACCGTTCATTTTCCGGAAGGTGCCGAACCCGATGTTCAGCCGCCATACGGACCAACCGGCGAAATCTATCGGTACATTTTAGAAAGTCCAAAAAAAGATTCGCGTGAATTATTGACTTTACAAACTTGGGTCGTAGATCGTGCGTTACGTGGAATTCCGGGAGTCGCTGATGTGAATGTTTTTGGTGGTCAGGAGAAAATATTTGAATTAAGTATCGATCCGCGAAAGTTGGAGCAATATAATTTGACGACTTCTCAGGTTTATGAGGCTGTTAATCAAGGGAATTTAAACGTAGGTGGTGATGTTATCGAAAAAAACGGACAATCGTATGTTGTTCGTGGAATTGGTTTGTTAAAGTCAATTCAAGATATCGAAAACGTTACGATACAAAATGATCATGGCAATCCTATTTTAATTAAAAACGTCGCGTCTGTTCATGAAAGTTCTTTGCCGCGAGTTGGTCAGGCGGGTTTTAATGATGAAAGTGATGTTGTTGCTGGAATTATTGTGATGCGAAAAGGGGAGAATCCTGTTGAGGTTTTACACTTGGTTAAAGAAAAAATCGACGAACTCAATAATAAGATTTTACCAAAAGACACGAAGATTATTACGGTTTACAATCGCGAAAATTTAATGGATTTCACCACGAAAACTATTATGCATAACCTGATTGAAGGAATTGTTTTCGTTACGGTAATTGTATTTCTTTTTATGGCAGATTGGCGAACGACTTTTATCGTATCGATTATTATTCCTTTGTCTTTGCTGTTTGCTTTTCTATGTTTAAAGATGGCGGGAATGAGTGCGAATTTATTGTCACTAGGTGCGGTAGATTTTGGGATTATCATTGATGGCGCCGTCGTCATGGTCGAGGGGATTTTCGTCATGCTCGATCATAAAGCCAAAAAATATGGTATGGAACGATTCAACAAAATGGCAAAAGGAGGTTGGATTAAAACCACCGGAATTGGTTTAGGTAAAGCCATTTTCTTTTCTAAAGTAATTATTATTACCTCTCTTATTCCGATATTTTCGTTTCAAAAGGTAGAAGGTAAAATGTTTGCGCCATTGGCTTTTACGTTGGGATTTGCTTTGTTAGGCGCATTGCTCTTTACGCTGACTTTGGTACCCGTTCTTTCTCATTTATTATTAAAGAAAAACATTCGGGAGAAACGCAATGTTTTCGCAGAATTCTGGGAACGGATTGTTGGGAAAGGTCTTGCTTATACCTTTAAACATAAAAAAATGAGTTTGTTGGTTTCTTTAGTCTTTTTAGGGATAACGCTTTTTTCTGCCCGATTTTTAGGAACAGAATTTTTGCCACCTTTAAATGAAGGCGCACTTTGGGTCACCGCCGAAATGCCGATGAGTGTCAGTTTAAAAGAATCTTTGAAGACGACCGAAGAACTCAAAAAGACGTTGAGAAGTTTTCCAGAAGTCACCGATGTCTTGACGCAAGCGGGCCGAAGTAATGACGGAACAGATCCGAATGGTTTTGGATTTGTGCAGTTCGCAGTGAGTCTTCAGCCAAAAGAAAAGTGGAAGAGAAAGATTACACTGGATGGTCTTATCGAAGAGATGGACACGAAATTAAAAGAACATCAGGGAATCACTTATAATTATTCACAACCGATTTCAGATAACGTTGCCGAAGCTGTTGCTGGTTTCAAGGCAGAAAATGGAGTGAAGATTTATGGTGATAATTTGAATACTTTAGATAAATATGCCAAACAGGTCAATGATATTTTGAAAGATGTAGACGGTGTTAAAGAGCCTGGGATTATTAAAAATATTGGTCAGCCGGAACTCAGCGTAGTTTTGAATCGCGAAAAGATGGCGCAGTACGGCGTTTCGCTTGCAGATGCACAATCTGTTTTAGAAACTGCTTTTGGTGGGAAAACCGCTTCCGAACTTTTTGATGGTGAACGGAAATTTGATATCAGAATTCGTTATGCTGAGGAATACCGAAAAGATGAAAATGATTTGGCTTCGCTGATGGTGCCTACGCAGGAAGGTTCTTTAATTCCGTTGAAAGAAATTGCGGACATTCATCAAGATGATGGTGCGGCGTTTATTTACCGCGATAATATTCAAAGATATATTGGAGTGAAGTTTTCTATTCGAGATCGTGATTTAGGAAGTACGATTGCTGATGCACAGAAAAAAGTGAGTCAGATTAAACTTCCGCAAGGATATTCAATAGGTTGGACGGGACAATTTGAAAATCAAGAACGGGCGACCAAGCGTTTGGCAGAAGTAGTGCCGATCAGTTTGGTGATGATTTTCTTCCTTTTGTTTATTTTATTTGGAAACTTAAAAGATTCGATCTTGGTTTTGGCGAATGTTCCTTTTGCTTTAGTTGGTGGAATTCTCGCATTGCATATCACGGGAATGAACTTCGGAATTTCAGCAGGAGTTGGGTTTATTGCGCTTTTTGGAATCTGTATTCAAAATGGAGTACTTCTTTTATCAGAATTCCATCAAAACATAAAATCAGGAATGGACGTGGCGGCCGGAATTTTGGAAGGGGTGAAAATAAGAACCCGTCCAGTAGTTATGACTGCGATGATGGCTTCGGTGGGATTATTGCCCGCAGCACTTTCTACGGGAATTGGATCAGAATCACAAAAACCATTAGCAGTGGTAATCATTGGAGGACTAATTACCGCAACCGTTTTAACCTTATTGGTTTTCCCGATTATCTTCTGGATTTTCAATAAAACCAAAAAATCAGACGAATTTTATCAAAATTAAAACTTTAACAAAACTTTAATTCTCTGTTTATTTAAAGATGATTTATTAAATAATCGAGAAGATAAAGGGGTTTGGAGTGTTTAAGTATTAGGGATATTTATTAAAATAGCGTTAAAAAGCGAAATGTTGCTATAAAATGATTTTATACATTTTCTCAAATAAATATTTTTTCCTAAATTTGCACTCCGGTATTTCGCTTATATAAGATGGTGTAAACCAATATTTTTGAATGTTTAGCTTTTTTTTCTAAAAAAGGTTTTCAATATTCAAAAAATTAGTATATTTGCGCACCGAAAAAAAATAATTAATTAATAAATAATTTATATCATGGCAAAGGAAACGTTTAATCGTAGCAAACCGCATTTGAACATTGGTACCATCGGTCACGTAGACCATGGTAAAACTACACTTACTGCTGCAATTAGCAAGGTGTTATCTGATAAAGGATACGGAACAGCAAGAGATTTCTCTTCTATCGATTCTGCACCAGAAGAAAAAGAAAGAGGTATTACAATTAATACTTCACACATTGAATATGAAACTGCAAACAGACACTACGCTCACGTAGACTGTCCAGGTCACGCCGATTATGTGAAAAACATGGTAACAGGTGCTGCTCAAATGGATGGTGCTATCTTAGTAGTTGCTTCAACTGACGGACCAATGCCTCAAACAAGAGAGCATATTCTTCTTTGTCGTCAAGTAAACGTACCTAACGTGCTTGTTTTCATGAACAAAGTAGATATGGTTGATGATGTTGAATTATTAGAATTAGTAGAAATGGAAGTAAGAGAACTTCTTTCTTCTTATGACTATGATGGTGACAATACACCAGTAATTCAAGGTTCTGCTCTAGGAGGTCTTAACGGAGATCCTAAATGGGTAGCTAAAATCGAAGAATTAATGGATGCTGTTGATTCTTGGATTGAACTTCCAACAAGAGACGTTGACAAAACTTTCTTGATGCCAATCGAAGATGTATTCTCTATTACAGGTCGTGGTACAGTTGCTACAGGAAGAATTGAAGCAGGTGTTATCAACACAGGTGATCCAGTAGATATCGTAGGTATGGGTGATGAAAAATTAACATCAACTGTAACAGGAGTAGAAATGTTCCGTAAAATCTTAGATAGAGGTGAAGCAGGAGATAACGTAGGTATCTTGTTAAGAGGTATTGAGAAAACTGATATCAAAAGAGGTATGGTAATCGCGAAAGCAGGATCTGTAACTCCACACAAAAAATTCAAGGCTGAGGTTTACGTTCTTTCAAAAGAAGAAGGTGGTCGTCACACTCCATTCCACAATAAATACCGTCCACAGTTCTATGTAAGAACGACAGACGTTACAGGTGAGATCTTCTTACCAGAAGGTGTAGAAATGGTAATGCCTGGGGATAACTTAACAATTACTGTAGAATTGTTGCAGCCAATCGCTCTTAACGTAGGTCTTAGATTTGCAATTAGAGAAGGAGGTAGAACAGTTGGTGCTGGTCAGGTAACTGAAATCACTGATTAATTTCTAAAATATAATAAAGGTTCCGTAGGGAAACTTACGGAACCTTTTTTAATCTACGGGCATCGTCCAATGGTAGGATACCGGTCTCCAAAACCGTTGATCAGGGTTCGAGTCCTTGTGCCCGTGCAATATAAAAGATAATGAGTTTAGTAGATTTTATTAAAGGTTCTTATACCGAATTCAAAGACAAAGTAGAGTGGCCAAAGTGGCCTGAGCTTCAATCATCTACAATAGTAGTAACTATTGGTACGGTGTTGTTGGCTATTTTTACTTTTGGTGTAGATTCATTGTTCAGTAAATCTATTGCGAATATTATATCGCTCTTTATCAATCTGTTCAATTAAAATTATTTTCCCAAAATGAGTGACTTGAAGTGGTATGTTCTGAAATCCATCAGTGGACAGGAAAATAAGGTGAAAGCCTATATTGAGAACGAAATGAAGCATTATGGCTTAGAGGATTTTGTAACTCAAGTAGTCATTCCTATGGAAAAAGTAATCCAGATAAGAAATGGTAAAAAGGTGCCGAAAGAAAAACCTTATTACCCAGGATACTTAATGGTAGAGGCTAATCTAGTAGGGGAGGTTCCTCACATTATCAAGAATATTCCAGGAGTTATTTCTTTTTTAAGTTCGACTAAAGGTGGTGATCCTGTACCAATGCGTAAATCAGAAGTGAATAGAATGCTAGGTAGAATGGATGAGCTTTCTGAGTTCGCAATTGAATCAGCAATTCCTTTCGTAGTAGGTGAAAACGTAAAAGTAATTGATGGACCTTTCAATGGTTTCAACGGTACAGTTGAAAAACTGCACGAAGATAAAAAGAAAATCGAAGTTTCAGTAATGATTTTCGGAAGAAAAACACCAATGGAATTAAGCTTTATGCAAGTAGAAAAAGTGTAATACACTTAGATATATATTATAAAAAGAATCAATTTAATTGGTTCTTTTTTTTTGTTTTTAATATTGCGAATTGACAAGTTATATGCGATTTTAGTTTTTAGTTTATTCTGCACATTTAGGAGGAACTGTTCCAATTTTTTTCAGTATTTGTTTAATTGTATGGGTGGTGAAAGAAAAGATAATTTAAAACGAATAGTTGCGGATTAAAAGTCACCATTAGGATACAGAAGTCGCTTTTATAAGGCGACTTTTTTCATTTAATTCAAATAATCATTAAAAATCAATACCTTATCCCTTGTGTAATTAAAAATTATTCTTAATTTTGCAGTCCGAAATGTAGAGTTGTGTTTTTATTTCACTTCTTTGCAGATTTATAAATGCTTCCACATTCATAAATTATTTAATTTTTTAAAAAATCAAAATGGCTAAAAAAGTCTTTAAAATGGTTAAGCTCCAAGTAAAAGGAGGAGCGGCTAATCCATCTCCACCAGTAGGTCCAGCATTGGGTTCTGCAGGGGTGAACATTATGGAGTTTTGTAAGCAATTTAACGGAAGAACTCAAGACAAACCGGGACAAGTTTTACCTGTAGTAATTACAGTATTCGAAGACAAATCATTTGAATTCGTTATTAAAACTCCACCAGTTGCAATCCAACTTTTAGAAGCTTCTAAGCAGAAAAAAGGTTCAGGAGAGTCGAACAGACTGAAAGTAGGTGCTGTATCTTGGGCTCAAGTAAGTAAAATTGCTGAGGATAAAATGGTAGATCTTAACTGCTTTACTATTGATGGCGCCCTTACTATGGTTGCAGGAACTGCAAGATCTATGGGATTGAGAGTAACAGGAACTAAACCAACTAACGCTTAAAACTTATAGATATGGCAAAATTAACTAAAAAGCAAAAAGAAGCTTTAAGCAAAATAGAAAAAAACAAAATTTACTCTCTTGACGAAGCTTCTGCTTTGGTAAAAGAAGTAAACTTTGCAAAGTTTGACGCATCTGTAGATATCGCAGTTCGTTTGGGAGTTGATCCTAGAAAAGCGAACCAAATGGTAAGAGGGGTAGTTTCTCTTCCACACGGTACTGGTAAAGATGTGAAAGTACTTGCCTTGGTAACACCAGACAAAGAAGCAGAAGCGAAAGAAGCTGGTGCTGATTATGTAGGTCTTGACGAGTATTTACAGAAAATAAAAGATGGTTGGACAGATGTTGACGTTATCGTTACAATGCCAGCTGTTATGGGTAAATTAGGTCCATTGGGTAGAATTTTAGGTCCAAGAGGTCTAATGCCTAACCCTAAATCTGGAACTGTAACTATGGATATTGGTAAAGCAGTATCTGAAGTAAAATCAGGTAAGATTGATTTTAAAGTTGACAAATATGGTATTATCCATGCAGGAATTGGTAAAGTATCTTTTGATGCTACTCAAATTAAAGAAAATGCTGCTGAATTAATTCAGACTTTACTTAAATTGAAACCAACTGCATCTAAAGGTGTTTATGTAAGAAGCATTTATTTGTCTTCTACCATGAGTCCGGGTATTGCAATTGATTCTAAATCTGTAAACTAATAATCTGTAAGACAATGACAAAAGAAGATAAAGTATTAGTAATACAAGAATTAAAAGAAGTGTTACAAGACGCGAAAGTTGTTTATGTAGCAAGTCTAGAAGGAATGAATGCTGCTGCGACTTCAGATTTTAGAAGACAAGCATTTAAACAAAATATCACTGTAAAAGTTGTAAAAAACACTTTACTACAAAAAGCATTGGAACAAATCGAAGGAGTAGATTACTCTGAAATGTTCCCAACTTTCAAAGGTAACTCCGCTTTGATGATTTCTGAAACAGCTAACGCTCCGGCAAAGTTGATTCAAGGATTCAGAAAAAAAGCAGAAGTTCCAGCTTTGAAATCTGCTTATTTACAAGAAACTTTCTATGTAGGTGACGAAAACTTAGCTGCTTTAGTTAGCATTAAGTCTAGAGAAGAAATGATTGGTGAAATCATCACAATACTTCAATCTCCACTTAGAAATGTTCTTTCTGCACTTCAAAATAAAGATGAAGCTAACGGTGAAGCTGAAGAAGCTGCTCCAGTTGCAGAAGAAACCCCAGCTGCAGAAGCTGCTCCAGAAGCAAGCGCTGACGCTACCGATGCACCTAGTGCAGAGTAATTAGACTCAAAAAAAATCAAATAAATCGTTCAACACACTTAAAACATTATTAAAATGTCAGATTTAAAAAACTTAGCGGAAACGCTTGTAAACTTAACCGTTAAAGACGTAAATGAATTAGCTACTATCCTTAAGGATGAGTACGGAATCGAACCAGCTGCTGTAGCTGTTGCTGCTGTTGCAGGTGCAGGTGAAGCAGTTGAAGAAAAAACTGAATTCGATGTAATCTTGAAAGCTGCAGGTGCTTCTAAATTAGCAGTTGTAAAATTAGTTAAAGATTTAACTGGTGCAGGACTTAAAGAAGCTAAAGATATGGTAGATTCAGCTCCGACTGCAATCAAAGAAGGTGTATCTAAAGACGAAGCTGAAGCGTTGAAAAAACAATTAGAAGAAGCTGGTGCTGAAGTAGAAGTTAAATAATTCTACCTCAACCTTATAATTAAGCCGTTTCCTTTTGGAAGCGGCTTTTTTTTTGTCTAATTCTAACAGTAGACCAAGGACTTATATATGCTTGATGTCGTTCTGCTTTTCAGTTCGTTTTAACAACGATAAAAAAATAGTGTTTCTAACTAGTCATCCCTCTGGAAGTTCAAAATGCAGAATTATCATTAATAATTTCATTACTGTGATATACTAACTATTATTTAGTGATAATTAACGGTTAATACATACTAATAATTACAATTTTAAATAACTTTATTATTGCATAAAATATATTATATTAGTAATGAAAAGAGGTGTTTTGACCCATTATTTTGGTAATTACACCCATTATTTGAGTTTGCTATAACAGGTATCGTGTTTTGTTGTATTTTTGTTAAAGAATAATTCGTGAGAATAATTCTAAAAAACACAAATACACAGCTTGAAAGAAAATTTATTCTTTAGAGCAACACGATCAATATTTCAGAAGTTGGAATCTTATTCCGTCTTTTCTATATTGATTATGTTGCCTCTTCTGAGCATGCCTCTATTTTTTAGTGCGACCGCATTAAAAGCTGATATTCCTCAGCAAGATCAGCAAGCTATTATTTATGTTGGTGAAAATACAGTTGTTTTTGGGTTCGAAGAATCTACGAACGCTAGAATAGTTAAGATAGAAGCTCCTTTAAAAGGTGAAGGTCCTAAGAAATCTTCAAATTCTAAAATCAAGAAGCAGATTCCAATTACCAAAGAGGAGTCTGTAAATCAAGTTAAAAATCTTCCAAAATTACCCAAACCGAAATTCTTATTTAAAACTACAAGATCTGATGAAAGCTTTGATTCTGGTAGTTTATCCAATACCAAGAATTCGGTAATCACTCCAGTTTTCATTTCAGAGAATATAGTTTCGTGTCTTTACATAAAAATCAAAATTCCTGTATTCGTTTACTTAATGAATATCTATACTGCAGACTTTTCTAAAACTGCAGCACTTTCCCAATTCTTATTTTCCAGACCGCCGCCGTTTTTTATTTAATTATTCAAGAGTGTAAATTAAATCTCTATCTGAGTTTTCTCTTCATGATTTAATTGTCTTTTAAAGACTTGTCAAATTTTAATCCTTATCGGAATCTTGTTAAAGTCGTTCCATATGGATTAGAATTCTATGCAAAGTATCAGGATTGCTTTTTCTCTCAATTGTTTATTTGTAAGCAAATCTAATAGTTGTTGAGCTGAAAGAGTTATTATTTTTAAATAATGAAAGATTTAAGAGTTAGTAGAAATAAAACACACTTGGTATGACTGCAAATTAAAGCAGTTGTAGTAATCGATAGTCCTTCTGAAATAGCGTTTTTTAATTTACTTTAAAAATACGTTGGACTTTAATAATTAGAAAACACAAAAACACAAATAATGAAAAAATATAAATTAATTACTGCATTAGTATTATTAATCAGTATTACTTTTTCTGCACAAAATGGATATATTTATGTGCACAAAAAAGCAATTAGTGAAGTGGTGTCCTTAGATTTTCCTTTTAGTCTTACCGGGCCCAGTAGTTATTCAAAGACATTTACTCTTAACGACAAACCAGACAATCTCAATGCTTTTGATTTAGGGAATAGCCATGGAGCGGGTGAAGGGCAATTGTGGGCAGTTATTAACAATGGTTCAGCAGCTGGAAGTACGCATGTTACTAATGGGGTTTTATACACCAGACTTGTCAATGCTCCACAGTGGACTGCGAAAAACACCGGTGTTACTGATGTAAGATCAGTAGATGGAATTGATGCCAATACAGCTGTATATTGTAATAGTTCGGGGACTGTATATACTTATAATGCTGTTACTAATGTTGCTACTTCTATTGGGAAACCAGCTACGATTATAGATGTCGCATCTGGTGGTGCCGGTGGAGTAATTGTAGCGGTAGGAAGTAATGGTACATTATATAAATATTCAGGAACTGGAACTAGTTGGACACCTTACTCTGGTACTAATGTTAGCAATGTTTACAGAGTTGATGTGAATCCTACGAATCAGGATATTGTATTTATTAGAACGGGTGCTAATCAAGCTGTATATCGTCTTCCTGGAGGAAGCGCAGCAAGCGCAATACCTGTGACCATCTCTGCGCCTGCCGGCACAAGTTCAGCTGGTGATAGCCTTCGTGATGTAGCGGTAAGCAATAATGGGACTATATATGCGAATTATAATAATGCCGCGAGTAGTGCTAATATTTTTGAATATACTTCAAGTTGGGTAGATAATCCTACCTCAAGAAGTTTTAGTGGTATTACTGCAGGGGCAGGCAACCAAAGCTGGGCAATCAATAAAGTAAATCCAGATCAAATTAACCATAGTATATTTTCAAGTACTATTCTTAGTACAAGTACGTCCCCAGGCCTTTGGTTAGATGATGAACGGGTGCGAACTACTTTTGATGGAAATACAATCATGATTCCTGTGCCGGCAGGAACCTATACTTTAAAGGAAAGTGCCAGTTCTGGATGGAGTAATAGTGAAATTAAAATCTATGATCCAACTGGCGACAGTAGTTCTGACGTTACGACTTTAACCTCGACAATTAAAGTGGCTGCCGGCGAAGTTGTAAATGTTGTGTATTCTAATTCCTTGCTGAATTCTATTAACACGCCAGCGTCATGTGGTACAAATTATCTTTTAACATTTGGAACTGGAGAGGATGCTTATGCTCCTGCAATTAAAGGATTTACTTCTTATCACTATAGAGGAAGTGAAGGCGTGTCGGATGGTTATTATGCGGTTGTAAAAAACAAAAATGACTGGTATACTACTACTCCAGCGTTAATAAATCATACGCCAACCAATCAAGCTTTACCGGGGGATCCTACAACTAATCCTCCAGATCCTAATGGGTATTATGCTATTTTCAATGCATCTTACGCAACAGATGATTTCTTTAGACAGACGGTTACTGGTCTTGCAGAAGGTACCTCGTATCAATTTGCTTTTTGGGTAGCAGATTTATCTCCTGGAAATCCAATTAGGCCAAATGTAACAATGGGAGTTAATGATGCATCGGGAGTGTTAATCAATTCTATAACTACGGGAGATATTACCGATACCAATTGGGGGCAGTATACATTTAATTTTACAGCAACTACTTCAACAGTTGAAATATTTTTGAAAAATAATTCAATTGGGGGACTTGGAAACGACATAGCGATTGATGATGTTTCATTTGCGCCAACACCTCCTGCACTGCCAATATCTACTGGACTAGATGGTGTCGCCTACACCTTACTATGTAGTGACCCTTCGGCTTCGTACCAATTCGTCAACACTCAAACAGACGGTATTTGGAGTACAAATACTCTAGATTTGATTACTATAAGTGCTACTGGTCTGGTGACAACTAAGACCGGAGCATCAGGTGTTGCAAGTATTATCTATAGTTACTATAATGCTATAAGTGGTTGTACAAGTACTACAACTCTTTATATAACAGTAGGTGTTTGTGGATGTTACAATGATCCGGCAACAGGAACAGGTGCAGATTCTCAACACGGCATTACGTTGTTGCAGAGAGCAGGTGCGGACAATGGTAACTGGCCAATGATTAGGAAATCAGCGCTCACTGTTTTAGAATCAAACACGAAAGGATTTGTAATTACCAGAATGACAACTGCGCAGGTAACAGCAATTGTAGCTCCGCAAGAAGGAATGATGGTTTATGATACTACACTGAAATGCTTAAAACTATATGATGGTACAGCTTGGAGTTGTTTCAATACCCCTGCTTGTCCTTAACCAATTAAATCCTGAAGAAGATATTGTAT
Source organism: Kaistella flava (ex Peng et al. 2021) (assembly GCF_015191005.1). NCBI lineage: Bacteria > Pseudomonadati > Bacteroidota > Flavobacteriia > Flavobacteriales > Weeksellaceae > Kaistella > Kaistella flava (ex Peng et al. 2021). Next base: position 2,293,653 of record NZ_CP040442.1, on the reverse strand, counting down.
GTGATGTCAAATATCTTCTTCAGTTTATTAATTTAAAATTAAAATAAAATGAAAAATATATTCATAACAATATTGTTAGTGGGAGTGAGTTTTGTAAATGCACAAGTCATTATTGGCGATGATCTTGGAACTGCGGGTACAAAAACCTCTGTATTATTAGAGTTTGCTAAAGGACAGAACAAAGGTATAATATTACCTTATGTAAGAACGCTTCCTGCTGGACTGGCACTCGTAGGAGGTGCAATAGTACTGGATGCAACTGATGCTACAAAAGCAAGAGTTAGATTTTATAACGGAACCACTTGGCAAGATTTAAGTGGACAGGATGCGAACTTAACAACTCCTACAGATTTCATGTCTGCTCAGCCTACAATCGCAGCCGCTCCGGAAGTTGCAACAGCTCAAGCTATTATTGGGGCTCAGTCGACAACTGTGGATGGCGTCTTGGTTTTAGAGTCCACAACAAAAGCAATGGTTTTACCGATAGTTTCTGATGTAAATAATATTCCGAGTCCTTCCCCCGGGATGATGGTTTATGTAAATAAACTTGGTGCAAAAAGACTCGCTGTTTTCAATGGCGCGAAATGGTCTTTTTGGAAACCGTAAAAAAAATTAGAAGAAGTTATTGCTGAATTAAGATTGAAATAATTCGTCCTCGACATTATATTGAAGCCGTTTCCCAAGAGGAAACGGCTTTTTGTAAATGATAGTAACGATGTAAATGTATTCTATTCATTGTGATGGTTGTGAATTCTATGTTAATTACATTAATAAATGTTAAAAAGATTATTCAAGAAGAGCTTCATATTGTGATAATTAATGTATTTTTACGCTTTATTTTAATTTTTCCGATAAGGAAGGTTTAAAAACACACACACACAAATATTTGAAAAAAAATCTATTCTTTACCTTAACCGAAAGATATAATTCTTCTTGCAAAAGATTCATTCAATTTTATATCATCGTTTTTTTAGGTTTCCTGTTTACTCCACAATTTTTATGTGCTTCTGCATTTGAAGAAGATTTTGCTACTGATCAAGAAGTAGGAATGATCTATGTTTCTGGGAATGCAGTAATTTATGGCCATGCCAATATTTCCAATGTGAAAATTGTTAATCTTTCCACAGAAAACAATATTCAGGGGTCTAAGCATATTAAAACCAATGTTGTAGCGGAGCAAGTCACTGCAAAGAAAAAAGAAAAAGATCAAGAACTTAAAAAGTTAGAGGATAAAATAAACTCCAATATCCAATACAAGTTTTTTGCAAATCCGGCCGAAAGTGATATGGTTCTTCGGTCAGCCACTAAAGTACTTTTTGCATGCTCTATTTTAGACACTACTTCTTTTAAAGTTTTTGGTGAAAAAATATGGATTGCTATACTTCCTCTAATTGATCAAAGCGAGTCTCAAAGTAAGAAATTCTTTATCTCACTTTCATATTTCCAGTTCGGTAATTATCGTAATTTACCGTTACGTGCACCGCCCCTTTTTTCTTAATTACGTTTTTAAATCTTTTTTGGTAAAGTCTATCATTAAAGATGATTTTATGAAAACGTACATTCCAAGTTTTTGAGCTATGGTTAATAAATAGACTTTCTCTAATAACCATTTTTATCAAAAATAATCCACTAAATTTTTTAAGAGAAGATTACAAAATGCTCCCGGAGATATTTTCTATATAAAAGAAAATTGAAGTTATGTGGTTTCTTAAATCAATAACTTCATAACCTTCTATAATAGTGGAGAACCTTATCCTTAATCGAAAATCCATTAAAGTAAGCATAAACTTTAATGAGAATAAATAACAAAAACGAAAATAGTAATGAAGAAATTTTATTTTAAATGTTTAACTGCGATTGCTTTAGGAATGAGCGTATTCTCTATAGCACAAATTGCATTTCCTGCTTGTCCGAAAGATATGTATTTAACACAGTATCCTAGCGGTGGTGGTACAAGTCTTTATACTTTAGACAATGCTACCAATCCCTTAACAATAACTAAAATAGGTGCAACCACAGCAACCACTATTAAATTAAATGGGATGGGTTTTAACCCGATCGATAATTTTATTTACGCACTTAATATTGGAGATAATCACTTATATAAAGTCGATGTAAATTTTGCCATTTATGATCTTGGGACAGTTACTGGTTTGCCAGCAGGAGATTATATAAGTGGCGATATTGATTTTAATGGAAATTATTATGTAAAAGCAAATACATCAGCGGGCGGACAAGATCTTTATAAAATCAACATTACTACAAAAACAGCCACTTTGATTCACTTGAGCCACCAAATAAAGACGGCAGATTTTGCTTATAGTAAAGATCAATTCCTATATGGGGTAGATGAAATTACCAATAAATTATATAAAATTGATCTTAGGGCAGTAACGTTAGGGAATGTTACCATTATAGGGGATACTAATCACGGTGGAGATTATGGTGCAATGTACGCAGATGGAATTACGGGTGCAGTTTACGGTAATAGAAATTCTGACGATGATTTTTATAGTTTTAACAAAACCACGGGTGCTGCTACTGTTGTTTCCAAGTCTATTGCTACTATAGGTAATGACGGTGCTCACTGCTCAACGGCACCTATACTATTTGGAGTTGATTTAGCCATCACTAAAACAGATGGTAAAACAGAATACGTTCCTAATACAACCAATACTTACACTGTAACGGTATCTAATGCCGGTCCTTTTACTGCTATAAATGCAGTTGTTACCGATTTGGTACCTACAGGAATTCCTGCAGCGAATGTTTCTTACACTGCCGTAGCATCTTCTGGTAGTGATACTTCTGTAGTGGGTACAAAAACGGGAGCAATTAATGATGTGGTCAATGTTCAAAAAGACGGTACCATTACTTATACCATTACAATGTTAGTACCGGTAGATTTTACGGGAAACTTAGTAAATACAGCATCAGTTAAAGCATCTGTTGATAATGTAGAAACCAATATGTCAAACAACTTAGCAACAGATACGGACTGTACTTCGGTTTGTTATGAACTTCCAAATACAGCTCCTGGAATAGATTCTAACCATGGAGTAACTTTGCTACAAAGAGCCGGTGCAGACAATGGGAATTGGCCAATGATTAGAAAATCTGCTTATACGGTTTTGGAGTCCGATACCAAAGGATTCGTAATTACAAGAATGACGACCACGCAAATTAATGCGATTGTTCTTCCACAGGAAGGAATGATGGTTTTTGATACTGATTCAAAATGTTTGAAGCTTTTTGCAGATGGGGTATGGAGTTGTTTTAATACGGCGACTTGTAAATAAAACAAATATGATGAAGAAAGCACTTAATAGATTTATGTTTTCTGTTTCTCTCCTTTAAATTTTAAAATTATAAAAACAATGAAAAGTATATTCGCAATTATATTATTAACCGCAATTGCTGGTGTTAATGCACAGGTGATTATCGGTGATGCTGTGGGAACAGCAACCAATAAAACCTCGGTATTGTTAGAATTTGCCGCCAAACACAACAAAGGAATAATTGTCCCTTATGTTAGAACTTTGCCGTTGCCGGTTAGCTCAACAGGAGGAACCATATTATTGGATGCCAGCACAGTTACAGCTGCAAGAATGAAGTTTTTTGACGGAACTATTTGGAAAGATCTAAGTGGACAAAACGCAGATATATCTGGTGTTTTAGCCACGCAGCCAACCGGAGTTACAGAAACTAATTCCAAAGCGGTTATAGGAGCGCAGTCAAGTTCTGCAGATGGAGTTTTGGTTTTAGAATCAACAACCAAAGCGATGGTATTGCCAATTGTGGCAGATGTTCAAGATATCCCAAGTCCTTCGCCGGGGATGATGGTTTATGTTGACAGAGCAGGTGCTAAAAGACTCGCTGTTTTCAATGGTGACAGATGGTCCTTCTGGAAGACGATTCCCGTTGTCACTTCACTCAAAACCGGCAAAATCTGGATGGACAGAAACTTAGGTGCTACTCAGGTAGCTACCGCTTCTAATGATGCTGCTTCTTATGGTGATTTATACCAATGGGGGAGAGGAGCAGATGGACACCAGTTAAGAACTTCTGCTGCTACCACTACTTTAAGCAGCGCCGATACCTCTGAAAGTGGTAGTTTTATCGTCAGTATCCCACCTTCTGATTGGCGTTCACCGAAAAATGATAATTTATGGCAAGGGGTTAGTGGTATCAATAATCCTTGTCCAATTGGTTTTCGTTTACCAACAATCGCAGAGCTTGAAAACGAGAGGCAAAGTTGGATCTCCAATGATGCAGCAGGAGCTTTAGCTTCACCTCTAAAATTACCAATGGCAGGCTACCGGAAGTCTAACGGTAACAATGTTGGTATACTTACAAATGTTGGCTCATATGGGTATTATTGGACTAGTTCAGTTGCAAGTGGAAGTGCCCGATATGTAGGGTTAAACATGTCAACAACCACTAATACTACGACCCACCGGGCAGATGGATTATCCATTCGTTGTATTAAGGATTGATGATTCAAAGTTTATCACTAACTAAAAAATGAACGGGTTTTTGTAAGTTCATGCTGCCATCCATTTTTGGGTGGTAGTTTTTTTTGTATTTTGTGAACAGCTCGATTTATTAATAATGATACTTTTAGAAAAATAAATAAGGCTGAATATATTCATCTTCTTTAATATTAAATAATTTTGAAAATGACAAGAAAATTACTTGTGGTCGTTTTGGTATTTCTTTTATATGGAATTTTTTTTGGACAGGTTATCTCTGGTAATCTAGCCCAGCTTGCGAATCAGGAAGTGAAACTTGAAGGTTTTAATGGTCTGACAACCTATCCTATTAGCAATACAAAATTGGATGATCAAGGAAACTTTAATATCAGTTATTCAAAATCTGATAGAGGTATCGGATATTTAATTGCCGCAGACAACAAACCACTTTTTGTAATTTTAAGTGGTGAAAATTTTGAAATAAAAGGAGAGACCCTGAGTGATACTGAATCGATCAAGATACTAAAAGGGCAAGAGAATAAGTGGTTTGAACAGTATACAGCGGAGCATCGCAAAAGAGAACAGGCGTTGAGTGCATGGATTTATTTAGAAAAAATGTATGCGACAGACATATTGTTTGCAAAACAGCAATCTCTACATCAATCCATTCAAAAAGAAAGACAAAGAATTCAAGATGAAGATACGTCCTATCTAGCTAGTCTGCCAAAAAACAGTTACGTAAGTTGGTTTTTACCTATCCGGAAATTGGTAAGTTCGGTTTCGCTAGTTGCTCAATATCGTCCGGAAGAAATCCCTTCAACACTCGCTGCTTTTCGTAAATTGGACTATGCAGATGCACGACTTTATAAAAGTGGCTTATTTAAAGATGCTATTGATAATCATTTTTGGCTTTTAGAAAATAGCGGCAAACCATTGTATGGTATAGTGGTGGAAATGAAAACGTCCATTGATGTACTATATAAGAATGCTTCTAATGATAATGCGAAATTAAATGAGGTCACAACTTACCTCTTCGATCTACTCGAAAGACAAAGCTTGTTTCAAGCTTCAGAATACTTAGCTTTAAAAGTGTTAAATGGCTCCGCTTTCACTGTAGATAAAAATCTGGCTCAGAAACTGGAAATGTACCATACCATGAAAAACGGAAATACTGCTCCTGATATTTTATTTAAAGGAGATATTTTAGCTCCTGGTTATGAACCGAAAAATAGTCCCAAAAAATTATCGGATATTAAAAGTAAATATACCGTTGTTGTGTTTGGCGCAGGTTGGTGTCCCAAATGCACAGAAGAGCTTCCTGAAATAGCAGAGTTTTACAGTAAATGGAAGCAAAAGAGTATTGAAGTAGTGTTTGTTTCTCTTGATGAAAATAAGCTTCAATATGAGGGCTTTGCCAAATAATTCCCTTTTATTTCAACTTGTGATTTCCAAAAGTGGGAAGGTAAAACGGTTAAGGATTATTATGTGTTTGCAACACCAACGATGTATTTGTTAGATTCTAAGCGAAAGATTATTTTGAAGCCGATATCCGCAAAGCAGATCGATGCTTGGGCAGATTCTTTTCTATTGGGTGATACGCAAGAGTAAACAAAACCAGTTTAAAAAAAATCATAAATTATTATATTATTTTAAACATCCTTCAATTTTTATGAAGTGCAAAATTAGATGACCTTCCCGCGGAAATGATGGTTTACATTAATAAAGCTGGTGCGAAAAGACTCGCTGTTTTCAATGGCGCAAAATGGTCGTTCTGGAAAGCGTGAAAACTTATAATTAAATAGTTAAGTCACTTCGAAAGGAGTGACTTTTTTTATTCTATTTTGAAAAGATATCGTAAAAATTTTACAATTTCTCCGTTAAGTATTTCCAGTATCTTTTAGGTAAAGACTGTACATGAAGCTTTAAATTTTTTCGCTCTGGAATATTCGTTTTAAAGAAATAACGTTGCCACAATTTCTGGTACTGAATTTCTTCTTCGTGCAAGATATTTTCAGTTCTTTTCAACTGCTGAGTCTGTTCTAAAGCAGGTTCAAAAAATTGAACGTCATTTAAATCATAGAAAATTCCGTAATGTCTTTTCAAATCGTAAATCATCCATTTCTGATCTCGATATCTGTTTTTAAAATGGCTGACTATTAAAGGTAGGACATTAAAATCAGGTTCGATTTTAGCGAAATAAACTTCATCTTGTAATTTTTCAAACCGAACGAACGCATGCATTCGATGAACTTCCCTGCTGATTGATTTATTGATTTTTGCAATATCCATGATGTCGATATCTGCAAAATTTCGAAGTATGTTTTCCTGTGGATTCTTAATGGATTTAGAAGTAGCAGAAAGAATCAATCGTTCCGCATTTTCGTTTTCAGATAAATAAACTCGGAGTAATTGCGAAACTCCTTTTTTTCCTAAATTAATTTCTATTTTTTTTAAAACCCGATCTGCTTTTTCTTGGTTGGTTACCACTTCATGATGGTCTGTAAAAATAGATTCTGTTTGATAATTTTCAGCAGCGATAATTTTTGCGGGTTCAAAACGATATTCGTAGACTTCGAAAACAGCCGTCATTAATCCTTCAAAAGTTCCATCGTACAGAAGTGTCGTCATTTAGAAAAGGCTCAGTTGTTGAGAATGTGGATTTTGAAATTTTGATTTCATTCCTTGCAGAATTATTTTTCTAAAATTTAAATCGTCGATATATTTATTGAAAATATTTTGCGCTTCAAATTCTACGAAATATTTTGCACGATTGGTAGCGACACCCATTTTTTGCAAATGCTCCAAATTTAATTTTTGAAAATTACGGGCAGTTAAAATCTTGTACATCGATTTCCGACCAATTCCAGGGACTCGTAAAATCATCTCTTTAGGAGCAGTGTTGATATTCACTGGAAACTGTTCGCGATGTCTCAAGGCCCAGGCTAATTTAGGATCAACTTCTAAATCTAGGAACGGATTGCTTTTCTCTAAAATCTCATCTGCTTTAAAACCATAAAATCGCATGAGCCAATCTGCCTGATATAGTCGGTTTTCGCGCAACATTGGAACTTGTGAATCAATAGAAGGTAATCTTTTATCTTCCAACATCGGAACGTAGCCAGAATAATACACTCTTTTTAAATTAAAATTCTGATAGAAATGATCGGCAACTTTGATTATTTTCAAATCCGTTTCATTGGTTGCGCCAACAATTACTTGAGTGCTTTGTCCAGCCGGTGCAAACTTCGGTACATGTTTGAAAATCTTTCTTTCTTCTTTATATAGTATGAGTTCATTTTTAATAAAACCCATCGGTTTAATCATTTGATCGTGCGATTTTTCGGGAGCCAATAATTTTAAACCTTTCGTCGTCGGAATTTCTAAATTAATAGAAAGTCGATCCGCATATAATCCAGCTTCTTTCATTAAATCGTCACTTGCACCCGGAATTGATTTCAAATGAATATAGCCATTGAATTTATGCTCGGTGCGCAGTTTCTTTGCCACCCGAACCAAACGTTCCATTGTGGTGTCAGCATCTTTAAAAATTCCAGAACTTAGAAATAATCCTTCAATATAATTACGACGATAAAAGTTAATCGTTAAATCAACGACTTCTTCTACGGTGAAAGCGGCTCTTTTAATATCATTGGATTTTCGGGATACACAATAAGCGCAATCGTAAATGCAGTGATTGGTCAAAAGGATTTTCAGCAATGAAACGCAACGGCCATCTTCAGTATAGGAATGGCAAATCCCCGAAGCGTGACTGTCGCCTAAACCACCATTTTTATTTTTCCGATTTCCACCACTCGAAGAACACGAAACATCATATTTTGCTGCGTCGGCTAAGATTTCGAGTTTTTCTTGAAGGCGTGGAAAATTCATTTATTAAAATATTGGGAGTCAAAATTACAATCTTTCTAAGGTATGACAATAACTTTATATTAACTTTAACATAGTTATTTGCGTGTTGATAATCAAATAGTTACACTGTTTGTTTCTTAGTTGAAGTAGTTCGTGATTTGTTACCTAAATCACGAGCAGTAGCTAGATTGCAATACGTTTTTCAATTGCTTTACTACTGATTTTGAGCTGGTTTTGTATTTACGAGGAAATTTGACAGATAGACAATATTTGCCAATCTCGCAAAGAAAATGTATCTTTGCACTCAATTTTGGCGCATATAATTGTTTACTTGACTTTAAAATATTGACTATCAACTCTTTCATTTAGTGAAAGGGGATTTTCTGTTTTTTTAAATCATCCAAATAAAAATTACCGTCAAAATTATAGTGAAAATATTTTGCACTACGTCGTGAAAAGATATACCGATGTTGCAGTTAGGTTTTAGATAAAAGACTGATCGATAGTAAATCAGAGACTTAAAAAACTAAAGATAAGAATAATCCAGATAACTGCGCCAAAGTTTTCTATATCGTTTTCTTATTGAGTTGGTCTCTAATCATACTTCATTTAATCCTGTATCTAGCCTGATATTTTAAGAACAAAATATTTTTTAACCCTCATTCTTTAATTTTTTTATGAGTAAATCTAAAGCAGTCGCTAAAACTCAGGCTAACGAAAGAATCAATTTCTCCGAAGCAAAAGGGAAAATTGTTACTCCTGACTTTTTGGACATTCAGATCCAATCTTTCAAAGAATTTTTCCAGTTGGATACCCTTCCGGAGCAGAGACTCAAAGAATCTTTGTACAAAACCTTTGAAGAGAATTTCCCAATTACCGATTCTAGAAACAATTTCGTTTTAGAATTTTTGGATTATTTGGTAGATTCGCCACGATACTCGAGAGACGAGTGTGTAGAAAGAGGTTTAACCTACTCGGTTCCTCTTAAAGCCAGACTTAAATTGTATTGTACCGATCCGGAACACGAAGATTTCCAAACGGTAGTACAGGATGTTTATTTAGGACCAGTTCCTTATATGACGCCGTCTGGATCATTTATTATTAATGGTGCTGAGCGTGTTATTGTAACGCAGTTACACCGTTCACCAGGGGTTTTCTTTGGTCAAACGTACCACGCCAACGGAACTAAATTATACTATTCTAGAATTATTCCTTTTAAAGGATCTTGGATGGAATTTACAACCGACATTAATAATGTAATGTTCGCGTATATCGACCGTAAGAAAAAATTACCATTAACAACTTTGTTAAGAGCTATCGGATACGAATCTGATAAAGACATCTTACAAATTTTTGACCTTGCTGAAGAAGTGAAAGTTTCTAAAGCAGCTTTGAAAAAAGTAGAAGGACGCGTTCTTGCAGCGAGAGTTTTGAACACTTGGTTCGAAGATTTCGTTGATGAAGATACTGGTGAAGTAGTTTCTATTGAAAGAAATGAGATCATCTTAGACAGAGAAACAGTTCTTGAAAAAGAGCATGTTGAAATGATTATTGAGTCTGGTGTGAAATCAATTTTGATTCACAAAGAAAATTCGCACGAATTCTCAATCATCCAAAATACTTTACAAAAAGATCCAACCAACTCCGAAAAAGAAGCGGTTGAATATATTTATCGTCAGTTGCGTAACGCAGATCCGCCCGATGAAGAAACTGCACGTGGAATTATTGAAAAATTATTCTTCTCTGAGCAACGTTATTCATTAGGAGAAGTTGGTCGTTACAGATTGAACAAAAAATTAGGATTAAATATTCCTGAGAAAACTGAAGTTTTAACCAAAGATGATATCATCGCGATCGTAAGACACTTGATTCAATTGGTTAACTCTAAAACGGAAGTTGATGATATTGATCACTTGTCAAACAGACGTATTAAAACTGTTGGTGAGCAATTATCAGGACAGTTTGGTGTAGGTCTTTCGAGAATTGCAAGAACAATCCGTGAGAGAATGAACGTTAGAGATAACGAGATCTTTACGCCGATTGACTTGGTTAACGCGAAAACTTTAACCTCAGTAATTAACTCGTTCTTCGGAACCAACCAGTTGTCTCAGTTCATGGACCAAACCAATCCTCTATCAGAAATCACGCACAAGCGTAGACTTTCTGCCCTGGGACCTGGTGGACTTTCAAGAGAGAGAGCAGGATTTGAGGTACGTGACGTTCACCATACTCACTACGGTCGTATTTGTCCGATTGAAACTCCAGAGGGACCAAACATTGGTTTGATTTCTTCTTTAGGTATTTATGCAAAAATCAATACTTTAGGTTTCATCGAAACGCCATACAGAAAAGTAGAAAATGGTAAAGTTGACTTGAAAGGTGCTCAGATTTATTTGAATGCTGAAGATGAAGAAGACAGAACTATTGCTCAGGCAAATATCGAAATGAAAGATGATGGGACAATCCTTACTGAAAGAGTTATTGCTCGTTTAGATGGTGATTATCCAGTTGTTGAGCCTCAGCAGGTCGATTTAATTGATGTTGCACCAAACCAGATTTCTGGTATTTCTGCATCATTGATTCCTTTCTTGGAGCATGATGATGCGAATAGAGCATTGATGGGATCGAATATGATGCGTCAGGCAGTTCCATTGTTGAAACCAGAAGCACCGATTGTTGGTACAGGTTTGGAAAAACAAGTAGCTAGTGACTCTAGAGTTTTGATCAATGCAGAAGGTAACGGTATTGTAGAATATGTAGATGCTGATAAAATCACCATTAAATATGATAGAACTGATGACCAGAATTTAGTTTCTTTTGAATCAGGTACTAAGACTTATAAATTGACCAAATTCCGTAAAACCAACCAGAGTACGACCATTACTTTGAGACCAAACGTAAGAGTAGGTGACAAAGTGGAAAAAGGTCAGGTTCTTTGCGACGGTTATGCAACTGAAAATGGTGAATTAGCAATAGGTAGAAACCTTACTGTAGCATTTATGCCATGGAAAGGGTACAACTTTGAGGATGCGATCGTAATTAATGAAAAAGTAGTTCGTGAGGACTGGTTTACTTCAATTCACGTTGATGAATATACGCTGGAAGTTCGTGATACCAAATTAGGTATGGAAGAATTAACTGCAGATATTCCTAACGTTTCTGAAGAAGCAACCAAAGACTTAGACGAAAACGGTATGATTAGAATCGGTGCTGATGTGAAGCCTGGTGATATCATGATTGGTAAGATTACTCCAAAAGGGGAATCAGATCCAACTCCGGAAGAAAAATTATTGAGAGCGATTTTCGGTGACAAAGCTGGAGATGTAAAAGATGCTTCGTTAAAAGCAGATTCTTCATTAAGAGGAGTTGTTATTAACAAGAAGTTATTCTCAAGAAATATCAAAGACAAAAAGAAAAGATCCGAAGAGAAATTAAAACTTGAGGAAATCGAAAACACGTACAAAGCGAAATTCGACGAATTGAGAGGAACACTTCTTGAAAAATTAGGAACTTTAGTAAACGGTAAAACTTCTCAGGGAGTGAATAACGATTTAGCTGAAGAGATCATCGGAAAAGGCGTGAAGTTTACAACCAAATTGCTTCAATCTGTTGAAGATTATGTAAACGTAAGCGGTGCTGATTGGACTGTAGATGCTGAACGTAACGAATTGGTTAAACAATTAATTCACAACTATAAGATCAGATATAACGATCTTAATGGAGTTAAAAATCGTGAGAAATTCGCAATTTCAATCGGTGATGAACTTCCTGCAGGAATCATCAAGTTAGCGAAAGTTTATGTTGCTAAAAAACGTAAACTGAACGTTGGTGATAAAATGGCGGGACGTCACGGTAACAAAGGTATTGTATCAAGAATTGTTCGTGAAGAAGACATGCCGTTCCTGGAAGACGGAACTCCGGTAGATATCGTATTGAATCCACTGGGTGTACCTTCTCGTATGAACATTGGACAGATTTATGAAACCGTTTTAGGTTGGGCTGGACAAAAATTAGGGTTGAAATTTGCAACTCCAATTTTCGACGGTGCAAGTTTAGAGCAGATTACTGAATATACAGAACAAGCAGGTTTACCAAAATATGGTAGTACTTATCTATATGACGGTGGAACAGGTGAAAGATTCGCACAGCCAGCAACGGTTGGGATTATTTATATGTTGAAACTTGGTCACATGGTAGATGACAAAATGCACGCACGTTCTATCGGACCTTATTCATTAATTACGCAACAGCCGTTAGGAGGTAAAGCGCAGTTTGGTGGACAAAGATTCGGTGAGATGGAGGTTTGGGCATTAGAGGCATTTGGTGCTTCCAATATCCTTAGAGAAATCTTGACTGTAAAATCAGATGATGTGATTGGTAGAGCAAAAACTTACGAAGCGATTGCGAAAGGAGAAGCAATGCCTGAACCAGGTATTCCAGAATCTTTCAACGTATTACTTCATGAGTTGCAAGGTCTTGGTCTTGATGTAAGACTAGAAGAATAGACAAGAGACTTTTAGACAAGAGATCAGAGGTTTTATAATCTCTAATCTCCGTTCTCTCAATCTTTTAATCTAAAAATAAACAAATGTCAAACAAAAATAAAACAAGTAATTTTACTAAAATTACAATTGGTCTTTCTTCACCGGAATCTATTTTACAGGATTCAAGAGGTGAAGTTTTAAAGCCCGAAACTATAAACTACCGTACGCACAAGCCGGAAAGAGATGGTCTTTTCTGTGAAAAAATCTTCGGTCCTGTTAAGGATTACGAATGTGCGTGTGGGAAATACAAAAGAATCCGATATAAAGGAATCGTTTGTGACCGTTGTGGAGTAGAGGTTACCGAGAAAAAAGTACGTAGAGAAAGAATCGGGCATATCGGCTTGGTTGTTCCTGTGGCTCATATCTGGTACTTCCGTTCTTTGCCGAATAAAATCGGTTATCTTTTAGGATTGCCGTCTAAGAAATTAGACATGATCATCTATTACGAAAGATATGTTGTAATTCAGCAAGGTATCGCTAAAAGAGCTGATGGTGCTGACTTCGATGATAAAGAATTTTTGACAGAAGAAGAATACCTGGATGTTCTGGAAACTCTTCCTGCAGATAATCAATATCTTGATGACGCTGATCCGAACAAATTCATCGCCAAAATGGGTGCTGAAGCGGTTGAGCAATTATTAAGCAGAATCGACTTAGATACTTTGTCATTCGACTTGCGTCACAAAGCGCACAACGAATCTTCAAAACAAAGAAGAACTGAGGCATTAAAAAGACTGAACGTTGTTGAAGCGATCAGAGGAGCAAATACAAGAATGATCAACCGTCCAGAATGGATGATTATGAGAGTACTTCCTGTAATTCCACCAGAATTGAGACCTTTGGTTCCATTGGATGGTGGTCGTTTTGCGACTTCAGATTTAAATGACCTTTACCGTAGAGTAATCATTAGAAATAATCGTTTGAAGAGACTTTTGGAAATTAAAGCTCCTGAAGTTATCCTTAGAAACGAAAAAAGAATGTTACAGGAATCTGTAGATTCATTATTCGATAACACCAGAAAATCTTCTGCTGTTAAGTCGGAATCTAACAGACCATTGAAATCACTTTCTGATTCATTGAAAGGTAAACAAGGTCGTTTCCGTCAAAACTTACTGGGGAAACGTGTGGATTATTCTGCCCGTTCAGTAATCGTCGTAGGTCCAAACTTGAAACTACACGAATGCGGTATTCCTAAAGATATGGCAGCGGAACTTTACAAACCGTTTATCATCAGAAAACTGATTGAAAGAGGAATTGTAAAAACTGTGAAATCGGCTAAAAGAATCATCGACAGAAAAGAGCCAGTTGTTTATGACATCTTGGAAGGAATCATCAAAGGTCACCCGGTTCTTTTGAATAGAGCGCCTACTTTGCACAGACTTGGTATTCAGGCATTCCAACCGAAAATGATCGAAGGAAAAGCAATCCAGCTTCACCCATTGTGTACGACTGCATTTAATGCGGATTTCGATGGTGACCAGATGGCGGTGCATTTACCATTAGGACCAGAAGCAATCTTAGAAGCACAACTTCTAATGTTAGGTTCTCAGAATATCTTGAACCCTGCAAATGGTTCTCCGATTACGGTACCTTCTCAGGATATGGTTTTGGGTCTGTATTATATGACCAAAGAATTAGCTTCAACTGATGATATGAAAGTATTAGGTGAAGGCCTGGCTTTCTATTCTCCACAAGAAGTAGAAATCGCTTATGCAGAAGGAAAAGTTTCCTTGAATGCAAAAGTGAGATGTAGAGTTCCTGTGAAAGAAGAGGGAGAATTAGTAACTCGATTGGTAGAAACAACTGCTGGTAGAGTATTATTCAACCAAATCGTTCCTGAAGGTGTAGGATTTGTTAACGAACTTTTAACCAAAAAATCATTGAGAAATGTAATTGGTAGAATTTTGGCTGACACCGATTTCCCAACGACTGTAGAATTCTTGGATGACATGAAAGACTTAGGTTATTCTCATGCATTCCGTGGAGGACTATCATTTAGTTTAGGTGATATCGTAATTCCTGCTGAAAAGAAAGGCATGATTGCAACTGCTGTAGAAACAGTAGATGAGATCAAGGCTAACTATAACATGGGATTAATCACCGATACAGAGCGTTACAACCAGGTAATTGACGTTTGGACGAACACCAACGCAGGATTAACTGAGATGATTATGAGCAGAATGAAAGTCGACCAAGGTGGATTCAACTCTGTTTATATGATGCTTGATTCTGGAGCAAGGGGTTCGAAAGAGCAGATCCGTCAGCTTTCAGGAATGAGGGGATTGATGGCAAAACCACAAAAAGCCGGTTCATCAGGTGCAGAGATTATTGAAAATCCAATTGTAGCCAACTTTAAAGAAGGTCTTTCAATTTTAGAATACTTTATCTCTACTCACGGTGCTCGTAAAGGTCTTGCGGATACCGCACTAAAAACTGCCGATGCTGGTTACTTGACCAGAAGATTGGTAGATGTTGCACAAGACGTGATCATTACTGAAAACGACTGTGGAACTTTAAGAGGAACAGAAATTACACCACTTAAGAAAAATGATGAGATCGTCGAACGTATTTCTGAAAGAGTATTAGGTAGAGTTTCTTTACATAATGTTTACGATCCAGAAACCGATGAGGTGATTGTTGAAGCAGATGTATTGATCAATGAGGCTTATGCCAAAGCGATTGAAGCAGCTGGAATCGACAGCGTAGAAGTTCGTTCTCCATTAACTTGTGAAGCGAAAAAAGGAATCTGTGCAGCGTGTTACGGTCGTAACTTAGCAACTGGTAAACCTATTCATATGGGTGAAGCAGTAGGAGTTATTGCAGCACAATCTATTGGTGAGCCAGGAACTCAGTTAACGTTGAGAACCTTCCACCAAGGGGGAACTGCAGGGAATATTTCTGAGAATCCATCAATCGTTGCAAGACGTGACGGTATCGTAGAAATGGATGAAATTAGAACAGTAACTTCAGAAAACGAAGCTGGTAAAAAAGCCGAGATCGTAGTTTCCCGTTCAACTGAATTCCGTTTGGTAGCAGACAATGCTGCAAGAACGCCGTTGATGGTTGCGAATATTCCTTACGGATCTGAATTAGCTGTTAAACCAGGTGATAAAGTAATGAAAGGAGATCTAATCTGTAAGTGGGATCCGTATAATGCGGTAATCATCGCGGAATCTGCAGGTAAAATCGAGTATGAAGATATTATCCAAGGGGTTTCATTCTCATTAGAGATTGATGAGCAGACTGGTTTCGAAGAGAAAGTAATTTCTGAATCGAGAAACAAGAAAGCAGTACCAACCTTGAAAGTTGTGGATTCTAAAGGAGTTGAGCAAAAAGCATACAACTTACCGGTAGGAGCACACATCATGGTAAACGATGGTGAGAAAATTAAGTCTGGTAAAGTAATGATCAAGATTCCGCGTAAATCTGCTAAAACAGGAGATATTACAGGGGGTCTACCGAGAGTTACCGAATTGTTCGAAGCGAGAAATCCTTCCAACCCAGCGGTAGTTACAGAAATCGATGGAGTTGTATCTTACGGTAAAATCAAAAGAGGTAACCGTGAGCTAATCGTAGAAGCAAAAACTGGAGAGATCACTAAATACTTAGTGAAATTATCCAACCAGATTTTGGTTCAGGAAAATGACTTCGTAAGAGCTGGATCACCGCTTTCAAACGGATCAACTACACCAGATGACATCTTGAAAATTAAAGGACCAACTGCCGTACAGGAATATTTGGTAAATGAAATTCAGGAAGTATATCGTCTACAAGGGGTGAAAATCGATGATAAACACTTCGAGATTATTGTTCGTCAGATGATGACCAAAGTTTCAATCGTAGATGGTGGAGACACTCAATTCTTAGAAGGAGCGTTAGAGCACAAAGGAGATTTCTTATTAGAAAACAACAGAGTGTTCGGTCTTAAAGTAGTTGTAGAAGCTGGGGATTCTAAACAATTCAAACCAGGTCAAATGATTACTACCAAAGATCTAAGAGACGAGAATTCTAAACTGAAACGTGAAGATCAAGCGTTAGTAGAAGTTCGTGAAGCACTTCCTGCAACTGCAACACCAGTATTGCAAGGGATTACAAGAGCGGCGCTACAAACCAAATCATTCATGTCTGCAGCCTCTTTCCAGGAAACGACGAAAGTATTAAACGAAGCAGCAGTTTCAGGAAAAGTAGATTACTTGAGCGGTCTGAAAGAAAACGTAATTGTAGGACACAGAATTCCTGCAGGTACAGGTCTTAAAGATTATCAAAACGTTATCGTGGGTTCTAAAAAAGAATTCGAAGATATCAACTAAATATTTTATTTATAGATTACGGATATAAGTTTTAAATAATTATATTCGTAGTCTATAATTTTAACTTAAAATCCAAAATTTAAAATGGACAACAATCAGAATCAAAATCAAGATCCAAACAACATTAACATTCAATTAAGCGAAATGGTTGCAGGAGGAGTTTATTGTAACCTAGCTTTAGTAAATCATTCCCCTTCAGAATTCGTTGTGGATTTCATCCAAATGATGCCAGGAGTTCAGCAAGCCAACGTAAGATCAAGAGTAATTCTTGCTCCACTACACGCAAAAAGAGTAATGGCTGCATTGCAACAAAATATCACTAACTACGAACAACAATTCGGAGAAATCAAAGAAGTTGAGCCTTTCGTATTAGGACAAAACAACGTACAAGCTTAATTAGCAAAACGTTTTTTTAATATAAATCCCGATTCATTCATTTGAGTCGGGATTTTTTATGTCCGGTTGAATAATCAGGAGCATCACCATTTTTACAATCTCACACCACCGGTCGCGCTGTCCGCTATATCCCGCCGCGGCGGGGATGCCGCTTCCATCGCGGCTAGGTTGACGGGCAGTTTCTATCTTCAAAGAAATGCAATAGTTCACTAACACAAAAGTTTTAAAAATAACTTCTTTTGCATATAGTCTGATTAAGTTTTAATAGAGCCACATAAGTGATATAAAAATTAGTTTTTACTTTTAAAATATTTAGAACCTAAAGTTGAAATCCTTTGATTTTCAGAACTTATGTGAGCTTTTAAAAATATTTTTTTCCTAAAACTAATGTGATTGATGTGTTTGAAATTATTTTTTGTTAAATTTAAACAGGCTTTAATCATTGATGCTTTAGATTGTATTTTTAAATCAGGATGTAAAAATAACAGTACCTTTAATAGTGAATAATTTTAAACACAATCAAATTCAATAAATCATGAAAGCAATTTGGAACGGAAAAACAATAGCAGAAAGTAATAAAACGATTGTAGTAGAAAACAATCATTACTTTCCAGAAAACAGTATTGATAAGGATTATTTCATCTTAACCAATCACCACACTTCCTGTCCTTGGAAAGGTCAGGCATCCTACTACAGCATAGAAGTCAAAGGAGAAAAGAACGAAAACGCCGCCTGGTTTTATCCAAGCCCAAAAGAAGCCGCCACCAACATCAAAAATTACGTCGCCTTCTGGAAAGGAGTTGAAATTAAAGAATAGTTCTAGCTTAACTTATGTGAAAAATCCCTCTGCTTTGAATTGGGATTTTTTTACGCATATTCAGTCGGGTTTACCCTATACCGGTTTTTAAATTCTTTCGAAAAAAATTGGTAATTCTCAAACCCCGATTGTTGGGAAAGGTCTGTAATAGTTTTGAAACTAGATTTATCTTGAAACTTTTTCACGTAGTAATCCAAACGAAGGTGAGTGATGTAATCATTAAAACTCTTGCCTCTGCTGATTAGGATAATTTTTGATAGATACTTTTCGTTAGTATTAAATTTTTTTGCTAAATCGTAAAGTCTCAAGTTATGTTCAGTAAATCCTTCTTTTTGTTCAAATGTTTCCAAATGTCTTAAGAGTATCCCTACGGTCGTTTTATTAATGGGTTTGTATCGTTCATAATCTATTGTGTTTTTTGTTTCTTCATTTAGTTTTTCAATCCAATTATTTTCTAAAGAAATTCCGTTGGCTTCATCAATTTCTAAATCATTTTCCTTTATATCAAATTCTTTTTCAGGTATTGTAACTTCTAAAAGAGACGGTTTTTGTTGTCTACTTTTTCTACTTTTTATCATAAAGAATAATGAGGTAAGAAGAATACCTAAAGTCCCTAAAATAGCATATCTTTCAAAAATTCTTTCCTTTTCTATTTTCGTTTTTGCTTGCAAAAGATTTCGGACATCGTAGTTTTTCTTAATTTCTGAGGCAATTGTTTTGTTATTAGATTTATGGTTGATGTCAATTGCTAAAAGTTTGTTGATATAGAAAAGTTCTTGCGCTTTATCTCCTTTGCTTTTATAGTAATCTACAAAAAACTCAATTGCTGGTCGAAATTCGGGATCTATTTTTTGGGTTTCATCATATTCTTTTTCTATGATTTTAAAATAGGGAAATGCCTTTTCTGGCTCGTTTATTTTTACATAACTCATCCCGATATAAAATTTCTCAGTTAAATGTTTCCATTGATCTTGATAAAGTGCTAAAGCTTCGTTGAGTTTGCTAATTGCCAAAGGATATTTTTTCTGAAAATAAGCATCTGTTCCTTCACTAGAAATAAAATAACCTTTGTATTCTGCCAAAACTTTTTGTTTTGAAATAGCGTGTAAACCTTCTGCTATTAATTTTTTGTTTTCTGCGAAATTTTCTAATCTGGTATTCGTACTTATTAAAGATATTAGTGAATAAATATAATACAATTTGTAATCGGTATCCCTGATTTTTTCTTGATGATTTCTAAAGAAATAAGCCGTCTCGATATAAATTTCTCTTGCCTCCTCATAATCACCTATGTATTTTTTAATATCTGCAATATTATATTTTGCGGTATTTAATAGGTATTCGTTATTGGTTATCTTAAAATAATCAAATGCAATCAGTAATTGTTCCTTACATTCAATTAATAAATGCAACGGTTAATAAAAGACTGCTGGGATAGCTTCTGTTCCTAGGAACAGAAGCTATCCCAGCAGTCGGCGAAAAATTTCATCTTATCTTTGGGTTGCAAAACTCTAAAAACAGATGGCTCATTTAACGTTGGAACAAAGATACCAAATAGAAACTTATAGAAGTACTGGAATCAGCATTTCTGAAATAGCCAACTTTGTAGGCAAAGACAAAAGTGTAATTTCCAGAGAAATCAAGCGAAATGCGGATCAAAGAAGTGGGACATACAAAGCAAAATTAGCCGATAAAAAGGCTCAAAATAGGCATCAAATAAAAAGGAAAAAATGCTCATTAACAGCAGAGATAGAAGTGAATATTTTGTGTTATTTGATTAAGGATTATAGCCCAGAACAGATCGTGGGTAGATCTAAAGTTGATAAGGTAAGTATGGTATCTGGTGAAAGAATTTACCAATACATTTGGGAAGATAAACGCAGAGGAGGTAAATTGTATCGGCATCTTCGAACCCAGGGAAAGAAGTATAAAAAAAGAGGTCATTTAAAAGACAAAAGAGGTCTTATTGTTGGTAGAGTGGACATTAGTCAGCGCCCTTCAATAGTTGAAAAGAAGAATAGATTAGGAGATTTAGAAATAGATTTGGTCATAGGGAAAGATCACAAAGGAGCCTTACTAACTATTAATGACAGAGCCTCTGGTGTACTATTTATGGGAAAAGTAGGTAGTAAAGAAGCTGCTGAAATTGAGAAGAAAACCATCGAGTTATTACAAGATTGGAAACCTCTGATCAAAACTATAACCTCTGACAATGGAAAAGAATTTGCAAATCATCAAGCGATAGCAGAAGCACTCAATATAAGCTACTATTTTGCCAAACCATACCACAGTTGGGAAAGAGGAGCGAATGAAAATTTGAATGGATTAATAAGACAATATTTTCCTAAAAAGCATAACTTTGAAAATATCACAAAAGAACAAATACAAGATGTAACTTATATTTTAAACAATAGACCTAGGAAAAGATTTGGGTACAAAACGCCCAATGAAATATTTGCCGAACAACTAAATAATTTTGATCATGTTGCATTTATTACTTGAATCCACCTTCTAATGCATTTCTATAATCTTCATTATTAACATGGGTTTGAGAAGATGACACAAATGCTTCCCCTATTTTATCATTGTCTTTTATTTTTACAGCAGTTAGGATCAAACTGTCGCCGTATTTTATTTGAACATCTCCTTGTTTGTTGAATGTAGCTAATGAATAACCGCGATACAATTTTTCTAAATTATGTTCTTTTTTTGCTTTGGCGATATATACTTTTATATAATCAAAACTGATCTCACTTTGTATGTTTTGCTGCTTGATTTTGGCTTCTAATTCTTCAAAACTCATCGAAGTAGAAATAGAGTGCACGATTTTGCCCAAAAAACAAACTGCATTTTAGGGGTAATAGAAGAAATATCAAAGAAAAAAATAGATTTTTTAACATTGAAAGGTGCTAATAACTGCTCTAATTAAGGAAATTTTCACCAAACCACCAAATCTTTGTTAATTATTTGATTTACAATAGTGTTCATTTCTTATTTTCCGATTCAGAACAGTAGATTTCCCGATTTGGAACAGCGACTCACTGATTTAGAACAGTGATTTTTCTATTTAGACCATTACCTAAAAATTTCAAAATTTGGAAAATTGTTTTTCACCGTATAGTTTTGGCAATAGGAAATCTAAACAAAATAAAACATGAAACAAATCAATTTTTTAGCATTAAGTTTTGCAAGTATGTTACTGATTACTTTATTCTCATGTAGAGAAAAGAAAGAGACCTTTTATGTCAATACTGAAAAGGATACCTTAAAAAAGAAATTGATGAGAGGTGCAACCGTAACAGAAAAAGATTCTGCAATTGTGATTCTGAATACAGAAAACATTGAGGAAGATCCTAAAGTAAAACCACCAATTAAAAAAGGAAATTAATAAAAATTTTATAGAAAATGTTTTTTTACTGTCGTTTTTTATTTTCTAAAAATATTTTGCAGATAAAGCATGAAAAAAAAGGTGAGTATGTGAAAGGCGCAAAACTAAAAGCAAGTGCTAGCCGCAAAGAAATGGCTATAAAATTTTCTGTAAGCAGTATTTTAATTTTTGAGTAAAGCAAATGTCGAAGAAAAATGAGGCAGTAGCGACAAAAAAATCTACCAAGCCACAAAAAAAATTAACCAGAAACAACCGAAGTAAAATATGTGCTTCCCAATTCGGTTGTTTTTAAACAAAAATATAGGGAAGACAAAAAAATATTATGAAAAAATTAGTTGCAATTTTTAGTTTGTGTATGTTAGTATTTAGTAGTTTTGCTTTTGGACAGTCTGAAAAAAAAGCAGAACTTTCAGCATCAGATGTGTCATTTTCGAGTCCTCCAACATCTTCTTTAGTAGAAATCAAAATTCATTTAGTGATTGGAAGGGTATCAAAAGGTTGTCTGGGATTTGGTTTTTGTGGTGGAACTGCTGACGCAGAGGTAAACTTAAAAAATGCTAATTCTGCCGAAGGATATCTTGAAAATACAAAAAATGGTAATTATTTTAGATTTGACTTGGCAACTGCTATTGATACAAGTAAGTTTGATAGTACACTTTATATTGATAAAGATATTACTATTGTACAAGATGGAAGTAAATATACTCTACTTGCAGGTGCTTATACCCCAAAATTTGGTAATAATAAGAACGGAAGTTATTATATTACATTGAAAAAATAATTTCAAATTATAAAAATATATTCTGTTTGTTCAATCTGAACAAACAGAATTTCTAAAATATTTCTAAATATGAAAACACTTTATTCAATTTTGGTTTTAACAATGTTTACTAATTGTCAACCAATTGCAAAAGCTTTAACCGGTATTTCAACTCCCAAAGAAGAAACCACAGAATCTATATTAGATTTTTTGGAGAAGGCAAAAATGGATACATCGAATATTTTTGTTGTGAAAGATGAAAAGTCGTATTATCCAACTTTGAAATTATTCAGTAATTCATTTCCTGAAGCTTTATTATTTGATAAAAATGGGAATGAACTTATTTACAAAGAAACGGTACAATCTTGTAATGCCGGTCTTTTTGCGACTATTCCTAATTTAAATACTACTTCGGAACTAAAAAAAGGAAACCTCCAAATAGAAAATGTCTTAAATACTTACGCCGTTCCATTACTTAAAAACAATGTGATTTTGGAAACTCAATGTGATTATTACCTTATTATCAATTGGGGGAAATTTATTGGCAAACTCAACAGAGATCATGTAAAAGTATGGGAAGATTTGGCTAAAGCAAATAACAAAGTGAAAATTAAAGTGATAAAATTGAACATCGATTTACAGAAAAATTGGGAACACACCGAAAATAAAAAACTATGAAAAATATATGTTATCTCGTATTGCTTCTGCCTGCATTTGCTTTCTCACAAGAAAGTATAAACATTTCTGCGGATTTACGAGGCAGGTCTTGCAGTGGTGGAAGTGGGATTTGTAGCGTAGGAAATAGTTCTGATTCCAAATTTGCTACTGAAGTTTTAGTAAAAAAAATAGGTAAGAGCGAGGTCGCTTTCATTATCAAAAAACCAAATCTAAATTCTGAAACGCAACGAAGTATTGCCGGAAAAGAGTTTGCTAAAATTTCGGCAAATGAAATACCACAGTTTCATCAAGAAAAAGATTTATTTCTTGACAAAGAAACTTTAGAAAAATTAGAAATGGATCCTAAGTTTTTGGTTATTAAAGAAGGTTTTTATCCTTTGCAATTTGATGATCAAAATATAACGATTAGTTTCACTTTAACTGAATTGTGATTTTATTTTAAATGACCTTAATTTCAAAAAGACAATCAGGATGAAAAAAATATTCTTACTCGTTTCAATCTTTTATTTTTCTTTTTCCTGTGCGAAAGAAAAATCCATTAATGAAGATCCCAATATCATTATTAATGAAATGTATTCTGAAATTATGATTTCTAGAACAAAGTTTTTTGACCGTTCAGGGCAAATTAACATAAGATTAAAAGAAATT
The DNA here is from genome assembly GCF_015191005.1 of Kaistella flava (ex Peng et al. 2021). NCBI lineage: Bacteria > Pseudomonadati > Bacteroidota > Flavobacteriia > Flavobacteriales > Weeksellaceae > Kaistella > Kaistella flava (ex Peng et al. 2021). The sequence goes on along the minus strand of NZ_CP040442.1, from coordinate 2,269,773 downwards.
AATTCGAGTCTTTTGGAAGAAAAAGATCTGGCGAAAAAAGTTGATTTTTTGATTGAAAAGGATGTTCTAAAAACAAAATTAAAAGATGCAGAAAACGATGCAGAAAATGATATTTCTAAAATAAGATATATCAAAGGTTTACAGATTATTAGGATTCTCTACGGAAAAGTTTTAGGTCTTGATCATCATTTTGCTTCTGTGAGAACGTTTTCAGAAATTTCAAAAATTTCAAATCCCAATCAATATCCCGAATTTGAAAAAGTTCAGGAGTTGGTGAAAAACAAGAGGGATAAAAAAGTGAGTTTTGATTTAACCAACGTTTTAGGGTCAAATCCATTGGTTTCAGTATTAATACTTTTACAGGAATGTTGGTTTCTAATTTGACCAAAGAAGAAAAAGAAAATGAACTTGGAAAAGTCGATTGTATTATTGATTTTACCTTGAGAATGCAGAATGATTTGAATACGATTTATTTTGAGACTTCGTTTCTGCAAACATCAAATGAAAGCGTTAAAAAAGATATCGAAAATCTTTTTAGAGATTATACTAAACCAATCGGATACGGAAAAAGTTTGAAAGATTGCCGTGATAATGATGACTGGGATGAGGTGAAAGACAAATTGCAAAGTTTTATTGGCACTATTGAAAAATCAGAGAATCTTAAAAAAAGAAAAATGCAGATAGAAGTAGAATTTCCGATTGATCGTCTAATTCAGTTCATAGGTTCGTATAATAATTTCATTAATTCTGGTGAGCAATTTTACCAAAAATTCAATATTATTTTAAACAGTTACGAGAACCAAAAGCAATGCGAAAGCAAATTGCCTATTGAATATGGTAAGTTAAAATCAGATGTCAATGTGGCGATCGAAAAATTCAATGTAGCTTACAAACCTGTGGAAGTTAACGGCAGTAAAATGAAAGAAATATTATACGGTATAAACGAATTCGAATGAGAAAATATCGAATGATTTCAGCAGGTTGCTTTGCGTTATGTTCATTGATCTTTGCGTTTTAATTTTATCTCGTAAAGAGTGAAATACCAAACCCCAAAATGTATATCTATGGTATCGGCGTATTTATTTGTGCGTTATTAGCAGTTTATGTATTTCGACAAAAATAATAATCAAAGAAGTTGAACCTTTTATATTAGAACAAGATAGCATACCAGCTTAATTAGCAAAATATTTGGTAGTGTTTCACTAACTGTGTAAGTTGAAAAGTTATTCTGAAAAATTTTGAGCCCTCAAAAGCTCAAAACTTTTTCGGAAATAACTTTTTTATTATTTTTAAACTTTATACAGTTATGATCGACAAAGAAGAATTATTAAACAACAAGGAATTTTACAAATCCTTCAAGAGCGGCGAAGATTTAACCTCGTTCTTCAAAACAATGCACAAACGAGCCGTAGAACACATGCTCGAAGCCGAACTGGATGACCATCTGGATACCGAGAAACATCAAAAAACCAAAAACGGAAACTATCGAAACGGCCATCAAACCAAGAAAATAAAAACCTCTTTCGGCGAAGATGAAATTAAAGTTCCGCGAGATAGAGAAAGTACTTTTGAGCCGGCTTTAGTTCCCAAAAGGCATAATATTATTGATGGTTTAGAAAATATTATCATCTCATTTTATGCCAAAGGAATGAGCGTGAGTGATATTGAAGACCAGATCAAGGAAATGTACGATTTTGATGTTTCAACATCCACAATATCCAGGATTACCAATGCGGTTTCCAGTGAGATTGTCGCTTGGCAAAACCGGCCACTAGAGGATTTATACCTCATTGTTTGGATGGATGGAATTGTTTTTAAAGTCCGTGAAAATTCAAAAGTCATTAACAAAACCATTTATCTTGCCGTTGGTTTAAGACGGGACGGAAAAAGAAGTTCTGGGAATGTGGCTTGGAAAAAACGAAAGTTCCAGTTTTTGGATGAGCGTACTAACCGACATAAAAGCACGGGGTGTAGAAGATATATTGATCACTGCAACGGATAATCTCAATGGATTCACCCAAACTATTCGCAGTGTTTTCCCACAATCTCAAACTCAGATCTGCGTGGTTCATCAGATAAGAAATGCCTGCAAATACGTAGTTTGGAAAGACAGAAAAGCCTTTACTTCCGACATGAAACACATTTACAACGCTCCCACGAAGCAAGCCGCGGAAGCTGCTTTAAATGATTTTGCAGAAAAATGGGAATGTAAATATTCCTACGCCATCAAATCCTGGAGAGATAATTGGGATGAATTAACGGTATTCTTCGAATTCCCGGTGGAAATCCGCAAAATCATTTACACCACCAATTTAATAGAAAATCTGAATGGAAAAATAAGAAAATACACCAAAAACAAAATGTCTTTTCCAACTGATGATGCAGTTTTAAAGTCGGTTTTTCTTGCGTTAAGAGAAGCAACAAAAAAATGGACAATGCCAATCAGAGATTGGGGAATTGTACTCAATCAATTTATGCTTATATTTGAAGAAAGGCTCAAGTTATAAAAAACTCAAGCCTCAAACTTTTCAACTTACACACTTTGCGGGATAGTGTCAAATATTTTCCCACTTGATCAAAATCGCAGATTCGGAGCAGTTAAAGTTAAATCTTTGACAAAGTTTTTAAATAAAAATCCCAATTCATTTTATTTGGTATTTCTTGTATTTGTAATAGTTTTTTAAACTCGCGCATTCGTGATTTTCCAAAAACAATAAATTATTATTACATTTTGCCAAGCCTTCAATAATTCCTTATCTTCCTCAAAAAATATCACCTCCTCCTCAATGCAAAAATCAATCTTACTCCTTCTCTTTTTATTCTTCGGAAATTACATTATTCCAGCCTCTTTTCAATCTCCACAGCAAACCAATCAACTTATTCTTAAAGTAAAAGTTATAGGTGTAAAAGACGGCGATACCGTTGAGGTTTTATATTATCAACTTCCGATTGTAATTCGGCTCGAACATATCGATGCGCCAGAAAAGAAACAAGCGTTTGGGACGGTTTCTAAACAGAAACTTTCAGACTTATGTTTCGGAAAAAATGTTACAATTATCAGCACTGGCAAAAAAGGAAACTATGATGGCCGAGGTCGGATGATCGCTGAGATTTTTGTAAATGAAAAAACGAACGCTAATAAAGAAATGGTAAAAGCTGGTTTAGCCTGGCATTATAAAAAGTATTCCAAAAGTGACGAGTATGCGCAATTAGAAAATATCGCAAGAAAAAATAGAGTAGGACTTTGGGCTGATAAAAGTGTTGTCGCTCCTTGGGATTTTAGAAGATAGATAATTCATCAATAGATTGAATTGGAAAGGTTTTCTGTCTTTCTTCAGCTTTTGCAAACTTTTGAATAACATAGAATATAAAACTTTGTTCCTTTTGCGGTTAATAGAATATTAGGTTTTAAATTTGTAAAAAAATAATTCAATGTTGCAGATTAAATCTTTCGCTTTCAATCCTTTTTCACAAAATACGTATGTCGTTTTTAATGAAAATAAAGACGCATATATCATCGATCCGGGAAATTTTACTGATGAAGAAACCGAGACTTTAGAAAAATTCATTTCAGACAATGACTTAAAAGTTCAGAATATTCTTTTAACGCACGCACACATCGATCACGTTTTGGGTTTGCAGAAAGCGTTTGATAAATACAAAGTTCCGGTTTTGGTTCATCCGCTTGAGCAGGAAATGTTGGACAGAAATCCAATGGATGCCAATAGATTCGGCTTTTTCTTTAAACCATTTGAAGGTAAAATATCTTATATTAATGAAGATGAAATAGTGATATTAGGAAACCATGAATTCAAAATAATTCACGTTCCCGGACATTCACCAGGAAGTATTGCTTTTTACAACGAACCACAGAAATTCATGATTTCGGGTGATGTTTTATTTGAAGGAAGCATTGGCAGAACCGATTTGTACAAAGGTGATCACGAACAACTCATTACCAATATCAAGAATAAACTTTTTATTCTCGATGAAGAAACAAAAGTCTACAACGGACACGGAAATCCAACCACGATTGGATTCGAGAAAAACTACAGTCCTTATTTCAGATAAAACTTTTTCAAAGATTTTATCGTTGAAAAATGTTGCAAATAAAAAAGAGCCAAGTAATCTGTATCATACTTGGCTCTTTTTACTTTTTACTTGGCTCTTATTAAGCCTTCCACTTGATATTACAACCCATACTTGGTTTTTGAATTTCCTCCTGTGGTGCTTCTGCCAATAAGTTTTCGAAGGCGATAATTAAATCTTCACCTGTGATTTCTTTATTATTTCCCGGTCTGGAATCATCCATTTGTCCGCGGTAAATTAAATCTAATTTTTCATCAAAAAAGAAAAAATCTGGCGTGCAAGCAGCGTCGTAGGCTTTTGCAATTGCCTGGCTTTCGTCATATAAATAAGGGAAATCGAATTTTCTTTCTACTTGAAAATCAATCATTTTCTCTGGAGAATCAGCAGGATATTTTTCAACGTCGTTAGCATTAATAGCGATGAATTCAATTCCTTGTTCTTGATAATCTTCGTAGAGTTCGGTTATTTTATCGATTGTGTGAAGTACAAACGGACAATGGTTACACATGAAAAAAACAAGCGTTCCTTTTTCCCCTTTTAAATCTTCCAAGGTTTGTATTTCGTTGCTTTCAGATGGATTTGGAAGTTCAAAGAAAGGTGCTTTGGTTCCCAGTGCGAGCATATTTGAAGGAGTATTTGACATTGTATTATTTTTTGATATTTAAAGTATGAAGCAAAGATAACGATTCTTCCACCGAATTTTCAAAATTTACCCAGTTGATGTTTTCTTCTTTTCGGTACCAGGTCAGTTGTCGTTTTGCAAATCGTCTGGAGTTTTTCTTGATCTCTTCCAAAGCAAAATCTAAAGTCCAGGTTCCATCGAAATATTTGAAGAGTTCGGAGTAACCAACGGTTTGTAAAGCCAGATTATTTTTAAAAGGAATTAAAGATTCCGCTTCTTTCAGCAAACCGTTTTCTACCATCAAATCTACGCGTTGATTGATTCTGTCGTAAATAGTTTCGCGTGGAGCTTGAAGACCAATTCTAATCACTTCAAAATCGCGCTGATTCATTTGTTCTGAAATATTTGCGGTATACGTTTTTCCGGTTTGCCAGATAATATCAATTGCGCGGAATAATCTTCTCGGATTGTCTTTGTCCACTTTATCAAAATATTCCGGATCTAAATCCTGTAAAATACTTTGAAGTTTTTCAATTCCATCTTCTTCTAAAATTTGCTCGACTTTCCTTTGGTTTTCTTCGTTGGCTTCGGGTAAATCGTGAAGTCCTTCGATGAGGGCTTTTTCGTACATCATGCTTCCACCAACCAAAACAACAACGTCATGTTTCTGAAATAATTCTTCGATTTTTTGAATAGCCTCTTTTTCATATTGTCCGATGGAATAGTAATCCTGAACGGAAAGGTTCCCAATAAAATGATGTGGAACTTCGGCCAGTTCTTCTGCAGAAGGTGTTGCCGTTCCGATGTTCATTTCTTTAAAAAACTGTCGGGAATCACAGGAAATAATTTCGGTCTCGAAATGTTTGGCGATTTCGATGGCGAGTTTTGTCTTGCCGATTCCTGTTGTTCCGATAATGGAGATGAGTTTTTTCACGCTGCAAATTTCCTGATTTTTTTTGAATTATATTCAAACATTAAGGTATTAAGAGAGATTAAGATTTACATTGGTAAATAGTACAGCAATTTTTTCCTTAATGATTCTTAATACCTTAATGTTTAAAATTATAGATTGTCAATTTATTAATCTTATTTTCTCGCACAGATTTCACAGATTGATATTCGTGATGAAAATTGAAACTGTTCTTTTTTTATGTTGGTACTTCTTGTAATAACAAACTATCTGAAGTTTTTAGCCCCGATTGCAGTGAAAATCCCGGAATGAGGCGCGATCCGGCGCGGCGGAGAGCGCGGAATGAGGAATTGTAACGGAAAGCGGGACTGGTTTTGTAAGAAGCGAAAATCCTGATGCTCCTCCTAAAAAAACCGCTCTTTTTCAAGAACGGTTCTGTATTAAATTTTTGATATTATCCGATGACTTCGGCTTCCTCAATCATTGGGTCATCTGATTTATTGGCGGCTTCCCAAGCGACAAACTTTTCGGCTTCTCTTACCAATAATGGAATTGCAAATGTGAGCAATGCCAAATCGTCTAAAACACCGATAACTGGTATCCAGTCAGGAATTAGATCGATGGGAGAAATAAGGTAAATTAACACTAAGCCGGGAAGAATTACATCTTTTAAATGGGGTTTGTAACCTCCTTTTTTAGTTGCCGATTTTATCATCCGAATAATTACAGGGATTTTTGCGATAAAACCTTTATGCTTAAATGCCTCTTTAGCCAATTGAATTTTTGATACTTTCATTTTCATGTTGTGATTTATAAAACGCGATATAATTCGCAAATTCTATACCATCATTTCGTAATTTTTAGTTAAAATTACTGAGTGACATTATCGATGAATTCATTGGTTGATTTGGAATTCCAGTCTTTTGAACCATCTTCTTTCAGAAGGATTCTTCCATTTTTATCTAATAAAAAAGTAGTCGGAAAAACCTTCGGTAACACATGATTGGTAATCGGACTTTCGGCGATGTAAACCGGTGCGGTATAATTATTTTTTTTCATAAATTCAATCACATCTTCTTCTTTATCCTGCATGGCAATCAGCACGAAATCGATCTTGTCTTTTCTGGCTTGATACAATTTTTCAATGGTTGGCCATTCTTCGCGACATGGCGGACACCAAGTTCCCCAAAAATTAAGCAGAATTAATTTCTTGCCTTTTAAATCTTTAAGATTCGTGTCGGGAACATTAATTCCTTTGAGTTGAATGTCGTAATCTTCATCGTTTAAAGTGATGGCGTTTTCGATGGCTGCAATTGGAAAAAAAAGATCCTTCAACTTCAATTTTACCGACGGAAAAAGATAGAGCACGGCCAAAAATGCCATAGCCACAATGAAAAATGCGTTCTTCTTTAGGAATTTCATTATTGTGTTTTGATTAAGAGTTTGTTTACTTTTTTAACCGCAAAAGATACGAAAAGGTACGTAAATAGAGTTTGTTCAGAAGTTTCCAAAATGATAATTTACATTCTGTATCCTTCTAAAACTCTTTTTCTCAGTTGTCTTTTGTGCTTTTGCGGTTAAAAAATTAAATATTATTTACAGTAAAGATATGATTTCTTCGATAGCATCTTTACCACGGTTTTTCGCGTAATAAACTTGCAAATCGTTGTAGAACTCTTCTCTTGGATAAGTGTCTGGATTTTCTTTGAATTTCTTCAAAAGATCATTTCCGAATTCTGGCCGCGGACCCCAATCTGCTTTTACCGAAAAATCATCATTCACGATAATTACTTTTGGAATCGACTGTGTTCCATTGGTTTGAAATTGGTCGATTAATGAAAGGTCAGTGTCTCTCAAGAAAACTCTAACTTCAACTCCTGCTGCTTCGAAAAATTTAGAAACTGCTGGAACAGTCGCACTTGCATCACCACACCAAGGTTCAGAAATAATTAAAATTTTACCATTAAAGTTTTTGGATTCTAATTTTTGCAGTTGTTCTGCGTCAACTTTATAGGTTTTTACCGTTCTGTTGGTTCTTGTTAAACCCAGTTCATAATATTCCTGATGTTCATCATTTTTATCGGGATTGTTATGAAAACGCTCTTCTGCGATTTTTAAATATTCATCGAAGTGAATGGCATTTTGCCAGTAATTTTTAAATTCTTCTTTTTTATCGATTGTTTGGGTTTCTTGAATCATTGATTTCATTTCTTTTTTATTTGATACAAATTTCAGGATAATACTTTTATTAGAAGGTGACCTAAATCACATTAGGAGTTTTCTTTTAATTTTTTTTTACCGCAAAAGAGGCAAAAGTTTTATTTATTAAGCGAATCAAAAGAGGGCAAAACGTTTAAAGAGTAACAGTTGTATTTCTTTGACTTTTTCCTTTGCCACTTTGACTTTTATTCTTTTTCAAAGGAGTTAGTGAATCTTAGATTTGCAGTTAAAAGATTTATATTTTTAAAGAGGTTCGGAATACTTGCGAAGTTTATTAATCAAGAATAAATCTGCCAGCACAAAGGCTGCAAAATTCTCAACAATAGGAACGGCTCTTGGTAAAACGCAAGGATCGTGACGGCCTTTTCCTTCAACGATAATTGGATCGCCGTCTGAATTAAAACTATCTTGTGGACGTAAAATTGTCGCTACAGGTTTAAATGCAACACGGAAATAAATATCCATTCCATTGGAAATACCACCTTGAATTCCGCCAGAGAGATTGGTTTTGGTGGAGAAGTCTTCGTTGAATAAATCATTATGATCTTTGCCGGTCATCTTTGCACCACAAAATCCGCTACCATATTCGAAGCCTTTGCAGGCGTTGATATTCAACATTGCTTTTGCCAACTCTGCTTGAAGTTTTCCGAAAACGGGTTCACCAATTCCGATAGGTAAATTCTTGATGACACATGTAATTGTCCCACCTATGGTATTTCCTTCTTTCTTAATTTCTTTGATTCTCGCAATCATTTTTTCTGCAGTTTCTGCGTCTGGACAACGAACGTCATTAGATTCGGTTTTAGAAAAATCTAAATCTTGGTAAGGTTTCTCACAGAAAATTTCGCCAACCGAAGAAACATAAGCATTGATTTCTACGTTTGCGGGTAGAATTTGTTTTGCGATACTTCCGGCAACAACCCAATTCACGGTTTCGCGCGCAGAAGATTTTCCGCCGCCGCGATAATCACGAATTCCGAATTTTTGATCGTAAGTGAAATCTGCGTGGCTTGGCCGATAAGATTTTGAAATGTGATCGTAATCTTTCGATTTCTGATTTTCGTTTTCAATCATAAAACCAATCGGAGTTCCAGTTGTTTTTCCATCAAAAATCCCGGAAAGGAACTTCACCGTATCACTTTCTTTTCGTTGAGTTACGATGGAACTTTGACCAGGTTTCCGTCGGTCAAGTTGATGTTGAACTTCTTCTAAATTAATATTTAAACCTGCGGGAAAATTGGTGATAATACCGCCGTACGCTGTGCCGTGACTTTCGCCAAAGGTAGAGAGCGTGAGAAAATTTCCTAAATTGAACATGAAGCAAAGTTAGGAGTAATTGTTGATTTTTTGTGCTGATGAACTTAATTTTTTTTAAAGAGAAAGATCTTTTAATATCAGTTTTAGTTTCTCTTTTTCCTCAGCCGTAATTTTTCTCCAGGTAAAACCATCTTTTAAAGTTTCGCCTTTTAGTTGCGGGAAAATTCCGGCATCTAAATCTTCTTGAATAAACTGCGGAGAAATCGCAGGAATCGGCGTGTCGAAACTGAAAATGTAACCATCAACAATATTAAATGTAAGATTGCCGATTTGATGAGTTTCATATTTATTTAATTCAAAATAAGAAGGTTTAATAAACTGATTTTTATTGAATCCAATCATGAAATTTCCGAGTTTAAAACTGGGTAAATTGGATTTAACTAAATCTGGGAATGACAGAACTCCTGCAATAAAAATTGATAAAATAGATAAAATGAGCAGCGAATATTTTTTCGATAAAACTTGATAAAATAAAACGAAGAATATCACAAAAAATACGTCAAAGAAAAATCGATATTGTGCTGAAAATAAAAGAACTAAAATGCTTTTAATTAAAATTGAAATAAAAAGAATCCAGATTAATTTTGATTTTTTAATAAAGGAGAAAACAAAAAACACCGTTAAACTTAAGACAAATAAAAGATGAATTACACTTTTAATTCCGTCCAGAAACAACCAGTTTTTTATATAATCAAATTTTGAAAACTGTTGAATTTCTTCAAACGAATATTGCATATCGTAGGTTTTCATTATCGCCATTTCGGAAGAGTTCTGTAATAAATCAGCATTAGGTTTCCACGATAATCCGAGATCGAAAAATTGAACGGGAAATATTGGAAATCCGAAAGTCCAAATGTTTTTAAAAAGGAAAAGAATTAAAATTGCAGTTCCCGCAAGAAGGAATTTGTAATTGCTTTTTAAAATTAAAACGCTGTACAAGAAGATAAATAGCGGCAACCATATGATGGTCGGTTTTATGGCAAAAACAAAAATCGAAAGTGCAAACAAAAATCCCGTATTTTTATTGGAGAGAAAAACTTCATTTAAAATGATTAATGAGAAGACGATAACAGGCAAATCTGCTGATGGGGATTGTATAAAGAGAAATAGTATTGGAAAGAAAACGAAATGAATCCACGACTTATTTTCTAAAATGTAAATCAAATAAACGATCAGCATTAAAACATTCAACCTTAAAAAATGATCCGAGAAATTCGAAAAGCCAGCCTGGAAAATATGCCAAAAAGAATTTTGTCCTAAAAGTAAATCCAGATTTGAAATCCCTTGAACCAGACCAACTTCTGAAAGCCATTTTACGGTCGGTACATAATACCCAAAATGATCTAAAATAAAAGGATAATAAGAACCAAAGAAAATAATCAGTAAAGAAATACTCAAAAATAATATTTTATTTTTCAACAAAAAATCCCAAAATTGGAGATAAACTTTAAAGTAAAAGAAGGCGAAAATCCCGATTAATAAAGTTGACACTTCCACAACGATATTTAAAGGAATAAAAAATGCAAGGACGGTCCAGGTAATTGTTGTGAATAAAATTCCAGTAAGAATTTGCAAAGCAATTCCATCAGGAAAGCCTCTGAAAATATTTTTGAAAATTGCTCCTAAACCTGCTAGAGTTGGCAACAGCAAGATAAGCATCAATAAAATATACAGCATAAAAAAAGATTGCTTAAAAATAAGCAATCTTTTCTATAATATATGAAGTGATTTTTTAATTTCTTGGTTGAACTCGACCGTCTTTTCTGTCGCCAGCTCTACCGATGGTATAACCAGTTGCTCCACCGACAACACCGCCAACTACTGCACCCAAGCCACGGTTTTTCTTACTGATAATTGCTCCTGCTGCTGCTCCACCTACGGTACCAATAATGGTTCCTTTTGCGGCTTTACTCATACCTTGTTTCTGGGCTACACCTTGATTACTTCCTTGAGAAGATCCTGAATTTGAACCTGAAGAAGAATTTTGTCTAGGAGTATTATTTACGTAAACTGTTTTAGTCTCTCTAATAACTTGCGGTTTTGGTTGTGCCGCAATCGCTTGTTTTCTTTCAGCAATACTATCCACTTTCTTTTGAGTTTCATAAGCCATTTTTTCTTTTTCGATGGCTAATTTTTGCTGCTCAATTTCAAGTTGTCTTTGTTGAAATTCGATTTTTTGTTGGTCTAATGATTTTTCAGCTACGGTATTGTCTTTCTTACATGCAGTCAACGTCATCGCTGCTACCGCTCCTGTTAAAAAAAGAGTTTTAAAAGAAAAAGTCTTTCTATTTGTTTGAGGTGTTGAAGTAGTTGCTTTCATAATGTTTAATTTTAATACGTTTTTGAAAAGGAGATTAACAAGTAATCTTTCTGATAATATTCTCTCCAAAAACGAAACCAATCAAGTGTTAATGAAATGTTAATTCTTTAACAGGTGTTAAAGATTAATTGTAATCATTTGATTTGTAGTTAATACCGTATTTTTAAAATATTGGATTCTTTTGAAGATAATTGGTTTTTTCAAACTATCGTTTAAAAATTTCAATGGTATCTACTTTCAACTTTGCTTTAAGCCATTGTCTTAATGTTTCCTCATTCTCTTTGGTAAACGGTTTTTCACTTTGATAAAAAGCAACAGGAATCACTTTGGTAGAGTCTGTTTTTGTAAACATTTCTGGCTTGGCTAAAGAGATTGAAGTTAGATCTGGAAAAATTGACGAAGCTTCTTTGTATAAATTTTCCGTTTGAAAAGAATATCTGTCAACTTTGGCATTGAGGTCAGAAATCAAATTGCTGCGTGCATCATCGATTTCATTATTGGCGATTTTTTTTGCGGAAGCATCTGCTAAAAAAGCACTGTCTTGACGGATAATTAATTTGGTATTTGGTAGTCCCAGGCTGATCAGTTTTTTATTTTCATCTTCAATTTGTCCTGTAGTAAATTTCCGATTTAAAAAGGCCAGTTCAATTGTTCGTGGTGTGGCAGGAGAAGTATAATTTGTTTTTTGATAAACAATTATGTTTCCTTTCGATTCAAACTCTTTCTGAACGTACAATTTTACTTTTTCCTGAAAACGTTGTTGTTGAATAAACTGGTAAGCAAAGAAAACACTTGGTACAATCATTAAAATAGTAATAACCGTAATCCAGATTTTTACCTTTTTCTCCCGTTTCGCATCTACAAAACCGACTGAAGGATATTTTAATAATTTCACAATAAAGTAAGTCGCAATGCAAATAAAAACACAATTGATGGCATAGAGAAAAAGTGCACCACCAAAAAAAGAAAAATTACCAGTTGCTAATCCATAACCGGCAGTACAAAGTGGCGGCATCAAGGCAGTCGCAATCGCAACACCTGGAATTGGATTTCCTTTTTCGACTCTCGTTACTGCAATTACACCGACTAATCCACCAAAAAAGGCAATTAAAACATCATAGATATTCGGTGATGTTCTCGCGAGAATTTCCGATTGTGCTTCTTTATAAGGACTTAATAAGAAATAGATTAACGAGACTGCTAATCCCACTAATGTTGAAATCAAAAGGTTTTTTAAGGACTTTCTTAAAAGAGCAAAATCAAACATAGCCAAAGCGAATCCTGCTCCAACGATAGGAGACATTAAGGGGGAAATAAGCATTGCACCAATGACCACAGCGGTAGAATTTACATTCAAACCGACAGATGCAATCATAATTGCACACGCCAAAATCCAGACATTTGCACCAGAAAAAGAAATGCTGCTGTGAATATTCGTCAAGACCTTCTCTTTTTCTTCTTCACCGAGATGAAGATTAAAATAATTATTCATTATTCGCAATTAGTAGTTAAAACAAATGTAGAAAATAAAAGTAAGATTTAAAGCGACTGATTGAAAACATTGAACTTCAGCTATATAATTCCCAGAATCTTTATTAAAAAAGAAAAACCCTAAAAATCTTACGAGCAGATTAATAGGGTTTTAGAGGTTCCTAGCGGATTCGAACCGCTGTAGATGGTGTTGCAGACCACTGCCTAACCACTCGGCCAAAGAACCATTTGGGATTGCAAATATAGGACTTTTTATTTTTTAAGAGAAATAAAATTAAATATTTTCTTTAATACCAAGACTTTCGATGTCATTTTGCATGTTTCTAGCAAGCTCATAGTCCTTCACTCTAACCACTCGGGTATTCGACCAGTTGTCGTGCCAGCCGCTGTTTCCCAAAAATGAAAGCTGGTCAAAAGGAACTGCGCGTGTGAAATTTCTTTTGAGTAAATCATCCGTCGTTAATTCACTTCCATCAGCTTTTACCACTTTAGTTCCCGTGATTAATTTACCTAAACTTCTTCCGTTACTGAATTTCTCCACTAGAAATAAGATGAACGAACACATTAAAACTGTTCCGATACGATCGATTAATGGATTCATATCTGAAATCTGATCGATGGACTGTTCGATATCTGCGCCCATAATAAAATATTTTGCCAATACAAACGCCAGGATCAAGGCCCAAATAATGACCATTGCAAATGCGAGGTCAATGATGTAATTTAGAAAGCGATACCCTTTATCTGCTTTATGTCTTTCAACAACTTGTAAAACTCTTGCCATATCAATTTTTTTAGTTTTTATTTTAATTCATTACATTCCCTTTACCAAAAGCTCTAATTGTGCTTGTGTGTCAATCACTGCTGTAATTCCGAAAGGATTTAGAATGATTTTTGACGGGGTTAATTTAAATACTTTTCCTTTCATCTTTAAACCTTTGTAATATTCTTTGTTAAAGGTTTCTTCGATACTTTTCCTGGACGAATCTTCGAGTTCCGCGGTCGGAATTCCATATTCATCTTCAATCATTTTTACGATTTTCCTTTGAAATAAAAGCGTTGCCGTTTTATACAAAATGTTTTTTGTTTTCAATTTAAATTTCGTGTCAGATAAAACAATTTTTCTTTTCAATTCATCGTAAACAGGAATTCCAGTGATGAAAGAAGTTCCTTCGATTGCACCTTCTGTCTGTGCTTCGATGATGATTCGGTCATCTTCTCCGTAAACATTAATTGAGGTTATTTTTACTTTCGACTTCCCTTCTCTAAAATCAAATTCTTTTCCTAAAAACATTTTTTCAGCAATAGCGGTCGCTTCACTGAAAGGAATATTCACGGTAGTTTGCAATAAAAAAGATTGCGGAAGTTGCTGTACAGAATTAAAATTAGCAACTGTTTTTATCAAAGGTGAAGAGCCAGGTTTTCTTCCGGTAAAAGTTTCTGAGTAAGTATCAATCCCGATATTAGCATCTATTCGATTTCCGTAAAAAACGAGTGGTGTAATATTAATGCTGATAGGTGTGATTTTCAACCAAGTATTATATTCTTCAGAAACCTGAAATGGCTCTGAAAATTGATTCCACGCCATAATCGCATATTGTTGAAAGTTCAGTTGATCCAACATCATATCATCGATAGTTTTACAAAAGTCCGCTTGTTGTTTTTTCAAACTTGATTCAACTAATGAAGTGATTGGAACTTTTATTCTTCCATAATCGAGCACTGGTTTTGTCACCCATTTAAAGCCCATCGGCGAAGTTTTGGTAACCATCGTCCAGTTATTATTAAAAGAGAGCTGTGTATTAAAATACATCACGGTCTCAAAAGTCGTGCTTTGATAATTATAAAGTCCCAATGTTCCGATTCCTTTTTCTGCCCATATTTTTAAAGGAACTTCGATAAGTAAATTTTGCTTTGTTCCACCAACTAACCGAATTGGACGCGTTTTCCAGACTTTTACTTTGAACTGATCATTGTCATTATCGGTATAAGAATCATCTTGAAAAATTAAAGTCGGCACCGAATTATTAATAATATTTCCGATTTCAGCTAACGGAATTTTAACCGGCATCGAGATCGATGATTTTATTTTTGGAAAATTATAAACGGGGACTGATGAATTCTCACCCATTTGTTGGGAAAATATTTTCGAACCAAAAAGTAGAATGAATAGTATAAGAAAGTTTCGCATTTTTATATTTTCAGTGAAACGCAAATTTGCATAAAATTTGCATAATGCAGGCAAAAATATAATCCAAGATTAAAAATTTTTCAAATCGATAAGACCTATCGATTCTTTAAACTGAATATATTTTGAAAAATAAATTGGATTTCGTACCTTATAACTATGAAAAAATTTGAAATTTCTGTACTGGATTTAGCGCCGGTCAGACAAAACAAAACCATTCACGATACTTTTAATGACAGTTTAGAATTAGCAAGATTTGCAGAAAAGTTAGATTATAAAAGGTTTTGGCTCGCCGAACATCACAATATGGCAAGTATTGCAAGTTCTGCGACTTCAGTATTAATAGGTTTTATTGCAAATGGAACTGAAAAAATACGAGTTGGTTCTGGCGGAATAATGTTGCCAAATCACAGTTCACTCGTTATTGCCGAACAGTTTGGAACACTGGAAAGTTTATTTCCAAACAGAATTGATCTCGGTGTGGGAAGAGCGCCTGGAACTGATGGTTTAACCGCTAAAGCATTGGGTAGAAATCCAATGAATATTAATCAACACTTTCCTCAGCAAATTCACGAGCTTCAAAAATACTTTTCTGTTGAAAATTCTGAAAGTTTAGTTCGAGCAATTCCGGGTGAAGGTTGCGATATCCCAATTTATATTTTAGGATCGAGTACTGATAGTGCGTGGCTCGCAGCAGAATTGGGTTTGCCCTATGCTTTTGCTGGACATTTTGCACCAGAACTGATGGCCGCTGCTTTTGAGATTTATCGTGAAAATTATAAACCGAGCAATCATTTCCCTAAACCTTATATCATTGCTTGCGTGAATGGAATTGCTGCCGAAACTGATCAGGAAGCAAATAAATTAGCAACAACACTTTATCAGGCATTTATCAATATTATCAGAAATGACAGGAAACCATATTCTCCGCCAGTTGATGATATGGACGAAGTTTGGAATCCTATGGAGAAAGCCCACGTCTTGAATATGTTACGTTATCGTTTTGTTGGAAGCAAAGAATCGGTAAAAAAAGAAATAGACCAGTTTCAAAAACTGTTTAGAGTTGATGAACTTATGATTACTTCTCATATTTATGAAAATGAAGCACGATTGAAATCTTATGAAATCTTTAGAAATGCAGTTGATGAACTAAATGATTCGTTATTATAATTTAACTTCTGTAGAACCATGTCAAGCTTTAAAATATTGACAATATTATTTGTAAATCAGATGGTCATAAAAAAAATGTGCAGTTAAAAGTATTTCTCTAACTTAATTAAACTGAAATTTATACAAATGCCGTAACTCGCCTCCCGGCTTGAACGGAGCTCCTTTTGGGGTTTCTTTGAAAAGGACGAAGCCAAGGCAGAAAACCCAAAAAAGCGGGAGCCATTCGACAAGCTCAGGACAAATTCAGATGGAAACAGACGCCCAAATTAGAATTGTCGGTTGCGTTAAAACTCAGTATCTTTGCAAAAATCTAAAAGTAAAATGTCAGATATTCAACTTAATACGATTCCTGAAGCGATTGAGGATCTAAAAAACGGAAAAATAATCATCGTTGTTGATGATGAAAACCGTGAAAATGAGGGAGATTTTCTTTCTGCGGCGGAATTAACTACGCCGGAAATTATCAATTTTATGACCATTCACGGACGAGGTTTGATTTGTACACCACTTCCTGAAAAGCGTTGTGATGAACTTGGCCTTGATATTATGGTGACGCGCAGCAGCGATCCGAAAGAAACGGCTTTTACGGTTTCTGTGGATTTGTTGGGGGAAGGAGTTTCTACAGGAATTTCGGCGAGCGATAGAAGTAAAACGATTTTAGCCTTGATGGATGAAAATACAAAACCAACTGATTTTATGCGTCCGGGACATATTTTCCCGTTGCGTGCGAAGAAAGGCGGAGTTTTGAAAAGAGCCGGACATACTGAAGCTGCAATTGATTTGACCAAATTAGCTGGACTTCAAGAAGGTGGTGTTATTTGCGAAATTATGAATGATGATGGTTCTATGGCGCGACTTCCAGAGTTGTATGAATTGGCAAAAAAGCATGATTTGAAATTGGTTTCTATTGAAGATTTAATTCAATACCAATTGAGAAAAGGAGATTTAATTGAGCGTTTGGAAGAAAGAAAAGTAAAAACCCATTACGGTGAATTCGACTTTTTTGCTTTTAAAGAAACGAGTACGGACCAAATTCACTTCGCTTTAACGAAAGGAAAATGGGCGGAAAATGAACCGATCTTAGTAAGAGTTCAGGCTTCAAATTCTTATTTCGATGTTTTGAGCAGATTGACTACAGGTGAAAAACCATTGCTTGAAAAAGTAACGTCGATGATTAATGCGGAAGGAAAAGGAGCGATTATTTTTATTAATAATGTTTCGAATTCTGAAAACACGATGCGCAAATTGCAGCAGTTTTTGGATTTCCAGGATGGTCAGGAAAAGCGTCCAACTTTGGCTTCTAATTTCCACGACTACGGAATTGGAACTCAGATCTTAAAGAATTTGGGGATCAATAAATTTAGAGTTATTACCCAAAATACTAGCCAAAAACCTTTGGTAGGTGGTTATGATGTGGAAGTAACCGAAATGGTTGAACTGTAGAAAGAGCCAAGTAAAAAGGTAAAAGAGCCAAGTAAGGCACTGAATATTTTGGGCAATTTTTTTTGCCGACGCTAAACCCTTTCAGCCTTCCAAAGGCTGAAAGGGTTTTCTTTTTAATCAGCAAATCATCGTATCAATAACTCATCACCTCACCAAAAATTGTTATCTTCGTATCAATGAAATATTTACAATCTTTCCTTTTGTGTTTCAGTGCATTTTTCTTTGCACAGGATATTCGCAGCGTTCAAATGTTCAATCCGCAAACCAATGACGAAACGCCGGTTATCGGTTTTAATGAACAGTTGATTTTGCGTTTTGATGATTTGTCGAATTCCAGTAATATCTACCGATACACGTTAAAACATTTTGACCGTAATTGGAAAGATGATGGTTTGTTTTTCACCGAATTCGCGAATGGAAGTTTAAATGGAATGATTGACCAATTTCAATATTCGTTCAATACTTTGCAGGCTTATACCAATTACACATTGACGTTCCCGAACGATAAGATTCAGCCGAAGATTTCCGGTAATTTTGAATTGGTTGTTTATCAGGATTCAGCGAGTAAACCACTTTTCACTAAAAGATTTTGTGTGGTAGAAGATGGTGCAAATGTGGGTGTAAATGTTACCCGAACTTCGGATGCGAGAAATCCAAACATCAACCAAAGAGTAGAAGTGCAGGCGATTGGAAACAGTTCGGCGATGAGTTCTAATCTCAATTCTTTGACATTAAATGTCATTCAAAATAATAACTGGAACATGGGCGTTTATAATCAAAAACAAAGTTCTTCGCTGGGTAATAAAATTCTTTTTCAACAAATGAATTTGGTCTTTCCGGGTAATAACGAATTTTATTATTTTGATAATAAGAATATGAATCAGCCATTTGATATGGTCGCTCAGTCAGAAAATGTAGATGGTGTGAATTATACGTATCTTCACTCAGTTTGGGCGTTCCCAATGAATTATCAATATCAGCCAGACGTGAATGGCGCTTATTATTTCCGTAGAAATGATTTGGGTATTGAAAGAAATGCGGAAAGAGAAGCGGATTACTCTTGGGTCACTTTCTCTTTAGATTCAGAAAAAACCAATAAAGAAATTTATGTCGTTGGTGGTTTTAACGACTTTAAAGCGACTAAAGAAAACCAGATGATTTATGATGAAACTGCAAAAAAATATATCGCAAAAATCTATTTAAAACAGGGATTCTACAACTATGTTTTAGCTACCAAAAATGCTGATGGAACTTTGAATCTAGGAGAAATAAACGGTAATTTCTGGCAGACAGAAAATTTGTATCAAGCCTTTTTATATTACCAACCTTTCGGTAGAAGTTACGATGGCTTGTTGGCTTATGGTGAGTTTAGAACGCCGGTGAGATAGATAAAAAAAGACCTTCAAGATTTCTTAAAGGTCAATATGTTTTTACACCAAATAAAACTCGTGCAATTTCTCTTCGCACAAAGTTTTCACCACGTCAATCCAACGGTCTTCATCATTTAAACAGGGAATGTAATTGTAGGTTTCACCACCACCATGCATAAACTGTTCTTTACCTTCCACTGAAATTTCTTCCAAAGTTTCTAAACAATCAGATACAAAAGCCGGACAAACAATTGCCAGGTTTTTAATTCCTTTTTTACCTAAACCTTCCAAAGTTGTATCTGTGTAAGGTTCCATCCATTTGTCATTTCCTAAACGGGACTGGAAAGTAACCATCACTTTTTCTTTGGGTAAATTTAATTTCTTGATCACCTCTTCCGTCACTTTGAAACACTGATGTCTGTAGCAAAACTGATGACTCGGATTACTATCTCGAGAACAACAGTCGTTTAGATTACAGGTTTTGGTTGGATCGGTTTTAAAAATATGTCTTTCCGGAACTCCGTGATAAGAAAACTGCAAAGCATCAAAAGTTTCCGGTAATTTCTCGCGGATACTTTCTGCTAAACAATCGATATAGATTTCACGGTTATAAAAAGGCTGAACGTAATTAATTTTAATATCAGGGAAATGTTTCTTGCGCACCTCTTCTGCTTTGTCGATCACTGTTTCCGTTGTGCTCATCGCATATTGCGGATAGAGTGGGAAGAGAACGATTTCCGTAACGCCTTGTTCCGTCAGTTTTCTGATTCCAGTTTCAATGCTTGGTTCAGCGTAACGCATTCCGATTTCTACGGGAACATCAATAATCTTTTCGAGTTTCTTTTTAATTCTTTCTGTTATGAAAATTAAAGGCGAACCTTCATCCGTCCAAACTGTTTTGTAGGCTTCAGCAGATTTTTTCGGACGCGTATTCAAAATAATCCCACGTACCAACAATGTTCGGAAAAACCAGCGATAATCAATCACCTTTTCATCCATTAAAAACTCATCCAGATACTCCCTAACATCCTCAACTTTCGTCGATCGTGGTGACCCAAGATTAACTAATAAAATTCCTTTTTTTGACATGTATTTTTTATTTGGGCGCCTGTTTCCGCCTTCCACTCCCGCTTTTTTATAATTCCCGCGAAAGCGGGATTTATAAAAAGAGCTCCGTTCAAGTCGGGGCGCATCCCTGTTATATTTTTAATAGCAACAATTAAAGATTTTTTTCCATCTTCAACTATCAACTATCAACTATCAACTATCAACCATTCACCGCTTCCACTTTCTCTACCAATTCAGGTAAAAACTGTTTCAGAATATTTTCAATTCCACCTTTTAAAGTAGCTGTAGAACTTGGGCAACCAGAACACGCACCTTGCAATAACATTTTAGCAGTTTTCGTTTCTGCGTCATATTCCATTAACGATATTTTTCCACCGTCACCTTCTACCGCTGGAGCGACATATTCAGTTAAAATATCAGAAATTTTCTGTTCGTCTTCCGTATATTCTCTGTTCATGATTCCCGCTGCCGGACTTTCATGTTTCTGTGGAGCTACATTAGAAACAGCACCACCATTTTGAAGATAATCTGATACAAATGCTCTAACCGTAACCATTACTTCATGCCATTCAACAGATACGTTTTTGGTAATTGCAACGAAATTATCTGAAATAAATACTTCTTTAGCAAAATCATATTCATCAAAAATAGCTTTTGCTAAAGGAACTTCACCTGCTTCTTCACGGGATTTAACTTCGATGAAACCATCCATTAATGCTTTATTAGAAACGAATTTCATCACCATTGGATTGGGAGTCATTTCTGCATAAATCAGATATTCATCATTTTTCTTCTGAAGATAAATTCTTGGGTTCGCCTCTAATTCATCAACAATAACGGTTTTTAAAGGTTCAACCAGATTTTCCCAGTCAACACCATCTTGTTTCGCAACAGCAATAAAGTTGGCCGTTATGAAAACTCTTTCTACAAAAGGATATTTGAAAAGTTCCTGAGCTAAAGGGATTTCCTTAATGTCAGAATTTCGGTCGAGTTCCAGAGAACCGGGAATCAAGTTGTAATCGGCTACAAACTTCATCACTTTTGGGTTTTCTGTTGGCTCTATAATAATTGGTCTCATTTTATTTTACTAAATTTGAGTACAAAAATACGGATAACAAATTAGATTTCCTTATTGATGTTTTAGACCCTATCAATGAGTAATATCAGTTGAGATTGATGAGATTTATCAAAATAAATTTTTAAAATTTGCAATATTGATTATAGGATTATCAAATTAGCACATTATCATATTAAATAAATTAGCATGGCACTTGTAAAAGAACTTTTAGGAAAAACTCCACAAATCGGAAACGATACTTTTTTAGCAGAAACAGCAACTATTATTGGTGATGTAACCATGGGTGAAAACTGCAGTATCTGGTATAACGCAGTCATTCGTGGTGATGTGAATTATATTAAAATGGGCGATAAAGTGAATGTTCAGGATAATGTGATGTTGCACTGTACATACGAAAAATTCCCACTCGTAATTGGTGATAATGTTTCCATCGGACATAACGCAATCGTTCATGGTTGCACAATTCATGATAATGTTTTAATCGGAATGGGCGCAATTGTGATGGATGATTGTTTGGTAGAAAGCAACTCGATTGTTGGTGCCGGTTCGGTGGTCACTCAGGGAACGCATATTAAATCTGGTGAAGTTTGGGCGGGAGCTCCAGCACGCAAAATTAAAGATATGTCCACTGAATTATTGGAAGGAGAAGTAAACAGAATCGCCAATAATTACGTTAAATATTCTTCCTGGTATAAAGAAAGTATCAGTTTGTAAATAGAAATAATAGAGAAAGAAGTTGGATTTTATTCAGCTTCTTTTTTTTCTGGCTGATCACCAACTAAGACTACTTTTCCGTCTTCGCATTTAATTTCCGTCGGAGGAAGAACCATAGCGCAATCGGACATGATTTTATATTTAGTGTTAAAGGCACTTTGCATCGAAGTGAACTGTGTTACTTTCGGTAGAATCTCATTTTCTAATTTGGTGGGATATGCAATATAAGAACTTGGTCCGCCACAAGCTTTAGCACCAATCGCGGTGAATTTCCACTCAGTCGCATCGGAACAGGTTTCGGTGCTGATTAATGAATCAATTTTGGTGATGAGGTTTTTCATTTGCAGTTGCTCCTCGTCCTGTGAAAACTGATTGTCTGGTTTTAGCGCAATATCTTTCGGTAAAGTTTCTTCATCAGCAATTCCTTTTTTCGAGGAACACGAGACCAGCGTTAAAGCTGAAATTGCAATAATCAGTAAGTTCTTCATATTCTCTATTTTATTTTACTTTACAAAAGTACAGTCTTTTTTTGGGATGTTGCCTCAAAGCATTTTGTCTCCAGGTAAAAATAATTCTGTGCGAATAAATGCCACGAATGATTTATAATCGTACTCTTTCAACAACGGAGAGTCAAAAGAAATTATTTCAAACTGTTAAAAAGAATAATTGCATCAAAATAAAATTCGTGTATTCGTGGCATAAATAAATTTTAATTCGGGTGCAAAACTTTTCGCTATGGTAATTGTATTCAATTTTCTTAAATTTGACCAATGGACCAATCTCTCTTTAATTTAGCCGAACATACCAACCGAAGTATCTTTTTAACCGGGAAAGCCGGGACCGGAAAAACGACTTTTCTTAATGAATTTGTAAAAAAAACCAAGAAGAAACATATCGTTGTGGCTCCAACAGGAATTGCTGCAATTAATGCTGGTGGCGTTACGATTCACTCGATGTTCGGACTTCCTTTGAGAACTTTTATTCCAACAACAGATCGAATCGACAGCAATTTAGGGAACAATATTGCTGATTTGATGCAGCACTTTAAATACCGAAAAGACAAACTCAAACTTTTGCGCGAAATTGAAATCATTATCATTGATGAAGTTTCCATGTTGCGTGCTGATGTGTTGGATATGATGGATTTCTCTCTAAGATTTGTTCGTCGGAATCAGCAGAAATTCGGTGGCGTTCAAATGTTATTTATTGGTGATTTGTACCAACTTCCACCAGTTGTAAGAGATGAACATTTTTTAGGACAATATTATAAATCGCCTTTTTTCTTCGAGAGTTACGCTTTAAAGGAAATGCCTTTAATTACGCTCGAACTAACCACAGTTTACCGTCAAACAGATGAAAAGTTTTTGGATATTCTTAATGATATCCGAGATGGGGAAGTAGGTGACGTCGATTTTGATACTTTAAACGAAAGATATATTCCCGATTTTGAACCAACAGATGAACCTTACGTTTATCTGACTTCTCACAACAGAATGGCGGACGAAATCAATCAGAAAAAAATCGCTGAGTTAAAGGGGAAACCGTATTTCTTCAAAGCAGATATTACAGGTAACTTTAATGAAAATCAATATCCTAACGAAGAAGAACTTCAGTTGAAAGTTGGTGCACAGGTCATGTTTATTCGAAATGATGCCAGTGCCGACAAAAAATATTTCAACGGAAAGTTGGCCGAAGTGATGAGTTTAAATGATAAGGAAATTACCGTGCTCATCGATGGTGACGATGAAGTTTTTACCATCAAAAAAGAAACGTGGGAACAGAAAAGATATGGCTTAGATGCAGAAAAAAATATCACCGAAGATGTGTTGGGAAGTTTCCAGCAATATCCGATTCGTTTGGCTTGGGCGGTAACCATTCATAAATCGCAAGGTTTAACGTTCGACCGTTTGATTATTGATGCTGGAAAATCATTTGCTTCCGGACAGGTTTATGTAGCGCTTTCCCGTTGCCGAACTTTAGAAGGAATTGTTTTAAAATCCAAAATCACTCCGAATGTTATTTTTGCGGATCGCAGAGTTTCTAAATTTCAGGATGAAACCAACGCCAACGAAAAAGTAGAAGAAATTCTTCAGGCAGAAAAATACGATTACAGCATTAAAAAAGTAATCAGCAGTTTGGATTGCTTGTGGTTCAGACAATCTCTGGAGAAGTGGTATCAATCCACAAAAACCAGCAAAGCACTTGACAAAAGCAAAGCAACATTTTTGTACCAAAGTATTAAACCGAAGATTTCAAATTTCGGAGAGGTTTATCAAAAGTTTGAAAGAATCATGGTTCAGAAAACGCATAAGTTTATCAATGGTGATGAGGAATGGACGGAGATTGAAACCAAAGCAAAAGGCGCGGTAAATTTCTTTTTTACCAAAGTCAATTTAGAAATATTTCAACCGTTGCTCGATTTCTATTCTGAGAATAAAGGAACAAAAGGACTGAAAGAATACAACGAAGATTTCCGCGTTTTTCTGGATGATTTAGAAGATTACTTGAATGATTTAAAGAAAGTTCATTTGCTGGAAGCACCACTTTTTAACCAGGAAAATAATATTGCGATTTCTACGAAAGTAGCCAAAATCCCTTCTCATATTTTAACTTTCCAATTGTTTGAAGACGGAAAAACTATTCCTGAAATCGCTAAAGAAAGAGGTTTGGTGACCGAAACTATTTATGGACATTTAGCCAAATTCGCAGAACAGGGATTATTGGATATCACCAGGATTTTTGACAAAGAGAAAATCAAAACCTTTGAAAAAGAATTTAAGAAAGGTCCGCACGAAACGTTAAACGATTGGAAAAAAGCTTTGCCTAACGATTTCGAATTCAATGAAATCCGTTTGTTGCTGAATCACTTTACGAATAAGAAGTCTAAATAAGAGATTATTAAACCACAAAAGTCACAAAAGTTTTATGATCATTAAAGTGAAAATAATACTTTTGAAAGTTCACAAAATCATTATATTTTACCATTGAGAATTAATGAAGGAATTAAGTTCATTAGGATTTCCTATACAAAATTGAACTGCACTGAAACTAATGTAATCTTGAAATTGGACTAAAAACTAATGTGATTGATGTGGAAAAAATAAACCACAAAAGTCACAAAGTTTAATTATTATTAAAGTGAAAATAATGCTTTTGAAAGTTCATAAAGCCATCAATTTTGATCATTAAAACGTAACGAAGAAATTAATTTTATTCAGAGATGCTCAGAAAATAAATAGGAAGTCTCCTTTTTTGCTCTTTAAAAAGTTATTTAGTCACTTTACTTTTGTGCCTTTTGTGGTTCATTTCTTTTACCTTTTAATCACAATCTTCTTCATCGGTTCTTGCGGCTTTCTATTCTGAAATTTTTTAATTAAAGTGTAAAATACCAGGAAGCCAAAAACGAAGATGCATAATCTTGAAAATATATCGCCCGTTCGGACGTAAAAAGTTTGATGGTCATACAAATCAACTTTTGCAAAAAGAGCGGTTTTATCGCCGTAAAGCGTGTCTTCTAAAATATCACCTTTTACATCGATATGCGCAGAAATCCCACTGTTGGCAGATCTCGCAATTTCACGTCTCGTTTCGATGGCGCGCATTCTGGCATAAGCCAAAAGTTGTTTGTGGCCTTGCGTTACGCCCCACCAAGAATCGTTCGTCATGATTCCTAAAAAGTTCGCGCCTTTTTTCACATAGTCCGTCACGAATTCGCCGTAGATACTTTCGTAGCAAATAATCGGTGCCATTTTCCCTTTGTTAAAAGGATTGTTGAACACTTTTCTTTCTTCATCAATTCCAAGGGAAGCAGTTGTTCCGCCGAGATTCAACATCGCTTCACCCAGAAGTGGTTTTAGTACACTGATATAAGGGAAGATCTCAACGCCCGGAACTAATTTTCCTTTGTGGTAAACTTCTACTTTTTGATTCGGAATAATTTGAACGGCAGAATTATAACTGTCCACATACATTCCTTGTGAAGTTTGATAAGCAGTTTTTGATCTCTCACTTGCATTAGGATAAAAACGGTGCGACGAAATTCCGGTTGCAAACACAGATTTCGGATGTTTTGTTAAAAATTCTTTCGTCTTATTTAAAAGTTCACTGTCCTCAAAGCCGGTTTCTGAAATAGATCCAAAGCCAGGAAGTGACGTTTCAGGACCAATATAATAATCGATTTGCCCTTTTGAATTTACTTCGGCTAAAGTAAGCAAGTCATTTAAAATAGTTAAACTGTCTTTAGAATATTTCTCGGTGTATGGATTCAATTCCGGTTGTAGCATTAAAACGTTAACCGATCCGATTGGTTTTAAATCGAAGTTTTTATATTTTACCACTGAAATTAACATTGGTAAAGCAATTCCTGCAATAAGAACGGAGGAGTTGATAATTAATGATTTTTGTTTTCTGCCAGCTTCCCAAATTCGTAAAGTGTAGAAAGCAAAAATGTTCACCAGGAGAATCCAGAAACTTCCGCCAGTCGCTCCGAAGGTATCGTACCACTGAATCAGTTGCGGATAATCGGCAAACACATTTCCTAAATTTAACCACGGCCACGTCAGTTCCCAACTCAAATGAAGTTTTTCCCAAACCATCCAAATGGCTACAAAGAAAACCAGTCCGAAATAAGTTCCTTGTGCATTTTTGTACCAATGGTAACATTGAAAAATAAACGAATATAATAGAGAATTAAATATTACTGGAAAGACGACCGCAAGTAAAGAATGCGTGCCGTCGGGATTTTTGGCGCCGTATAACCAACCGGTTGTTACGATATTCCAAATTACAAAACAGAGGAAACTGAGTCCGAAAATAGTCCAGCCTTTTCTTTTGATTTTTGAAAATTTAGAAATGTCGTGTTCAATGATTAATAAAGGAACGAGCGCAAAAAATATAAAAAACGGAATTCCGTAAGTGGGCCAGGAAATACTCAGCAATACCGCTGAGAGTAAGGAAAGTATAATGTATTTCATAGGTTTCTTAAAACGTATTTAATTTTCAAAGTTAACGATTATGACTCTGAGTTTGATTTGAAATTTTTTGCCACGAATCCACGATTTTTTTTTAATATAATTTCATTCGTGAATTCGTGGCTTTTTTTCGCATTTATCTTTTACCACTTTTGCGGTTTAAAGATTAAAATTGATTTTCGATTTCCACACTTACGCCGTGCATTTCGCCGGTCATTGGTGGACTGGTTTTGGTGATTCTGATTTTAATAAAGGAAACTTGGTTGAATTTTAATTTTATGTTTTTCAAAATTCTGCCTGCAACATGTTCCATCAACTTCGACGGAACTTTCATTTCATTGTGAATAATTTCGTTGATTTCGGCGTAGTTAATGGTATCATTCAAATCATCGGTTGCCACGGCTTTCCATAAATCTGCATGAACTTCTACATTGAGAAGATAGTAAGTTCCGATAAGCGTTTCTTCCGGAAGAGCACCGTGATAAGCGTAGATTTTGAGGTCTTCTATAATTATTTTTGAAGTCATTTTTTAATTTTTTTTAACGCAAAGACGCAAAGATTTAATATGTTATGCTGCATAAATTACGGTCACAAACCTGCCTGCCGGCAGGCAGGGGCGTTTCACTTAGCAAAGGCATTATTTTTATATATGATGACAAGAGGTTAGTTTCGTTAATCTTAATTGTCCTTAATACCTTAATGTTTAAAAATAAGTTTCGGCTAAAGCCAATTGATTTTCCTTTTTATTAAACGGGCTAAAGCCCGTTCCTATTGATGATTTCAATTCCTAATCTGTCTTCTTCGATATTGAGAATAATCATAGAATTTCCTATTGATCATTCCAATTTCTCATCTGTTTTTTTAGATACTCAGAATGATAATAACCGTTCCTATTGATGATTCTTCAGTTCAATTGCTCAACCATCCATCTACTCAAAAACGCACTCCCGCAATAGCGATGGAAGTGGAAATCCCACAGCAAGCGTTGGAATGAGCGTTGGCGCGAGGAATTGCAACGGACAGCCCGGCTTTTTTTGCTTTGGAAAACCCTTTCAGCCTTTCAAAGGCTGAAAGGGTTTAGCGTTGGCGAAAAAAGATTGCCCAAAATAGATTAGAGATTCTGAGATAGGAGACAAGAGGCTTTCAGTTTTGAAATAAGCAAAATCTTATTTATTTCAAATACTCAAATACTCATCAACTCGCTACTTAATCGTAGTCGAAAGTGCCAGCATTGCTTCAATCGGTTTCAAGGCTTTCAATCGTAATTCTTCGTCCATGGTGATTTCTGGTAATTCGTATTTCATGCAGAGATAGAGTTTTTCCAGCGTGTTTCTTTTCATGTAAAAGCATTCTGAACAATTACAAGATTCGTCGAAAACCAAGGCAGGCATTAATTTTTTATGTGGAGCGCGTTTTTGCATTTCGTGTAGAATTCCTTCTTCAGTCGCTACGATGAATTCCTGAGCGTCGTCTTTTTCGACAAAATTTAAAAGCGCAGAAGTGGAGCCAACGAAATGGGCCAAGTCCAAAACTGGCGTTTCACTTTCGGGATGTGCGATCAATTTAGCGTGTGGATTATCGGCCATTTGCTGGGCGATTCTTTCCATAGAAAATGCTTCGTGAACGATACAACTTCCGTCCCAGAGAATCATGTCGCGACCGGTTTTCTTTATTAAATATTTCCCTAGATTTTTATCCGGTGCGAAAATAATTGGTCGGTCATCTGGCAAAGATCGAATAATCGTTTCGGCATTGGAACTTGTCACGATAATATCTGATTCTGCTTTTGTTTCGGCGTTACAGTTGATGTAAGTCGCAATTAATGCATTCGGATATTTCTCACGCATCGCACGCAAACCTTCGCCACTACAACCATCTGCCAGTGAACAGCCGGCTTGCGTATCAGGAAGAACAACTTTCTTCGTTGGGTTCAAAATCTTCGCTGCTTCTGCCATAAAATGAACGCCACAAAAAGCGATCATGTCAGCATCGGTATCTTTTGCAGCACGCGCTAACTGGAGTGAATCTCCCAAATAATCGGCGATATCCTGAATGGCTGCGGGTTGGTAATAATGCGCCAGAATAACGGCGTTTTTTTCTTTCTTTAAATCCAAAATGGCCTTTACCAAATCTTCGCCTTGTGGAATGATGAGGTCATCTATTTTTAAAAACCCTCTTACCGGAAGGTTCGATTTTGCTTTATCTAAATTTGCTGTGCTCATTGATTAAAAATATGTAGGATTGGGATGTATAAATGTATAATTAAAATCTTGAATCAAATGTTCTGAAGAAATGATTCGTTGTTTAGTTTCGGTTTTGTTGTCGTCACTAGTTTGACTTTCTAAATTCAACACTTCTGCTATGGAAGGATGTTTTGGCGCGACAATATTATAAGTCTCGGATTTTATTTCTGAATGAAGAACTAATTCAACAATCGGTAGAATGTCTTCGTAATGAATATAATTGGTTGGTTTACTAGGGTTTTCCGGTTGTCTGTTTTTAAACATATTTTTTAATAAACGTTCGTCGCCCATTAATCCACCAAAGCGTAAAATATTGGTTTGCGGATATTTCTGTCTGACTAAATTTTCTGAAGCCAGAATATCGGTTCTTAAATGATCGGTATCGTTTTCAGTGAAAATTTTGTCTTCTTGTGGATAAATTCCGGTGGAACTGAAAAGGATGGTTTTGGGAAATTGTTGATCGAGTTTTTCAAAACCCTGATGCCAGCCATTTCTTGAAATCGGCATGCTGAAAATGGCAACATTGACATGATCTAAAAACCCAAAATCAATCGTCGAATTAAAGTCGAGCAAATGAACTTCAGTCGCGACTTTTTCTAAGGCAATTATTTTTTCGGGTGAAGTGGTGGTGGCGATGACATGATAATTTTTACCAGTCAAATATTTGGCTAATCTTTCTCCAACCCAACCGCAACCGATAATGGCAATTCTCATGATTTCAAAAACTGAGTAATTAAATTATTGACATCAACTTTAGCAACTTCCAATTGATCATTCACAACGATTTCGTCGAACTCATTCTTAAATGAAATTTCTTCAGTCGCTTTTGCAACACGGGTGTGAATGGTTTCTAAATCATCGGTTCCTCTTGCAATCAATCTTAATTCTAAAGCGGCAACCGATGGTGGCATAATGAAAATAGAAAGGGCTTTGTCACCGAAATATTTTTTAAGAGAAATTCCTCCTATGACATCGACATCGAAAATAACGGCTTTCCCGTTGGCCCAAATTCTTTCGACTTCCGATTTTAAAGTTCCGTAATATTTGTCGGTATAAACTTCTTCAAACTCAACAAATGCTTCTGCTGCAATTCTTTCTCTAAATTCCTCAGGTGAAATAAAATGGTAATCAATACCGTTTTTTTCCTCGCCTCTTGCATTTCTGGTCGTACATGAAATTGAAAATTCCAGGTCAGAAAAATGCTCCAAACAATGTTTAACAAGAGTGGTTTTTCCACTTCCGGAGGGCGCTGAGAATATGATAACTTTATTCATTGATATTTAAATTTTTGAGAGAGACGAATAGATGATAGACGGATAGAGAATAGACTAATTCGGTGGTCTCTCATCTTTTAGTCTCTCATCTATTATCTCTTTGTCTACTATCTTTTAGTCTATAGCACGTTTAACGTCTGTTCTTTTATTTTTTCCAAGTCGTCTTTCATCATGACGACCAGTTTTTGAATTTCTGCGTGATTGGCTTTTGAACCCAAAGTATTGATTTCACGACCGATTTCCTGGGAAATAAATCCAAGTTTCTTTCCGTTGAAATTTTCTTCAATCATTACTTCCAGATAATATTTTAAATGTTGAGTCAATCGAACTTTTTCTTCGGCGATGTCTAGTTTTTCAGTGTAGTAAGCCATTTCTTGATAGAAACGCGTTTCATCAATCTGATCAAATTCGTTGAGTGAATTTCGATAACGTTCTTTCACCGCATCCATTCTTACTTGTTCGTAAGGCTCGACCTTACCCAAGTATTTTTGAATCTTCTGGATATTTCTATGAAGTTCCTCTTGCAGAATTTCACCTTCAGTTCTTCTGAAGTTTTCAAATTTCGTTAAAGTTTCCTCCAATAACTCGATTAAGAAAATCCATTCGTTATCATTGAGTTCATCGCTTTTAGTAGAAATAACTTCCGGCATTCTGATTGCCATTTTCAAATATTCGAAGTCGGGCCCATCTGCGGCAACCTTCTTTAATTCATTAATATATGCCTGAACCAAATCGTGATTAATGGCAACATCATTGGTGTTATTAAGTGATTCGATATTGACATAGCAATCGACTTTTCCACGCAGCGCTCTATCGTTCAGTAGTTTGCGGATTTCGAATTCTTTCTCTTTATATCGTAAGGGGATTTTGATGTTGAGATCAAATGATTTGCTGTTAAGGGATTTAATATCGATGGTTATTTTTTTACCTTCGAAAACTCCTTCGCTTCTTCCGAAGCCGGTCATTGATAAAATCATGTATTTGCTTTATCTCACAAAGATAATTATTTAAAAACTTTTGGGCTAAAAAAAGAAATGATAAAACACTGCGTTATGGGGTGAGTTCTCTTTTACCGCAAAAGGGAGACAAAAGTTTTACTTTAATATAAGCAAATCAAAAGTTAGCAAAAGCATTTTAAAATAATAGTTTACAGTTCAAACGTACTAAATAAACGCAAAGGAAAACAAAGAATTCTAACCAAAACTCTTATAATAACGATAAACAACGGCGATAAATCTTATTTTTGAAAAACAATGAAATTTACTTTTTTCCTTTGCATTGTCTAATAATGATCTGAGAACATTCATTATTAAATAGGTATTCTCTAAAATTTTAATACGTTTGACCTGATCGTTTTGACTATTTGCCTTCTTTTGAATAACTTTTTATCTCATTGTCTTTTGCCTCTTTTACTTCCTTTGTTTATTCTTATTTAATGGAATCAGTGAATCTTTGATTTGCGGTTAAAAAACAATTATATCATTATTGGCCAGTTACCTATTTATCGGCCGATAATATTTGAAGTTTAATACTGTTTAAAATTTTCGACAATTACAGAAAAGATTATTTTATATATTTGCATTTAATAAAAGATTTATAAATATGCTTAAATCGTTCTTCCATTGGAAGGTCTTAGTAAATATACTTTTAGCGGCTGCCGTTTTCGTAGGTGCAGTATGGCTGACGTTTCGTTGGTTAGAGGTGCATACGAATCACGGAAAAGAAATCGCAGTACCCAATGTGATGAACAAATCGGTGCATGAGGCCATTAAAATTTTAGATGATTCGGGCTTAAGCTACGAAGTCGACAGTTTTAAATATGATCCAAAATTCAAACCTTTTCAGGTTTTACAAATCTATCCTTCGCCGGGTTCCCGTGTGAAAGATGGTAGAACGATTGTCTTGAAAGTGAATCCGAGAACGTATGCACAAGTTTCTGTTCCTGATGTTTTAGACCGATATAAAGGCTTGGCATTTAGGCAATTAGAGCAAGTCGGATTAAAGATTGGTGATACCATTTATGAACCCAGTATTCAGCGTGATGCTGTTTTGCGAATGCTGTATAACGGTGCTGTTTTAAAGCCTGGTGCTTTGTTACCCCGATTCTCAACCATTGATTTGGTCATCGGTGCGGGGCCAAAAAGAAATATATCTGTTCCTAATCTTGTCGGTTTAACCGTTCAGGAAGCGAAACTAGTGATTGCTCAAAATTTATTTGAAATAGGTTTGATAGAGCATGAAGATGGCGGTGCAGATGAATCAGATATTGTTTACTACCAAGATCCGGCGGCATTTGATGTACGGGATCAGGGAATGCAGATTGATCTTTGGGCCAGTAAAAAAACGCCGGCTGAAATGGGTGGGAAAATTTCACAACTGAATTCGATGTACAGAATTAAAACCGATGCTTACGATTCTCAGAGTTATGAGGAAACACCGGTGTACAGAGAACCAACGCCGAGTCGAACTGAGCCATTAGAAGAAACTCCAAGACCTGTTGCGCCAAAAGTAGAAACTCCGAAAGCGGAAGTGAAGAAGCAGGAAACTCCAAGAGCGGAGGTGAAAAAGACAGACGCTCCAAAAACGGCAACAGAGCAAAAGCCAAAAGTGGTTGAAACGAAACCCAAAGCTGTTACAACTCAAGTTCCAGCCAAAGCAACTCCAACAAAAGCCGAAGAAAAACCAAAAGTTAAAAGGGTAATTGTTGAGTAGTTTTTTAATGATCATAAAATCTAAAGCTTCAACCGAAAAGTTGGAGCTTTATCTTTCAAAAATATAATGACAGAAGACAACGAAAATTTCGCCGAAGAAGAATTTTTGAATCAGGAATCTAACGAAACTGAATCAGAAGGACTTTTTGAACACCTTTCTCTAACCGTTGATAAAGGTCAGGAAACGATGCGTATTGATAAATTCCTGGTTAATTTCCGACAGAATTCTTCCAGAAATAAAATCTCACAAGCTTGCCGTGCAGGTAATGTCGTGGTTAATGGTGTCCCGGTAAAACAAAATTACCGCGTAAAACCAGGTGATCAAATTTCGGTTTTGTTGACGAGTCCGCGGAGAGAAAATCTCATCATTCCACAAGATATTCCGATTAATATCGTTTATGAAGATGATGATGTGGTCGTTGTGGATAAAGAAGCGGGAATGGTTGTGCATCCAGGTCATGGAAATTACGACGGAACTTTGATTAATGCACTGGCTTTTCATTTTGAAAAAAACGGACAGAAATCCGATTTAGACCGTGTTGGGTTGGTGCACAGAATTGATAAAGATACGTCCGGACTTTTAGTGATTGCCAAAAATGAATATGCCTTAAGTTTTCTGGCCAAACAATTCTTTGACCGAACTACCAAGAGATTATATTGGGGATTCGTGTGGGGGAATATTGAAGAGGACCAGGGAACCATTAAAGGAAACATCGGAAGACATTTAAAAAATAGAATGCAGATGGCGGTTTTCGAAGACGGAACTTTAGGGAAACATGCAGTTACGCATTATAAAGTCATCGAACGGTTCCGCTATATCACGTGGGTTGAATGTAAATTGGAAACGGGTAGAACGCATCAAATTCGGGCTCACTTTAAACATATTGGACATACTCTTTTTAATGATGAAAGATATGAAGGCAGTCAGATTCTAAAAGGAATTAATATGCCGAAGTACAAACAGTTTATAAAAAATGTGTTTGAAATTTTGCCACGTCATGCACTTCATGCCCACACGCT
Organism: Kaistella flava (ex Peng et al. 2021); assembly: GCF_015191005.1. NCBI lineage: Bacteria > Pseudomonadati > Bacteroidota > Flavobacteriia > Flavobacteriales > Weeksellaceae > Kaistella > Kaistella flava (ex Peng et al. 2021). The sequence continues at coordinate 2,235,555 of NZ_CP040442.1, read as the reverse complement.
CGGATTTATTCATCCGACCACGAAGCAAGAAATGTATTTCGAAAGTCCAATGCCAAAAGATATGCAGGACGCTTTAGATAAATGGAGAAAATATTTGGAATCGTAGAGTCTTTTTTAATTCTTAATAAAACACATGAGTGCCATCAAAATTAGTTTTCACTTAGAAAACACTTAGAATACAAGGAAGAAAAACTTTGATTTTCAGAACTGATGTGAACTTTTAGAAGTAGTTCTTTAGCTGAAACTTTTGTGACTTAAATTTAATTATGCTCTAAACAAATGGGTCTGATGTGTTTATAATTTTCTGTAAAATTGAAGCAACATCTTAGTTCCATAAAAACTTTTTTATATTTGCTAAAAATTCACGCTAATCTTATTATGAGAAAAATATATACATTATTTTTCGTGGTGGTCTTTTTCGGAAGCTACAAAAGCCAGGAAACATTGCCTTTTTACCAACAGTATTTGCTTGGCGGCGATTTTCTTTTTAACCCCGCACTTTACGGAAGTACAGATGATGTGGTGTTGAATTTAAACTACCAGAAACAATTTTCCAATTTCGATCAGTCGCCCAATGTTCAGTCGATTGGGATGCATGCCAACGTATTTGATAGAGTAGGAGCCGGTTTGTCTTTTTTTAGAGATCAAAACGGACCGATTTCTTCCAATGGTATTTCGGCAGGTGCCGCTTATTTTATTCCGATTGATGATGATGGCGAACGTAAAAGTCAGTTCTCTTTTGGGACGAATGTGAATTTCTATAACATGAACATCGACTTGGGAATGCTGAATCCGCAAGATCCTGGTGATCCCGTATTAAGTTCAAACTCGCTCTTCTTGGTGTATGCTAATCTTGGAATGGCCATTACTTATCGTAATTTTTTCGCGGGAGTTTCTGTGAATGATATTGCGCTGACTAATGATATTCCTATTGTAAATGGGATCGAACCCGAGCCCACTAAAATCATTCTTAATACTGGATATGATTGGTATTTGACCGATGAGTTTTATGTAACGCCATCTGTTCTGGCCAACTTTAATACCAATTCATCAAAATTGATCGATCTGAATGTAATGGGAACTGTTACCGGAGATGAAAACTCTTTTTCAGCCGGGGTAAGTTTTAGAACAGCCAGCAATAAATTCGGAAATCAAAGTTTAGGCTTTTCTCCGATTATTAAAGGAACGGTCAATAATTTCTTTTTTGGTGCGACTTATAATTTCGGACTTTCAGATATTCAGCAATATGCTGGTAGCAGCTTCATGTTGAGCATCGGTTATAAATTAGAAAACTTTATCAATACGAGAGGATACCGGTATTAATAGTTGACAATGGTCAAATAGTGAATGGTGAATGGTCAATAGTGAATTTTTTAGACTTCACACTTTAGGCTTCCAATTCCAGACTTCCAACTTCCCACTCTCAACCTTGGCTCTTTTAACTTTTTCCTTGGCTCTTACACAATGATTTACCTCCACATCCCTTTCTGCAAGCAAAAATGCAGTTACTGTAATTTTCATTTTTCTACTTCTTTAAATTATAAAGAGGAAATGGTTGCTGCCATCAAAAAGGAAATTGGTTTGCGCAGAGATGAACTGGAAAATAAGAACATAAAATCTCTTTATTTCGGCGGTGGAACGCCTTCTATTCTGAAAGTAGATGAACTTCAATCCATTATTGATGAGGTTTTAAAACATTTTTCTTTTGACCCGGATATAGAAATTACCCTTGAAGCGAATCCTGATGATTTGGATAAAAACTTTTTGAAGGAATTATCTAAAACGTCGTTTAATCGTTTGTCGATTGGGACCCAAAGTTTTTTTGATGAAGATTTAAAACTAATGAACCGCGCTCATAATTCAGGCGAAGCAGAAAGCTCCATTAAAAGAGCGCAAGACTTTGGTTTTGAAAATATCAGCATCGATTTAATTTACGGTTCACCAAGTTCTAATTTTGAAATCTGGAAACAGAATTTAGATAAAACCATCGAACTTCAAGTGCCGCATGTTTCTTCTTACGCTTTGACGATTGAACCGAAAACCATGTTAAACGCCTGGATTTCACAAGGCAAAATCGCTGCTCCAAAAGAAGCAGAGCAGCATGAGGAGTTTTTCTATATGATTGATTTCTTAAAAGATAATGGCTTTGATCATTATGAAATTTCTAATTTTGGAAAACCCGGTTTTCATTCCAAACATAATTCTGCATATTGGAAATATCAGGAATATTTAGGAATAGGACCTTCCGCACATTCATACAATGGAAGAAATGAAAGAAGTTGGAATATTGCCAATAATCAATTGTACATCAATTCCTTAAATAAAAGTATTTTACCAAAAGAAACTGAAATTCTATCTGAGAAAGATCAGTTCAATGAAATGCTTATGATTGGATTGCGAACCGTTTGGGGCGTTGATTTATCTTCATTAAAAGAAAAATTCAGTACCGAATTGTTGGAGTATTTCCAAAATGAAATCAAAACCAAACTCGAGGACGGATTATTAAAAATCGAAAATAACCATTTGACTATTCCGGAAAAACACTGGTTTCTGGCGGATGGAATTGCGTCGGATCTGTTTGTGGTTTGACGAGGTACGGGGTACGAGGTTCGAGTTGCGAGGTTCGGGGTTCGAGTTGCGAGGTTCGGGGTTCGAGTTGCGAGTTGCGAGGTTCGGGGTACGAGGTTCGAGGTTCGAGGTTCGAGGTTCGAGTTTCAAGGTTCTGGAATCGAGTTTCAAGGAATTATTAAAACACAAATGACACGAATGGCTGCACAAATAACACCATTTTATTTGCTGTAAATAGTTTTTAAATTCACTATTCACTATTCACTATTCACTATTCACTGTTCACCATTCACACTTATTGACCATTCATCTGCTTCGCTCTTTTTACTTGGTTCTTAATTCCGTATTTTTGCAAAAATTTCTTCGTCGTGATACATAAAAAACCGGATTTCAGCCATCTTTCTGCCAACCAGTCTATCGGAATTTTTGATTCTGGGGTGGGTGGATTAACCGTTGCTAAAGAAATTAAACGATTACTTCCTCACGAAAATTTGATTTATTTCGGCGATACTAAACATCTTCCATATGGTGAAAAATCCAGGGAAGCGATTATTGGGTATTGTATAAAAATCACCGAATTTTTATTAGAGAAAAATTGCAAAGCGATCGTTATTGCCTGTAATTCTGCCACGGCAAATGCTTTAAAAGAAGTCCTGGAACTGGTTAATGATAAAGTTCCCGTCATCGATGTGATTAATCCTGTAGCAGAGAAAGTGTCATACGAGATTCACAATAATGTCGGTGTGATTGCCACCAAAGCGACGGTGAATTCAGGTTTGTATAAGAAATCAATCCGCAAGCATAATAAGTTTATCAAGGTGGACGAACTGGCGACTCCGCTTCTCGTTCCGGCGATTGAGGAAGGTTTTAGAAATCATCCGATTACGCATTCGATTATTTATAACTATTTAAGCAATAGTAAATTAAAAAATATTGAAACGCTGATTTTGGGTTGTACGCATTATCCACTTTTGCTAAATGAAATCAAACAGTATTATGGAAACCGCGTTCGCGTGATCGATTCACCGAGTATTGTGGCGAATCAGTTGAAAATCATTCTGGACAAACATCATTTATTAAATGAGGATAATCCCAAACCGACTTATCAGTTTTTTCTTTCTGATATCACTAAAAACTTTGAAAAGATCTCCAAGAAATTCTTCGGTAAAACCATCGATCTGGAGTTGAAAGTGTTGTAAGAATTTGTTGAGTAAATGCCAAAAATATATTTGAAATTTTTCAACCACAAAAGTTACAAAAGAGGAAAGTATAAAATAGTCGTATTAAAGTTCAAATAAGTACAGCGTTTTTATGTCAACCTTTTTTTTATCTTTAACAAAATGCTGTTAAGAATTTGTTGAGTAAATGACAAATAATATATTTGAAATTTTTTAACCACAAAAGTAACCAAAGAGAAAAGTATAAAATAGTCCTATTAAAGTTCAAATAAGTACAGCGTTTTTACATCAACCTTTTTTTTATCTTTAACAAAATGCTGTAAAGAAATGCCACTAATGCACGAATTCTTCTGTTACAGCTAACATTTATTCGTGCATTCGTGGCAATATAATTTTTAGATCGACTTTCATTTCTTTTTAGATCGTTCAGAAAATAGTATTTTCATCCATTGCCAATCCCTGAATAGTGTTGACTTGTTTTTATATAATTATTTTCATGATCGTTGTTGAATGTGGCTGTTAAAATGTGGGTAAATTTTAAGTGCAATCATTTCTAAATTTATCCATATTTTAATAGCTTTCCACACTAGGTAACCTCTTTTTTTACGGCTCATTATTATCATAGATGGTGTTAATGGGTTGGGATGAAAATCCCTTTTCTTGCCATCTTCTTTCAAATTCTACAGGCGATAACCGGCCAAGGTTATTATGTGGTCGGCGGTTATTATATTGATCAACCGCTCGCTTTGTAAATTTCTTCAACTGTTCAAAGTTCATGGGTTTCCATCGATCCAGATATTCTTCTTTTATGGTCTTGTTTATCCGCTCTGCATATGCATTATCCTGTGCAGACAAGGCCATGCTTATTTGGGTAGCCCCTTCTTTCAGCAACTTGACATATTCTTTATAAATGTATTGCCCTCCTCTGTCTGAGTGATGGATTTTAGGAAAACAATGGTCTTTTAACGCCATTTTCAAGGCTTCTACATTCGCTGTTGCCCTCATATTATTGGATATTTTGTATCCTGTAATCTTTTTAGTGTATACATCAATGATGAAAACTGCGTAATAAAACCTATCGTTAACATAAATATACGTAATATCCGATTGCCAAATGGTATTAGGTGCATTTACTTCCATGCCTTTGATAAGATTGGGATATTCGCAGGCGACAGAATGAGTCGTTCTGCGGTAATTCCTCTTGTGCTCCAGCCTGAAACCCAATTCCATAAAAAGCTCTATGAAGCGGTCTCTGCCTATGAATTCCGGCTTTAAGGCATAATACATTTTCTCTACTCCGCATCCTGGGTGTTCACTCCGGAGTTCGCGGGCTTCCAACATTAGAACACGTACTTTTTCATCAAAAATGTTCTGGCGATACTCATATTGTTGCACCGCCTGCCTGCTGATCCCAACTGCTCGATACAAAGCATTCAGGGTGAATTCTTTTTCTTCGGAATGTTGCCTGAACCACCAGAGCGTTGGTTGCCGTAATTTTTTTTTATGTCAATATCCAGATCCTCCTTGGCTATATCAATCATTTTTTTCCAGATAATCGATCATAATCTGCTTCTGGCCAACGGCTTGCTCAAGTTCTTTAATCTTCTGCTCGAGTTCTTTTAGCCTATGTACACTGCTTTCTTTCATTTCTACAACTCTAATTCCTTTATCGTTAAAGGTAGAAAATTTATAGATCCATAGGTAAATAGCAGAGTCTGATATTCCATACAATTTTTCAAGCTGTAATACACTGAATTTTCCACTCTCAAATAGAGAGACAATCTCTCTCTTAAATTCTTCGCTGAAAACCCGATGCTTCTGCAGTTTCTTAATGTTTGCTTTCATATTTGTTGACTTATTTATGTCAACCTATATCAGGGACGGACACATCATCCATCATCCATCATCTATCATCTATCATCTATCATCCATCATCCATCATCGATCATCCATCAACAATCACTGATCTATTCGGCAGCTTTCTCCGGACTTTCCTCTTCCGATTCCGTCACTTCTTCTGTCGTAGGTTCGTTTGGTTTTAAGAAAGAAAAACTTACATTTCCATATTTTCTGGTGTCGATAATATTCGGATGCTGCAGTTTCGTGCGGCTTTGATGTTCCAGAATAAATACTCCATTTGGTTTTAGGTAATTATTGTTGAGGACCAAAGAAATCAGTTCTTCATATTTGGCAACCTCCATTTCGAACGGTGGATCGGCAACGATTAATTCGTAAGTTTTACGATTTCTATTTTTCTTTAAATATTCAAAAACATCAGCACGCATTGCATTCACTTGAGAATTCATATCAAGTTCCGCTGCGGTGGTGTTAATGAAACCAGCATGTCTGGCGTTCATTTCAATCGATGTTACATCTTTACAACCTCTGGAAGCGAATTCCAGAGAAATAGAACCAATCCCTGCAAACAAATCGAGTACAGAAATCGAGGCGTAATCAAATCGGAAACGGTTTTCGATAATGCTGAACAATGCTTCTTTTGCAAAATCGGTCGTCGGTCTTACGTCGAAACTTTTCGGAGCGGAAATTCTTTTGGCTTTCCACTGGCCACTGATTATTCTATACATGTTTTTGGTGCTGGATGTTGGGTGCCTGATGCTTGATGCACCAGAGCGCAAATTTAATTCAATTAATTTCTAAATGCGATGGTATAATTGATGAGTTTCTTTTTTATTCAAATTTATTGCAGAGAATTAAAATACTATTTTAACGCAAAGGCGCAAAGATTTAAAAAATATTATTCGTAAAAATTGCGGACGCGAAGGCGTTTCACTTAGCAAAGAGAATTTCCATATTACCTTCTGGTATGTTTTAATCTTTTGTAATAATAAATCAAACACAAATCACACAAATGTTTTCACAAATAACACAGTTTAAGATTCCCTTTGAAAATAGTATTAAAAAAAACTAATGTAATCTTTGTACTATTTCAAAAAACTAATGTGACTTATGTGTTAAAAAAATACAGTTAATGAAATACTTCTACCTTTTAGGGTTAGATTAAAAGAGTTTAAAAATTCACTATTAACCATTCATAATTCACTTCACCTGGCTCTTTTTACTTTTTCCCTGGCTCTTCTCACCTATCTTCCATTCAAAATGAAATTCTTGTTCGGAATATTATCATAACCAATCTTCAGGGTTTTCACGAACTTCTTTAATTCTGAAATAAAAGTCTCATTCTCGGTTGTTTCACCGTAAACAAAAAATTGAGTGTCCGCGATTCCGAATCCGATCTTGCTTAAAGTAAACATGATGAAATAGAGGAAGTCAACTTCTGAAGTCACATCCAGGTTATTATAAAGGATAACTTTTTTCTGATCTAAAGCAAAAAACTCACATTGTTGATGATAGAGATTGATGTGGATTTCTTTCTGGTTTTTGGTCGAAATCTGAGTTAAAAACTGTTCGCCGGAGAAATTGAATTTCGTAGGAACGGCTAAGTCTTTAATTTTCTGATAAATAGATTTCGGGAACGTATAATAAAACTGAACGCCGAATTTCTTGTTCACCGACAGCATTAATTCTTCCTGATCTTTATTGACAGGAGCATTATAAGAAATCAAATCGTAACCTAAATCGTGTTCTTTAAAACCTTCCGGCATTAAGGTGAAATGATTCAAGGCTGAAATTACGGTAATTTCTTTATATTTTTTCAGGGCTAAAATCTCATCGATTTTGTTGCTGAGTGAATTTTCAGGTGATTCTTCGGTGACGAAATAGGAGTTTTCCTCAGAAACTGTTTTGTTTCTTACAACTTGATATTGTACGCCGTCTTTGGTGAAAAGTAATTTTAAATGTTCCATGCTTTACGACTGCAAATTTATTAAAATTAATCGGCTTTTGAAATTTTCTTATTTTTGAACAGTTATGAGCAAAGTCATGAGTACGGATGAAAGAGATTTGCTATTTTTACAAAGGTTTTTAAATAAGAGTTAAAGATAGATACGAGTAAGTTTTTACCGCAAAAGGGACAAAAGAGTATTGCAGAAAAAAGTTCTTCAAAAGAAGGCAAAAAGGGGAATCGTTTTTTATGATGTTCGTTTTGTAAACTGTTGATTAATTCCAATTAAAATAAAGCTTTTGCAGATTCTACGGTTAAAAAAAATCTAAGATTAAAACCAAACCTATTAAATCAATTTTTAAATATTATTAAATTTAGAATATTATGAAAAGAGTCCTATTGGTATTTGTGCTGTTGTTTTCAGTAAGTATTTTTGCCCAGAAAAAAATCGAGAATCAAACTGTAGACGCAGCGTGTGGAATGTGTCAGTTTAAAGTTAAAACAGATAAAGGTTGCGCTATGGCAGTGAAAATCGATGGCAAAGTCTATAACGTTGAAGGTTTAGATAAGAAAACGTACGGTAATGCCCACGCAGAAGATGGCTATTGCAAAATCATGAAAAAAGCAATCGTTAGCGGAGAAGTTAAAAAAGGGAAGTTCTACGCGACCAGTTTTAAATATGTAGATTAGGAGATGCTGGGTGTTTGGTGTTGGATGCTGGGTGTTGACGGGTTACTAATTGTGAAAGAGGAATGATTGCAAGAGCCAAGGAAAAAGTAACAAGAGCCAAGTGAGAGTCGGAGGTCAATAGGTGATGAATAATGAGCAATGGGTAATGGGTAATAGTGAAAGAAAAATTTTGGATTTTGCATCCATCATCCATCATCCATCAACCATCAACCATCAACCATCATTCCGCATTCTATCTAAAGTAAACCAGCACTGTACCCGACTGATGGTGCAGTATTTCTTTGTTTTGAAACTCCAGATTGGTTTGGCTTTCCAGGACATCATGGACCATTTGCTGGAGGACGCCATCACCAATTCCGTGGATGATCTCTAATTTTTTTAAATTGTTTTTCCTGCAATACTCAATGGTGGTAATGAGTTTTTCTTTCTGACGGAAAAGCCGTTCAAAAGAATCGTAATCACTGGGGTTCTTGACCAGATGTTCGAAATGCAGATCCAGAATAAAAGGTTTCTTGTGGTGTTTTTTAGAAATAGGTCTCGAGGTTTCTTCTTTTAGAATGGTTTGGACTTGATCGTAAATTTCGGCTTGTTGCAAGACCAATTCTTTTGCCTCATACTCGTACGGAAAACCATGCTCATCTTCGATGGTCACTTTTTTTCCTTTGATGGATATAACTTTTCCTTTTAATTGATCATCGATCACCGAAACCGAATCGCCTATGTTCATGCTTTTCCTTATTTGGCGAAATTAAGAAAATTGAAGTTTAAAACCACAAAAGTGGCAAAATTTAAAAGCCTATTCTATTTGAAAAAAATAATTTTAAACCACAAAAGGCACAAAAGTTTTTTAGAGATGGAACTTATTGGGTTTATAAAGTTCATATAATAGGTTTTTTTTTAAGACTGGCCATTTTGTTTTGTAGATGAGATTGAACTAACAACCAACATCAAACATCAAGCATCTAACACCCAACATTTTAATAGTGTCATTTGTGAAAACATTAGTATAATTAGTGTTTAAATCTCCCGCAGATTATGCAGATTGAGCAGATTTATGCAATATCTATATTTCACCATTCACTATTTTTCATTGCACATTATTCATCCGTTCAATCTGTCAAATCTTTTAAGTTACCTTTTAATAGTGTTATTTGTGAAACCATTAGTGTCATTAGTGTTTAAAAATTTCAAGTGTTTAAAAAAAAAGCTCACAGATTCCACAGAGTTTTATTATTTATTATAGGATTTTAACTATTGACCGTTCACCATTGCTCATTACCCATTACCCATTTCTCATTACTTATCCTCCAACCAACATCAATCATCAAACATCCAGCACCCAGCACTCCGCACCCAACATTTCGCCCCCAACCCAACTTCTTCTCAAAAATTTCCATAAATTTGAATTCTTATTAAATACAATAAAAAAACATCATTTATAGATTATGGATCCAATTTTTGACCTTATTGAACAGGAAAGACAAAGACAAACACATGGTATCGAATTGATTGCTTCTGAAAATTTTGTTTCAGACAACGTAATGAAAGCGGTAGGAAGTGTTTTGACCAATAAATATGCGGAAGGATATCCGGGAAAAAGATATTACGGTGGTTGCGAAGTGGTGGATGAAATCGAAACTTTAGCCATTGACAGAGCGAAAGAATTGTTCGGTGTTGATTACGCCAACGTTCAGCCCCATTCAGGTTCGCAAGCCAATGCTGCGATTTATCTTTCTATTTTGAAGCCAGGTGACCAAATTTTAGGACTTGATTTATCGATGGGTGGACATTTAACCCACGGTTCATTCGTGAACTTTTCTGGAATTCAATACAACGCTAATTTTTACGGGGTTGATCGCGAAAGTGGTTTGATCGATTACGATGCAATGCGTCAGAAAGCTTTGGAAGTAAAACCTAAAATGTTAATTGCAGGTTATTCTGCTTATTCCAGAGATATCGATTTTGCGAAATTCCGTGAAGTGGCAGATGAAGTAGGAGCGACTTTGTGGGCAGATATTGCACACCCAGCGGGATTGATTGCCAAAGGATTATTAAGCTCTCCGTTCGAGCATTGTCACGTGGTAACAACGACTACTCATAAAACCCTTCGTGGTCCAAGAGGTGGACTGATTATGATGGGTAAGGATTTTGAAAATACTTACGGTCACAAAACACCGAAGGGAGAAATTAAAATGATGAGCCAGGTTTTAAACGGTTCTGTATTCCCAGGAATTCAGGGTGGACCATTGGAGCATGTTATTGCTGGAAAAGCTGTAGCCTTTGCTGAAGCGATTGATGTGAAATTTGAGGTATATGCTCAACAAGTGGTTGCCAATGCCCGTGCTTTAGCCAAAGCGATGATGACGCAAGGATTCGATATCGTAAGTGGTGGAACTGATAATCACTTGATGTTGGTAGACCTTCGAAATAAAAACGTGAACGGTAAAGAAACTGAAAAAGCTTTAGTAAAAGCAGATATTACCTGTAACAAAAACATGGTGCCATTTGATGATAAGTCAGCGTTTACCACATCTGGTATCCGTTTAGGAACTGCCGCCATCACCACCAGAGGTTTAAAAGAAGCCGATATGGAAGTTCTTGCTGAATTAATCAATGACGTAGTAATGAACATTAATGATGATAACAAAATTGCGGATGTCCGCAAGAAAGTCAATCAAATGATGGAAGGAAAAGCGTTGTTTAATTACTAGGCTGAGGCTCGTTGAGGCTCTTTGAGGCTAAGGTTGAGGTTAAGCGGTGCAGTTTTTCACATTAAAATGATGGTTTTTTAAGCCAAAATATTTTTATTAAAAAATCTTATAATTTTTTATGATCGCTCACAGCTTGTCCTCACCCTTAACCTCAACCTCAACCTCACCCTTAACCTTAACCTTAACCTTAACCTTAAATTATGTATACCGATTTTACTCAAATGCCTGTTTGGACTAAAGCGATATTGCAGTGGAAGTATTTTTTATTTCAGAGTCACTTCCCCGAAAGGAAGATTACGCATTGACTTCGCAAATTAGAAGATCCGCAGAAAGTATCTCAGCCAATATTTCTGAAGGATTTGGTAGAGCTGGAAGTAGAGATAAGACTATGTTTTATAAATTCTCCAGAGGATCAGCAAATGAAACTAAAAACCATTTGATTTATGGAAATTTGGTAAAGTATTTTGAGACTGAAAACTCGCAACCCATCATTGTGAAAATTGAAAGTTTAATCCACGAACTTAATAAAATCATTAAAACTTTAGAAGGTCGAGGCTAAATCTAAGGCTGAGGCAAAGGTTGAGGTTAAGTGGGTTCGGTTTGTAGATTAAATTTTGATCTAACTAATATAAATTACTGTTGTTTTTTAAATCCTATAATTACTTATAAGAGTTCATGGTCTCAACCTTGGTACGCTCTCGCTCTTCCTTAACCTTAACCTTAACCTCAACCTCAACCTCAACCTTAACCTTAACCTCAACCTCAACCTCAACCTTAACCTCAACCTCAACCTTAACCTTAACCTCAACCTCAACCTCAACCTTAACCTTAACCTTAACCTTAACCTCAACCTTGGAACACAAATCCTACACTTTCCTCGAACTCAAACAAAAACTAGTCAACTACTGCGTTTACCAGGATCGTTGCCATCAGGAAGTGGAGCAGAAGATGCGGGATTATTTATTGATTCCGGAAGCGAAAGAAGAAATTCTTTTGTATTTGATGCGAGAAAATTATCTGAATGAAGAACGTTTTACCCGAAGTTATATCCGTGGGAAATTCTACATGAAATCGTGGGGACGCAACAAAATTCGTAATCATTTAAAATTTAAAGGTGTGCCGGAGAAACTCATCAACAGCTGTTTTGATGAAATTGATAATGACGATTACCATAAAACCTTAACGAAGCTCTACCAAAACTATGAGTCTAAAATAACAGGCTTGCAGGGTTATCAGAAAAAATCTAAGACGATTAAGTATCTGTTGTCCAAAGGTTTTGAATACGAAGAGATTGTTGAGGCTATTAAAGATATGGAGGAGGGGAGTGAGTGATTGAGTAATCGAGTGATGGGGCAGTGGTCAATTGTGAATGAGTGAATAGTGAATATTTGATGCTGCTTTTTGAAATCTGCATCATCAGGTCGATCTGCGGGAGTTATGTGATTTTTTTAACGCAATGGCGCGAAGGTTTTTTACTACTAACTGTTTTTCTCATGTTTTTTAAGGCGCAATGGGCTTCGCCTGGGGAGGGTTTTTCGTAGGGAATGGGAGCTGGAAGTGGAGAGTGAGTGATTGCGTGATCGGGTAATTGAGTGAACGGTCAATGCCCAATAAAGAAAACACTTAATTACATCCAAATTTCAAAATGACTTAGGAGTTATTGGCGTAAAGAAAAATTAAAATTTCTTCCAGAACAACCCTTCAACTAACAATACCTAAAAATTCCTTTTGTCCGAAGCGCGGCAAAAATTGATCTTCGAAGCGTAACCTCCAATCCCGCGCAAGTTTAGGAATTTTCACAGAAGAAATTCCAATTTTTTAGCCAATAAATCCAGGTCTTGAACTTTTGGTTCTTTTGTTTCAAGACAAAAGAACAAGAATAAAATAAATTATCGATAGCCTGTGATTTCGACTCCGCTCAATCACCAAGTACGTAAGAAGAATAAGGTAAAAACAACAGACGAAAAAAACCTAATTTGTAACTGCTTTTTTAAAACATTAAGATAGGAAGGATAATTAAGAAGAACAGAAGCTGATTCCTGGCTCTTTTTTTAACGCAATGGCGCAAAGTTTTTTTTACTACTAACTGTTTTTCTCATGTTTTTTAAGGCGCAATGGGCTTCGCTTGGGGAAGGTTTTTCGTAGGGAGTGGGAGCAGGAAGTGGAGAGTGAGTGATTGCGTGATTGGGTAATTGAGTGAATGAGTGAATGGTCAATAGTGAATGAGTGAGCAGTCAATGCTCAATAAAGAAAACACTTAATTACATCCAAATTTAAAATTGACTTAGGAGATTTTTACGTTAAGAAAAAAGGAAATTTCTTCCAACACTATTTTTCAACAAGCAACACCTAAAAATCCCGACTGTTTGAGTGGCGGCAGAAATAGTAATTTTTCACACTATTTAACTTTCCGTCCGAGTTTGGGGATTTTCTTAGAAGAAATTTTCTTTTTTTAGTAAAAAGATCCAGTCTTGACTTTTTTGTTACTTTTTGTGTCAAGACAAAAAGTAAAAGAATATTGAAACGGGAATGGTTTTTGTACATGTGATTTCGACAGGCTCAATTACCATCGACAAGCTCAATCACCAAGCGGAGCAACCATCATTACTATGAATTTTATTCGACTTAGGAGACTTTAGCGTTAAGAAAAATGGTCATTTCTTCCCAACCCACGTTGTCAACTTGTACTATCTAAAAATCCCCAGTGTTTGAAGCGCGGGCAAAACTCTAATATCGAAGTACAATTTTAATTCCGCGCAAGTTTGGGGATTTTGTCAGAAGAAATGACCATTTTTTAGCAAAAGGATCCAGTCTTGAACTTTTGGTTCTTTTGTTTCAAGACAAAAGAACAAGAAATAAAAGAAGTTCTCTAAAAATGTGATTTTGACAAGCTCAATCACCATCGACAGGCTCAATCACCAAGTTAGTACGAAGAATGAGGCAAAAGAACAGAATGAAAAAATAATTTTCTTTAAACCACAAAGTCACAAAAGTTTTTATTTTCTGCACATTAGCCACATTAGTTTCAAGTAATCACCTCATGCATAAAAGACCACATTAGTTTTTTGCAGGATAAATCCTGCTGAAATACGTTATAATTTAAACGATCCGCCTCCTTAGCCTTTACCGACTTCGGAGATTTTTACGTTAAGAAAAAAGGAAATTTCTTCCAACCCACTTTATCACCTTGCAACACCTAAAAATCCCCACTGTTTGAGTGGCGGCAAAAATAGTAGTTAGATACCCAATTTAACTTTCCGCCCGAGTTTGGGGATTTTCTTAGAAGAAATTTTCTTTTTTTAGTAAAAAGATCCAGTCTTGAACTTTTGGTTCTTTTGTTTCAAGACAAAAGAACAGAGAATAAAATAAGTGATCTATCAATGTGATTTCGGCTCCGCTCAATCACCAAGTTAGTACGATGAATGAGGCAAAAGAACAGAATAAAAAAGCAATTTTCTTTAAACCACAAAGTCACAAAAGTTTTTATTTTCTGCACATTAGTCACATTATTTTTAAGTAATCACTTCATGCATAAAAGACCACATCAGTTTTTTGCAGGATAAATCCTGCTGGAATACGTTATAATTTAACGATGCGCTTCCTTTAACTCAACCTTTACCGACTTCGGAGATATCATCAAACATCCAACATCCATCATCCATCATCCATCATCCATCATCCATCATCAAACATTCAACACCCCTCTTTTTCAACTTAACCACACTCATTTCAAATAAATGCCGATTAATTCAAATAATTTTAATTAATTTGCAAAATAATCTTTTTAGACGACAGATTATAAAAATTGGATTAAAAACTATGAAAAAAATAATTACACTTATCGCCGTTTTCCTTTTGGTGACCGTACAAGCACAGGAATTCGAATATGGACTCACTGGTAGCTTTCATCAAGGCTCTATTGCGGGGGTTCATGACAGGTCCACCGGTAAATTCGGTGGGACACTCGGTGTTTTTGGACAAATACCCTTAGTGGAAAATGATATTTTCGATTCTGCCTGGTTGTATATAAACTCTACAATAGAGTACAGCACCCAGGGAGAATACGCAAGAGCTGAAGTAAACAAATTCGGAGTTCAAAAATTCAATCAGGATTATGTCGCTATGGACGTGGTGTTAAAATACTTTTTTCATCAGGGAAATTTTAAAAAAGATGTCTTTTTATTTGCTGGACCCCGAATTGAATACATGGTCAGAAATGACCGTAAAGTAGATCCTGCTTATGATTTGAAATATAATAAAATAAATCATGATCAAGACGTTAATAAATTTGGTTATGGAGTAACGCTAGGTATAGGCTTAAAAGTCGCGCAACAATTGGAAGCCTTTTTAAAATATGATCATGGATTTAGCAAAGTATATCCAGATAATACCCGGAATAACTATAACCGTATATTGGGTTTAGGTCTTAATTATTATTTAAACGAAAAATAAGATCCTCTTATTTTGGTCTCTGCTCCTGGAACTTGGGATTGCAGATGTTATTTTATCTTTGTCCTTTAAAAATTAGAAATGAAAAAATACTCAGTAGTATTTGTTATAGTAACCTTAATCCTCTTACAAGCCTGTAAACCCAAACAAAACATTGTTTACATGTCTAATAATAACTTTGAACATGAAGTTTCGCAGGCACGATATTCAGGTTTACATATTCAGGATGGCGACCGCTTGCAGATCTTAGTTTCTGCTTTTGATGAAATAGCAGTGCGCCCCTTCAATATCAATACCATGGCGAAAACTGGTGCCGCAGGTGCAAATACCACTAGTGCGGCTAATCAAATCCCTAGTCCCAGCGAATATATTGTAAATTCCGAAGGTAGCATTCTATTTCCTGTCTTGGGAAATGTGTTCTGCAAAGGCATGACCAAGCAACAACTAAAAGAAGAGCTCGAAAGTCGTCTTAAGCGCTATCTTACCGATCCGATGGTTACTATTACGCTCTCCAATTTTAACATTAGCGTTTTAGGGGAGGTTAAGAGTCCTGGACAGAAAACCAGCACCACCGAAAAACTCAATCTCTTTCAGGCACTTGCTTTAGCAGGTGATGCCACCTACGATGGTAATAAAACCGATGTGAAGCTTATCCGTTATTCCGACGAAGAAGGCAAAGATAAAGTGATTTCTTTAGATCTTTCCGAAGCGTCGATTGTGAATTCCCCTTATTATTATCTGCAGCAAAACGATATTCTATATGTAGAACCGGATCGCAATAAACAGATTGGTGAAAATCGGAATTCCAAAGTAGATCAATGGATTAAATATGGTGGAGTTGGTTTAGGTTTACTTACCTTAATTCTTACTTTAACCCGTAAATAATAGCAATGGAATTACTTGAAAGTTCGGGTACTGCACAGCCGGTAAAATCCGTCAATTTAAAAAGAGAAATTGGGAGATATCTTAAGAAATGGCCTTGGTTTTTACTCAGCATGGCGATTTTTTTCAGTGCTGCAAAAATTTATCTCCGATATGCACAGCCTCAATATTTTACCAAAACCTCTTTAAAACTCCAGGAATCCAAAGGTAAAAATACCACGGCGCTCAGCGACCTGAAGAATTTAGGGGTGGGAGTAAGTGGTAATGATGAACTGCAGGGCGAAACTACAGTGGTGGTATCGAAACCTATATTAGGAATGGTTGGCAAAAATCTTAATTTACAAGTGAGTTTTTTCAGTATTGGTGCTGTAAAAGAAGTTGCGCTATACAATGGAGGCCCGCTCAAAGGAAAAATCATTAGCGTCACTCATCCCGAACGTTTTTCTGGAGCTACATATACCCTTACACCTGAGGGAAAAAATGGTTATCGTTTTTCTAATTCCGATACCATTTATCAATTCGGCTCTGCCGTAAAACTGCCGTTTGGAATAGTGCAAATTGACCGGTTGGCAGGATCGAGTTTTAGCGCTCCTTTAAAAGTGGTTTTTAAAAGTATGAGCACGGTAATTAGTAGCTTAGAAAACAGTATTGCAGTATCGTTGCCGCCTAACAAAGGTATGCTTATGGAACTTTCCATAGTGGGAGCCATACCCCAACAATCGGAAGATATTCTCAATGAGCTTTCAAAACAGTATATTATTGACGGTATTAAAGATAAAAATGAAGAAGCACAGAATACGCAGAACTTCATCAACGACCGGTTAGCTATCATTACTGATGATTTGTCAGGAATTGAAGGCCAAAAAGAAAACTTTAAGCGAACCAATCAGATTACCAATCTCGAGGTACAGGCGGGTAATGCTGTTACAAAGGCAGATGAGAATACTAAAATTATTCTTACCCAAACAATGCAACTTGATTTGGTAAATTCTGTTCTTGCAGCAAGTAGTGGTGATCAGCTATTGCCTTCCGGATTAGGACTTTCTTCAGGGGCTGAAAGTAATATCGTAGCTTATAATGACCTTTTGCTTACCCGAAATAGAGTACTGAAACAGGCAACTGGTGAAAATCCTGCAGTAATTACGATTAATAAGCAGATTACTGAACTTAAAAATTTAATCAGAAAAAATTTAATAGAATCCCGCGAAACCCTCCAACTTCAGTTGGGTCAGGCAAAAGCTGAACTCAACCTTGCTAAAGGTGATATTAGCAAATTTCCGGAACGTGAAAAAATATTCCGGAGCATCGATCGACAACAGACCCTTAAAGAGCAGCTTTATCTTTATCTCTTGCAGAAAAGAGAAGAGAATGCTATTACTTTAGCCGTGACAGCACCCAAAGCCAAAGTCATAAATCCCGCTTATACGACCGGAATTGTCTCTCCGAACAGAGATCAGATTGAATATGGCTCCTTAGCAATAGGATTATTATTGCCCTTACTTTTCTTCTTTGGAAAGAAAACTTTAGATACCAAGATCCATACTAAAAACAATATACTGTCTCATTTTCCTACTGCCTCGGTGATTGCAGAAGTTCCGTTTAACAAAGAGGAGAGTAAAACGGTTCATTCCAACGACTTTTCTGTTTATACCGAATCTTTCAGGATTTTAAGTTCCAACCTGAAATACCTGCTAAGAGCTAGAGGTTTAAAAAATGGAGGCGTGGTCTTAGTCACCTCCTCTGTTAAAGGCGAAGGAAAAACAACGGTTTCCGTCAATACCGCGCTCACATTAGCTGGAAAAAGCAAGGTAATTATTGTCGGTGCTGATATCCGAAACCCACAATTGCACCGTTTTATGGATGGTCATAAAAAGGGATTGACCGATTATTTGGTGTCTGATGATACCACTCCGGATCTCTTTATTATGAAATCAAACGTAAGTGAAAATCTTGATGTGCTTTTCGGTGGCCAAATGGCGCCCAACCCCAACGATCTTTTGGACATGGAGAAATTCGATTTACTCATCGCTTATTTAAAAACAAAATATGAATATGTTGTTTTAGATTCGGCTCCAGTAATGTTGGTAAGTGATACACTCCATCTGGTCGAAAGTGCAGATGTAGTCCTTTATGTTGCAAAGGCTGATTTTACAGAACAGGAGATGATTGGTTTTGCCGAATCTTTTAGGAAAGATAATAATATCAGTAATATGGCTTTTATTCTTAACGGAGTGAAACCCGAAAATACCCGCTATGGAACAAAATACAGCTACGGTTATTATTCATACACCCATGATGAAAAACCGAAATGGTGGAAAAAGTTTGTTTAAAGGATGCGCTTCGCTTTGAGATAATATGGACGCGCTTCGCTTGAGATGGTAGAGGAGAGACTCTGTTCGCTGCGAGATGAAGAATGTGATGATTTTGTGATGTGATGTGATGTGATGTGATGTGATGTGATGTGATGTGATGTGATGTGATGATTGAACAATTTAGTGATTAAGCCTGTCGAAATCACTACGATCTGCAAGAACTTTGAATCAGTGATTTGATGTTATGATGAATGAGCAATTTGGTGATTGAGCCTGTCGAAATCACCTCGATCTGCAACATCATGTGGCTTTAGCCGAAACTTATTTTTTGAACCATTAAGGTATGAAGGGTAATTAAGAGGTATAGAAGCTGATTTAATTTCTGAAACAATAATTTTATTACGGTCAAAAGTGTTTTTAACGATCTAGAAGTTCCCGAATCAAAAAAAAACAGCTTCATTTTCCCCAACATTTACGCCATCACGCTCAGCATAAAAAAAGGTGCGAATCCGATTTTTCTGAAATTGAGCATCTGTTAATACTTGCACAAAAATTTGACTTAGGAGCCATTTGCGTTAAGAAAAACCTCAAAGAGGTTCGCCGATTCAAATAAAAAAATAGATGAAGGAGGCAAATGGTAAATTCTTCCCATCCCACCACATCAACTTGCAATACCTGAAAAGTCCCAGTGTTTGAAGCGCGGCAAAGATTTAACATCAAAGCGCAACTGTTAAAACCGCGCAAGTCTCGTCTTGATGACGAGATAAATAATGGAGATTTTCTTAGAAGAAATTACCATTATTTAGCCAATTTATCCAGGTCTTGTCCCGAAACTTCGGGACTGGTTCTTTTATTTCAAGACAAACCATTTTAAATGGTTCGCTGATTCCATTAAAGAATAATAAAAAATGAAGCAAAAGAACAGAAAACAAGAACATAATTTTTAAAGTACTTTCCTTCAACTACAAAACAATTACAATTGCGTGAGAATATTTTAAAGCAAACGCAAGTATGCCTCAGGCGAATAGGCAATGCTTTAAAACCGACTTGCAATTCTTTGCATCAAGGCAAAAGTGAAAGAGAAAAGCCTTGTTTTTATAGATGTGATTTCGGCTTCGCTCAGTCACCAATAATGATTTTTTTAACTTCACTATTCACTATTCACTATTCACTATTCACTATTCACTATTCACTATCCTTTCCCTTAAAAAATCAGTTAAAAATATTTTTTAACAAAAAGAAAAACGATGGCGTTAACTTTCCTTACTTTTGCACCAGTTAAAAATAGCAGTCAGAATCACATTTGTTTTCTAAACTTATTGGATTGGCAAGAGAAGAGAGTAGTTGAACAGGTATTTTCGCAAGTTCAGCAGCTCACAACATTACATTTAAAAAAAAAGAAAATGAGTAAAATATTAATTACCGGCGGAGCAGGCTTTATCGGATCCAACCTTTGCGACCACTTTATTGAAAAAGGCGATCAGGTAACGGCCTTAGATAATTTCGCAACCGGTTTCAGACACAATATCGAACACCTGTTCACCAATCCTAATTTCACACTGATCGAAGGCGATATTCGTGACTTAGCAACCTGTCATAAAGCATGTGAAGGGCAGGACTATATTCTTCATGAAGCTGCTTTAGGTTCGGTCCCACGATCTATTAATGATCCGATTACCAGTAATGATGTTAATGTAGGTGGTTTCTTAAATATGCTTGTCGCTGCCAGAGATGCGAAAGTAAAAAGATTCATCTATGCTGCGAGCTCTTCCACTTATGGCGATTCTGAATCGCTGCCTAAAGTAGAGGATGTTATTGGAAAACCTTTGTCACCTTATGCGATTACCAAATATGTGAATGAGCTTTACGCAGACGTGTTCAGTAAAACATACGGGATGGAGTGTATCGGGCTGCGGTATTTCAATGTGTTTGGAAGAAGACAGACTCCAAATGGTGCGTATGCAGCCGTTATTCCGAAATTTGTAATTCAATTGATGAATCATGAAAGTCCGGTGATTAATGGAACCGGAGATTACTCCCGTGATTTTACCTATATCGACAATGTCATTCAGATGAATGAAAGAGCGATGTTGTCTGATAACAAAGAAGCAATCAATACCGTTTACAACACGGCAGTAGGAGATCGCACCACGCTTAATCTTTTGGTAGAATACTTGAAAGAATACCTTTCTATCTACGACCCAGAAATAAAAAATGTCGAAATTATTCACGGCCCCCAAAGAGCCGGCGATATTCCTCATTCTCTGGCATCAGTGGAAAAGGCCAAAGAATTATTAAATTACAACCCTTCTCACGATATAAAAGCCGGTTTAAAAGAAGCGGTGGAGTGGTACTGGGCGAATTTGAAGTAGCGGTGCTGGGTGTTTGATGCGGGATGCTGGGTGCTTGGATTGAGCTTTTTTATGAAGGATGAAGTAAAAAGTATGGATTATGAAGTATCAAGTGTGAAGGTTGTGGTGATTTGATGATAGGTTGATTTGGTGGCTGAGCGGAGCCGAAGCCACACGGTGATTTCGACTCGGCTCAATCACCAAGTAAGTATGAAGAACAAACAATTTTCTCTAAACCACAAAGTCACAAAGTTTTTATTTTTAACACATTAGCCACATTAGGTTCAAGTAATCACTTCCTGCATAAAAGACCACAGTAGTTTTTTGCAGGATAAATCCTGCTGAAATACGTTATAATTTACACGATCCTTTACCTTTACCGACTTAGGAGATTTTTACGTTAAGAAAAATGGTTATTTCTTCTCACCCACTTTATAAACAACACCACCTAAAAAGCGCCACTGTTTGAGTGGCGGCAATACAAATGAATCTTAGAAATAACCTCCAATCCCGCCCGAGTTTTGGGGTTTTCTTAGAAGAAATTACCATTTTTTAGCAAAAGAATCCAGTCTTGAACTTTTGGTTCTTTTGTTTCAAGAGAAAAGAACATAGAAAAGAACATAGTTTGTAAATTACATTCCGTTCACTACAATGCAATTACAATTGCGTGAAAATATTTTTAATGCAAAGGCGCAAAGATTTTAATTTCCGTGAAAACATTTTAAGGCGCAAAGTTCACCTCAGGCGAATAGGCAATGCTTTTAAAACTGACTTACAATTTTTTTGCATCAAGGCAAAATTAACAGAAAAAAGAAAATGGTTTTTTGTATTGGTGATTTCGACAAACTCAACCACCATCGACAGACACAATCACCAAGTAAAGAATTTCATAATTTTAGGTTATGCTACCTGCAAGTATTTGTGCAGACTTCATTTTTCCCAACCCTTACTTAGACCGACTCAGCATAAAAAAGGAGGAAAAACAGATTTTCCAAAAATTGAGGATCTCTTAATACTTGCACGAAAATTTGACTTAGGAGATTTTTACGTTAAGAAAAAGGCAAATTTCTTCCAGCATACCTTTTCAACAAACACCGAGTAAAAATCCCCACTGTTTGAGTGGCGGCAAAAATTTTCATTCTATAAAAAAACTAAAATTCCGCCCGAGTTTGGGGATTTTCTTAGAAGAAATTTACTTTTTTTAGTAAAAAGATCCCGTCTTGACTTTTTTGTTACTTTTTGTGTCAAGACAAAAAGTAAAAGAATAAAAGAAACGAATTCCATTATTACTATTACTACACCACAGGTCAAAAGGAAACGCCCATACCCAGAAAGCTTCTTTTCCCCAACCCTAAAGGGTGGAAGCTTTCTTAGCTCTTGAAAAAGCACATTTCCATACTCCAAGACGACCTTTACCCCTAGCTTCAAACGCATTTTGTCCGACTTAGGAATTATTGACGTCAATAATATCCGCTTCATTTTCCCCAACCCTTTGCTTCGACAGGCTCAGCAACCAACTTCGACAGGTACTTCGACAAGCTCAGTATGACACTCAGCATAAAAAAGGGAGTGAATCGGATTTTTTCGAAAATGAGGTTCTGTCAATACTTGCACAAGAATTCGACTTAGGAGATTTTTACGTTAAGAAAAAAGAAAATTTCTTCCAACAGTATTTTTCAACAAGCAAACATAAAAATCCCCAGTGTTTGAAGCGCGGGCAAAAATTTAACATCGAAGCGCAACTTACATTTCCGCGCAAGTCTCGTCTTAAAGACGAGATAAATAATGGGGATTTTCTTAGAAGAAATTTACTTTTTTTAGTAAAAAGATCCCGTCTTGACTTTTTTGTTACTTTTTGTGTCAAGACAAAAAGTAAAAGAGAAACGAAAATGTTTTTTTGTATTGGTGATTTCGACAAGCTCAATCACCATCGACAGGCTCAATCACCATCGACGAGCTCAATTACCAAGCAAAAGATTACAAAATTTCAAGTATTAACTTCTAAGTATTATTACCACTTAGGAGTTATTGGCGTTAAAAAAAAATCCGATTCATTTTCCCCAACCCTTTGCTTCGACAGGCTCAGCAACCAACTTCGACAGGTACTTCGACAAGCTCAGTATGACATTCAGCATAAAAAAGGGAGTGAATCGGATTTTCACCGAAGTTTACTCCATCACTACCTGGTCGCACTATAAATGACTTAGGAGATTTTTACGTTAAGAAAAAAGAAAATTTCTTCCAACAGTATTTTTCAATAAGCAAACATAAAAATCCCCAGTGTTTGAAGCGCGGGCAAAAATTTAACATCGAAGCGCAACTTTCATTTCCGCGCAAGTTTGGGGATTTTCTTAGAAGAAATTTACTTTTTTTAGTAAAAAGATCCAGGTCTTGAACTTTTGGTTCTTTTGTTTCAAGACAAAAGAACAGAGAAAAGAACATAATTTGTAAATTACATTCCGTTCACTAGCGAAACCAAAACTTATATGCTCTTTGCCCTCACTCCAACTCATGTGACTGATGTGTTTAAAAAAGAGCCAAGTAAAATGCGGAGATAGTATTTTTTGAGTGGTTCAGTTTTTATGTTCTTCAATTATCCATGATCTAGTAAGCTTGATAAACTTTAATAGTGTCATTAGTGAAAACCATTAGTGCGATTAGTATTTAAAACGCTCACCTATTCCGCCGATCTCAACAATCATCCATATTTTGCCCATCACCCAACATCCCTCACCCCCTCCATAAACAAATAAATAACGCCACCCACAAAAGAACCTCAAAAAAACACCACCACATCTCATTAACTTTTCTTACTTTTGCACCACGAAAAAAAATGCAAAACAAGTAGCTGATTTCATTGTATTTGCCTCCAAGTAAACAGAAATGAGCACCCCGAAACCCAATTCATTGCCCTATGCATAGGAATTGAAGAGGATTGTAGAATAGTAAATAAAACATGGCGGTAGCGCCTTTATAGTATGCAGCATAAAATAACAGTATTAGGATTAGGATATGTGGGTTTACCACTTGCAAGATTATTCGCCACTCAATTTCCCGTAGTTGGATTCGACATCAACCAATCTCGTGTTGAGGAATTAACCAAAGGACACGATGATACCTTGGAAGTATCAGATGAACTTCTAAAATCTGCCCTCGTTATTACCAATCCTACAAAAGAGGAGAAAGGATTGTACTGTTCTTATGATCTTCAAGATATTGCAGACTCTAATATTTATATAATTACCGTACCGACGCCGGTGGACAAAAATAACCGTCCGGTTTTGACGCCTTTAATTAAAGCGAGTGAAACCGTTGGTAAAGTATTGAAAAAAGGAGATATTGTGATTTACGAATCTACCGTGTATCCGGGAGCGACAGAAGAAGACTGTATTCCCGTGGTGGAAAGAGTATCGGGCTTGAAATTCAATGTTGATTTCTTTGCAGGGTATTCGCCAGAAAGGATTAACCCGGGAGATAAAGAACATACCGTAGAAAAAATTCTAAAAGTGACTTCAGGTTCTACGCCTGAAATTGGGGTGGTAGTCAATGATATTTATAAAGCGGTGATTACGGCAGGAACGCATTTAGCACCGACGATTAAAGTAGCAGAAGCGGCCAAAGTCATTGAAAACTCACAGCGTGATATTAATATTGCTTTTGTGAATGAACTGGCGAAGATCTTTAACTTAATGGGTATTGATACCCATGATGTCTTAGAAGCAGCGGGCACCAAATGGAACTTTCTTCCTTTTAAACCGGGTTTGGTTGGCGGACACTGTATCGGGGTAGATCCTTATTATCTGGCGCAGAAAGCACAGGAATATGGCTACCATCCTGAAATTATTCTGGCGGGTAGAAGGCTGAATGATTCGATGGGACAGTACGTCGCTTCGCAAGTGATTAAAACCATGATCAAAAAGGATATCGCCGTTAACAATGCTAAAATATTAATGCTCGGTATTACGTTTAAAGAAAACTGCCCGGATGTTCGAAATACAAAAATTGTAGATGTAATTTCTGCTTTGGAAGATTATGGTACTTGTGTAACCACTTATGATCCGTGGGCGAATTCATTAGAAGTACAACACGAATACGGCATTGAAAGCACTGCTGAAATTCCTACTGAAAAATTTGACGCTATTATCTTAGGCGTTGCCCATCAACAATTTTTAGAATTGGATATAGAGCAATTTAAAAAAGAGAAAGCGATTATTTTTGACGTCAAAGGAGTATTGGAAAATTCAGATTGTTCATTATAGTAAATATACAAAGTACAATAGCAATTTGTAGAAAATACGATTAGTTAATTATATAGAGCTCATAGGATAGTAAGAATTAAATGAAAGCAAAAATCATCAACTTACCAAAGATTGTAGATCCCAGAGGAAATTTATCCTTCTTCGAGCATCCCAATCAACTGCCTTTCGAAATTGCAAGAACGTATTGGATTTACGATGTTCCTGGTGGAGAGCAGCGCGGAAGTCATGCTTTTAAAGAGCAAAAGGAATTCATTATTGCACTCTCTGGAAGTTTTGATATTGTACTTAATGATGGTGAAAAAGAAGAGAGATTTACCTTAAACCGTTCTTACTATGGTTTGTATATTCCCAAAATGCTGTGGCGTACTATAGAAAATTTCTCTACGAATTCTTTGGCGTTGATAGTTTCAGATCAGCATTATAGTGAAGCAGATTATATTAGAGATTTCGATGATTTTAAAACAATGAAAAAGTGAGCCATAAGTTTACCATAGCCGATTGTGAAATTGTGGACTTGCCTATTGTTCATAATGAATCGGGCAATATCACAGTCATGGAAAATAGCGGTAATCTGCCTTTTGACATTAAGCGTATCTATTATTTATACGATGTGCCAATGGGAAGTGAAAGAGGGGGACACGGCCATTACGACCTTCAACAATACGTTATTGCCGCAAGTGGTTCCTTTACCTTTGTACTCGATGATGGTAAAGATAAGAAAGAAGTCTTTTTAAACCATCCTAACAAAGCTTTGCATATTAAACCGGGAATCTGGCGGGAAATGAAAGATTTTTCCAGCGGAAGTGTTTGTTTAGTACTGGCTTCTATGGAATATACGGAAGAGGATTACATGAGGGATTACGTTCAATTTTTAGAGTATAGAAATGAGTAAAATTCACCCTTTGTCTGATGTGCAGACTCAAAATATTGGTAAAGATACTTTTGTCTGGCAATACACCGTAATCTTAAAACAAGCAGTGATTGGCAATAATTGCAATATTAACTGTCAGGTTTTTATTGAAAATGATGTTGTTATTGGTAATAATGTGACTATAAAACCTGGAGTCCAAATCTGGGATGGTTTACGAATAGAAGACCATGTTTTCATAGGTCCTAACGTCACTTTTACCAACGATCGATATCCGCGTTCAAAACAATATCCTGATGAATTTCAGCAAACACTTGTTAAGAAAGGTGCAAGTATTGGTGCAAACGCAACCATATTAGGAGGACTTACCATTGGGGAAAACTCGCTCATTGGCGCAGGAAGCGTAGTGACTAAAAATGTGCCGGATAATGAATTATGGGTGGGTAATCCTGCCCGCAAAATTAGAAATATAGAAAAATGATTAAGTTTTTAGATCTAC
The DNA here is from genome assembly GCF_015191005.1 of Kaistella flava (ex Peng et al. 2021). Classification (NCBI taxonomy): domain Bacteria; kingdom Pseudomonadati; phylum Bacteroidota; class Flavobacteriia; order Flavobacteriales; family Weeksellaceae; genus Kaistella; species Kaistella flava (ex Peng et al. 2021). The sequence goes on along the minus strand of NZ_CP040442.1, from coordinate 2,208,986 downwards.
AGAAAATAAATTTAGCTTATCAACAGGAAATTGAAGAAAAGCTTTTGCAGGTTTTCCGCAGCGGTTGGTATCTTTTGGGTAACGAAGTGAAAAACTTTGAAGCCAGTTTAGCTACTTATATTGGTTCACCAAATGCGATAGGAGTTGCTAATGGGTTAGATGCGCTTCGATTAATTTTCAGAGCTTATTTGGAATTGGGACAAATGAAAGTTGGGGATGAGGTCATCGTTCCTGCCAATACCTATATCGCATCACTTTTGGCCATCACCGATAATCGCTTAAAGCCCGTCTTTGCAGAACCAGAGATTGGAAACTATAATCTGGATATTGCTAAATTGGAAGCGCTTATTACGCCGAAAACCAAAGCCATTATGGTGGTTCATTTGTATGGTCAAATTTGCTGGTCTGAAGAACTGGAAGCTGTGGCTAAAAAATACAATTTGAAAATCATCGAAGATAATGCACAGGCAATCGGTGCAGAATGGAACAGAATTAAATCTGGAAATTTAGGTGATGCTGCAGGATTTAGTTTTTATCCCGGTAAAAACCTAGGAGCCTTAGGAGATGGTGGTGCCGTGACGTGCAAGGATCCTATTTTAGCAAAAATTATCAGAAGTCTGGCGAATTACGGATCTCAGGAAAAATATGTGCATGAATTTCAAGGATTAAATAGCCGATTAGATGAAATACAAGCAGCAGTTTTAGACGTGAAATTGAAATATATCGACACCGACACCGGCAAAAGACGCGAAATTGCAGAAAAATATATTGCAGGAATCACCAATCCCAAAATTATTTTACCAAACTTGCCGGCAGCATCTAAAGAACATGTATGGCATCTTTTCGTCATCAGAATCGACAAGAGAGATGAACTTCAACAGTATCTTACAGAAAATGGCATTCAAACTTTAATTCACTATCCGATCCCGCCGCATAAGCAGAAAGCGTATAAATATTACAATCATCTTACTTTTCCAATTACCGAGAAAATTCACAATGAGGTTTTAAGTTTGCCGATTAGTCCATTCATGGAAGAGGAGGAAGTTCAAAAAGTAATTGAGCTTATTAATAATTATTAAAATGCAAAAAGTAAGTAAAATAATTAGAAATATTTTAGAAAATCCCAAAGTAGCTTATAATTATGTAGTGTGGGAATTTCTCTCATTATTTTATAGTCGGAATATTGATGAAGGAGGCGGTAGAATAGTTGTGAGAGGAAATTCGATAAAATTGGAAATTAAAAAAGGGAAGAATGCTCAATTTAATGTTTATGGAAGATTAACACTTACACCTTTTGCATACGCTTCATCACCTATAACTATATCTATTGCAGATGGTGGTGTTTTAAATGTTTATGGTGATTTTATGCTGGGAGAAGGTGTGCGAATTAGTGTTGCTAATAAGGCGATATTATCTTTTGGTGGAAAGGATATCGAATCTGCGTCTGGAATAACAGGGAAATCTTTGATTATGGCAAATAAAAAAATTGAAATTGGTAAGGATTTTATTTGTGCATGGGATGTGTTTATAACAGACTCTGATTGGCATACCATTAATGACAAAAGTCACCAAAAAGACGTAATTATTGGTGATCATGTTTGGATCGCTAATAATAGTAATATATTAAAAGGTTCCGTTATTGGAAATAATTGTATTGTAAGCAGTTGCTCAAAAGTAGGCAATACTACTTATGGTAATAGTGTAATGATTGGAGGAATGCCCGCCAAAGTTCTTAAAGAGAATGTTTCTTGGAAAAGAGATATTATTTAAAAAGTATGAATCAAAAGAGCAGCTACAGAACAATTTTTAAAGCAACTTCTCTTTTTGGAGGAGTACAAGTGATTAATATTATTGTGCAGATCATCCGTTCTAAAGTTATTGCAGTACTTTTAGGACCAGCAGGAATGGGAATTGCTGGGCTACTGACCACAGCGTTGGGTTTATTGGGTAGTCTTACCAATTTCGGTTTGGGTACCAGCGCAGTCCGTGATATCTCAGAGGCACACGCCACTGGAAGAAACTCGCGTGTTGCCAAAGTGGTTACCGTCTTGAGGCGTTTGGTTTGGATGACCGGTTTATTGGGATTATTTCTAACTTTTATTGCAGCACCTTATCTAAGCAATTATACTTTCGGTAATCAAGATTATACGCTCGCTTTCCGATGGCTATCCGTCACCTTGCTTTTAAATCAGTTGGCTTCTGGTCAAAAAGTTCTGCTGCAAGGGATGCGCAAGCTGAAATTAATGGCTAAGGCTAACGTTTTGGGTTCTGTTTTAGGTTTACTAATCTCAGCACCTCTGTATTATTTTTACAGGATAGATGGTATTGTGCCTGCCATTATTGTTTCGTCGATATTGGCGCTTGTGATTTCTTGGTTTTATTCGCGCCGTTTAAAAATAGAGCCCATCGAAGTGTCTCGTAATGACACCCTTCATGAGGGTAAATCCATGTTAAAGATGGGTTTTATGTTAAGTCTTAGTGGATTGATTACAGTTGGGGCGTCCTACATAATTCGTGCGTATATCAGTAAAACTGGTAGTCTTGAAGATGTAGGTTTATACACCGCTGGTTTCGCCATTGTTGGAAGTTATGTTGGTTTAATTTTTTCAGCAATGAGTACAGATTATTATCCACGCCTTTCTGCAGTTGCGACAGATCCTAAACAAGCGAATGAACTCATAAGTCAGCAGGCAGAAACCGCACTTTTAATCATTGGACCTATTCTTTGTGCCTTTTTGATTTTCGCCAACTGGGCTGTTATTTTATTGTATTCTTCGAAATTTATACCAATTAGTGGAATGATTCAATGGGCAGCACTGGGCATGTATTTTAAAGCAGCAAGTTGGGCCATTGGGTTTTTGTTTTTAGCTAAAGGTGCTTCAAAAGTGTTTTTCTGGAGCGAACTCGTTTCAAATGGATATATGTTATTGCTTAATATACTAGGATATATGTTATTTGGTTTGGATGGTTTGGGAATTTCTTTTCTGATCAGTTATATTTTAGTGCTATTACAGGTATATTTTATTTCTCAAAAACTGTATAGTTTTTCTTTTAAGAAGACTTTTTTTAAACTGATTTTTATTCAATTGTCGTTGGGTATCTTGTGTTTTATCTGTAATTTAATACTTCCTAGTTCCTGGTCTTATTTATTGGGTATAGTTTTAATTGCAATTTCCTGTGCCTATTCATTTAAAGAAATGGACAAAAGATTGAATCTGAAAGAGGCATGGACCAATTTAAAAAAACGAAAAAATGGATAATGTAACTATTTCTAAGACGAAACAAGGTCCTTTGGTTTCTATTATTGTGATCACCTATAATTCCGGAAAATATGTTTTGGAAACTTTAGAAAGTACAAGAATACAAACTTATCAAAACTTAGAACTTATTATTACTGATGATGGATCTAAAGATAATACGATTGAAATCTGTAAAAATTGGTTAGATCAAAATAAGGATCGATTTGTAAAGTCAACACTTATTACAGTAGAAAAAAATACGGGTATTCCTGCTAACTGCAACCGTGGTTTAAAAGCTTCATCAGGGGATTGGATAAAGTTCATTGCGGGTGATGATGCATTAATTGAAAATTGCATTGAGGTTAATATAAATTTTATTAAAAATAATCAGGATATAAAAGCATTACAGACTTGTAGTAGATATTATCTCGATCACTTTGAAATTATAAATTATATAGCTTCAAGTCCTGTAGAAAAAAAATTCTTTAGTCAAAGTGCAACTGAACAATATTTTAACCTTAAAAAGCGAAATGAAATTATCGCTCCATCGATATTTTTAAAAAGAGAGGTTTTAGATTTAGTTGGTGGATTCGATGAGGATTTTCTGCTTTTCGAAGACATTACAATGTGGCTTAACCTGACAAAGTCTGGCATTAAAGTATATTTTTTTGAAATAGAAACGGTTAATTATAGAATTCATAAAGGTTCAGTAGCTAAACAAGGTAAGCCTAATATGAGTGTAGCTTCATGTTCTGAATCAATATTGTTTGCTAAAAAATATTATTCATCAAGTGAGAAACGTACCGTTCCGTATTTAAAGAAAATTTTGAAATATAATTTAATTATTCGTTACGAAAAATTGGGATTAAACAATTCTTCACTTTTTAGTAAATATCTTTATATGCTAACGTGGAAAATATTAACGTAATAAACTTTGATTATATTTCTTCTTTTTACTACTATGTTTACTTATTTTAATTTCAGTTAAAACATATTTTATACGTTGTCAGATTGTATAAGTAAGTAAAGGAATGATTTATAAAGCTTGAGATGGACTTAACTTTTACAAAACCATCAATTCTAAATACTAAATGAAAATTTTAAGACTTACAACGTTATTAGACTTCGGGGGTCAGGAAAAAAAATATATCAGTTTTACCGAAAAACCTGAACTTTTACAGCATCAATATATTTTTGCTGCGATAGGTTTCGGTGGCAGCGCAGAAAAAATCCTGCGAAAAAGAAATTTTGAGGTTCATATTCTCAACCGTAATTTTTCCATCAGGAATCTTTCTAATATTTTTAGTCTTTATAAACTGATTCGAAAAATAAAACCGGATGTAGTTCATACTGCTGCAGCTGAAGCCAATTTTCATGGAATTATTGCTGCAAAATTAGCAGGCGTAAAAACGATTATCGGTGAAGAAATCGGGATTCCCAATCATTCGTCAATCGCCCAAAAGGTTTTTTCTGCAGTATATCGTTTAGCAGATAAAGTAATTTGCGTTTCAAAATCCGTTAAAACTCATCTTATTACAATTGGTGAGATCACTGCTTATAAAGGGATAGTAGTTTATAACCCTGTAAGTTTTTCTACTGTTTTTAACAAGAGTAGTTCAGAATCGTTTACAATGGTTTATATAGGACGTTTAGAAAAGGTAAAAAATGTACAAACACTTTTAAAAGCCTTTGCGAAATTGAAAAATACCGAAATGAAACTCGTTGTTGTTGGTGATGGAAGGGAACGATCAAATTTGGAAACACTTGCCAAGGAATTAAAAATTTTTAATCGGGTTGCTTTTGTAGGTTTTCAAGAGGAACCTGCAGAATTTTTAGCAGTTGCAGATTTGTTTGTTCTACCATCTTTCTCTGAAGGATTTGGTATCGCAGCGGTTGAAGCAATGTTTCAGCAAGTTCCTGTTTTGTGTTCTAATGTAGGAGGAATTCCAGAATTTGTGCAGAACGGTGAAAATGGTTGGTTGTTTAATCCTAATGATATTGATGAATTGCATTCAAAACTTGAAATGATTATTTCAAAAAGTGAGCAAGAAAGAAAATTGATTGGATTTCAGGGTTTTAATGATGTAAAAGATGAGTTTACCATTGAAAAATATATCAAGAATTTAGAAGAAATATATATAAAAGAATATGCCTAAAAATCTCCTTTTCATCACCTGGGATGGTCCCCAAACCAACTACATGGAAGGACTTTTCATGCCCATTTTTCAAGAGATTGCTAAGACAGAAAATATTAATTTTCACGTCATTCAGTTTACCTGGGCAGATGAAGCGAGAATTGATGCCATTAAAACTTCAGCATTAGAAATGGGTATTCATTATACTGCATTTCCCATTCTTAAAAAACCAATTGCATCTTTAGGCAGTTTATTAACGCTATTTACTTCTTCAAAAAAAATAGCCTCTTATATTCAGAAACATGAGATTGATATCGTGGTGCCAAGAAGTACTTTTCCGGCTTTCATGGTTAATCAAATAAAAGACAGGAACTTCAAAATAATCTTTGATGCCGATGGTCTGCCTTTAGAAGAAAGGGTCGATTTTGCCGGACTGAAAAAAGAGAGCCGTCAATATCAATGGCTCAAAGGCATAGAACAAAAAATGCTTTTAAGAGCGGATGTTGTTGTAACCCGTTCTCAAAAAGCCATTGATATTCACCTTCAGACGATTGGAGAACCGTTTAAAGACAAATTCTCCGTCGTATTCAATGGCAGAGATGCATCACAATTTAGTATCAATTCAAATGACCGGGTGAAAATTAGAAAGTATTTAGCAATTTCCGACGAGGAAATACTGATGATTTACTGTGGATCCTTAGGGCCACAATATGGACTGGATGAGATGTTGCGGATTTTCAGAGTCTTCCGTCAGAAACAACCCGCACAATTTTTAATCCTCACCGGAAATACGGAATTTGCCAAAACACAATTAAAAGAGCAGACAGAAGATATCATCATTAAAAAAGTGAATATTGATCAAATCCCAGGATACCTCAATGCAGCAGATGCGGCTTTTGCATTCCGCCAACCTGCCTACAGCATGCAGGGCGTTGCTCCTATAAAATTGGGGGAATATCTTTTAACAGGACTTCCAGTGGTTGCCAGCAAAGGAATTGGAGATACAGAAAATATACTACATCATTTTGAATCTTGCTATCTTTACGACCATCAAATCGGTCTGCAAAAGCAATTACCCGAAATCATTAAATTAATCACGGAGGCGAAAAGAACCGACAGAGAAAAAACTAGAAGTCAGGCACTGGCTTATTTCTCATTAGAGTCCGCCGCAGATTCCTACATTAAAGCAATCAAAAAATTAAAAATAGAATAATTTTACAGTAAATTCACAATTCACAATTCACAATTCACAATTCACAATTCACGATTACAAATCACCCATGCCTTCCCACCCAAAAATTCTCTACTTCACCAAATACTCCCGAAATGCGGGCAGCAGCAGACTGCGAAGTTTCCAGTATTTCCCTTATTTGGAAAAGGCCGGATTTGAGGTGGAGGTAAGTCCGCTCTTTATTGAAAACTATCTGGTGCAATTGTATGCAGGAAAATCTACTTTGGTCGAAGCGGTCTTGGGCTATGGAAAAAGATTTTTGAAATTATTCACCGTTGGGAACTATGATACAATAGTCATTGAGAAAGAACTCTTTCCTTACCTACCATCCTTTGCAGAATATCTGCTGAAACTTTTTGGAAAAAAATACATCGTCGATTATGACGATGCTATCTTTCATAATTATGATCAAAGTTCAAATCCTCTGCTCAAATTGTTTTTAAGTAAAAAGATTGATACGGTTATGAAAAATGCGGCGGTGGTCGTTGCCGGAAATTCGTACCTTGCCGACCGTGCAAAAAAAGCCGGAGCGCAAAAAATAGAGATTATACCAACGGTTATTGATCTGGAACGGTATCCTTTCCAAGTAAAGAAAGAATCTGAAAAATTTGTTATTGGCTGGATTGGGACCAAATCTACTTTTGAAAAGCATTTGCTGCCTCAAAGGAATTGGATTATAAAATTACAGGAGGATGCAACTATAGAATTTCATATTGTAGGCATCACCGAAGATATGAATTTGGGAAAAAATGTAAAATATATTCCCTGGACTGAAGAAACCGAAGTGGAACATATTCGTCAGTTTGATATGGGCATCATGCCGTTGCAGGATTCTCTTTGGGAAAAAGGAAAGTGCTCCTATAAAATAATCCAGTATTTTGCGTGCAGTATTCCAGCAATCGCCTCACCCGTTGGGATGAACAATGAAGTTATTAATGAAGGTGAAAATGGCTTTTTAGTAAATGGTGAAAAAGAATGGCTAGAGAAAATAAAATACCTGAAAACAAATATAGAGGAAAGGAATAGAATGGGACAGAAAGGAAGGGAAGAAGTAGAGGGGAAATTTTCTCTTCAGGCCACTTCTAAAAAATGGAAAGAAATACTAGAACGAACAAATAAATAGCAGCAATGGAAAACAAAAGATATTTTGACATTCTGCAGATTTATAGGGGAATTGCTTCTTTATTAGTAGTGGTTCACCACTCTTATGCTTCTTTTGAACATTATCTTAAATTGGATAATGCTGCACTTGCCTTCATCGCTTCAGTTGGAAAGTTAGGGGTAGATTTTTTCTTTGTATTATCAGGTTTTATTATTGCTTACACGACTTATAATTATAGAGGACAGACTGGCTATTTAAAAAAATATACTTTTAATAGGGTGATCAGAATTTATGTGCCTTATCTTCCAGTGTCATTTGCCATGATACTGCTTTATTTTCTTTTTCCAGGCTCCAGTAATTCTGATCGATCGATGAGTTTACTCACGTCTGTGCTTTTAATTCCTGACGGAAATCCAGCACTTTCGGTTGCCTGGACCCTTGTTTTTGAAATGTTTTTTTACTTGATGTACAGTTTAAATTTTTTCTCAAAAAAACTCTGGTATGTCATTTTAATCGTTTGGCTTTTGGGCATTATCGGCACAAGTATTTCTCACCTAATATTCGAACACCCATTCCTTAAACTCATTTTCAATCTTTATAACCTTGAATTTATTATGGGAGTAATGGTGGCTTATTTGATTAAAATGAACCTTGTGAAAACAGATCGTAAATGGTTCGTCATTTTCCCTATCGTACTTTTTCTGATTTTTCTCTATTTGAAATATGCTGCCATCAACTTATTTCCTTTTTCATTAAATCTTATTTTTGCGCTTTCTGCTGCAGGTTTTGTGTATGTCGGAATTAAATATTTTACAAAGAAAATACCGGAAAATAATGTTTGGATGCTTTTGGGTAATTCGAGTTATTCGCTTTATTTGTTGCATAATCCGCTTCAAAGTATGTTGGTTCGGGTAATGCCTGCTGCTGATCATCAGATTGTTTTATTGTTCGAGCTGTTTATTGTTATATTTTTGTGCTGTTTGATCAGTTATTTCTATTATTTAATTTTTGAGAAACACGTCATGACTTTCATTAAAAATAAATTTGAAAAGTATGTTGCTTGATTTGTTTTACATTCCGATCATTGTTCTTTTAGGATTGGGGTTTATCCAACTGTTCAGTAATGACCTTTCCGAAAGGGATCATCGGATGTTGCGTTATTTATTATTCTTCCATTTGTTATTAGGAGTCTATTTCTGCTACTTTATTCTGGGTGACGCTGTCGGTTACTGGCGCGTCCCAAAGACCTATACTTTTGACACTTTTAAAGCAGGCCTTTTTGATGGGGAAGGCACCATGTTTATGTACGCCTTTAATTTCCTCTTTTCTAATGTCTTGAACATGTCTTATCTATCCAACACCCTTGTGTTCTCTCTCTTTGGTTTTATGGGACTCACCTTTTTTTATATGGTCGTGGTGAAAACTATTCCCTATAACAAAGTATTATACGGCTACATTCTTTTCCCGGCTCTTTTTTTTCTACCCAATCTCCACTTTTGGAGTGCCGGTATCGGTAAGGATACGACCTTATTTCTCTGTATTGGTATGTTTTCTTATGGCGTAATGAAACCTGTAATTCGAAGCCCACTCTTGGTTTTGAGTATTTTAATCTCCTTAGCACTCCGACCGCATATTGTCCTTTTTCTCATGGTCGGTTTTGGCTTCGCTTATATTTTGGGTGGTAAAATTTCTGTTTTTCAAAGGGTGGCTTTTTCAACCGTTCTTTTGGGGATTGGTCTTGCTATATTGCCTTCAGTGCTTGAGTTTGCGAAAATTGAAGATGCCTCTGCTGAGAGTTTCGATAAGTTTGCGGATTCTAAAGCGAGTTTGTTGAGTCGTGCAGGTACAGGTTCAGCTATCGATATATCTTCTTATCCATTTCCTTTAAAAGTCCTCACCTTTTGGTTTCGTCCCTTCTTCTTTGATGTCAGGAATATCAACGGTTTGATTGCTTCACTGGAAAACCTGGTTTTGGTGATTGTATTTATAAAGGCGATGCGCAGTAAACCTTTGCAAGCTTTTAAAGCCGCGCCGTTTGTTATTAAAGGGTTGGTGTTCTTTCTCATTGTGGGTACTTTGGCTTTCTCCCAATCTTTAGGAAATGTCGGCATTATGATCCGCATGCGAAATATGTTTTTGCCCGGCTTCCTCATTTATATGTTATGGATTTTTTCTTACGAGCAGGAAAGAAGATTAATCCGAAAAATATAGATTGGCTATGAGGCTTTCTATTTTTAAAAAATATTTTCCGCTCTTTCTTTTCAGCTATCATTTGATATTTGCTTATATAGCCTGGGATTTTGTGAACACCAATAATGGCGATGCCGTTAGATATTGGTTCATCGGCCAGGACCTTTCACAAACATCATGGTTCAAATTTTTTCAACCCGGTACTGATATCATCAAAATTCTAACCTTTCCGTTGGTCAGATATCTTACCCTGCCTTTTTGGTCTGGTTTTCTGCTCTTTAGTGTATTGAGCTTTTTTGGATTTTATAAATTATGGCAAATGATTTTGTCATTAACCCGAAATAGTAAGCCGGCTTTTTTTGTAGGACTCTTTCTTTTGATAATCCCTAATCTGCACCTTTGGACTTCTTTTATCGGTAAAGAATCCATCCTGTTTGTGGCTTTGGTGGTGATGACCGAAAAACTGCTCCAACGACGTATTAAATCAGCATCCTTTGTTTTATCCTTTTTACTTATTGCTCTTATTAGACCCCATGTAGCAGTGGTCTTATTGGTAGCTTTGATGATTGCTTATATGTGGAAAGGAAATTTAGGCGTAAAAGAAAAAATGGGTGTCGGCGTCATTTCTTTATTCTGCTTTTTAGGAATCTATTTGCTCTTAAAGAAAATTGCGTTCATTCGCACTAATCCCTGGAAACGAATCATTCATATTTACGATTACCACATCAAAGGTCTAAAGAAAACAGATGCTTACGTTCCCTTAGATGAATACCATCTCCCTTACAAAATCTTTACTTTTTATTTCCGACCCCTGCCCTTTGAAAAAACAGGCTGGCTCTATCAAATCTGGAGTATTGAAAATTTGATTCTACTTTTAATTAGTGGTGGAGTCTTTTACATCGCGGTGCGTAATTTTAAAACAATTAAATGGGGCTTGTATGAAGTTTTCGCAAGTTTAACAATTCTTCTGTTAGCCGTGATGTACGTCTATGCTTATGCAAACTATGGCTTAATAGCACGTACGAAAATTATGGCAATGCCCTTTTTGTATATTTTTATGGTGAAAATATTCGCACAAGTAATTCCCCGCGAACCCAACTAGCAAGTCCTTGCCCACACCGTGATTTCGACAAGCTCAATCACCCATCATCCATCATCCATCACCCATCCCGCAAACCCCGCTATAAAGTCCTTGCTCATACCGTGATTTCGACAAGTTCAATCACCAGATCATCCATCATCCATCGCTATGGTTACCAGAAAAACTTTATCTTTGCACCACAAAAAAACAACAACCTCCTTCCCTTGAAAAAACTCATCCGCATCACCACCGTTCCCATTTCACTGGACAAATTGTTGGGCAAACAATTAACCTTTATGAATCAGTTCTATGACGTCACTGCTATTTCGGCTGACGAAAAAGAACTCAAAAGGATAGCTACAAAATATGGCGTGAAAAACCACCACATCGAAATGACCCGTACGATTTCGCCATTGGATGATTTAAAAGCAGTTTGGAAACTCTACCGATTTTTAAAAAAAGAAAAACCAGAACTCGTACACAGCCATACTCCGAAAGCGGGAATCGTTGGCATGATGGCCGCTTTTTTAGCAGGTGTACCCAATCGTTTTCATACCGTTGCGGGCTTACCGCTTTTAGAAGCTACGGGCACCAAAAGAAAAGTACTGAATTTCGTAGAAAAGCTAACTTATTCTTTTGCTACCAAAGTCTATCCCAATTCTTTTGGCTTAAATGAAATAATCATTCAGGAAGGATTCTGTCAATTAGAGAAGTTAAAGGTGATTGGAAAAGGCAGTTCCAATGGTATCAACACGTCCTATTTTGATAAAACGCTATTCTCAGAATCAGCAAACCAGTCACTTAAAGAACAATTGAAAATAGAAGCTGACGATTTCGTCTTTATCTTCGTAGGCCGTCTGGTGGGAGATAAAGGAATTAATGAACTGATTGCTGCTTTTAAAACCCTCACTTCGACTGCGCTCAGTGACCACCTCAACCTCAATCTCAACCTTAACCGTAAACTCCTCCTCGTAGGCCCTTATGAACAGGAGTTGGATGCTTTAAAAACAGACACGTTGCAGGAAATAGAACAAAACTCCAATATCATCTCTGTCGGCTTTCAACCCGATGTCCGTGCTTACTTTGCGATTGCTAATGCCTTGGTTTTTCCAAGTTACCGGGAAGGCTTTCCCAATGTGGTGTTACAGGCAGGTGCGATGGGTTTGCCAAGTATTGTGAGCAATATCAATGGTTGTAATGAAATCATTAAAGACCACCAAAACGGACTTATTGTTCCGGTAAAGAATACAGAAGCTTTAGCAGAAGCGATGCGTGACCTGGTAGATGATGAAATCTTATATCAAAGTCTCCAACACCAGTCCCGAAAAAGAATCATGGAGAATTATGAGCAGGAAGTCGTATGGCAAGCTCTTTTAGCCGAATATAAAAAAGTAACAGACCATGTATAGATCCTTTTTCAAAAGACTATTTGATTGTACAGCCGCAGCGTTGGGCTTTCTACTTTTAAGTCCCATTTTCATCATCGTGACCATCGGTTTATTCATCGCCAATCAAGGAAAGCCGTTCTTTGTGCAGAAGCGTCCGGGTTTACACGGCAAGATTTTCAGCATCCTCAAGTTCAAAACCATGACCGATAAGAAAGATAGTGAAGGTCACCTTTTGCCTGATCACAACCGCCTTACTGCCATCGGAGCTTTTGTTCGTAAAACTTCTTTAGATGAAATACCCCAATTGCTGAATGTGATTAAAGGGGATATGAGTTTAATCGGGCCAAGGCCTTTATTACCACAGTATCTTCCATTATACAATACTTTTCAGCAGCAGCGTCACAACGTAAGACCAGGCATCACAGGCTGGGCACAAATCAATGGCCGAAACGCCATCAGTTGGGAACAGAAATTCGAATATGATGTATGGTACACCCAGCATTGCAGTTTTCTTTTAGATATGAAAATACTTTTTTTAACCGTTAAGAAAGTATTTGTAAGCGAAGGGATTTCGCAGGAAGGGCAAGTCACGATGGAAGCATTTAAAGGTAATTTTTAAAGAATGAACACCCAATATTATATTTTTGGCGCAAGCGGACACGGCAAAGTGGTGGCAGATATCGTATTGTCTGCAAAAATACAGGTAACCGCTATTCTGGATGATCGGCCACAAGCAGATACCTTGCTCCATATTCCAGTGCATGCCACAGCCTCTTATACCTCAACACCAGAAGATCAATTCATTATTGCGATCGGCAGTAATGAGGTGCGAAAAAAGGTCGTTGAACAAAATGAATTCTCTTTTTTTAAAGCCATTGCTCCTACAGCTAGCATCTCCTCTTTTGCCGAAATAGAAGAGGGTACCGTGGTAATGCCACAAGTGGTAGTCAATGCCGGAACCCAAATAGGGAAGCACTGTATCTTAAATTCAGGCTGCGTCGTAGAGCACGATTGTGTGTTGGAAGATTATGTGCATATCTCCCCGAATGCTGCCTTGGCAGGTCATGTGAGCGTTGGTGAAGGTTCTCAAATTGGGATTGGTGCGAGTGTGATCCAGTGTATTACAATTGGAAAGTGGGTGACGATTGGTGCTGGTACGGTGGTGATAAAGGATGTTCCAGATTATGCGGTGGTTGTTGGTAATCCGGGGAGGATTATTAAGTATAATGATCCCGATTTTTATAGGGTAGATTGAAGAGGAATTAATGATATAGAATTGCTATTTCGATAAAAGATAAACTGGTGGCTGAGCCTGTCGAAGCCACGTGATTTAAAACCCAGTTATAATATTAATTTCTTTTGTCTTGAAACAAAAGAAACAAAAGTTCAAGACTTGGATCTTTTTACTAAAAAAAGATAATTTCTTCTTAGAAAATCCCCAAAACTCGGGCGGAAATATAGTGGGTTTTTGTGTATGAATTTGTTGCCGCCACTCAAACAATGGGGATTTTTATGCAGAGTTAGTTGATTAGTTAGGCTCGAAGAAATTTTCATTTTTCTTAACGTAAAAATCTCCGAAGTCGATATTGGTTAATTTAATTAAGGCCTACTGGTGGCTGAGCCTGTCGAAGCCACGTGATTTAAAATAAGTTTAATTGTTGATTTCTTTTATTTTTTGCTTCATCATATTTATATTTTTTATAGGAATCAGCGAACCATTTTCAATGGTTTGTCTTGACACAAAAAGGTCACGATACGGATCTTTTTCTTAAATGTTTATTTGTTCTTTTGTCTTGAAACAAAAGAAACAATTCCGAAGTTTTGGGACAAGACGTGGATCTGTTTACTAAATGATTTCTTTACTTTTTGTCTTGACACAAAAAGTAACAAAAAAGTCAAGACTGGATTTTTTTGCTAAAAAATAAAATTTCTTTTAAGAGCCCCCCCAAAACTCGGGCGGAAAGGTACTAGGTTTTTGTGTATGAAATTTGTTGCCGCCACTCAAACAATGGGGATTTTTATGCGGTTATAATTTAGAGGATCTATGCAAAAGAAATTTAATTTTTCTTAACGTAAAAATCTCCTAAGTCGGGGGAGTACCTATTAGTTAAGTTGAAGGTCCAGGTTGCTTTCGGGTAAGGCGGACAGGCTGTCGGTCGGTGCTGGCTGCTTGCGATTACATTTTTAGAGACTGCTCGCACTGATGGTAGTATTCAACAAAAGAAGACCTCTCGTACTGAGAGGCCTTCCGTTAAAAAAACACTTAAAATTTCTTTTTCAAATAAAGAATCAGAAATTTTAATATTAAAGTGAAGAGGTAGCTGGCCATTCCTCCAAGGCCAGCTAAAACAATCGTTTTAATGACTTCCTCTCTTTGGATCTGCAGCATCACAATCAGGGCCATGCCACTGGCGGCACTGATGCGCTGTGCCGTGTCAAACTGCATCATGGCTTGCCCTCGTTTTCGACGGCTGTCTGGCTGAGCGCGCTGGCGATGCCGCCTGCTAAGGCGGTGTAACCTGCCAGGGTGATGAGCACCGCTGGTAGTGGAATAACAGCTGTTGTTATCACCGCACTGATGGTCGTTAATACCAAGCCGTAATTTCTGATCTTGCGAAAGAACCGTGGAGTCGGCTCCTGTAATCGCTGGATGATCTTTTTCATGGTTCAACTTATTTTATGGTTAGATAGATGATATTCCCTTTATCCAAGAGGGGATAAAGGCGGTCTTTCAAGCGTTCCAAAGCAATTCTGGAAGAACTGCCTTTTCCTTCTCCGGTATGTTGGAGCACGGGTGCAATACACCCTTTCAATTCCAGGGCGGCATGGTTGGCGGGATGAATTAAAATAGCGCTGCGCCCCGGCACGTCCATCAATTCAAAATGCCAGTTGAATTTGACACTGCATCGTTTCCGCAATCGATACTTTCCAACAGGAATGCAGGAGATCCGCGGTCTGTTTTCCAACCAAGGTAACTCAATAGTTTTGCAGAGTTCTACCCCGTCTAGCAGCAGTACACCATTGACTCCAGTAGGATGTGAGGTTCTGATTAATTGAAGTTCCATGATTATGGTGTGCCAGAAACCTGCACCAGTTGCAGTGCGTTGTACGACCCATTTTTCAACTCGTAAAAAGACCCATTTACTTCCTGATAAAAGTTGATCCCGAATAACAGAAAGAGAGGGTTGACCGAAGCAGCGGGTAACGTATTGTGCAATTCAATTGGGTCGGTGAGGACCGTGTTGATCGGTAAAATGTCACTTTCGTTGCGGTCTGAGGTGTAGCTTTCTGCTTCAAAATTAATGTCTGTCCCGGCAGAAACTAACTTGTAGTGGGTGCTACCAGCCGGAGCAATCACACTGTCCGTGGGAATAAATGGAGCGATGTCGATATGGGCCGTGCCGAGTGCGCGATCCAAAGTGGTTACAAATGGAGCTCCGAAACTGGTGTTCAATTTACCATGGATATTGAAATCGAATCCCTGCAACAGCTCTGCTTCGCCATCAATGACATTTCGCAGTCCACGAGGATTGATGGCATCGAGCTGAATTACTTTGACCATTTCTTTGGTCAGGCGGCTCACCATCAATCGGTCGCCTGCCGTACGCAGTAACGACTGTACTGAGTTGCGCAATACTTTACCGGCTTTGCCTGCTCTGCCGAACTCTGCCATATTTTCGCGGGTCCGCTGAAAAGCGGGATCAGTGCGCATTCTTTCGGCCGTGATGCCGCCTTTTTCGCGGGCCATGTAACCGTCTTTGGTACGATAGAAGGTGATGTCACCCATCGTTCCTTTTAGCTTAATAAGTCCTTTTTGTCTTGCCATTGTTTTAAATTTTAAGAAATTAAGAATCAGATGTTGAGGTACATCCGGTAAAACCTGTTGTGATCACGGGACAAAATTTGGTAATATTTTCATTTAAAGCAAGTGTTGGTGCCGGTTAAGGGGGTTTTTGCCGAAAGGATTGTTTTTTGCGGAAAGGGCTGTTTTGTGCCGGTTCTGCCGGTATTGCCGAAAGTTGGAGTGGGGATTTGGGCAACTATCCTAGGGGGATCCATGAAGTATCCTAGAGGGGGGCTTGGAGGGGCTAAGTGGTTGGGTGTTGGATTGGTAGAATTTATAGAAAATATTGTGTTTTTTAAGAATTGGTGGTGAGGTTGAGGTTGCTTCGTCGGTCGTGGCCTCCTTTCTTGGAATGACAACGGGTTTTTTGTACAAATGCGAAGAAAGCTTTCTTTCTTTTTTATGCTGAGTGTCATACTGAGCTTGCTGAAGTACCTGTCGAAGCAAAGGGTTGGAGAAAAGAAGCTTTCTGGGTGTCTATTTTCTGTTCTTTTGTCTTGAAACAAAAGAACCAAAAGTTCAAGACTTGGATCTTTTTGCTAAAAAAAGTAAATTTCTTCTGAGAAAATCCCCAAACTCGGGCGGAAAGGGAATGGGTTTTTGTGTATACTATTTGTTGCCGCCACTCAAACACTGGGGATTTTTAGGCGGTGTTTGTTGGAAGGGTAGGTTGGAAGAAATTTTCTTTTTTCTTTACGCAAAAATCGCCGAAGTCGAGTTCAAATGCTTTTTAGGTTGAGGTTGAGATGGTGATTGGGGAGCTGGTTTTAGTGAAAATGCTAAGAAAGCTTCCTTCCTTTTTTATGCTGAGCTTGTCGAAGTAAGGGTTGGGGAAAAGAAGCTTTCTGGGTGGTAGTGTATATTTTCTTTTTACATGATGTGTTAGTAATTCAAGTAGTTTCTTTTATTCTTTACTTTTTGTCTTGACACAAAAAGTAACAAAAAGGTCAAGACTTGGATCTTTTTACTAAAAAAAGTAAATTTCTTCTGAGAAAATCCCCAAACTCGGGCAGAAATTTAATCTTGTTCTTTTGTCTTGAAACAAAAGAACCAAAAGTTCAAGACTGGATCTTTTTACTAAAAAATTGAAATTTCTTCAAATAAAATCCCTCAACTTGCGCGGAAATCCGAGTTTCGCTTCGAATTTAAATGGTTGCCGCGCTTCGAACAAAAGGGATTTTTAGGTGGTGGTTGTTAAAGAGTAGGGTTGGAAGAAATTACAATTTTTCTTAACGCAAAAATCTCCTAAGTCGATAACAAATCAGTTTGAGGGAAGATTAAAGAGGAATTACTGTTATAGCATTGCTATTTCGATAAAAGATAAACTGGTGGCTGAGCCTGTCGAAGCCACGTGATTTAAAACAAGTTTTAATATTGATTTCTTTTTATTTTTGCTTCATCATATTTATATTTTTTAACGGAAACAGCGAATCATTTGCAATGGTTTATCTCGACACAAAAAGTAACAAGCCCGAAGTTTCGGGACAAGATTGGATCTTTTTGCTAAAAAATTGGAATTTCTTCTTAGAAAATCTCCAAACTTGCGCGGAATGTAAGTTGGTCTTCGATTTTGGTTTTTGACCGCGCTTCGGACACTGGAGATTTTTATGAGTGGTTAGTTGAAGGGTTTATATAGAAGAAATTACAATTTTTCTTTACGCAAAAATCTCCTATGTCGGTTTGGAATGAGGTTGAGGTTGAGGTTGAGGTGGTGATTGAGCGGAGTCGAAATCACTTTAGGGTGGCGGAAGCGTTAATCAGTAATAAACACTTGAACCGCTTCCATAGGTAAACCCATATAGGTGCAGAATTCTGCGACGGTGACGAATTGATGATCGGGTTTATTCAGAATGATCTTGATTTTAAGAATCAAATCACGACTGTAGCGCTCGCTTTTGCCGGTGATGCGCTGGATGTCTTTTGGGTAGATGCAGAGGCGGGTGATTTTTGGTTTCATAGTGCTGCTCTTTGATAGGGCAAAGGTTACGAATTGCAGATTGTCTTATTCAGTATATTGTCGGTAGTACGAAAGAAAAAGTTATTAACAAGTGAGGTGCGGGGTGCGGGATGCGGGGTGGCGGATGATGGTTTTATGTGGTGATTGAGCCTGTCGAAATCACGAGATGGGCAAGTGTCTGATGCTGGATGCTTGGTGCTGGATGCAGGGTGTGCTGATGTGATGCTGGGTCGATGTGGTGATTGAGCCTGTCGAAATCACGAGATGGGCAAGAACTTTATTGCAGGGATGGGTGTTGGGTGATGGATAATGGATGATGGATGTTTGATGCTGGGTGTTTGGTGCTGGATGCTTGGTGTTTGATGCTGGGTGTTTGTTGGATGGCAGAGTGCTGTTAGAGCGTAAAGGGTTAACAGCGCTGTGTCCAATGGAGTTGGTGCGGGTTTTTAGTTTTCTAATGCCTCCAGGTAAGCGTTTAAATTATCTTGCAAGAGTTGAATGAATTTTGTTTGATTTGTTTTGCGGTTTCCTATTTCGGTCATGGTTTTATGATAATTGCCGAGGTCTATTTCTAATTTATTTTCAAACCACCGAACGGTCTGGGATAAATCGGCATTGCCGCCATTGAAGCAATTGGTGTGATGCAGAGCGAAAATCAATTCGGTAAGGGCTGCCTTTGAGGCGGTCCAATGTAGGGAGTTAGGGGAGGTTACCTCGCTGACTGTGTTTTCTTTAAGCTGGTGTAGTTGGGTTTTTAGAAAAAATTCAAATTCGTCATTCGCAAGAATGGTTGCTACCAAATGGTCATGAGAAGTGGCGAAACGCTCATCGTAGCTGTGCATATCCATGGCAAGTTTGACATCTAAATCATATTTAAAGCGCAGAAAATATTTAGAGTCTAAGTAGGTGGCTTTTCGCCTGAAATAGCTTATGAACTCCGTATTTTCTACGGCGAAATAGTGCAAATGTTCAAATTCAGTGTCGAAAAGCTTTTTTTTAAACTTAGTTCCTGAGGCAGGAAGAGAGGAAAGTACATTGATTACTTTGGAATAATACATGAACTTCGCAATAAACTTCGGTTTAAGTTCTTTAAAGAACGTGATCTCATGTTCCCAACAGTCAAAATCATGGGTGATGACCCATGATTTTATGGTGCGGACGGCTTGGTCGGTTTCCATCAATGCAAATTGTGCATATTCCAGGGGATTGGTTTTTTCAACTTGGAGTAGGGAGCATTTTTGTTGAAGATCATGCCACAATAAAGTGGTATTTTCGATAAGGTGAATGGACTTCATAACGGTACGCTTATTAAAAAATAGAGTTTAAACTACAGTGCATTAATTGTTTTTTGTTCTTAAGTTGATGAATTCAAGAGGAGATAACTGATGAATTTCACAAAACTGTTTTGCAAATTGCTGACGGGACTTGTATCCACACATTTCACCCAATACCCCAACGTTGTAATGCAAGTAGGTAGGATTTCTCAGCATTAAGTTAGTGATATAGTTAATACGCAAAGTTTTAAGGTAAGTAGGCCATGTCATTTGTTTGTGTTCATTAATCACATATGACAAATGGGTTTTATTAGTTTGCATTTCTAACGCAAGGCTTCCTAATGTTATATCCTGTACAATAAAACCATTGGTAAGTTCAAATTCTTCTAATTTTTTTAACAATTTTTCAATGAGCGCCGAGCTGTACGTTGATTTTCTATCGGGGGTTGTGGGTACTGAGGTTACCGGAGTGGCAGTAGTAACTGTTTCATATTGGCGCACTATATTTTGATAGCTCTGCAAATTCTTTTTCCGTTTTTGATTGATTGTGTAGAGAAAGAAAATAAGGCACCCGATGAGAAGAGTGGTGATGGTGATGATTGTATTTCGAACGTTTTTAGCCTGTATGAGTTTTTCTTTTTCGGCTACCAGGCTTTTGGTGTCATATTCGGTGAAGATTCGGGAGGACAGATTCGGGAGATCGTGGTGCAAAATGCTATCAGCTTTCATCAACTGCTCGGTATAATGAGCGCTTTCAAGAGCTGAAATCGCTAAGTACTTATTTTTTAACAATATTTCGTACGTTTTTCGGACTTCAGGAAGTACGGCTTCATTTCGCGTAAACAGGGAGTCGACTTTTTTGAGGTATCCGGTAGAAAGGGAGCTGTTATTCATTTTTAAATAAGCTTTGGCGAGATAAAAGTAGGTGACTGCCAGATGGCTTTCTTCTTTTTTGTGCTGAAGCATATCTTCTGCTATAATAAGAGAATCTATCGCTTGCTCGTACTGGTTTTTGTTAAAAAGTGCGATGCCGCGTTCTTTTAAAAAGTAGCCTTTTTCTTGATTAAAGTCAGCGTTGTTGCGGTATCGACCGGTTTCTTTTAGTAAACGATCAACCTTTTCCCAATGGTGTAATTGTCGTTCGCAGATCATTATCTGGTGGATGGTGTTGAGGTATCCCCTCGTATTATTGAATAGCAGGGGAGGGGAAAGATTGGATTTTAAGTTGGTTTCAAAAAAGAGCTTGCACTCGTGAAAGTAGAGCAAGGCTTCCGGATAATAGCCAAGATAACTTTTAACGACCCCGATGTTATATTTGATTTTATACTGTAAATAGGCGTCGGTCGTTTTTTCAGCGCTTTTGGCAGCAAGCAGATAATGGTCAAGGGCTTTGTCGAATTTTCGAAAATTGAAATAATAGACAATGCCTTTTCCTAAATAAGCGGTGCTGATCATCGTGGCATCTTTTGTTTTCTGTGCGGTTGATAAACAGCTGTCGGCATACTTTAACTTGTCCTCCCGGTCTGGGGAATATAAGGCTGCATCTTCATAGGCATAAAATAAATGTTTAAAATTTTGCTTATTCTTTGCCAATTTGATGCTTATCGCAATTGCAGGAAGTGCATTTGCATTATTTTCACGCAGTTGAGCATACTCTTTTCGAATGGTATAGTAGTCTTCAACGGAATTTTGCGCAGTGGAAACTGCGCAGCAAAAAAAAACGATACCAAAAAGCAGAATGTTTCTACACATATTCCCCACCTTTTAATGATTATTTATAAAACAGGTCGCCTATTTTATTATATGAACAGCTATTGTTCATTATGGTAACCGAATTTACATAAAAAGTACTTACAGTCGTGAATATTTCCAAAAAAATGGTGGTGGCATTGATCAATTGATGCTTTAAATTGATCAATGCTACCACCAAATGTTTTTTTTTAGTAGAATCCTCTTTTAATTTCGCTTTAGAATTCTATCACAAAACCAGCGCTGGATTAACTTTTAAAAATCATTATTATGAAAAAGTCAATCGCAATTTTAAGTATTTTTTTACTACTGATCTTAGGTACGGGTCATGATCAAAGAGATCATCACAATCCGTCGAAAATGGAGTTAAGGTTAACGTCTAAAAAGCAGTATAGCCCATTCTCACTATCAGCCGCGTTTTCTCACCTGGATGATGAAAATGATCCAGATCCACCACGACAAGATCCGTGGCAATGGAGAAATGCCCTCGATAAACTGATGGAATTACTGAAGTATCTTTCATCAAATAGGTAATGATTCCTGAAATAATGGGCATCCTACTACCAGAAGTTTTGACTGTATCCAGCGGAGAAATCTGTCCCTGCAGTGGAGAATGGGAGATCATCGGAACTCCCAGTACGACGGCGGTTTTCTCGAAAGGGAAGATAATGCCGGAGTATTACGGGAAGAAGGTAGTTTGGGTGTTGGTGAGGAAGGGGTGATGGGTTGGTGTTTAAATGTACTAATGTACCATTCTACCAACGTACCAGTGTAATGAAATATAAATTTATAACGATAAAGCATGGTATATAAGCAATTTATATCAAGTCGGTGATGATGGTGTGGTGTTTTTATAACTTTTTAAGAGCTTTTATTCGGAAAATACAGTTGTCAAAAACAAATAAATAAAATGTGGACACCTTTAAAAAATAGGTTGCTCACCAAAGATCACTAATTGTTTAACGTTAAAATCGGCTGGTCGAAAGCTGGCCGAACCAGGGAGGCTCCCTTTAACAACCAAAGTGTATGATGTATTTACTAATCAAGATCTGGCTGAAGATTAGGGAAAAAGGCGTATTGGTATAACAAGTCTGAGTCGCTATAGGTACCATTAAATTGATAAAGCCTTTTGTTTTTCTAGATTGGGCAGATCTCTAAAGTTTTTATGGTAATCTTTTTTGATGTATAAAAAGACCAGGATCATGAAATTTAATCAATTTTTAAAATTCAATTTAATAGCGATTGTTGCTCTTGTTTTTACAAGCAGCGTTATGTCCTTTAATACTCATGAAAAGAAAACTGAAGGAAATTATCATTACTACAACAGCTCTTCTGTTAGTTCATTTAACACGCTGAGTAAATGGGATGTGATGAATAATTCTGAAAATTGTATATCTGGTGGTGAAAGACCATGTAAAATTTTTGTACCAGAGGGACAGACTCTTACCAATGTTATTGGTGGAAAAACCGACCAATATATTTTGCAGGAAGCTGAAGGAACTAAGGATTAAATAGCGTGGAATAAAACTTTATGACGATGTCATTTTTATTCAGAGAGGCTGTCTCACTACTTAATGATGACAGCCTTTTTTATGTTTTTATTATCGTTTATTTTGTGGTATCCCACTCATTGCAATAATTTCCTCTGGAATTGCGATTGCATACCGTAAGTCATTTGACGGCAATGTATAGTTCTGTCCATTAACGGTGCGGCTAAGCTGTATGTTTGCCCCGTCTCGATTTAATCGTTTAAGGTCTGCCCACCGAATGCCCCTAAATAAAAGTTCTTTTCTGCGTTCTTGAAGAATAATATCTAGGGCATCTTTTTTTGTGGAAGCTGTAAAATCCACAAAGGTGCCAGTTTTCCATCTTGTAATCAAAAGATCATTTAGCAATTTCATTGCAGTCGGTATTTGATTCAGATGTGCATAAGACTCTGCTGCCGTAAGAAACAATTCGTCGGTTGTGATTCCAGTTATATTGGATGCGCTCCCTGTATAGTTTCCTTTAAACAAAGCTTCACCGTTGTTATTCATCTTAAAATAAATAACCTTTCTGAGATCATTATTAGCGTAGGTTTGATATAAGCTGTTTGTTACTTGTGGCTGTTTGGGAAACCCTGTTCTTCTAAAGGTTGTAAGATGTATGACTTCTTTGTTCAGGTCATTTATAGGATAAGCATCAGCGGGATTGAGCGTATTGTAATTCATTAAGGTGTTATGGAGAGACAATGCCATCTCTGTATAGTGTGCTGCGTTTCCATAATCACCCATATATAAGTATGTTCTTCCCAGTAGGCCTAAAGCCGCTGCTTTTGATATTCGCGTTGGCGATGTCTGAGTAGGAGGTAAAAGAGGAATTGCTTGTTGTAAATCTTCAACGATCTGCTTGTATGTTTCCTTTACTGTAGCCCTTTGGGATGGAAGGTTCATATCAGGATCAAGTCTTAATGGCAAACCCATATCTGCCCCAGACGTTTCAATGGAATATGCTGGACACCATATCTGTGCTGCATCGAGAAAGCGTGAAGCTCTTAGCGCCAAAGCCTGACCTTTCACATTCTCCGCATTTTCTATATGATAGGTTTCTAAATTATGGAGCACACTATTTGCGGTGAAGATTGCAGCGAAGCAAAATTGCCAATCATTTCCAAAGTCCGAGCTTGGGGAAACATGATCTGGCTGCCATGTATATAGACGCTTATTTTCTTCGTGTGCGAGCGCGTCATATTCAGAATCAGTAAAATGAATATTGTCAGAGGAAAATTCCCCACTAGACGCGGTATTTCTTACAATCCCATTCTCCTGATCGAGTAATGCCTGGTTATCCTGTATGGTTTGTGGCACTGCAAGTTGAAGGTCGGATTTCTCTTCAAGAAATCTAGTGCAACCCCAAAGTGAGAGCATGACCAAAAAAGAAATTGTTATAATAGTTGTAGTTTTCATAATTATAAAATTTAAAAATTAGCTTTTAGACCTAAAGTAAAATTAATACTTGGTTTTAAATTGGTATTTGTAATGTTGTAATCAGGGTCTATTCCAGCCTTGTTGGCTCTCCATAAAATTCCTAAATTATCAGCGTTAAAATAGACGTTTAGATTTTTCAGGGGCATCTTTGCCCAGTGGTCTCTTGTGAGATTATATGCTATATTAATATATTGTAAACGGATATTATCGCCTTTCTCTACCAATATGCTGGCACCATTATAGAAAGCATCGCGGTTGCTATTTGATACGTATTGGTTGGACGGTACATTTGTAAAGGCTTCGTCACCAGGTTTTTGCCATCTTTCTTCATAATCTGTATGTCCTAGCCAGCTGTTGTATAGTGCGGTATAGTTAATTGAGTTTCTTCGGAACCAATAGCCCATTTTGTATAGCATCCCCACATCTAAACTGAAGTTTTTGTACGAAAATGAATTGACAAAAGAGCCGTAATGGGTTGGAACTGCTGAGCCAAAATACTGTAGATTATCTGCTTTAATATCTGCATTCAGAATATCTGCGTAATCTTTTGAAACATTACCCTCTAAATATCCTAATGGATCACCATTCTGTGGATCTAAGCCCGCCCATTTGTAACCAAATATAGAATAGACAGGCATTCCTTCTAACCCAGTAATAAAAGCCGAAATATCTGGTTGTACAAAGTTTCTAGCCACCTTATTGTTCATGTAATATTGCGTTATCTTGTCATGGTAGATGCTCATGTTTAAAATACTTTTCCACTTGAAAGTTTTATCAATATTGAAAGTTTTAAGTTCAACATCCCAACCTCTACCCTGCATTGCAGCAATATTCCAAAGCATGTTCATTATACCGGTGGTGTAATCAATGGGCGTAGATCCAAAAAGATTATCACTTTTTTTTGTGAAATATTCTACTGATCCAGAAATTCGCTGCTGTGGTGTAGCAAAATCAAGCGCAAAATTTGCCATACGGGTGCTTTCCCACTTTAAGCTTGGATTGTAGTAATTGTCAAAACGTGCAGTAGGATGGTTGGTATAAGGTGAGTTTTCCCGGTAGTATGCAATCGTTGTAACAGCTACCATTGCAGGATTTATATTTCCATTATGCCCATAAGAGGATCGTAATTTCAAAAAAGGGAGGAAAGATGATTTGTAAAAAGATTCTTTCGATATATCCCAGGCCAAACCGGTAGACCAAAATGGATTCCACTGATCGTTCGTATTTAGTCCAAATAAATTGCTGGCATCCCTTCTTGCACTACCTGAAAGTATATATTTACCATCAAATGTGTATGATGCATTGGCATATAAAGAAACAAATCGGGTATTTTGTTCTCCTAAAGATTGGTTTCGTTGAATAAAGCCCGTACTACCAGTGACAAAATTAGGATATTGTTTGGTGTAATCTATTGATCCGGTAGTAAGGTTTTTTTCATTATATCCATAAAAACGATTGTATTCGATCTTATTATTAGAAGACCTTGTCTCCGCTCCCACAAGAGCGCTTATTCTATTTTTATTAAATGTTTGGTTATAATTTAACTGCCCTCTTAAACTGTTTGTATAAGTCAACCTATTTGTTTTATCTAATATTCCTCCTTTTGGAACAATAAATGAGACCAGTCCATTTGCGTTAATTTGTGCAAATTGGTTAATATAATTTCGAGTATAATAACTCTGTTCATCATTTAGGTTATCTGTTTGGCCAGAGGACCATTGGTATTGATAAAGGAGGTCAGCCTCCAGGCCCTTAAAAAACTTATAGTTTACAGCAGAATTGATGATGACCTCTGTGGCTGTTGATTTGGATGTGCTGTGTTTCCAATCGGTTAAAGGGTAGTAATTCCAGTCTAATAAGCCTTTACCAGCAAGGGAGTTTTTGTAGTTCTGGTCATAAACGCTAGATACGGCTAGTGCTTTTCCGCTATCATCTGCAAATTCCATATAGGGAACCGCATTGTTTTTCATTGTAATACCGCCATATCCTATTCTTCCGCTTTGGTTTGCCGTACGTGTTAAGTAGGTGGAAGAACTCAACGTTAGTTGTTGCAGAGGTTTCCACATGTTTTGAAAACGCAGATTCAACCGTTGATATCCTTCATCCAAATTGCCTTTGTTATCGTCGTAACCTAACGAGGATAACCAAGAAAGTTTTGGCGTGCCATCAGAAAGATTTAGAAAATATTGTCGTTTTACAGATGGCTGATACATGTATTTTCTGTATTGATCGCGAGTGTCTATACTCCTGAGTCTGTTGATTTCAAAGGTTGCAGATTCATGTGAAATGAGCCCATTCTTTTCTTTATTCAGTAAGTTCACCACCGGAGAAAGTATAGGATGATTAGCGGAGTTAATGTCATTATTATAATATCCTCGATTAAAAAGTTCCTTTTCAACATCTATAAAATCGACACTAGTGATCGGTTTTAAATAATTCAGATCAGGTTTAGGGCTAATTGTGGTATTTGCTGTAAAATCTAAACGCATTTTTTGACTAAGGCTAAGGCGAGCATTTTTAGTGGAAATGACAATTACTCCGTTCGCTGCCCTTGCACCCCATATACTTGAGGCAGCAGCATCTTTTAAAATAGTGATATTTTCTACTGTGTTGGGATTGATGTTATTAATATCACCTTCGTAAGGGAAGTTGTCGAGGATGATCAGAGGTGCTTTAGGGCCATTGATACTGCTTAGCCCCCGAACCATAAGTTGAGAGGTTCCTGTTCCCTTGCTCATCAGTACGCCACTTGCAATTGCAGGCAGTCGGTCTATAATATTGGTAGTAATCTGTTGTTGTAGTAATGGAGACTCTACAGACGAGAATGACCCCGTTGCTCTCTCTTTGGCGATTTTCTGATAGCCGGTTGAAAGTGTAACTTCTTCTATTTCAAATATTTTAGGTGTTAGGGTGAATGATAAGATCTTCTCTTGAGGAAGTTTCACACTTACGGTACGACTTTCATAGTGCTTACCCGATAATATGAGGTTTACTTTTTTACTCAATACCTTGAGCCTGAATTTGCCTTCACTGTCTGTCAGAGTAATTTGACTGCTGTCAGCTACTGAAACAATAATATCAGCAATGGGTGCGGATGTGGCATTGTCTAATACAATACCTTTCAGCTCCTGCTGCTGTTGGGCGATGGTTATAAGACTTAAGCACAATGTTAAAAATAAGAGTATTTTTTTCATGGTTGTTTATAATTTAAGATGGCTAATAATTTAGATTACACTTCATTTATAGTCGGGTAAAAGATTGTGTAATATTTGGGATCTGAGGTGTAACAAATGTTGCAAATTAATGGGTATGCACTTATTACAATGGCTCATTTTTATCTTTTATGATAAGCATGAGGATATTGCGCTCTGCTTCTTCCAGGGCGAGATCGTAAGCCGCTAATTCTTTTTGTAGAATCTTCAAATCACTAATATTAGAAAAATTGAGGTCGATGTGTGCTGTATAGCCTGTTTCGTCAATAACTGGTAAATCTGTTTTAAGGTTTTCATTAAAATAATTTAAAGCATAGATAAGCGGTACATTCTGTAGTCTATATTGATCATCGGATGATTGGGAAAGCATTTTTGCTCCTTTGCTGCTTATTTTATCTTTTTTTGAAGTTCTGGCAAGTACCAGGCATTTTACAAGCCTTTTTTCGATTGAACCAGTATAATCTGAGTATTGATTTAAGTTATCGAGCATATCGGCATATAATGTTGCAGCCTTTGAGTGGGGAACTAAGTATCCGTAACTGTATAATTTAGAATCATTTTCGCGGTTGTTCGGTGTGAAAGTAATTTGGGTTGGGTCTCTTACCAAATTGATTATTCTTTTTGAAGTGAAAGAATCATTATTTTGATTGAACAATTCATAGGCTATTGCTTGATAGATTTTTAATAAAGAAAAGTTGGTCATCTGCCTACCATATATGATATTACCAGATCGATGTATGAAGGAGCCAAAGCCTGCACCGCGTATTCTGCCTTTTGAAAAAAAAGAATAACTCAAAAGTTTTGTACTTTTTTCAAAATCAAAATTATCAGACAGCATGATTGGTCTATGCATATCCATCTGCACTACTGTTTGTAGTGATGATTGACTATTCTCTAATGCCTGCATAATTGTTTCTTCCGTAACTTGTTCCGCATCTGTAGTATTCAGAACTTTTCCATCTTTCATCCACACTATAAACGGTACCCCTGTATGTGGAAACAGTTTATGAAGTGTTTTGTCTCCAGTTACTGGTACCATTGTTTTGTAGCGTAGCCCATTTTTTGAGGCAAAGAACTTTTCTAAAGTTGGCTGATCTTCCTTGGTAACAGGTACTATTTTCAGTTGATCACCAAACTGCTTTTCTAGCGCTTCCATTTTAGGGAAGCTTTTGAGGCAGGAACTGCACCAAGTTGCCCAAAAATCTAGAAGGATTAGTTTATTGCGATCTTTGGTGAGTGTAATCGTTTTTTGTGTTGAATTCAGTATGGACAAGGGTGTAGTCCATACTTCTTCGGGAATGGTATCCCCTATTTTCAAGGCTTTCTGCTGGGCAGGGGAGTGCAGAAACAGCAAGGTCATGAATGTGAGGGAAATGATTTCCCTGCAAAACTTAT
Source organism: Kaistella flava (ex Peng et al. 2021) (assembly GCF_015191005.1). Taxonomy (NCBI): domain Bacteria; kingdom Pseudomonadati; phylum Bacteroidota; class Flavobacteriia; order Flavobacteriales; family Weeksellaceae; genus Kaistella; species Kaistella flava (ex Peng et al. 2021). Next base: position 2,180,223 of record NZ_CP040442.1, on the reverse strand, counting down.
TTTTCATAGTTTTGTATTGGTTTTTAATTAAGTTTAATTACTATCATGCTCTTTTCCCGAGGTCGGCTAAACTGGTGGGGAAAGAGTTTTTTGCTAGATGCTAGATGCTAGATGCTAGATGAGCGGTGTTTGGTGTTTGGTGGTTGATGCAAAAATGTTTTAATAATTATTTGTTCTTTCACTTTTTCCTTGGCTATTTTATCGGATTGTCTTAGGGGAAAGCGTGTAGAAACACTTTTTGGAGTGGGGTACTTTCCCGCTGAAGACGAATCCTTTTAAAAAATAGTGATATGAAGTGTTTTTTAAATTAGATGTTAGACATGAGATGCTAGACGTGAGACACGGCAGGTAGATCTATGATTTTAGGGGTCGTTGAGATGGAGGAAGAAGTTTTTCATGATTTTGGGCATGAAGTTTAATTAAACCAGGGTTTTTATAAGACCCGTATTTCCCGCGAAGCAATTAAGCCGCAATGGTTGTGCACACCATTGTAAGTGTCGTTTTACTATTTTAGTATAGAAAGCGGGGCTTAGGGAATTGAGAATGCTGGATACAAAACGGCATGGGCTCAACATATCCGTAATAGAGGTACTGGTATACCGTGCAACAGATAAGTGAACTCACGCCTAGGTCGTGAGCTACTTTACTTATCCTCTTGTTGCTTTAAAAAGTACCAGTTTTCTATTACAAGATTCTAAGCGAATAGCTTCTATATTTTTTGAAGTATCGCAAAATTACATTTTTGGATGCAATCTTGAGACAAATATAATAAATAATTTCAAATACAGGACTATAGTCCTTAGTTTTTTTATCGATTTATCATTCAATTTGTTCATATGCATGATTCACTTGACGAAATTGAACGTTTTATTATAAATAAAGTTAAAGATATTAGAAAAAGTAAAGGTGTTAGCCAAACCACATTATCTTTAGCTATAGGCAAAAGCACGACCTTTATAAGTGATATCGAAGCTCCTTCAAAAAAAGCAAAATATAACACTATCCATTTAAACTTGATCGCAATAGCGCTTGATTGCTCACCTAAAGATTTCTTACCTCAGAAACCCATACTTGAGAAAAAGTATGAATTTATAAAAAAAATTGAAGTAGATAAGTAGGAGTTGGGATGGGTTGCCTGCGACATCGGAGTCAAAAAGATGTACTGGTTCGATTCTGGTACCGTGTCCAGGAATTCTACTTAGCAATTTCCTGATAATATCGATCTGAGCATTGTTCTAATATTTTTCGGTTTCTTTTAAGTCGTTTTGAAGTTTTACGACCCAAGCGCAAAGTAAGATGATGATTATCACTGCGATGATGTTGTAGATCTTTAGGGTTTTCATGAGATTGGTTTTTGCAAATATATAGGTGTAGATGATTTTATAAAAATTGTATATGGAAAAGGGTGATTAGATCCTTTTTTTTTGGTTTTTATGGGAAAGCGTAAGGGGTTAAGTAGAGAGTTTTTGTATATTTGAAAGTTAGCGGAAATTTTATGCAAATATACATTGATAAAGAAATACTAGGAAAAGGAGGAAATGGGGTTGTATGGAGTGTTGAAAATAACAAAAGTGAACTATTTGCTAAAAAAACTATTAAACACTATAAAAAAACCATACACTACAAAAGATTTTGTGACGAAATCGAAGTAATTAAAAATAATCCACATATTGGAGTAATTAAAATAGTTGATTACTATATTCCTGAAACTGCATCAAAAAAAACTCCTTATTATATAATGCCAATTGGTACTCCATTAAAACAATGCTTACCAATATTTCAATTAGAAAAGATATGGAATTTTGTAGTAAAGATTATTGACACTGTACAATTTCTTCATAATAAAGAGATAACGCATAGGGATATAAAAATTGAAAATATACTTGTTGTAGATGATTATCCTACAATATCTGATTTTGGTCTTGCAAATTTTCCCAAACAAAAAAGAGTATCTAGATTAAACGAAAAAATAGGGCCTATATTTACTATTGCTCCCGAAATGCGAAGAATTTCTTCAGTTGCAGAATATAAAAAAGCAGATGTTTATTCTCTTGCAAAAACAGTTTGGGTTATTTTAACTAAAAAATGGACAAGTTTTGATGGTCAATACAATACTCATAGTTCAATTAGTTTAAAAAATTATGTTGATTTAAAAATAAATGAATCTACAAATTTTGGAGAACCAAATTACTTTTCACTAGTCGTTTTGGATAAACTACTTTTCGATGCTACACATAACGACCCTGATAAAAGACCAACAATTCAAGAATTTAAAGAGCGATTTAATTTTTGGCTTGAAAGTAATGATAATTATCAATTAAGAAATAGAATTGAGTGGGAGGATGCTATTCGAAAAATGTATCCAATCTCTGTTCCCCTAAATTCTAAATGGGAAAATATTGAAGAAATTAAAGATATTTTAGAAATTATTTTTAGAAATTACGATAATTTGAATCATACCTTTTTCCCCTATTCTGGAGGTTTAGACTTAATAGATATTGGTATTATCAAAATTAATTCTAAGAAATACTTAATGATTAACAACGAGTATTTTTTAGAACCAGAGTGTCTTTATTTTGAATCTATGAATGATTTTTCTTGGAGTTATTTCCGATTAGAAGTAAAAACTAATATGTCTTTTTTTGGGAAAAACATCCACAGAAATGAAGAAATGATTTACATTGATGATTCTATGAATATTTACGAAAAGAAAGTTAAAAATTCAAAATCAATAAATTTTATATTACAAAGTAGTTTTCTTATCGTACAAAAAACAGCTAATATAAATTCATTAAAGGGTAAACTTGACCATTATATGGGTATTCACAACAAAATGACAAATGACGAGTATAAAATTTTACTTCAAAAAATAAAAACTTCTGCTAATAACTAAGCTTTCGTTTTGTCTGAAAGAAAAGAAATGAAAGCCTGGTGAATGGTGGGAAAGCCTGTCGTTTTTACTGAAATGGGTGATGGTCACCTTGAACCGGATTTAGGTGGTCAATCATACTGAACTTTACAATTAACTAAGGGGACGGTTATTAAAATAATATTTTATGGAGGGTATTCACATTGAAAGTGTTTTTAAGAATTATTTACAAAAAGAAAAAACAGACTATTCACTTTTAATAAATGGGGAGTGGGGAAGTGGAAAAACTTTTTTTTTCAAAAATCGATTAACGAATATAGCAGCAGAATTAAAATATAAAACAGTTTATTTGTCTTTAAATGGAATCACTAGCATCGATACCATAGATTATAACCTTAAAATTAAGTTAATTCCTTTCTTAAATAAACTAGATGTTAAGAAGGCTGCTTCTATCGGGAATCTTGCTAAGAATGTTTTATTCCAGCTTGTTAAAGGAAAGTATGATATTGATCCTGATAAAATCATCAAAGATGTTGAATTTGATATAACAAATTTTGAAAAAAACGTATTTGTTTTTGATGATTTAGAGAGGTGTAATGTCAAATTATCTGAGGTATTAGGTTATGTAAATGATTTGGTAGAGCATAAAAATTGCAAAGTAGTTTTTTTATCGGATGAAAGTAAAATTAAGAATGACTTAACTAAAGATTCAGATTATAACACTATAAAAGAGAAAGTAATAGGAAGGGTTCTCAATTTTGAAAATAAACTACATGAAATCATACCGATGCTTTTTGAAAAATATGAAAGTCAAAAAGATTTCTATAAATTCCTAAGCCATAACGAATCATTTATTAGAGGGCTTTTTGAAGAATATAATATTAAGAATTTGAGAAATATATCCTTTTATATAGATGTAATAAGCAATGTTTTTCCAAGTGTCAAAAACCATAATAACTTAACTGCCGAAATCTTATTATTTTCTTTAATAATCACAAACGAGTTTAAGAGTGGTAAACTTACTTCAAGCGACTCTGACAATGCAAAGGGGATTGAGGATATTAACCCTTCATTTATGTTGTTTAATTTCTCGAATCCAAATAGTTTAATTGAAACAAATGATTTGGAAAGAGAAAAAACTGAATTAGAAATTTTTTATGAAAAATATTTAACCAAAAATATTAATGACTTTCATTTTTATAAATCTATTTATCAATTTATTTTGAGTGGTTTTTTAGATATTGAAATTTTAGAAGATGAGCTGAATGGCAGGTATCCTGAGCAGGCCACTATAGAAAGTACAGTGTTTACTGAAGTTTTTAATTACAATTTTCGTGATTTAGAAAATTCAGATTTTATTGTAAAACTTGGGCAAGGTTATGAATTTGCAAAACAAGGAAAATATAACATTTATGATTATTTACAAATCTCAAGGTTCCTGAAATTTTATTCAACTAATAATTTGTTTTACGAAACTGAGGATAATATTCAAAAAAGTTTATTTGATGGAATTCAAATCTCAAAAAAAAGAGAAGAGTATAATAGTAAATTATTTAATAGTATTTTTCATTTTCAAAATAAGGATGATGATCCATATATTGTCGATCTAATAAAGCAAGTACACAATTCATTTGAGGAAAAAAATACAAAAGAAAAAACAAATGAATTGATTAAAGCAATCAATGCCAATAATGACGAGCTTCTTGAAGAGGTGTTTAAGAATTTTCAGGTTAGAAATGAATTGTTTTTATACACTGATGAAAATGATTTGTTTGAAGCATTAATAAGTTGTAAGAATACGATTTTAACTTTGTTTACATTAGAATTACGAGAAAGATATAATTTTAGTAATGTTAAGGAATATCTCACCAAAGATTTTGATTTTTTGAATAAATTAAACAAACTGTTTTTGCAGTATGTGATTGATAATGAGAAAGGTCTCAAGTTATTTTTGATTAAACAATTATCCGAAGAGCTAGCGATCATATTAGAAAAGATAAAATGATATATGAAGTGATGGTTTTCAAAGAGGTCATAAAAGTTAGAGAGAATTTGCAAGGATCTTTAATCTTAGTAAAATTTCATAAGTAGATCTATCCTTAATTTGATTAACTTTATAAATAATATATTTGCAAAATAAAGTAAAAAAATATCCTTGAGTCAATTTGATTACATAAAAGATATCGCAAAATTTGGTTTGGAAAACAATCAAAGCAGTTTGATGAGTGCTCTTAATGAGTTAATTGAACATTCCAAAAAAACCAAAAAGGTTAATCTTGCGATTCAGCTTCAATCTATTTTGAAAGAGAGTCTTAGGCAGCCTAAGACTGCAACTCTGACTAAAGTAGGTTCGGATGCTTATTTTAATCAGATAGAAGATAGGGAATATCAGGAACTTATATTAGAAAAGATCACGTCTGATTATACGCTTTCCAATATTGTTGCAGATGATGATATTAAAAATGATCTGAACTTTTTTATTGAGGAACATCAGCAGGTTGATTTGCTAGCACAGTATGATTTACCCGTTTCTAATAAAATTCTTTTGCATGGTCCGTCTGGATGTGGAAAGACGCTTGCTTCTTACGTTATTGCGGGAGAATTAAAGAAAATGATGTTGGTTGTTAATCTTGGAGCGATTGTGTCTTCTAAATTGGGGGAAACCAGTAAAAATCTATCTAAGATCTTTCGAAATGCGACTGCAGAGGATTGCATCATCTTTATTGATGAATTTGATAGTTTAGGAAAAGTTAGGGATTATAATCAAGATCACGGGGAAATGAAAAGGGTGGTTAATACCATTCTTCAATTATTTGATTATCTGCCTCAGAGTAGTATCGTAATTGCAGCTACGAATCAAAAAGAAATGATTGACGAAGCTCTTTTGAGGAGATTTGATTTTTCCATAGAATTTGAATTACCCAATGAACAACAGATTGTTGACTTGGTTACTATGACGCTGCGTGAGGGAAAATTTGAATTTGATCATCAATCAGAAGTGACCCCACTTATAAAAAATGCGATAGGGCTTTCTTATTATAGTATTCAAAAAACTTTGGTTACTGCCATTAAAAGAAGTCTGTTTGCTGAAAAGAATATAAAAAAAGTCTCCGAAATTAGAAAAATTAAGACCTCTATTTGGGAATCGCTTATTCTTAAAGAAAAAACCTCTTTAAATATTTAATTGCCAGTTTTATTACTGGCTTTTTTTATGCTTCGGTTTCAAGGTCGATATCCATATTGTTTTCGATTTCAATATAATTATTTATTTGCATCATTTCGTGAAAAAGATTGATGTCATTGGCGTTTTCGTTCGAAATAATTTCGGTTACGTTCACCATTAAAGAGAAGTGATGTTGCTGGTTTCTCAGTTGTTCTATAAAGTTATTTTTTGCTAAACATCTTACTGCTATTGCAATAGAACCATCTGCGTTGATGATGTCTGTCGGTTGCATTTTGTAGCTTTTCTTTTGAGCATTTGAAAAAACTTTGTTATCGATGCCAAAATGATCCTCGCTCCAGGCAAATCCATTTTTGATACCATGAAAAGATTTATTGGTATCTGCAATTTGGTCAATAGTCAAGTTTTTTACCAAACAAAAGGAAATATGAAGTGGTAGGTAACTGAGGTGATTATCCATAATTGGATTAAAACTGTAGGAAAGTGACAGGTCAAATTGTAATTTGTTGCCGTTGGTTCGCATATAAGCTGGAATATAAATTGGGTAGCTGATTATTTGTTCTAATGTAATCTCTCCTTCAATGAGATAAGCAATAGAATTGTTATCGGTTGCCAATATCTTTTTCTTGTCTGGACGGCCAAAGCCTATGAGGCTTTTTAATAAATTTTCGGAATGTTCACTGTAAGCAGGTAAGGCAGACTTACTGTGGTAACCAGAGCTATTCATTAACATTGCTTTTACAGACTGTGTTCTAATATTTGGATAATGGCTTAGGATTTCTGCGGCATATGATGTTAATAGTGGTGTTGCTAAACTTGTTCCGCATGTTCTGCCGTAAAATTTTTCTGCATCGACCATGGTTGAACGGAGAATCTGCATCCCCGAATTGTAATTAAAGAGGTCGCCGCCTTCCATAATGAAATCGGGTTTATTTAAATTTTTATTTCTACTGTTTGCATTTATTTTTGAGCCATTAATTGCCTGGCTAAAATCAATATGGAATTTTCTTGTGTAATATGCGGGGTATATTGGTGAGGGAGTAACATCTGAATAGTCTCCATTTTCTAAATTATGGGCTATTGCACCTACTGAAATATTGTTTAATGATTCAGATGGGCAGCAAATATTGGTGTCCTCGCAAACATGGGAGTCTGAATCTGTATTTAGACAATAAAAGAATTTTGGATATTCGTGATCCTCATGTGGGAAGTCTTCTTTTAAAGATTTTAGACTGTCGTCGGAAAAATTTCCGACAGAGATGAATAAGAGTACATCTTCTTCGTAAGCCAGTTTATCAAGTTCATAGGCAAATCGACTAAAGGTGGAATTGTATTTTTTTGCGTTCGGAATTACAAGAGACATATTGAAAATCCTAACACCATGATTTCTTCTTGCATCTTTTATGTCTGAGATCAATTTTGGGATATTGATTGGGTATTCCGGAGCAAACTGTACACCCGATTCCGGTTTAAACTGAACAGGTAATTCCGGTGCAAACTGTACACCCTGATTCCGGTTCAAAGTGAACAGTTTTGATGATGATTTTTTCTCCTACTTTGTGATCTAATCACATGGGTATGGCTAATAAATCAATAGGATCAATTATGATACGAGAAATCATCAGGCTGAAGGACAATGGTCTTTCGAACAATCAAATATCCAAAAGCCTTGGAAAATCAAGGACAACCATTATCAAATATCTTTGTTTGATAGAGAAATCTGGAATTTGCTTCAAAGAACTCCTTGAACTCGAAGGGGAAGAATTATCTGAACTTTTCGAAGTTCCCAATGAGTTAGATTTACTTAATAGAGATCAGATTCACAAAGATTTATATTCCATTTTTCCTTATATCGAAAAGGAATTAAAGCGTGTGGGTGTCACCCGTCAGATTCTCTGGACTGAGTACAAGACAAAGCATCCTCAGGGGGTTATGTACAGTCAGTTCTGCGAACATTACAACAAATGGAACCGAAAATCAGAAGGTTACATGCCCACTACCCACAAAGCGGGAGAAAACTCTTCATAGATTATGCGGGCAAAAAACTCCACATCATCGACAAGGATACTGGTGAAATAAAGCCAGTGGAAGTTTTTGTTGCCACCCTTGGTGCAAGCCAATACACTTATGTAGAAGCCTCTTTTTCGCAACAAATTCCTGACTTTATAGGTAGTGTTCAAAACTGTTTGCATTATCTGGGAGGGGTTCCAGCTTGCATTATTCCCGACAATTTAAAATCAGCAGTAACCAAATCCCATAGATACGAGCCGCATGTAAACGAACAATTTGCCTGCTTTGCTTCGCATTACGACACTTCAATTATGCCTGCAAGAGCTTTGAAACCCAAGGACAAATCTTTAGTTGAAGGTGCCGTGAATATCACTTATACCCGCATATATGCAGCTTTAAGAGATAAAGAATTTTATAGCATTGCTGAATTGAATGTGGCAATAAAGAAACTTCTTTTGACTTACAACCAAACCCCTTTTCAAAAAAAACACAGTAGTCGTACATCTCTATTTTTAGAAATTGAAAAGGATGCTTTAAAGTCATTGCCTATGGAGAAATATGAGCTTAGAGACTACAAAATTGCCACCGTACAGAAGAATTGCCATGCCTATTATTCTGCTGACAAAAACTATTACAGCGTACCCAACGCCTATATCGGAAAGAAAGTAAAGTTGGTTCTTACCCAAAGCGTGGTGGAAATCTACCACAACCAAGCCCGAATCGCACTACATCCACGCAGTCGCAAGGCTTATGATTATGTGACCATAAAGGAACACATGCCTGTAAACCACACCTACAATAGCGATTGGAGTTCGGAATTTTTTATCTCCTGGGCACAAAAAATAGGCAATCATACAAAGGAGTATATCGAGAAAATATTGGATAAAAAGCAGTATCCTGAACAGAGCTACAAGAGTTGCATGGGAATATTGAGCATGGAATCCAAGATAGGAAAGCAGCGTTTGGATAACGCCTGTAAACGGGCACTGAGCTACGATGCTATAAGCTACAATTCTATCAAAAACATTTTAGAAAGAGGACTTGATAAAGAAGAGGAACAAGCCGATTTATTCAACGTATCCATTTCTAATCATGACAATATCAGAGGATCAAAATATTATGCTTAACAATTTAAATAAAACTAAATTATGAATACAAATGCCACTATTGAAAAGATGCAGAAAATGCGTTTAAACGGAATGAAAAGAGCGTATGAATCTTCATTCGAAACCAGAAACCAGGACACTTTTACCAACGATGAGTTCATTGCATGGCTTATTGAGTCTGAAGATAATGGACGTAACAACAGCCGAACCGAGCGATTACTCAAAAATGCAAAGTTCCATTATCAGGCATCATTAGAGGAAATAAGCTATACCGGCGATCGCAATATTGATCGAAATCTCCTCAGCCGTTTATCGGACTGTTCCTTTATTGACAGAAATGAAAACATACTCATTACAGGTTGTACAGGAACCGGAAAGAGCTTTTTGGCCACAGCCTTGGGACATCAAAGTTGCATCAAAGGATATAAAGTCTTGTACTATAATTTGGGCAAACTCTTCCAGAAATTAATGATGGCAAAAGCAGATGGTTCCTACATCAAGGAACTCAACAAAATAGAAAGTCATGATTTATTGATTATCGACGACTTTGGACTGCAAGCCATAAATAATGAAAAGCAGATGATACTAATGGATTTGATAGAGGATAGAAATCAAAAAAGAGCAACCATCTTTTGCTCACAGCTACCGGTAAAAAACTGGTATGATCTTATTGAAGAAAAAACAATTGCAGATGCTATTTTGGATCGGATTATTCACTCAGCAATCCGCTTTGAACTGCAAGGGGAATCCATGAGAAAAAAAATGAAAAAGTAATAAATAATTTTGTCTAATTTTAACCCAAGAAATCATCATCAAAACCACTGTCCACTTTGGTCGGAATTAGGTGTTCACTTTCATCGGAATAGTCAATATTGATTTCATCATTACTGAAATGCAATGCTTTGATGTTCATGATTTTTGCCTTAGCAGGGTAAGTTTCTTTTTCTTCCAAATAGAAATCATCTCCTAATATTACTAAACCAGCGACCAGTGTGCCATGCCCTTCTTCATCCCATTCTGCAGGATAATTGGTGTGATTGAAATTTGCTGGCAGTAGCGCATCGCGAAATGGCTCAATACGAGTGATTCCTGTGTCTATAATGCCTATCACAGGCAGGTGATCCTCGACTGTAATATTGAATCCGTATTCTCTAACAGGGCCTGCTATACCGGGACGAATGTTTCCCGATCGGGAACTAATTATTGTTTTGACGATGTCAAAATTGTTTGTAATTATTGTTAACTGTTCCTGCGATATCTGATGAATTTCAATTATAGCTGGCGTGTTTTCAGAATAGGTATATGGAATGGATAACTCTTCTAAATTGGCAAATAAAATTTCTTTCTGACTGTTATAGAACTCAACCAAATGGGTTGATATTAAAGAAATTACAAGACCTTCATTATCAAGTGTATCAACTCTGTCTTGAGTGGAATAAAATGAAAACCTCTCCATCAAGGCTAAAAGATTGAATTCTGTATTTTGATAAGTGGTCTCTGGTGCGCTGTCTATAATTGTTTGTAAATGTTGTAAAAAAATTATCAACTTTTCCTCCTCTTCAATCTGGAAGAGAACGGTTCTGTTAAAATCGGTGTACTCTACGGGAGTAATGCCGTATTTAGTTAGGAATGTTTTGTGAAGGTCATTATCAAATGATTTATAAAAATGAATTTTGATCAAATCTATAGTGTAGGGCAGGTCTAACGAGCGGTTGATTTCTCTTTCTGTTCGTTGTACTAAAAAAGATTCTTTGTAGGTTCTAAAATAATGTTTTTTGACTTCGCTTATGGTTCGGTTGGTATTCTCGGTTTGCTCTTTGTTAACATTTCGCTTTTTATTAAAACCAATCTTTTGTGCTGATTCATTATTTAAATAAATTATTCTATTTCCCATTATTTGTTTTTTGTTTCAATAAAAATATTAAAAATTGTTTAATTTAGCACTATGGATCAAAGTATTAGAGAATATCAGAAATCTGAAAGCATCACGTTTGCTTAACCTAATATTGCGGATTTGTAATCCGTGACTTCTTCTAACAGCGTGTCTTATATAAAATTACCGATAAAGTACGAAACAGTTTTTGAGATTGCTTTCCGCCAAGGCGGACAGGCTTTCGTTCGTTACGCACTCTTCGCAAAGAGGGGATCTTAATGGTGGCTGGTGTATCAAAAGTTTGGCATAAAATGGCTATTTGTATTAACTAGTGGCACGGATTAAAAATCCGCGCCATTGGTAATTTAAATTGATTCGTCGCCTGTGAATATAGCGGAAGTCTTTTCCACCCTTTTTTATGCTGAGCCTGTCGAAGTAAGGGTTGGGGCAAGAAAAGACGTTTTGCATCACATAAAAATACTTTTCTATGTTAGGATTACTTCTTTACCACCTGGTACAAAAAACGTTACCTGCTGCGCAAAGTCTCTGACTTTGAGCCATACTATTTCTCCCTGGCACACACTTATATTCTTTGACTATCTAATTTTGCAATATTTCTTACGATGACTAAAAAAATGATACCGCCCTTTCAGGGCTGGATTGGGACGGTTATATTGTCCATAGGGCTTCGCCCTATGCTAATTGATGTCGCTACTTCGTAGCTGAAACTCATAGAAAATTGCTGGCTGTACTAATGACCCGTTGCGCTAAGTCTTCGACTTAGGAGCCTTCTGCGTTATGAAATCTCATTGAGATGCGCCGATTCCCCGCTACCGCGCGAATCCTTTCGCGTGGTCACCCATAAATAAAAAATTGCTTTTCGAAACACTGCAATGCCATAGGGAATCTGAAAGAAGGCTGGCTGGCAGATTTTTTCAAAAGACTGAACTATAAAAAAGGGAGAGCCACCGCTGTCTCGGCTCTGGCCCGCAAACTCGCCGTCATCAGCTGGAATATGCTTGTAAAGGGCCAAAGCTACCAACCACCTTCACCATATCTTTTCCTTGACGAGAAAAGAAAAATTGCTGCAGCTAAAAGAAATCAAAAACAAATCACTAAATTTGGTTTGACTGACAGGGATATTGAAATCGCAAAATGTTGATTATCAATATTGAAATTTAACGTTAGTCAGAATGTTGCAGAGTAAATATCATATAAAATTATAGTTAATTTTAAGACACCTGTATGATTAATAATAATTTAGTCAAAAAGCGATTAATGCTAGTAAAAAAACTTTACAAAAACAAGGCCATATTTTACGGTAATGATGGAGAATATTGTGAAGAAAACAATAAGAATGTTATAAAACATACCTATTCTGATTTTGAAGGTTTAATATATTACCTATGCTTAACATGCTTTGATTTATTGGGTCAGTCTAGTAAAAATCACGTTAGTTATATGGATTGGTTAAGCCTAAAAGAAAGTGAATTATTTTTTGATAAAATTGGAAGTTCTGATCTTAGAGAAATATCAAAGAAAGGATTATTAGAATATAATAAACGTTACGGCGCAACAAAATCTTTCAAATATTTCATTAATAATATATTGAATGAGGAAGAACAACAAGTACTTTTTAAAAGTCTATTTATGCAAGCTCCAACAGGAGAATACATAAAGTTTACAGATTCAGAAAAAATAAATTTTTTATCAAAATTGCGAAACAATTTCACACATAATTTAATTACAGCTGGAGAGCCTTTGGAAGGTTTTATAACTGGTTCTAATCCAATGCTTGAAGCTGTTCTCAGAAGTACAGAAATTACGAGGAAAAAATTTATTTATGAAAGAAAAAATAAAAATTGGATTGCTGTAGTAAACTGGCCGAACACATTACTTGAAATAATTGAAAATCAAATAAAAAAATAAACACTGTAGATAATAACTAAGCTTTCTTTTTGTCTTGAGGAAAAGAAATGAAAGCCTGGTGAAGTGAGTTTTTTCACAGAAAATCCTAACGGGAGTTGGGCTTTGCTTTTATAGGACATGATGAAGACTGAAACGACAGCGTTTTGTATATTTTGAGAATAAGCTGAAAATGGGGTAGGCAGGTATTTTGGTCCTACATTATCTGTGATGATATAATATATAACATTTTTTGAGTACATTTGCATAGTAATTGTTGTACAGCTACCGGGTAATTGTATAATGATAAGATAAATAATATGAAAACAGTATTGGAGACATTAAAAGCATATTTTCAAAGTGTTCCTGAACAGCAAATAGCTAAAGATTGGGCAGATACTGAAAAATATGATTCTGTAGGATCGAAGGTTGATGATTTTTTGCATCAGTCCAAGTCATTTTATGAGACAGAAGTTCGAAATTCATATTGGGAATTCAGTTGCAAAAATGAAATATTAGAAAATCCGAAGTTCGCTTCGGATTTTTTTTTATATTAGCCTAAATTAGTTTAACAATGGAAAACAAAGCGGCCTTTAGTTTAGAAAAATATTTCTTTTCTAAAGTTGATATCAATCTTGAAAATAGAAAATCAAATGATTTAGGGATTTCATTTGAGCCATCTGGTGTTTTTTTATCAGATTCTTCTTCATACGAGCTGAAATTTATTTTTAAAGCAGACACAGAAGGTGGTGAAATACCTTTTGTGGCTATTGAATGTGTTGCAACTTTTAAGTTCGAAAATGTTAATGATATTGAAGAAATCCCAACCTATTTTTATAGAAATTCTATAGCTATCATTTTTCCTTATATGAGAGCTTTCATAAGTACAGTAACCTTACAGGCAAATATTCCTCCTGTTATTCTTCCAACAATGAATCTTTCTTCGCTTGAAAAACCACTAAGAGAAAATACCACTCAAATATAAAATAGCGTGAAAGTAAAAACGTTATATCAAACTCTTAAAGATAAGGGCAATCCGGATTATATTGAAGATAATGCTCCTTTTATTTGTAATTGGGGCAATGCTTGGCTTGGTGATGGCTATTATTTTTGGGATACTTTCATAGAAAACGCACATTGGTGGGGGAAAGTAAGGCATGGTGATTCTTATATTATCTGTCGAGCAGAATGCGACTTTAGTTCAGATGAATGTTTTGATCTCGTTGGAGATACGGAACATATGCAAGATTTTGCCGAAAGCGTAAAGCTTCTTACATCAAAAAATATGGCGAATGCAAATACTACTGTTGCAAGAATTATTACTTTTTTAAGAAAAGTACCTGATTTCAGTTTTCAAGCAATAAGGGTTTATGGGATAAAATCAATTTCTGATCACAAAGAAGAGTATAAAAAATACAAACACCGTCTAATATTTGAAGTATCAAAACCACAATATTTAGATTATAAACCGGCAATTCAACTATGTCTTTTTAATAAAAGAAGTCTTAATTTAAGAAATATTAAAATTGAGTTCCCAGACGAATATAACCCTGATTTTGTAGTTTAATAATAAATTTAAAAGGGAGTAATTGATATGATAGGAACAATGACAGAAAAAATATATCATTATACAGATATTACAACTTTAGGTTTAATATTAAAAAATAAAACTATCCGCTTCAAACGTTTTGATTTGATGGATGATAGAACAGAAACTGATGGTTTGCCAGAAATATTGAAAAAGAATTATTTCTTGTCTTGCTGGGTTTTAGATATGAAAGAAAAAATTCCCCAATGGGCGATGTATGCACGCAAAGGAGTTCGTATTGAAATGCCTATTAAATGGTATAAGAAATTTCCTATACCCATTGCGGGAACAGATCAATTTTTAGAAAAAATTCCTTTGGAGGATAATCATCCTTGTAAAAATATGTTTTATCCAAGACCTTTTGTCGACTGGTATCAAAACGATCAGAAATACTACTTTGCACCTCCTATGGATGAAGAAAATGGGTTTGTTGTCAAAGTTGAATATGACGAGAACTTTACAGCACTTAAGAAGCAGCATTGGAAAGAAAGTGAAGATGGAAATGGAATAGGTTTATCTCATCAAGCAGCTCCAATAAGGTATAAGGATGCATTTTGGTCATTTCAGGATGAAGTTCGGTTTTATTTATATGCAGGATGTAAACATCAAGAAAGAAATAATCTTCCTGAATATATAGATCTGCCAATTGATGAAAATGTTTTGAAGGAGATAAAGATCAGGGTTTATCCTAATTGTTCAATAGAGGACTTTCAGAAAGTGAAGGATATCGTAGCTGATAATTTTGCGACATTAGATTCTAACGAAATCATGGAGCGGAGTCTTTTAGATGGGAAGTATTTCCCAAAAAACTCATAGAATACAAAAGATCCCAAAGTGTAGGCAGAATGTGCGATGTGTAATTATGGATACATGAAAGGGTTCGTTTGGGAGAGAAGTACAGTAGTTAATACTATAATTAGAAGTGTAAAATTATTACACTTAAAAGTTTTTGATGACGCAAAGTCGGAGACTTTGCGCAGCGGGTCGTCCTTCTGTTTTGAGCGTTTGCAGTTCAAAACCTAACGCTTTTAATCGATATTCTCAACAAAAGCATCGATAAAGCGGACTGAATTATCTTCAGGAATGGAATCTTTTAAACTTGTACGAAACTTTGGTTGCGGGCTATCCCAGTGATGTTTTGCATTATTAATATACGAATTTACTCCCTTATTATTGAAATAATTCAGCTATTTGGAAAGTAATAAACGGAGGTTTTTTAACAAACTGACATTATATGTAAAGTATGTCCACTATCTATTTAAAAAAAAATTACTTAACACATGCCAATAAATTTTTCTTCGGAAGCTAATAAATATCTATATCTGCCCAATAATAATCAGCAAATTGCAAGATATATTGATTTATCAAAATTTCTTTCTTTAATCCAATCAAAAACTATATTTTTTAATAAACTTTCTAATTTTGAAGATAAATATGAGGGAACTTTAACTCCACTTTCACTTGACGATCTTGAAAACGCTATTAGGTCTTGTAAATCCACTAACAGCTATTTATTAAGCAACCCATCTATTGATACTGAAAATTATTATAAAAAACGTATCATAGCTGAAAAAAAAATGTATAAACTTAGTAGAGAAACGGTTTATGTATCCTGTTGGAATAAAATTGAAAATGAATCATATGCTCTTTGGAAAATATATGCTGGTTTAAATCAAGGTATAATGATAAAATCAAATGTCGAAAGAATTATTCAAGCTTTCGCTGGAGCAGATGAAGATATTGAGATTAGTGAAGTTAAATATATTGATTTTAAGAAAGAAAAAATCAACATAGGTAATATATACCATCCTTTAGTTCATAAAAATATACCTTATAGTTATGAAGATGAAATTAGATTGTTATTTCAACCATTCAATAACCAAAACGGCGAAATACCAAATTTAGAAAAAGTATGCGAAGATCATAGGTTAATTGGTGGAAAAAGTATAAAAATTGATATCAATTTATTAATTGAAGAAATTATAGTTAGTCCTTTCGCTCCATATTGGTTTTTTGAAATTGTTAAAAATATAGTCGATAAATATGACTTGAAAATTAATGTACAATATTCAGAATTTGTATAATAACATGCATATAAGACGGGTAGTCGTTGCACAACCTTTCAATTTTCCAGTTATTCCAAAAAATAAGATAAAAACTAGCCTCTTTTAAAGCGATTTAAGAGAGGTTGGTTTTTTTGGTGAAGAGAATATTTTGATTTTGGGATTGGTTTAATTCAGGTGTTGTAACCAGCCACGAAGTGGCGAATTAAATTAGCATAGGGTGCAAACCCTATGAATACCAATGCCGTGATCAATACCATTGTCAACGATAGAAACCGCCACCCTCGGTTTGCGCAACGGTTATATGTAATTGCATTTTCAATTATAAGATTGCTCCTAATTGAAAATCTAGTGAAATGGATCGTGTTATTTTAAAAAAAGGAGGATGGGATTCGTGCGGTAGCAGAGACAGGATTTTGACATGGAGAAATGCCTGAAGTTATAGCCCCGATGGCAGCGGCATCCCCGCAAAGCGGGATATAGCGGACAGCGGGACGGGTCTGGTAAGAGGCGAAAGTTTTGTTGCTTCTTATTTGGCTCTTGATTATTTAAGGATTCCTTTAGGGGAAAGTGAAACACAAATGATAGAAAAGAAACTTTCCCTGCTGCGCAAAGTCTCTGACTTTGAGCCATAACACTTTCACTCCTCACCATTATTATTACCAACACTAATTTGTTCAGTCGAGTTATAATCCAATAGCATCTTCATGTCTTTTATTTTTAATTTGCAGAACGTATTGTGATTGTGTAACGATTGTGAATAAAATATCGATTTTTTAGTTGTTCGTACAGTGAGGATTGTAATTAATTTGCTCAAAGTCGGAGACTTTGCGCAGCGGCGATCGTCACGGATTGTAAATCAGCGCCTTCGGTTTTATTTTAACCAGCCACGAAGTGGCGATTTAAATTAGCATAGGGTGCAAACCCTATGAATACCAATGCCGTCATCAATACCATTGTCAACGATAAAAACCGCCACCCTCGGTTTGCGCAATGGTTATATGTAATTGCATTTTCAAATAGAAGATTGCTCCCAATTGAAAATCTAGTGAAATGAATCGGGTTATTTTAAAAAAAGGAGGATGGGATTCGTGCGGTGGCAGAGGCAGGATTTTGACATGGAGAAATGGCTGAAGTTATAGCCCCGATGGCAGCGACATCCCCGCAAAGCGGGATATAGCGGACAGCGGGACGGGTCTGGTAAGAGGTGAAAGTTTTGTTGCTCCTTACTTGGTGTTTGATTAGTCTTGGATTGCTTTAGGGGAAAGTGAAACACAAATGATGAAGAAAAAGAATTCTACCTTTGATTCTAGCAATTATAATAAATACGAAAATGGAAAAGGTAATCCTACGATAGAGACGCTGCTTAAAATGGCTTCTGCGTTCGGTATTCCGCCAAAAGAGTTATTTGATTTTGACTTTGATGTAGAGAAATATAAGATTGAGGAGTAGGGCTGATCTCGATGTCGCGGATTTGGTTTCCGTGACTTTTTCTGCCGCATGAATCCTTTCGTGTGGTCATCTTATAATACCTCAGCTTCTGTATCGAAATCATCACCTCTAAATGTAGTATCCTAGAATTCACGTTCCTTATCAATCAACAAAAAGTTGGATATTTGCCACCGATGTAACCACCCCGACCCTTCACCAAAGGTTAAGGCCCACCCCTCCAGAGGAGGGGAATAGTGCTTCGCCTTTTTGGCTTTGCTTGTAGAGTTCGCTAGTATTGCATGACAAACAATAATTTCACATACAATATCTTTTGCTGAAAAATTTCTGAAAAGCAGTTTCAAATCATAATATTATTAATAAGTGAGCCAATTAAAAACTATAATCGGCTCATTGTTTTTGGTCTATTTGAGCCGAATAAAATAACCCGATGTCGCGGATTTGCAATCCGTGACTTTTTCAACACCGTGCGCCTTGTATAAAAGTACCGATAAAGTACAAAACAGTTTATGAGATTGCTTTCCGACAAGGCGGACAGGCTTTCGTTCGTTCCTCACTTCTCGCAAAGACGCATGGATTGAAAATCAGCGCCATAGGTGCTAATGGTGGGCGGTGTATCAAAAGTTTGGCATAAATTGGCTATTTGTATTAAGTAGTGGCACGGCACGGATTGCAAATCCGCGCCATCGATGTATCAAAAGTCTGGCATAAAACGGCAATTTGTATTAAATAGTGGCACGGATTGCAAATCCGCGCCAGCGGTTTTATATTGGGAAAACAATTACACACGAGCACTTAAATGGGCAGAAGATAAACAAGCGAGAGGGACTTCGCTGTTGTATATTTGTAACCATTTAACCAGAAGATGATAATTTTTGGAGATGTTGCGGATTAAATAAAAAATAGTAATTTTGCTATATATAAAGATAAATCATATGGAGACCAATCAAATTAAACTTTTATCTTCATTAGCAAAGAAGATAAAATCTGAAAAGAAAGATAAAGTAAAAGTTGTTGCTTCATTGCATTCTGCCAAGATTTTAACTAAATCGGGGAACTTTACTGTACATTACAGTAATTTAAAACGTGCTGTCATTAATAAATAATGTATAATAGAAGACCTAATTTAATGTTAGGGTTTCACGGTTGTGATCAAGCCGTTAGAGATGAATTAGTTAATAATCCTGATATAGTTAAGAAGAGTCAAGAAGCGTTTGATTGGCTTGGGAATGGTTTTTATATTTGGGAAAACAATTACGCAAGAGCGCTTAAATGGGCAGAAGATAAACAAGCGAGAGGGACTTTAACAACTCCGTCAGTAGTTGGAGTTATTTATCAATTAGATTATTGTCTAGATTTTACTGACTCTGAATTTATTGATATTCTAGCAGATTATTATGACTTAATGAAAGGTGATTTAGATGTTGCCGGAAAAAGTCTTCCTCAAAATAAAAATTTACTTAAAGATAAATATCACGATTTAATTCTTAGAGAATTAGATTGTGCTGTCATCGAATATCTTCATCAAAAAATAGATGAAGAAATAAAGAAAGATACAAAATCTAATGGTTATAGTAATTTAAAGCCTTTTGAAACGGTAAGAGGAATATTTACAGAAGGCGGACCTGCATTTGAAGGTGCTGGAATCCAGCTAAAAAATCATATTCAAATTTGTATCAGAAATCTAAACTGTATAAAAGGATTCTTCATTCCTCGCAAAGAAATAAAATTCCCGTAAAATTCCAGCTGCGCAAAGTCTCTGACTTTGAGCCACAATATTTTCACCCCTCACCATTATTATTACCTGCTGCGCAAAGTCTCTGACTTTGAGCCACAATATTTTCACCCCTCACCATTATTATTACCAACACTAATTTGTTCAGTCGAGTTATAATCCAATAGACATCTTCATGTCTTTTATTTTTAATTTGTAAAACATATTGTGATTGTGTAACGATTGTGAATAAAATATCGATTTTTTAGTTGTTCATACAGTGAAGATTGTAATTAATTTGCTCAAAGTCGGAGACTTTGCGCAGCGGCGTTATAATCCAATAGGCATCTTCATGTCTTTTATTTTTAATTTGCAGAACGTATAGTGATTGTATAGCTGTTGTGAATAAAATATCAATTTTTTAGTTGTTCGTACAGTGAGGATTGTAATTAATTTGCTCAAAGTCGGAGACTTTGCGCAGCGGCGATCGTCACGGATTGTAAATCAGCACCTTCGGTTTTATTTTAACCAGCCACGAAGTGGCGATTTAAATTAGCATAGGGTGCAAACCCTATGAATACCAATGCCGTGATCAATGCCGTGATCAATACCGTTTTCAACGATAGAAACCGCCACCCTCGGTTTGCGCAATGATTATATGTAATTGCATTTTCAATTATAAGATTGCTCCCAATTGAAAATCCAGTGAAACTGATTGGGTTATTTTAAAAAAAGGAGGACGGGATTCGTGCGGTAGCAGAGGCAGGATTTTGACATGGAGAAATGCCTGAAGTTATAGCCCCGATGGCAGCGGCATCCCCGCAAAGCGGGATATAGCGGACAGCGGGACGGGTCTGGTAAGAGGCGAAAGTTTTGTTGCTTCTTATTTGGCTCTTGATTATTTAAGGATTGCCCCTGCTGCGCAAGGTCCCCGCCTTTGCGCCACCACATTTCCCAGCTGCGCAAAGTCTCTGACTTTGAGCCACAATATTTTTCACCAGCTGCCCCCGCTGCCGTACGCATCCTTTCGTGTGGTCATTATACAAAATCCAGCTGCGGAAGGTCTCCGCCTTTGCGCCTCCACATTTCTCACTCTTCATACTTATTATATTTCCAAAATTCACTTGTTTTAGTAGTATCTATAATAAGATGATCTGCTAATTCTATTTCCAATAAACCTTTCCCTGAAACGTAATTGCTTGCCGAGGAATAGATATAATGCTGCGCTTTTTCAACCCAACCTGCTCTGATTGGATTAAGATGGATGTAATTAAGTTTATCCCACATGAAAGGTAAGGTGTATATTTCCTCTGCGTGATTTCCGTATTGCCAAAACTGATATTTTTTATTTCTCCCGTGCGTTTCGGTGGCTTTTTTAAATCTTTCCAACATCCATTCGCGTCGGCTTTCCGGTTCAGACTGTATGGTCTCTAAAATATTTTTTGCGGTGTATTTTTTGAAATCCCTGATCAAATCAGATAATTTAGAATCCCTGGACTGAACAATTAAATGGAGATGATTGCTCATAATGACATAACCATACAACAGCATTCCTTTTTCTTTAATGCAATATTATAAAGATGAAATCACGATATCTCTGTAAGTTTTCCGTGTAAAAACATCGATCCAATCCACTACGGTGCAAGTAATGAAATGAGGTTTTTCCTGATCTCGAATAAGATATCCTTCTTTCATGTCTTTTATTTTTAAAGTGGATAAACTGTAGTGCTTGTAAAATGGTTATGGATAAAATTACAGTTTTTTTTAATTATTAAATGATTGATTATATGATAGTTGCTCAAAGTCGGAGACTTTGCGCAGCGAAGGTATTTGTTTTAAATAGCGGCACGGTTTGCAAATTCGCACCATTTGAGTGGCTTATTTAATTATTACTTTCTGAGAATAAATTTTAAGATGATCAGATGAAATGGTAATGAAATAAATTCCCGGTTTTAGGGTGGAAATATCGATGCTTTGGTCCTCTTTAACCTTGGTTTCCAAAACTTTTCTTCCTTCAGCGTTATTGATTTCTGCAGTGTTATTCCTGGTTTTTAAACCATCAATAAAAATCTTTCCAGAAGCCGGATTCGGATACATGTTCAATGAAGGCTGTGTGTTTTCGCCAGTTGCCATAGTCGTGGTGCTTATTTTATAAATTTTGCCGTTATTCACCGCAGCTACATAAAGTTCTTTGCCTGAATCTTCTCCGAATGTGGCAAAATTATTCCCTGTAAATGCAGAGGTCCAAACAACGGAGTTGTCTGCATTTAGAATTCCGATTTGGGTGGAACAGTAATCAGCAAAGATATATTTACCAGCTAAGGCCGGGTAGGCAGTTCCACGGTAAACATAGCCTCCTGTTATCGAGCATTTGCCACCGGTGTGATTATACACTGCAATTGGGAAAGTCATGGTGGATGAGTTTGCACACCCGGTTGTATTGTAAGCACTGTTTCCTTCGTAGCAGCGCCATCCGTAATTGATTCCGGCCTGTGTTATCGGCATTCTGTTGATTTCTTCAGTCTGACTTTGCCCGACATCGGCGATCATTGCATTTCCTGTTGCTACATCGAAAGAAAACTTCCATGCGTTTCTAAGTCCATAAGACCAGATTTCATCCGCACCATCAGTTCCCACAAATGGATTATCCGGTGGAATGTTATAGGCTGCGGTAGAATTTACGTCAATTCTGAGTATTTTCCCCAACAGCGAATTTTTGTTTTGGCTATTGTTATTGGGGTCACCCGCACTTCCGCCGTCGCCTGTAGAAATCCATAGTTTCCCGTCCGGCGCAAAATGCATGCTGCCGCCGTTGTGGTTTTCAAAAGGTTTCGTGATATTGAGTACTATTTTCTCAGAAGCTGGATCTGCTGTATTTGAATCTCCAGAATTCACCGAATATCTTGCCACGGTGATATTGCCGGCAGTGTTGTTGTAATATACGTAGAAATAACCATTGGCAGTATATTGGGGATGAAAAGCCAGCCCGAGAAGTCCTCTTTCTCCATTAAAAGTTATTTTCGTGCTGATGTTCAGAAATGGAGTGGAATTGACTGTTCCGTTTGGCTGAATAATTTGGATAATTCCGTTCTGCTGAATAACAAAAAGTCTGCTGTCATTGGCATGTACGATCTCAACAGGGCTTGTTAGTCCTGAGGCAAATTCGGCAAGTACAATATTCTGTGAATAGAATAATGCTGCAGAAAGAATTCCTGATAGAAGGAGTAATTTTTTCATAATAAGTTGGTTTTTAAGGTCTTGTGAAGTTAGTTATAATTTTTATAAATGAAATATTAATTATGATTTATTGGGAATTCCCCGAGGTCACGGATTTGTTCCCCGATGCCAAGGATTTGTAACTGTGACTTTTTTACGCAGCATGTCTTTTATGAAAGTACCTGCTGCGCAAAGTCTCTGACTTTGAGCCACAATATTTTCACCCCTCACCATTATTATTACCAACACTAATTTGTTCAGTCGAGTTATAATCCAATAGGCATCTTCATGTCTTTTATTTTTAATTTGTAAAACGTATTGTGATTGTGTAACGGTTGTGAATAAAATATCGATTTTTTAGTTGTTCGTACAGTGAGGATTGTAATTAATTTGCTCAAAGTCGGAGACTTTGCGCAGCGGGAAATTCTATTGTAATTTAAAAAACTTAGAACTGAAGAAAAAAATAGCTGAAGTATATGGTTTTCCAGATTATAAAATACTGGAGAATTTTTTCACTGCCATTATAAGAATTAGAAATATTTGTTCTCATAATGGTGTTCTTTATGACTTCAATCAACCTGTTAATATTGGTAAAATTCCCCATAAGCGTTATGGTGTAAAAACTCGTAATAATAATAACCTCAATGCTTCGATGAAACTAATTCTGTTTATCTTAAGTAAGATTTCCGTAAACAGGGCGGAAGAGATGGAGCAGAAATTGATTAAATTATTTGCAGATTTAGATTGTTGTGAAGAAGTACAAAGGGTTATAGAACAAAAGATAAATTTTGATATATCGTAGTTTTGTTATATTTTTGCAATCTGAAAGTGCTCCATTATAATAGTTTATTATAGTCAGGCACTATAAAATAAGAACATTTGACCCAGGCTTGCCTGGGTTTTGTTATTAAGAAAAATTAGTTTTCTCCTACTGCTCAAAGTCTCTGACTTTGAGTCACAACACATTCACTCCTCACCATTATTATTATTATTATTATTACCAACACTCATTTGTTCAGTCGAGTTATAATCCAATAGGTATCTTCATTTCTTTTATTTTTAATTTGCAGAGCGTATAGTGATTGTATAGCTGTTGTGAATAAAATATCAATTTTTTAGTTGTTCGTACAGTGAAGATTGTAATTAATTTGCGCAAAGTCGGAGACTTTGCGCAGCGAAGGTATTTGTACTAAGAAGTGGCACGGTTTGCAAATCCGCGCCATCGGTAATTTAGATTGATTCGTTGTTTGTGAATATAGCGGAAGTCTTTTTCTCCCTTTTTTATGCTGAGTGTCATACTGAGCTTGCCGAAGTACCCAGCTGCGCAAAGTCTCTGACTTTGAGCCACAATATTTTTACGTCTCACCATTATTATTACCAACACTCATTTGTTCAGTCGAGTTATAATCCAATAGGTATCTTCATGTCTTTTATTTTTAATTTGCAGAGCGTATAGTGATTGTATAGCTGTTGTGAATAAAATATCAATTTTTTAGTTGTTCGTACAGTGAAGATTGTAATTAATTTGCTCAAAGTCGGAGACTTTGCGCAGCGGAGTTTTGCCATTTATTTCGTCATCATTATTATCATATCCCACTTCCCCAAAGAAGCCATTCCCCTCCTTTGGAGGGGTGTCATTCTGCTTGCAGAAGGACGGGGTGGTTTGCGCGGTTGGTCACGGGATGCAAATCTTTGCCATGGTGTTTATCTGGGTGAAAATTAAATTATTATTCTATTATTTACAGTGTATTAATTAAAAGAATTATAAATACACAAAGAGTAGTAAAATAATAGTAGTCATTAGTACCGATGTATCAATAATTTTTCTATTTTAGTGGTATCAATTTGAAGATAGAAACATCGTGAAATCGCTCTCTTTTCTTTGGTGTCAAGTAACAAATGAAAAAATGAAAGAAATCTCAATATTTGGTGGCGGGGCTCACGCAAAAGTCCTCATCGACTGCCTTCAACAGGAAGCCCGCTATGAAGTCACTACTATTCTGGATGATCATCCTGCGGTGCCTCACATCATGAACTATGAGGTGTCGAAGCGAAATTATACTGATGCCTACGAAAATCAGTCGGCGATCATCTCTATTACCAACGGTTTCATCCGTAAAAAGATTGCTTCAGGATTACTTTGCGACTTTATCACTACGGTTCATCCAACTGCTATTGTGTCTCCCTATGTACGTCTCGGTTTTGGAACTCAGATTCTGGCAGGGGCGATCGTGAATACTGGTGCTAAAATTGGAAATCATTGCATCGTCAATACAGGAACAGTAGTAGAGCATGACTGCGTTATTAGTGACTTTGTGCATCTTGCACCCAGTACCTCTATCGGTGGCGGTACCAAAATAGGAGCCTGTACGCAGATTGGTATTGGCGCCAGTGTTATTCAGAATATCACCATTGGAGCTAATGTTATTATTGGAGCGGGGGCCGTAGTGATTACCGATATTCCTGATAACTGTACAGCCGTTGGTGTTCCTGCAAAACCTATAAAATTTCATGACCCGCAGTGATTGGTAAACGGTTGTTCGATCTTTTTTTCGCTTTATTAGGCCTCATTTTACTAAGTGGAATCTTACTTCTTTGTTTGCTGATTGCCAGCATTGATACCCAATCTTTTGGTCTTTTTGTGCAAGATAGGATTGGCCAGTACGGCAAAACTTTTCGCATTTATAAAATAAAATCCATGAATGGGGTTACCCAAAAAGTGACCCCATTTGGACGTTTTCTACGTGCCTCGAAACTCGATGAATTTCCCCAGTTGCTCAATATCATCTTCGGTCAAATGAGTTTTGTTGGCCCACGCCCTGATATTCCAGGCTATGCCGATGATTTACCAGAGCAGGACCGACTCTTACTCAACCTAAAGCCAGGCCTTACCGGTTTGGCTTCCCTTAAGTACCGCAACGAAGAACAGGTGCTCGCCATGCAATCTAATCCTTTGCATTATAACGATACGGTCATCTGGCCGGATAAAGTCCGTTTAAATAATTGGTACGCACAACACCGCACTTTCGCGATGGATCTTACAATTCTTTGCTATACCTTTTTGCCATTTCTGCCATTTGATGTAGAAGGGTATGTGGGGGTGAAAGACTTGTAATTCTGTGAATGGTGAATGGAGTGAATAGTGAATTGGGTGAATTTTAGTATTCGATATTTGTCACCGATTTAACCACCCCGACCCTTCATCTCTGATGAAGCGCCACCCCTCCAGAGGAGGGGAATTAGGGCTTTGCCTTTTTTGGTTTTGCTGTTGCTTTACCTATTGGCTTCGCTATTGTTTTCTTATTATATCCCCATTTCCAAAAGAAGCGATTCCCCTCCCTTGGAGGGGTGTCATTCTGCTTGCAGAAGGACGGGGTGATCAATAGGGGTATGAATACCATCGCCCGCCTAGCCTCCCTGCAATACGCCTCCGCAACCCCACACCCAGAAAGCTTCTTTCCTCCAACCCTTTGCTTCGACAGGCTCAGCAACCAACTTTGACAGGTACTTCGGCAAGCTCAGTATGACACTCAGCATAAAAAAGGGAGGAAGCTTTCTTCGCATTTGTACAAAAAACCCGTTGACATTGTGAGAAAGGAGGCCATCACCGACGATGCAACCTCAACATTAACCTAAAAAGCATTTGAACCCGACTTAGGAGATTTTTGCGTTAAGAAAAAAGTATATTTCTTCCAATCTACCCTTTCAACAAACACCGCCTAAAAATCCCCAGTGTTTGAGTGGCGGCAACAATTTTCATACAAAAACCCCATTCCCTTTCCGCCCGAGTTTTGGGGGTTTTCTCAGAAGAAATTTACTTTTTTTAGCAAAAAGATCCAGTCTTGACCTTTTTGTGTCAAGACAAACCATTGAAAATGGTTCGCTGATTCCTATAAAAATATAAATATGATGAAGCAAAAAGTAAAAGAAATCAACATTAAAACTTGTTTTAAAGCACGTGGCTTCGACAGGCTCAGCCACCAGTTTATCTTTTATCGAAATAGCAATTCTATATCATTAATTACTCTTCAATCTTTCCTCAAACTTCATTGATATCGACTTAGGAGATTTTTGCGTTAAGAAAAAAGTATATTTCTTCCAACCTACCCTTGCAACAAACACCGCCTAAAAATCCCCAGTGTTTGAGTGGCGGCAATAAATTTCATACACAAAAACCTATTACCTTTCCGCCCGAGTTTTGGGGATTTTCGAAGAAGAAATTTACTTTTTTTAGCAAAAAAATCCAGTCTTGACCTTTTTGTTACTTTTTGTGTCAAGACAAAAAGTAAAAAATATACAACCAGAAAGCTTCTTTTCCCCAACCTTTGCTTCGACAGGCTCAGCAACCAACTTCAACAGGTACTTCGGCAAGCTCAGTATGACACTCAGCATAAAAAAGGGAGGAAGCTTTCTTAGCATTTGTACAAAAAAACTATCCCCAATCACCATATCAATCTCAACCCCAACCTCAGCTAAGTCAACAAAACTCAGCATTAATCCACACCCGTAACCACCCCGACCCTTCACCAAAGGTGAAGGCCCACCCCTCCAGAGGCTAATCTTTATACACATCTTTTTGCCGGTAACTGAGGATTTAAATCTCTGTAAATCAAGTGATTAAGCTTGTTTTTCACCTTGTTGTTTCGTATCTTTAAGGATGCAAAACACCTGTTGTTCAGCCATTTACACTGTAAAAGTACCCGATGTTCGAATCCAAAAAAGAATTGAATTCTCCATGAATAAAATGTTAACTTTAGGCAGTTCGATTGTGAATCGATTGTCGAGTTTACACACAGAAAAAATCGGATTTTATAGAATGCTTTCAAATACACGATTTTCACATGACGACCTTTTAGAAGGGTCATTTAAACTTTGCTTGTCCAATATGGATACCGACCATGTTTTGGCTATTCAGGATACTACAGAGTTTAATTATGGGGGATTGAAGTCTAAATTAGGACCTGATGATCCTGACATTGGACCAACAGGTTCATCTAAGATTGCTGGCTTTTTGTCACCCAATGCTTATTGTAAACCCGATTTTAAACTCGCTAATTGGTTTTTCATCAGTTCAGATTTATAATCGTACTTGGGGACAACCAGATAAAAAAGAACGAAAGTACAACCAGATAGATATTGAAGAAAAGGAATCCTATCGATGGATTAAGTCCTCTATTGAAACAAAAGAATTACTCCCTGAGAATGTTAAAGTTACTATTATTGGAGATCGCGAGAATGATATTTATGAAGACTTTGATCGGGTTCCCGATGAAAGAACCAATCTGCTAATTCGCTCTAGATGTGATAGAAACATAGTTGGAGAACATAAAAAGCTCTACAATTTACTTGATAACACTATTGTTGCAGGAAGTGTGGAAGTTGAGATTACCGGACAAAAGAATCGAAAAAAACGAACAGCTTTAATAGATGTGAAATTTACAAAAGCTAAAATTTGTGCACCAACCAGATTAAACGTTTCTCAAAAAAATATTGAAATTTATGTAATTGAAGCAACTGAAAATCCATCAACGATTCCGACCAATGAAGTTGGGATTTCTTGGAAGTTACTAACGACACATAAAATTGAGAATTTAGAAAAAGCCATCGAATGCATTAATTGGTATAAGAAACGTTGGTTAATCGAGGAACTTTTTAGAGTTATTAAAACGAAAGGATTTGAAATCGAATCAAGTCAGCTTGGAGATGGTTTTAAACTCAAAAAATTACTTGCCATGACATTAGAAGTTGCTCTGCAAGTTATGCGTCTAAAGCTATCATTAAATGAAGTGAATCAAAAACAAGACAATCTATTTAATAGCAATGAAATCAAGTTTTTAGAGAAAGTGAATAGAAAAATAGAAGGGCAAACTCAAAAACAAAAAAATCCATACAACGAACAAACGCTAGCTTGGATCACGTGGATAATTGCTCGTATCGGTGGTTGGACAGGATACAAATCGCAAGGTCCTCCAGGTTATATAACAATAAAAAATGGGTTAGATAGATATCACCAACAATATGAAGGTTTTTTAATGTTTTCTGATGATTAGGATTTGTGTATAAAGATTAGCTCCAGAGGAGGGGAATGGTGCTTCGCTTTTTTTTGGCTTCGCCATTGCTTTGCCTATTGGCTTTGCTCCGCACCCCAAATCCTGCATTAATCATCCCGCACCCCGCATCTAACACCCCGCACTAATCATCCCTCCACAAAAAATCCGGAAAAGTAAAACTCTCCCGGATCATTATTAATTTCCTTCAAACAAAGAACTTTATTTCTTAATCACTTTCACATTACTGCTTTCGGTGGCAGAATTTACTTTAATAATATAAGTTCCTTTTGCAATGGTACTCAGATCAATGGTAGAATTCTTAGCAGTATTATCCAGTTTAAAACTCTTAACCAATTGACCCGATACAGAGTATACCTGTGCGCTGTTCAATTTAACTTGTCTGTCATTCTGGATGGTTAATAGTCCAGAGGTTGGATTTGGGAAAACCTGCAAGCCATTTTTCAACGCTGACTGATCTACGGCAAGTAACGGAGATTCACAGTTGTAAACATAAAGCTCGTCTAAGTACCAGCCTTCGATCCCATTACAGCCATCTGTTCCCATCTCAAATCTGAATTTAATATTAGATCCGGATACGACTCCAATTTTAGATAAATCGATGACACTTTGTCCCCAGCTGCCACCAAGTGAACCACCATCAGTTCCGGTAAATGCTGCCTGTCCTTTCAATGGATTGTCACTTTGGGAGGTTCCATCTAAGCTGCTGTTATAGCCGTTTTGGGTAAAGGCGGTTTTTGGAAGTAAGGACCACGCTCCACCATTTAAGCTGTATTTAATATTTCCACCATCCCATTTCGCTT
Organism: Kaistella flava (ex Peng et al. 2021); assembly: GCF_015191005.1. Lineage (NCBI taxonomy): Bacteria > Pseudomonadati > Bacteroidota > Flavobacteriia > Flavobacteriales > Weeksellaceae > Kaistella > Kaistella flava (ex Peng et al. 2021). The sequence continues at coordinate 2,150,378 of NZ_CP040442.1, read as the reverse complement.
CGGTAGCGACGTAATGATTAAAGGCCATTTGGTATTTGCCTGCGGTAAATGTTGGGAACGTAATCGTAGGACTTTCCAGACGTAGAATTCCGTTTTGCATACTGGTGGTACAGTTTCCATTGACAGGATCTGCTCCAAAAATAGCGTTACCGGTTCTTCCTTTTGGCAAATTACCTTTAACAATCCAGTTTCTATTTTCCCAAGAGGAAGGATTGGTTGGTGCATTATTAACCGTCCAGTTTCCTAATCCATTTTCCCAGGTTTCTGTAAATAAAGCACCTGTTGTGGCGCTTTCACACAATTCTGGCGTCGCTTTTAGAATAGGTTTGTAATTACATTGCGTATTGGGCGATGATCGTAGTTGTACGGAGAGGATGGCGTTTTTAAGATTATCCATATCACTGGCAGCCCAGGATTCTCCCGTGAGGCCCGCAGGAACATTTGTGGTTGAGATTCCTTGTAGATTAATACCAATTAAGTCGTTTGCTGAAGCTTCTAAAGCATCTGCAAAAACGGCAAAATCACTTGATGGCGTCAAATAGTTTTTCTGTGCTCTCCACCATAAATGTGCTGCTTTTACAAAGCCAATACCGGAAATAGTATAGCCATTATAAGTTCCTCCATCAACTAACAATGCGTATAAATGATTGGTTACCCCAGAGTTTTGATGTACCCCTCCAGAATCACTTGTGCCACAAAAATAATAGCCAGCATCTAAAACACGACCAGCATTATTATTGCAATTCGGATTCCACATATCACGGATCGGACTTCCAAAAGCAGTTGCTTTTTCACCCATTTTCCATCTTTGGGTACCCGAGCAAGTGGTTGTTGTTCTAACGTCTAAATTTTCACCTTCGTCCTCGTAATTATTCAGCATATCGATGGTTTCACCCCAAACATCAGAGTAAGATTCATTCAACGCACCTGATTGGTACTGGTAAATGAGACCGCTGGTATATTCAGTATAGGCGTGTCCCCATTCGTGTGCTACTACGTCATCCGCAGCAGTTCCGGTACAGTAATTGGCAGTTACACCATTCCAGTTGGCGTTGGGACAGCTGATATTGGGGTCATTATTGACCGTAACCATCGAGGCGTCTGCATTATTATAAGAAACATAACTAAAGGTGTTCTTGAAAAAATTGTAAACATGCTCTGATGTCACTACTGCATTTTGTTGCCATTGGTCTAAAGCTGCCGGAAAGACATCTCCTTCCTTCCATTTTAGATTAGCGGCACTCGTATTTTTTTCATAGAGTTTTCTATCGATAGGGTGGATGCCCGTAAATTGCTCAACCAACTCTCCCGTATGAGCATCAATGAAAACAAATTCGCGAACATCATTTTTATTTGTAACCTCCACTTCATAGGCTAAATAAGGAATGGCTTGTCCACCCTGTACCAGGTTTTTCGGGAAGATTAAAAGATTGTTTTTTCCAATTTCTAAAGGTGCAGATGAAAGATTCAATTCTTGTTCAGTTACCAATTTTTTTGCGATGGTTGCTGCTTCTGTTTGTGAGATCGTAGGCTGAGTGTTTACTTTTATTTTTGAAATCGTATTTCCGTTAAGGGAAGATAATTGCGCTTTCTCATTAAAATGAAATTTCAAAATTCCATCATAAACTGGCACGCCCTGGAAATATTGTCTGTAGACCACATTCTTCAACCCATAATTGTCTGTGAATTCTTCTACAAAGACCATTTCTTTTTCAGAATTCAGATTGAAAACTTTAAAGTGGTCCGCTAAAAATTCATCGGCCTTGGCTTTTGACTGTGCTGATTTGAATTGAAGTCCCGCCGCATTTTCGAATCTTATAAAGTTGGGATTAGAGGTGCTTTGGCTAATGGTTACCTTCGCATTGGTTTGTTGTTTTAGTTTTGTCATTTCCTTTGATTCCTGTGCGAAACCACAAATAAAAGACAATGTAAGTACAGATAATAGTGCTCTTTTCATAAAGATATTTGATTTGTAACAAATATAATGTATTGTCAGATATGATCTTTATTTTTTTTTAAAAAGTTGCAGTACGGTATTGAGGGTGAAGTGTTACAGTGTCTTTCTAAAAGAAAATGGTGTGAATGGTTTTCACTAATGACACAATTAAATTGCTTTTTTTAACGCAAAGACGCAAAGGTTTTTGACTACTAACTGTTTTCGTTTGGCTTTTTAGGGCGCCAAGTTGCTTCGCTTGGAAAGGAGTTGGTTTGATAGGTGATGAGTAACTAATAAGGAATAATAAATCACACGAATGATTTCACCAATGACACTATTGAAATGCACTATCAGAATTGATCAATGCGATAGCATAAAAACTAATGTAATCTTTTGAGCTTAACTAAAAACTAATGTGGCTAATGTGTTAAAGAGTTAATAGTGTTTATGTAGAATATTTGATTTTTGTGATATTGACCACACGAAAGGATTCGTGCGGTAGCAATGTATAGTTTATTGATGGTAAGTAGTAGAAAGTCATGGAAGTATTAATTTCTTTTGTCTTGAAACAAAAGAAACAATCCCGAAGTTTCGGGACAAGACGTGGATCTTTTTGCTAAATGATTTCTTTCACTTTTTGTCTTGACACAAAAAGTAACAAAAAGGTCAAGACTGGATCTTTTTACTAAAAAAAGAAGATTTCTTCAAAGAAAATCCCTCAACTTGCGCGGAAATCCAAGTTTCGCTTCGAATTTAATTGGTTGCCGCGCTTCGAACAAAAGGGATTTTTAGGTGGTGTTTGTTGAAGATTAGGGTTGGAAGAAATTTTCATTTTTCTTAACGTAAAAATCTCCGAAGTCGGTTCAAATGCTTTTTAGGTTAAGGTTGAGGTTGCTTCGTCGGTCGTGGCCTCCCTTCTCGTAATGACAGCGGGGTTTTGTGCAAATGCGAAGAAAGCTTCCACCCTTTTTTATGCTGAGCCTGTCGAAGTAAGGGTTGGGGAAAAGAAGCTTTCTAGTTGTATATTCTTTACTTTTTGTCTTGACACAAAAAGTAACAAAAAGGTCAAGACTGGATCTTTTTACTAAAAAAGTAAATTTTTTCTGAGAAAACCCCCAAATTGACTCCCTTTGGTCGCCGAACCACTTCGTTAGGTTTCGGGCGGAAAGTTAGATCTTGTGTAAAATGTAGATTTTTGCCGCCACTCAAACACTGGCGGTTTTTAGGCGGTGTTTGTTGAAAGGGAAGGTTGGAAGAAATTTTCTTTTTTGCCTCATTATTTTATATTTTTATTTGAATCGGCGAATCTCTTTCGAGATTTCTTAACGTAAAAATCTCATATGTCGGTACGGATTAAGTTTGAGCCAAGATTGAAGAGATGCAATTATATTAATTACTATTTTAATGGAGGCGGATCGGTGGCTGAGCCTGTCGAAGCCACGTGATTTAAAACTAATTTTAATATTAATTTCTTTTGTCTTGAAACAAAAGAAACAATCCCGAAGTTTCGGGACAAGACGTGGATCTTTTTGCTAAATGATTTCTTTTACTTTTTGTCTTGACACAAAAAGTAACAAAAAGGTCAAGACTGGATCTTTTTACTAAAAAAAGTAAATTTCTTCTGAGAAAATCCCTCAACTTGCGCGGAAATCCAAGTTTCGTTTCGAATTTAATTGGTTGCCGCGCTTCGAATAAAAGGGATTTTTAGGTGGTGTTTGTTGAAGATTAGGGTTGGAAGAAATTTTCATTTTTGCCTCATTATTTTATATTTTTATTTGAATCGGCGAATCTCTTTCGAGATTTCTTCACGTAAAAATCTCCGAAGTCGATATCAATGAAGTTTGAGGGAAGATTGAAGAGTAATTAATGATATAGAATTGCTATTTCGATAAAAGATAAACTGGTGGCTGAGCCTGTCGAAGCCACGTGATTTAAAACTAATTTTAATATTAATTTCTTTTGTCTTGAAACAAAAGAACCAATCCCGAAGTTTCGGGACAAGACTTGGATCCTTTTGCTAAAAAATTGGAATTTCTTTAACAAAATCCCCAAACTCGGGCGGAAGTTAATGGGTTTTTGTGTATGAGATGTTTTGCCGCCACTCAAACAGTGGGCATTTTTGTGCGGTTATAATTTAGAGAATTCATGTGGAAGAAATTACAATTTGCCTCAATATTTTATATATTTTACTTGAATCGGCGAACCTCTGCGTGGTTTTTCTTTACGCAAAAGTCTCCGAAGTCGCGGGGTTTGCGTGAAATGTTGAACACAAATAACACTATTAATTCACTATTCACTATTCACTATTCACCATTGACTATTGACCATTGCTTATTGATCATTATCCATTACCCATACACTTACTTAAATCCTTCTAAAATATCCTCCAGCGTTACTTTTCCGAAATACTCCGTCACGTCCATAGATGATAGAAGTTTTTCCAGATCGGATATCTCGTGTTTTTGGCCAATCAATTGTTCTTCCAGTTCCTCGATTGGTTTTGAGGCAAAGAAGTCACCGAAGATCTTCGCTTTTTCAATGATGCCGTGAACAACGTCCAAATGAACTTCGATAAATCCAGCTGGGACTTTAATCGCTTTCTTGAAATTATAATTGGGTGAAAAGCCGAAATTCCAGTCCCAGGTTTCGTATTTGTCCGTTATGAGTTGTTGGATTCCTTGCAAGTCTTCCTCAGTCAGTTCGTAGCGTTCTGCACTTGGATTGCTTTTAATAATCTCTTCGGTGAGTAAGTTTTTGAGGTGCTCGGTGGTAGTTTCTTTGGGTAAATAATTGATGAGGTTGGTGACTCGTGAACGGTTTGATTTTATGGCTTTATCAATAAATTTCAAAGGATTGACTTTCAAAGCTTCTCCTAAAACTTCCATTTCGGAATCCAAAAGGATGGTGCCATGTTGAATCATTTTGCCATGACGTGCCAGTTTCGCATTACCACTGAATTTTTTACCATCCACCAACAAGTCATTTCGACCTTGTAAAACGGCTGGGACATTCAATTGATTCAGCATATTAAGTACAGGTTGGGTGAAAAAAGAAAAATCACCAAAATCATTCTGACCCAAAAGGGTATGAAAAGAAAAGTTCAGGTTTCCTAAATCGTGATACACGGTTCCGCCTCCTGACATGCGTCGCACAACTTTAATCTCTTTTTCCTTGACATAATCTAAATTAATTTCTGCCAAAGTATTCTGAAATTTCCCGACGATAATCGAAGGTGCATTGACATATAATAAGAAGATGTCTTCTGTCGGAAATTTGTGGAGCAGATATTCTTCAGAAGCGATATTGAAATAGGCGTTATGAGAAGGGGAGTCGATGAGCAGCATAGGTTTTTCTTTGGTGCAAAAATAAGGGAATTTTCTGAGATGCGGTGTGAGGTGATAGATGTTGGGTGCGGGGTGTTGGTTGCGGGGTTATGGGTGGAGGGGTATGTGAGTGTTTGATTGGTGCGAGTTTCGAGGTGCGGGGTTTTGGGTACGAGGTGCGAGGTGATGGGTGGGGAGTGGATGATTGATCGGTGGGTGTTGGATGCTGGGTGCGAGGTGTGGAGGAGTGATTGAGTATGTGTTGGGTGTTGGATGCTGGGTGTTGGGTGGAGTTGAAATCGTTTAGGGGTGGAGGTTGTGGGTTGTTTTCGTGGCTTTGTTGAATAGTGTCTTAATTATGATGTTTTTTTAAGTCTAAGTGAAGCGAATTTGAAGGAAACTCCTTTTTTATTTTTTTTAAAATATAAAATAGAAGAGCGCTCTTTAGTTTTTAGGGATTTGATAATATTTAAATCTTCTTATCATAGGATAAGAAATGAGTTTGTTTTTATGAATAAGAATAAAAAAACCTTTTAGATAGGGTTCTTTCATAATGTTATTTTATGTTATGTTATGAATGTTGAATTATTTTGTCATAATAATTATGTTTTGTAGCTTTGCAGCCGCTTAGATCTACCGTTCAGCTTTGGATATTTAGCAATAACACACAATAAAAATTTTGATTATGAAAAAAACTTTTTTACTTTTTCTGTTTTTACCACTTTTTGTACTCTCACAGAATACCCTTGTGAAATGGTATAGTGCCGATTTAGCACCCACCAAATTAGAAAGTCATATTACCGTATCCCATATAAGTGGCTCCGATGGGGTTTCTGTCAGTAATAATACCGATTCCGGAGCTGCAAATGTTTTTTACAGTGCAGGTGGTTGGCCAAAACCTAATTATAATAATCCTTCCAACTCTGCTTTTGATCCAACAAAATATATACAGTTTACAATAAGTCCGGAAAGCGATTATAAAATATTACTGAATTCGTTTCAATTTAATGCGAAAACTCAAGGATCGCCTAGTAAAATGCAGGTAAGATATTCTAAGAATGCAGATTTTTCAACTTATTCTGTTTTACAAGTTGAGCAATCTTTATCAACGAATTATACTTCTTTTAATCTTGATTTTCCAGCTAATACCATCGTGAATTCAAAAAGCACCGTATATATTCGAATTTATGTCTATAATACCGAAAATAATTTTCATCTGGAGCATAATCTTAGCGGAACGGTTGGGCCAAGCATCGCCGGAGTAGTTAGCTTAGAAAATCCTATAAAACCAGTTGCGAACGATGATCGGGTTGGAACATTGAAAAACACTCCCGTAGTTATCGATCTATTGAGTAATGATGTCTATAAAACTTCGGGCCCACTTTCTTCTATTACAATCACTAAATCTGCCACCCATGGCGTTGTAAAAGTGAATGGACTGAAAGATGTTACTTATACTCCTTCAGTTGGTTATGAAGGTTTTGACAGTTTTTATTATACGCTGACCAATATAGCTGGGGTATCCAATACGGCAAGAGTTGAGGTCCAGACGATCAATGGAAGCGAGGAGGTGTTGGTAAGATGGAATAAATCAGATTATACTTCTACGAATAAGGTTGCTGGTGTTTCTGGTAGTCAACTTAATGCGGAAGGGGAAAAATTATCACTTACCAATAATGCTTCTTCTACTGGAGGAAAGGTTTTTACATTGTCTGATTTGCCTAATTCACAACAATTTAATGGTGCTCTGGATGCTTCCAAATATCTTCAAGCTTCAATCTCAACCGATGCTGAACATACTGCTTATATAAAGTCATTTAATTTATCTTATAAGAGTCAGGGTGGAACAGGTAATATGACCATCAAGTATTCTAAGTCTGCTGATTTTTCAGGCGAAGTGTTTACTATTGCCAATAATGAACCCTATAATCAGGCATTTACTACCAAAGAGTTCGCTTTGTCTTCAGGAGTTGTTCTGTATCCTAAAGAAACTTTGTTTGTAAGGATATACACTTATAATACTTATAATTTATTTTTCATCGATTTTAAAGAAAATGGAGAAGTTGGTCCGGCATTTACAGGAGTCGTTTCTTCTTATGCTGCAGAACCTCTTCCTTGTCAAACCACCGTTACCTGGAATGGTACATCATGGGTAGGAGGTGCTCCTGATTTAGATAAAAAGGCGGTCATCTCTGGAAATTATGATACCGCAATCAATGGGTCATTTAAAGCTTGTACGCTTACGGTGACTAATAATGCTGTTTTAACGGTATCCTCAAATACTGCTGTTACGGTGAATAATGAGATTATTACCAATCCCGGTGCTTCTTTCATTGTGAAAAGCGAGGCGAATTTAATTCAAAAAAATGATGAGGCCCTCAATACAGGAAGTGTTACCGTAGAAAGAAATGCGAATTTGAAAAGGTTGGATTATATCTACTGGGCAAGTCCGGTGAAGGGTCAGGAGTTAAAGAAATTCTCTCCTGGAACTTTAGACAATAGATTCTATGTGTATAATGAAGGAAATGATTTTTTTGAAACCTTTAATCTAAAGGGGACTGTCTTTGGAAGCAACGGTACTGGTTTTGAAAGTGCTGCAAAAGGATATGCGATCCGTGCCAGTAATAATTATCCTGCCGGAACGTCTACGGCAGATGCACCGATGCAAGTGTTTAACGGTGTGTTCAATGGTGTTCCTAATAATGGCGTCATTACTTTTCCGTTAAAGTATCAGACCGAAGTAGGAGGATTTGTAGGAGGTGGTTATAATCTGATCGGAAATCCATACCCTTCTAACATCGATTTTGATCAACTTGCTAAAGATAACGAGGATCTAATAGAAGGAACTGCTTATTTCTGGACTAACCTTAATCCGACTCCCGCAATGCAGGGAAGCGGCTATCCTAAAGATGGGTCTGTTAATAATTATGCAACGCTGAGTATTTCGGGTCCAATTCCTGCGACTTTCGGGCTTGCAAAAAATGTAGAGAGCAAATTTCCTTCAAATATTGTTGAAGTTGGTCAAGGATTTATCGTTAAAGCAATAAAGGCCGGTAATTTAACTTTTAAAAATTCTTACAGAACGGAGAAGACCGACGGAGTATTTTTCAATAAAGGAACTACTGAAAAACAGCAATCTGTTCGCGATCGTTTTTGGTTGCAACTGACCACTCCTTTAGACGTAGTCACGACGGCTCTAATTGCTTATGTAGATAATGCAACCAACGGTTATGAGGATGGATATGATGCCCAGTTATTGAGTGTGGGTTCTGATGCCCTGTTCACAAAAGTGGATCAATACAAACTTGGAATTCAGGGAAGACAGTATCCTCTCCAGACTTCAGATGTAGTGTCCGTAGGTGCGAGCTTTTACGAAACTGGAGCATATACCTTAAGTATTTCTAAAAGTGAAGGTATTTTTGCCGATGGACAAAACGTTTACTTAAAAGATAAACAAACCGGTATGGTCATAAATCTTAGCGAAACTGCATATACGTTTCAGGCCGACAAAGGGTTGAGTGAAGACCGATTCGAGATTTCTTACCTGCCTAACGCTACCTTAGGGGCTGCAACTGCTGTAAAAGAAAATATAACTGTATTTAAGGAAGGTAATGATTTTGTGGTGCAGTCGAATACTCAAAAAATTACCAAGCTGCAAGTGTACGATACTGCTGGTAGATTGTTATACAGTGTTCAGCCCAATGCTAAAGAAGCAATCATCAATGGAGAGTCTTTGCTTCGTGGAATATACGTGCTGAAAATTGATGCAAATGGAACGGTGGTTACCAAGAAAATAATCAAGTAGAAAAAATACTGGAGGATGGACGCCTCATGTGAGTTCCAAAGTAATTTATTGCTTATATTAAAATAAAGCCGGACAGTTGTTCGGCTTTTTGTATTAAGGAGTTAATGGATTTTGGTGATTGTACTCTTTGCTCAAATCTTATTCTAGCCCACATTTCTTTAGCCCACAAGTAGTTGTTTCTTATTTGTTTTTATGATGCTGATTTATACTTTTCAAATGGCTTTTTAAGTTCGATTCCTTGGTAGCTACTATAGTGGGATCGCAATAACCATTTTTGTATTCCCGGATAATTTCTAATCCGTCCTTGGTAGGATTTAAAAAAAAATGTGCTGATATTTTAATGTTCGCCAAAATGTTTCAATGAAATATTGTCTAAACGTTTACGCTTCCAGTCCATTGGTGTTTTTATCTTTTTTTTTAAAAATAGCTACATCACTTTGACATGAAATTGAGTGTCCTTGACGGAGTTTAAAATCTCTGGTTTACTATGAATGCTAATGGCTTCCTGAACAATTTTTAATAATTCCGAAGCTTCCAAAGAATTGCTAATTCCCCAAACTACAATATATCTTCTGTAGACGCCTATCACTGCTGTCGTGTATATGAAACCGTTTTCATCGGAATGTAAGTAAAGGTCTATTTACCACACCTGATTAGGTTTATGAATCTCTTAATTCCTTAATAAATACAGGTAAATATTTATTTGTCCTTTTTTGGGTAAGTATTTTACGAGGATAGATTGGCATGAGAAGTTTTTCGCATCAAACGCTGAACTCTCTTGAATCTTGTGTTAATTTCTTTTTCTTTCAACATACATTTAATAGTTATCACTCCCACGGTGGGTTTCTGCATAATTTGTTGATATGTAGGTCTTATCTCTTGAAGATTTTAGAGGATTTTAGCTTTAGCATTATAATAAGAACTGGATCTGTTGATATCTAAAAGTTCACATTATTGCCGGATAGTTTAGAATCTTACTCAAGTAAAATTCTAGATCTATCATAAATCGAACCTTTATAAGTTTTTCTTTTAAGAATATCTTTTCTATCTCCAGCTTGCCAATCTTGGCATAAAGTTCCGCTAAATCAGTGTCTGGAATCTCTTTTTGGGCTTTTTCTTCAAAAATCAATTCTGAGTTTTGAAAAAAAAAGCTCTTGTTTCAGCACAGAGATCTGGTTGGGTTGCAATTTAAATTTCAACGCCAATTGCTGAAGCGTTTTTCTTTCTCTTAAAGCCTTAATTGCTGCCTTGGTTTAAATTTACCATTAAATTTTCTTCTATTTTTTGCCTATTTAAAGTTAATAATTTCAACTTAAATAGTGGTCCAAATTTTCAAGGGTATTATACTTCTCTCGGGAAAATTAATTAGAAAAATAAGGTTTAGTAGAAATATTTCAATAGAATTTTGTTTTTTATGATATTGTAATTATAATTGTTTATTTTCAAATAAAGTTTGGTTTTTTATTAATTATAAACATATATATTTGTACCATAAACACTAATTGATGAATATAATGTATAAACAGAAAGTTTTATATGAATATTCCTCTATCTTTCAATACCCATCCAAATAATTTATCTTCGAAAGTTAGTTGTGTACGAACGATTCTAAAAAGTTTTACTTTTTTCTACGTCATTTCTAGCGTTTATAATTGGAGAGATCAACTGCATAATTTTTTCTTAACGAGCTCTTTAACAAAAGTACGGGGACGTACATGCAAAAACTATATTATTTAGAATATAGAAACTAAATCTATTAGCTTTTAAATGTCCAATCAACTTCATAAGGTTGTAACCCCAAATTTTAAATTTTATATTATGATAAAATCTTTCCTTACTAACTGCGTTTTATTTTTCTGCTTGTCATTTATTTTTACACGCTCTAAGGTGAATGCTCAACAAACCGTTTTTACGGAAACTTTTAATACGCCGGGAACTCCTCAAAGTCCAAATTTTACAACAACAGGACCAATCGGAACTTCGAAATGGGCCGTTACCCGAAGTGGTGGTGATATGGGCGCCAAAATTGATGGCGGAATGTTAACTCTAACCAATGATGCAACCTCGGCGGCGAATGCTCCGGGTTGGGTGATGGCAAGTACATCTACTTCAAATTTCAATTCGCTTTATAAATCTATTTTAAGTCAGAATGTTGGAGTCGTTTCATGGACTTTTAATATGAGACAGATAAGACCAAATCCAAGTGGTTTAGGTGGTGGGAAATTTGGGTCTGCTTTTATTTTGGCAGGAACGCCCGGAACTACTAATAGTTCTGGTAAAGGGTATGCTATTGCATTAGGACAAAATACAACTACAGATCCAATAAGATTAATTACATATAGTAACGGTTTAGCAGCTGGAACTAGTGTGAAAATTACCTCTTCGACGACAGGTTTAAAAGATTTTGGGGCTGAATATACAAGTATTCGTGTGGAATATAATCCAGCAGATAATAAATGGTCCTTATATCTACGAAAAGACAATCAAACTTCATTTAATGATCCTAAGGAGGGAAATTTAGTTTTTCAAGACGAAGTTGTAATCACAGATTTTGTTAATGAACCTTTGACTATGATGGGAGCGTATTGGAACGCAAACAAAGCGAAAAACAGCACTGCATTTTTTGACAATATTTCAGTGAGCGTTGAAACGCCTGAGCTTATCTCATTAGATCCAGATTCTAAAATCGCCAATACTGGTGCATTTACTTTAACTTTAAATGGAGAAGGATTTTTACCATCAAGTAAAGTATATTGGAATGGAGCACTGAGAACTACAACCTATGTTTCCGAAACACAGTTAAAAGCAGCTATTGTGGCAACAGATCTTGCAACTGCGGGCACAAGACAAATTACGGTCGCCAATGGGTCTTTTATTTCGAATGCTTTGCCATTCACAATTGAAACTGCTGGCCTTCCAGTTTTAACCTTATCAGCGACTTCTTTACCTGCTGTTTCTACGGTTACTGGTGCGTTTTCTAATCCAACAAATACATATACTATCAATGGCGCTAATTTAAATGCTGGCGCAACTGTGACTGCTCCTGTAAATTTTGAAATTTCTGTTGATGGAATAAATTACTATTCTTTTTTGACATTGCCCTACACTGAAGGTCAAGGCACACTTACAGGACAACCGATAACTTTACGTGCCCGAATTAAAAATTCTGCTCCTGCAGGAAACTATACTGGAAATATTTCACATGCTTCCCCGAATGCATTAACTAAACTAGTTGCGGTTTCAGGACGCGTATTTGCTGCCGAACCAACTTCAAATGCAACTGGCGTTTCATTTACCAACATAACATCAACTGGATTCAAATTAAATTGGATCGGCGGAAATGGAGCTCAAAGATTAGTACTTATTAAAGAAGCAGCCGCAGTAAGCACACTTCCTTCAGATGGTATTACCTATAATGCAAATGCTGCTTTTGGAACGGGCTCTCAAATTGGAACGGGAAACTTTGTGGCTTATAAAGGAGCTGGAACTTCTGTTCAAATCACAGGTCTGCAGCCAAGCACAGTTTATCATATTTCGATTGTAGAATTTAATGGTCTTCCTGCTACCGAAAATTATCGTTCAGATGGCGCAACTGGAAACACGACTACTTTAAATAGTCCAGCTGGTTTGCAAGTTAAGTTAGCAAATACCTCTTATAAAATAAACTTTGACGATACCGTTGATGGAGTCAATCTTGATACGTTTCAAGGAATTGGAATGTCTAAAATTGTTGAAAGCGGACAGCTGGATTCAAATTCTTGGGCGTTTTCAGGATTCTCAGGTGGAAATATTGCTTTTGCTGGAAACAGTGTAGAAGACAGTAGTTACGAAAATGGTCCTTCCGATGGTGAGGAAGACGATACAGGAATCTATGCGTTTAATGTTGGAAATTCTAATAATCCAAACTACACCTTAGGAATTCAGCCTGGTGGTACTGGAACTTCTGCTGATTTTAATCCAGGATCAATTACTTTAAGAATTCAGAATCAAACTGGCGCAACAATGACAAGCGCTAGTATTGGATACAAAGTATATGTATATAATGATCAAGCAGCTTCTAGTAGAATTCGCTTTAGCTACAGTTCATCTGCAACTGGAACATATACAGATCAGATTATAGCAGATGTTGATTCACCAACTACAGCAGATTTAGCTCCGGGTTGGAAAGCCTATTATAGAGTTGTTACAATTCCGACAGGAAATATAGCTAATAATGCTTACTATTATATTAGATGGTCAGGATCATTAGTTTCAGGAACTGGAGCACAAGATGAATTTGGGATTGATGATATTGAGGTAATTGCCAACCCGACAACAACATTTGCATCTTTTGATGGAATTGCTGAAGATTTCGTTTTGCAAGGAAATGCAAGTTTATCAAATGATTTATCTGTTCAAAATAGATTACTTTTTAATGGTGGTAAATTAGCAATTAAAGAAAAAACTTTAACCATTGCTGGAAAAGTGGAAAATACTATTGCAAATGGTTTAACCGGTGGAGCAACCAGTAAATTGGTTGTAAGAGGAAATCTAAATCCTTTTTTAAGTTTTGATCAGACGACTCCTGGAACAACCAATCTTTTTGACTCTTTCAGTTTAATAGGAGCGACTGCAAATTCAGTTACCGTTCAAGATGGTTTTTCTGTAAACCAACTTTTAAGAGTTGATGAGCAACAAACTTTAAATTTAGGAACAAACATATTATCTGGAAATTTAACTTCTATTCAGAACAATGGAATAATCCGAATACAAAATACAACTGCAACTCCTTTTGCTTCAGGCAAAACTTGGGGAGGTACTGGTATTCTGAACATGAATGCAACTTCTGCAGCTCAAACATTAGTTGCTGGGACTTATAACAATTTAACATTATCATCAACTGCTGGAACAACTGCAGCTGCCGATGTTACTGTGAATGGTAAACTAGATTTGCCAGCCGCAAATGCAAGTTCAACAAAAGGAAGTTTAGATATGGGTGCTTTTACCTTAACGATGGGACCAGATGGAACAAATACAGGAATTGGTGATGTGACTGGAATCATTAGAAGAAATTATTTCACGACAAATAAATTATACACTTTTGGACATCCAAATTCTTCAATTACTTTCCCTCCAGCAGGAACACTTCCTACTTCGATGAGTGCAAAATTGACAATTGGTGTAGCGCCAACTTGGAAAGCAGGAACAATTCTACGCCAATTTGATATTATTCAAACAGGTGCGGTTGGTACAAAAGCCATTATTCGTCAGCATTATTTAGATAGTGAATTAAATAGCAATGTAGAATCTAAATTGGTTTTTTGGGGACATAAGACAACTGTGCCAGTAACTACATTTGATCAAGGACGTTCCAACAATAATACTGACGAAAATTGGGTGGAAATTACTAATGCAGATATTAGTTTGTATTTTGAACCTACATTTGATAAAGTATATATCACCCTGGACGAGTCTGAAGCGAATGTTTTAACGTGGAATGGTTCAGTGAGTACTTCATGGAATTCGATAGCGAACTGGACGCCTAATAATGCTCCAACTGAAGATTCAAAGGTAATTATTCCAATTGTTTCCAGTTCTTCTAATCGATCACCTATCATTGATGTTAATTCAAACGTACAATTGATTATCATTGAAGCAGGCGGAACTGTAAATGTGCCAGCAGATGCTCAGTTAACAGTATCTGGTGGAGCGGGAGCTTGGCAAAACAACGGAACTTTCAATCCTGGAACCGGAACAAGCAAGGTGACATTTAAAAATGCTGATGCTACAATTGCTGGAAACACAAGTTTTAATAATTTAACAATTGCAGCTGGAGCTGGACTTCATGCCTTAGATGGAAATTATATGAGCATCGCTGGTACTTTGACAAATAACGGAACTATGTTTACAACCTTAATTCCAAACACAATAGAATTTAAAGGAACAAATCAAGTAATTCCTACAGTTGGTGGAGACTCATTAGGTGGATATCATAACTTAATAGTTACTGGAACTGGAGCTACAATTGCTTCAACGACTTTAAATGTAAGAGGAAATCTGACCCTAGATCAATTTGTATCTTTTACAGGGAAAACAATCAATTTGGCTGGTGTTTCTGATCAAACAATTGGTGGAACGGCTGCAATTAACTTTAGTAATTTAATTGTAAACAAAGAAGCAGGAGCAGTTATTCTTGCGAAGGATATTGCTGTTGGTGGAACACTAACACTTACAAAAGGAAATGTAGTTATAGGTGACAAAAATTTAACTCTTGGAATTAATCCTGTTGTGGGAACTTTTGGCACAAACACAATGATTGTAGCTGACGGAACTGGTGTAGTACGCAGACCTTTCACAGGGGTCGGAAGTTATTTATTCCCAATTGGAGAATTAGCTGGCGCGCCAAGTTATGCGCCAATTACGGTAAATATAACTGCTGGAACATTTTCTAATGCCTTTGTAGGAGTAAATGCTGAAAACGTAAAACATCCAAACAATAATAGTTCTCAGAATTATTTGAGAAAGTATTGGAATGTAACTCAAACCGGAATTACGGGAGCGGTTGCAACGATTACTGGAAAATACGATGCTTTAGATATTCTTGGAGCAGAAACAGAAATTTCTGCTGCACAGTTAAATGGAACTTTTAACTTAACTACAAATCCTTGGATTAAGTTCGGTGCATTGACTAATAATACTTTGGTTGCAACTAATGCTACCTTAACTAATGGACAGACTTCTTCCTTTACAGGTCTAAAAGCAGGAGATTTTACTCTTGAAGTTTATGGTTATGGAGATTTCTGTATTGGATCTACCCATACAATGGATGCAGTAATTTCTGGTGGAGATGCACCATTTACGTATATGTGGTCAAATGGATTGCCTAACTCAGATGAGGTTGAAATTCCAACAACTACCGTCGGAACAACAAATTATACACTTACTGTTCGCGATGCAAATGGATTTTCGGCAGTGGATAATGTGATTCCAGTTTATATTTTTCCTTCATCTGTTGGAGGAACAGTATCAAATGCTAGTCAACAAATCTGTACGAATTCACTATCTGCTGACTTACAATTAACGGGAAGTGTAGGGAAAGTTTTGCATTGGCAAAAATCTACAGATGCGGATTTTACAACTTTCGAAAATATTTCAAATTTCACAACAACTCTTACTGGATCAGAAATTGGACCTGTAAATGCGACTACTTATATAAGAGCAGTTTTACAAAATGGTGACTGTGATGAGAGTGTTTCGAATATCGCAACGATCACCATTAAAAGTACCACTTGGAATGGAGTATCTTGGAGCAATGGAGAGCCAGATTCTTCAACTTCTGCAATATTTGCTGCAGATTATTCCGAGACATCAAATATAAATGCGTGTACTATTGTTATAAAAAATGGTACTGCAGTTAAAATTCCTGCAGGATTTAATGTGATAGTTGGCACAATAACAGTAGAAAGTGGTGGAAGTTTAATAATAATGAAAGAAGGTCTCTTAACCGTTACAAATGGTATTATAAATAATGCCGGTATCGCCAATTTTGTAGTAGAAAGTGATGCCAATTTGGTGCAGATTAACGATGAAGCTGTAAATTCAGGTGCAATCACTGTAAGGCGAATCGCTAATATCAAGCGTTTAGATTATGTGTATTGGTCGTCACCGGTTAATGGTCAAGTTTTAAAGACTTTCTCACCAGGAACTCTTAATAATAGATTTTTAGAATATAATGAAGGAACCGATTTATTTACTGCGGTGACCAATGTTAACGCCGACTTTGTTCCTGCTAAAGGATACGCTATCCGCGCAAGCAATACCCAATCTAATACTAAGGATAAGTGGACGGGTAATTTTATAGGAACTCCGAATAATGGAGTACAAGAGTTTAAATTAGCCTATTCTTATAGCGCTACAAATCACCCTGATGGTGGTTATAATCTAGTTGGGAACCCGTACCCCTCTAATATCAGCTTTGATGGAGCATCAGGCTTACACACACTCAACAGTGCGGTATTAGAAAACGTTGCCTATTTCTGGACTAATGTAAATGCAAATGTAAGTGGAACAACTTATAAGGATGATAATTATGCAATGCTAAACGGTTCGGGAACAAGGGCTGCCCAAGGTAGTGATGTTAAACCAACTGGAATTATAAAAGTGGGCCAAGGATTTATTGTGAAAGCAAAAACAAACGCTAACGGACAAAACTTAGTTTTTAATAACAGCGTGAGAAGTGCAGATTCCAGTATATTTTTCGATAAAAACACAAAAGAAGGCAAAGACCGATTCTGGTTGAAATTAACAACCCCTAGCAAGGATTTCACTACGGTTCTTGTTGCTTATGTTCCTAATGCAACCAATAATTTTGAATTGAGCTATGATGCTCCTATGTTAAGCATGAGTTCAGATGCAATCTTCTCCATCCTAAATGAGTATAAATTAGGTATACAAGGACGACAGTTTCCCTTGAATACCAACGATATTGTTGCTATCGGAACCAATCATTATACCGCCGGCGATCATGTAATCTCACTTCAGGAGACAGAAGGGGTTTTTGCCAACGGACAAAATATTTATCTCAAAGACAGAGCAAATGGTATTCTCGCTAATCTTTCAGAAAAAGAATATCGTTTTACAGCCAATGCAGGGCTTACCGAAAATCGTTTTGAAATTAGATACCAACCTGAAATTGTTCTTGGAACAGATACTTCTTCAAAAGAGAACTTGATTATCTACCGCGATGGTAATGATTTTGTGGTGAAATCTTCTACCAAAACAATTTCTGATGTAGAAGTTTATGATGTTTCCGGAAGATTGTTGCTCAAGTTAAATCCAAATCATAAAGAAACACGAATCGATGCAAGCAACTTCGTCAACGGAACCTATGTTTTGAAAATCACGTCTGCTTCGCCCAATGATCAGAAAGGAAATGTGGTTACCAAGAAAATTGTAAAGTAGATACGAGGTAGAAAGTAAGATGTAAAAATACCATCTACAAAGTAAGAGGTCAATGTATATTATCAATAAAAAGTCGGACAATTGTTCGGCTTTTTTGTTGTTTAATGCTCGGGTTGAATTTTTAAAGAATAGGTTTCTTTCTCTCTGTTTCTTTTATCTTTGTGCGTGGCTGTTTTTCTTCTGCGCTGATTACTCATCATTTCGAAATTACCTGAGTTCGATCAACATTAATTGGGTAGTTGCTTCAACAAAATTATTTGCAGGTAAAATCTCTTGTACTGGGATTTAACCCGATAATCGAATTAAAGAAATTAAAGACTTCAATGAAAACCTATTTTAAATTTTGACTAAAGCCTAATTTTATACTTCCGTTTTGAAAGCAGGCTAAAGCCGTTCCGTACTGATTTTTTAATAGGTTGAATCGATTTCAAATGATTTCTTTAATCTCTTTTTCATCTGCAGGTTGGCGGTCTTTTTGTCCTTTTCACCCTCTCTGAAATCCCTGAAACAGAGTACTTCTCAAACTGCGTGTTTTTCCTAAATTTGGTATTGAAAACCAAATGATTATGAAAACAATTTTACCTTTTAAAAGAGGGTTTTTCTTTTATGTCTTTTTTGCGTGTCATCTGTTTTTTGCGCAAAGCATTTTTTCAAATCCAATTACCGGCACCAATCCGAATACTGGTAATCCTTATACTGAAGGTCAAACCTTTAATGATAATATTTCTGTTACCGGAATAGGAAGGGGTTTAGGAGTCATTGGTAGTAATGCAAATGACAGGTATAATGCAACTGGCTGGAATTCTGCAGATTTGGATGCAAATGACTATTTCGAATTCATGCTTACGCCCAATTCGAACTTTTCGATTAATTTCTTAAGTTTCGTTTATTCTTCACAAGTATCCGGTACCGGACCGAAAAATTTTGCCATACGTACCAGTCTTGATTCTTTTGGGACTACTATTGCTATACCCTTGGAAACAGGAGGAACTATTAATTTGACTGCTGCTAATTTCCAAAACAGAACAGCCTCCATTACTTTTAGGATCTATGCCTGGGGTGCATCTGCGCCGGGAGGAACTTTCAGTATCAATGATTTCACCTTCAACGGCTCGGTAGTTTCCTCTCTTATTAAGCCTGAGCCTGCCCAGTTTCCAGCAGGTTTTATTGGTGGTACCCTGGCTAATAATGTTATTGCGCTCCAGTGGATCGATTCGGTGTTGGAGCCAATACCTGATGGTTATCTTATTCGATGGAGTGATACTTCTTTTGCAGCAATACCAGACCCTGCCGACGGTATGCCGGTAGCAAACAGCAGTGTTTCCCAAAATGTAGCACAGGGAACAAGAGGTTTTAATGGGTCTGGCTTCAGTCCTGCTACCACTTATTATTTTAAAATCTGGCCTTATACCAATTCGGGAACTGCAATCGATTATAAACTGGGCGGTGCACCACAGGCTTCGGCGACAACCTTAGCAGCACCCTGTAATTATGCAGAAGATTTTTCTAATTCAAATGCCACAAATTCCTACACAACAGGCTCTTTTGTGGGTAATCATCTCATCACCTGGTCTTATACAGAAGCAAGAAATGAAGGGATTTATGGCATTAATGGAAAAGGAATCCTATTTTCTAAAACTACCAGTAAATTAGCCTCGTCTGCTATTGCCAACGGGATTTCAAGTTTTAGCTGTAAGTTGAGGAAAGGTTTCACAGGCGCTGGAAACAGACAAGTGCATCTCTTTATTAATGGAGCAAAGGTGGCGACCTCTCAAGCTTGGGATCATACCGGGGTGGAAACTTTCACCGTCAATAATATTGATATTCCCGGAGTTGTTCTTATAGAAGTTAGGAATGCTGTAAATCAACAGGTCGTTATTGATGATCTTGTCTGGACTTGTTATACAGGATCTGCTTATCCGGATATTATAATCAAAGGAAACGGAAATAATATTCCGGATGGCTCAGACGTGACCGCTGTTTCAAATAATACTGATTTTGGATCTGTCATCTCGGGAGCGGTAGTTTCGAAAACATTTGTTATCGAAAATAAAGGTGGCGGTGACCTTATCTTAGATCATCCTGCCGTCGCTTTGTTGGATGGTTCCCATGGGTTTTCCGTGTCGGCTCAACCAACGGTGAATCCAATGACGGGTTTTACCAACCAGAGTTTTACAGTTTCTTTTAGCAGCACAACGCCAGGAACTTATTCGGAAATCATTTTTATTGGCAGTAATGACCCTAATAAAACAGTATATGTTTTTTCCGTAAAAGCGGTAGTTACTCAGCCTATCATTTTGATCAATACCTTACCACAGAATCTAATATTCTCCGGTTTCGCTTACGATTTTGCGCAGGGGCCATCATCTCCTACACAAAGTTTCAGGGTTGATGGTTCTGACCTTGGTTCCGATCTTACGGTATCTGTATCTGCAGGCTGGGAAATTTCTTCGAATGCCGCCTACGACGGTGGGAATGCTTTCCCTTTTCAGGAAGTCGTTTTTGCTAAAAGCGGAACCAATGGCGTTACTAATAAAGTTATTCACATCCGTTTAAAAAATGGGTTACCTGCAGGTTTTTATTCCGGAACCATTAGCCTGACCTCTCCATCTGCAGTCACCCGATTAGTCGGTGTTTCGGGACAGGTTTTACCGGCAAAAGTAGAAATGAAATTGACAGGCGGTACCACCACGATTAACAAAGGAAGTACCACTCCTTCCGGTCTGAACAGAACCTTGTTTGCTGCCCAAAATTTAGGAAACTCCCAAACGAAAACATATACCATTACCAATAAAGGTGGTGCTAATTTAATTTTGGGAGAAATCAGTTTGACGGGCGCAAATGATATTGATTTTTCGGTGCTTAATGATCCAGCGCCCGGCACTGAACTGGCACAAGGACAATCGGTCGACTTCGATGTTCGGTTTGCACCTACCACTGTTGGTTTAAAAACCGTAACAGTTGTTATTGCCAACAATGATCCTCTTCGCAATCCCTACGATTTCGCTATTGCCGGAAATGCTAATTTTTGTGGTGCTGCTGGGGAGGTGATTATTGCCCAGCAAGGTTTTGAATCGATTCCGCAATTTACAGAACTCACCTATACGGTTAATAATACTGAGATGTATGGTCCTCAAACCGGTTTTATAAGCGGTAAAAGCAGTGCTAATGACAAACCTGCAACCAATAATCTGTATTCAGAAGGTCTGCGCGGGTTCAGGATTCAGGGTGGCAGTGAACCGAATTCTTCACTCAAACCCCTCATCTTTGATTTTGAACCCGTTGATACTTCCATTTATTCCAATATCGAGCTCTATTTTAAGGTGGCGGCGTTTTCTTTAGGAAGTAATACGAACGGAATGGACTCCTTCGATGCCACTGGTACACCAGCGACCAGTGATGCTGATAAAATGGATTTCGTGCTCGTTGAAATAAGTCCGGATAATGGAGCAACCTGGTATCAGCAGGCGAAATTAGTTTCAGATACTGATAATCTCGCCTGGGGTTTTGGCAATGCTGGAAAAATCACAGGGGTTAAAAATTATGCTGCTAATAATCTTTTGACCTATTTTAAAGCCAATGCAGCTCAACAGTATAATGAAGTGTCGATTCAAAATCTGCCGGCAGTTTCTCAGCTGAAAATAAGAATTGCGGTGCAGGATAATGCAGCACATGAATCCTGGATTTTAGATGATATTAGATTGATTAGCACCGGTCTCGTTCCGAAAGTCTGGAATGGTTCTGCAT
Organism: Kaistella flava (ex Peng et al. 2021); assembly: GCF_015191005.1. Classification (NCBI taxonomy): domain Bacteria; kingdom Pseudomonadati; phylum Bacteroidota; class Flavobacteriia; order Flavobacteriales; family Weeksellaceae; genus Kaistella; species Kaistella flava (ex Peng et al. 2021). The sequence continues at coordinate 2,128,627 of NZ_CP040442.1, read as the reverse complement.
GGTTGCCTTCTCCTCCTGTGAAAACGGATAAGGTAATTATTAACGGAAATTATAACACTGCTGCTTGGGGAGGAAGTCTGCAGGTTTGTCAATGCGAACTTAATAATGCAACCGTAACTGTTTCAAAAGACAGTCCTTTCATTGTTTCTGATCAGCTCTTAAATAATGGACATGTCATTGTAGAAAATGAGGCTTCATTTGTTCAGATTCACGAAATCAATACCAACTCCGGGAATGGAACTTTCACTGTTAAACGCAACTCTAATTTAAAAAGATTAGATTATACTTACTGGGCCTCGCCGGTTTCAGGTCAAAATCTGAAGACCTTTTCCCCGGGAACGATTGATACACGATTTTACACCTATAATGAAGGCGATGATTTGTTTGAAGTTATCAACCCATTAACCAACAGTTTCGGAAACAATCATCTTGGGGTTTTCGAAAGTGCTGCAAAAGGATATGCGATTAGAGCCAACAATAATTATCCGGTTGGAACAGCTTCTGATCCAGCTCCCATGCAAGTCTTTACTGGGATTTTTAAAGGTATCCCGAATAACGGAGAAGTGACCTTCCCGTTGGAATACCAATCGCTTCCCGCGGGCAACGGTTATAATATGATCGGAAACCCGTATGCAAGCAATATTGATTTTTATCAGTTGGCCAACAATAATGCGATGCGCATCAATAAAGTTGCTTATTTCTGGACCAACCTGAATCCCAGTCCGGGCATGCAAGGTAGCACTTACCCAGGAGCTGGTTATTATAATAATTATGCAATACTCAATGGGACAGGTGGAATTCCCGCCACGTTAGGAGCAAATGCCAATATTAAAAGTGCTACACCCACCAAAATTATTAAAGTAGGACAGGGCTTTATAGTGAAAGCGAAACAGAACGGAACCCTCACCTTTAAAAATACCATCCGAACCGTTGGCTCCAGTTCGGTCTTTTTTAATAAAGGAGCTCTGGAAGATAATGACGTGCCGATCAACCGATACTGGCTGCATTTAACCACTCCGTTACAGGTGGTAACTACGACTTTAATTGGCTATGTTGAAGATGCAACCAATGGTTATGATGCTGATTATGATACCGAGTTATTCGGCTTAGGGGTTGATGCGCTCTTTACAACGCTCGGTGATCGGCGATTGGGAATTCAGGGTCGGGAAGAGGTATTGCAACTGACCGATGTCGTAAAAGTAGGAACCAGCCATTACGCAACTGGAAGCTATGTCTTTTCTTTGGGGGAAAGAGAAGGGATTTTTGATAACGGACAACCTGTTTATTTAAAGGACAAACAAACCGGCATCCTCACTAATCTATCAGAAGCCAATTACCGATTTACCGCAAATGAAGGTTTAACAGAGGGCCGGTTTGAAATCGTCTATCACCCGGAAACTTTTCTCACAACAGGTACTTCTCTGAAAGATAACCTCATTGTTTACCGGGACGGAAATGATTTTGTAGTAAAATCTCCAGCTAAAAATATCTCAGCTCTTGAAGTATTTGACGCTTCCGGAAGACTGATGAAGAAACTCACGCCCAACCAAAAAGAAACCCGACTCGATGCAAGCAACTTCCTCAACGGGATCTATGTTTTGAAAATCACTTTCGCTTCACTTGGTGCGCAGAACGGAAGTGTTGTGACCAAGAAAATAACGAAGTAAAAATTATCGTTTGATGCTTGATGTTGGATGATGGGTGTTAACTGCAGTGTGAAAGATCTAAAGTGTCATATCGTTTTATGTTACAACAAAGCCGAATAATTGTTCGGCTTTGTTCGATTGCGAGGTTTTGATTTTCAAGTTTTATCTCTTTAATAAGAGAATCTATGCTTCTTACAATAATCCTGACATTTAAAAAGTAAACATTCCTGACAGCGGATATGATTCTTTTTAATACCATTCGTTTATGTTACCGATCTTCGATTGTGGCCGCAACATTCAAAAAAAGGTTAACTTTCTTTGCGTTTTTAATTGACAGCTGAGGTGTTTTCGGTATTTAATATCCTATTCTGATTGTAGGGCTCTCGTCTTTTCTCCTTTAGTACTCTTTCTAATGATTTCTCATTTGTTTAAAATATAAACATTAATAATTTCTTATGTTAATATTTTACTTAATTAATCCTTGGTTATGTTGCGGAATACCTATTTATTTTATATGTTTTTTAGCGATATTCTATTTTTATTTCTTATAGGTCGTTGATTGGAGAATTAGTAATGCTTTTTTTAAAGAAATATAGATTAATAGGGGTGTTGTAAAGTGCTTGTTAGCAGTATTCTACTAATTGTTTTTAATTAATTGGTTTATTTATTAATTTCATTTTTTTTTATATAAATTTGTAGCGTTTTTAAATGACCAATTGGTCAAATAAAAATTATAAACACCTGTGAATAGAAAATGATGAAAAAATTACTTTTACTACTTTTGTTTTTTCCGCGGCCGGAGCTGTCTGAGAAAAAATATTCCAAAAAGAATCAAGCCGATTTACTCCCTTCTCTTTTCAAAAGCCCATTTCTTTCTCTGATGTTACCTGAATAAAAAGGTATTCAGGAGCAACTCCATGGTGTCAGAGTGATTCAAATCGTTTGAATCAAAATTACCGTGGACTGCATTTACGGATTGGGCTATAGCCCCTGGTTTCTGAAGTTCTTTTTAGAAACTCCGTTGGAGGCCAACCGATGATACTCCTCGCCACTTGTGGATTATTTAGTTAAAAGTAGATTTAAATAATAGTGCGGGAATCATTAAATATTATATTAAAAAAAAGCAATAAACGCAATATGAATCAAAATTACTTTACATTTAAAAATAGCTGGATACTCCTGCTGCTTTTTATCTCTTCTTTTTCTTCTGGTGCGACTTATTATTCCAGAGCCAGCGGCAACTGGGATGCAAGAGCAACGTGGTCGACAACATCTGGCGGAGGACAAGTTGGAACTGGGGTTTTCCCTAAAACAGGTGATACAGTTATTATCGAAAGAGGATATACTGTTACTGTAAACGTAACAAATGCTGCTTGTGGTAGTTTGCAATTGGGAGGCACAGCAACAAACAACGGAGGGATACTTACTTTTTCGGGAACCAGTTCTGCTCTTACGGTTTCTGGAGATATACGGTTGGGCGCAGCGGGAAATGTGAATCGTACCGGGAAAATTACTTTTGCTGGAACGACACCAGTACTTACAGCTGGAAGTTTAATTCTTGGGAATTCAGGTGCTACTCCTGCTTCAGGAACGGTTACTATGTCCGCTGGATCAATTCTAAATGTTGGTTCTTTAACTGTAAATACGGTAACTGGAAATACTTGGACTCCAAGTACGGGAACAGTTGTTATGACGGCAAACAATACTTTGCCTACTACTATATTTACTTTGTTTAATAATTTAAGTGTAAGCGGTGGAACAACTACAACAACGGCAAATTTAGTAATTGGTGGTAATCTGGATGTAGGTGATGGAGCAAGTTTTACTACGGGAAATAATTTTACTCTTGGAGTTACAGGAACTACAGGAGTTATAGGCACATTAGTCCTTGGTGGAACTGGTACAAAAACATTTACAGGAAACGTTACCATCGATACAAGTGGTACTTGGAATGAGATTGGAAATGCAGCAATCAATTACGCAGGTAATTTAACTAATAATAATGTTTTTACTACTAATTCTGGACTTCACACTTTTTCTGGTACAGGAAAAATAATTAGTGGTTCAGCTGAAATTGCTATACCTAATGTGACGATTGGCGTAACTACAACAAATAGTGGTACACTTACAATAAATACTGCATTATCCGGTGCAGGAACATTAACAAATGCTGCTACAGGAATTTTAAATATTGGCGGAACTTCAGGAATTACTACTCTTACCGCAACTGCTGCGGGAAATACCGTTAATTATAACGGAGCTGCTCAAACCGTAAAAGCTACAGGTTACAGCAACCTTACGTTGTCTGGTTCAGGGACTAAAACATTTGGAGCAAATACCGCTGTTAATGGAAACTGGTCTATGTTGTCAGGTGTTGTTGCTAACTTAGGTACTGGTTTTACACATAGTGCAGCGACTCTTACACTAGGAGGTGCGGGCACGATAAATGGTTCGTGGGGAGGAACTGGTTATGGAGGTAATATAAATACTACTTATTTCACTAATGCGACAGGGAAAATTAGTGTAGGGACTGCTTCTTGTACCGCGGGAGCTTGGACAGGTTATACCAGTACTGATTGGAATACTGCATCAAACTGGTGTAGCGGAGCTGTGCCAACTGCAGGAACTAATGTAGTTATCCCAGCAGGAGTATCGCATATGCCTACCATTACTAATGTAAATGCTGTTGCTAATAATGTAACGATTAATGATGACGCTACTTTAACATTGAGCAATTCTGCTACCAGCTTCTTAAATATTAAAGGAGATTTTATAAATAATGGCATATTAACAGCAGGGTTGCTTTCTACAGTGACTTTCGATGGTACTGCGGCAGCATCAGTGATTGGAGGGACTAAAACGAGTGCTTTCGGGAACTTGGCTATTAATAGAAGTACTGGAAATTCAACGGTTACTAATAGTAGTAACGCTTTTTCTGTAACCGGTAATTTAACGGTAACGAAAGGGGATTTAGTATTATCTAACACAGTCGACAGTTATCTATTTGGTGGCAATCTTATGGTTGCGACAGAAGGTATTCTTACGCATAATGTTTCCTGGGATGGTTACGGTAGACAAATAGTTGTCAGTGGCAATCTGGATATTAGTGGTGCTTATGTAAATAGTGGAGCGATCACTGCTAAATATCCAAAACCACGTTCGCACTTAGGAATGAACGGTGTTGATAAAACCATAAACACAGGGACGTCTGCTTTAAGTATTTTAACACTCACGAATACAAGTGGCAGTATATTGGCAAATGGTACCATGACTGTGAACGATAATTTCTGGTCTTCTTTTAATATGGATGGTGGAACATTTGTTATACCAGTAAATTCTACTGTAAATGCAAATGATGCTGTTTTTAATTCTGGAGGAACCTTATTAATCAATGGAGGAACTTTGAATGTTAAAGGTACATTGTATGCAGGTTTCGGTGAAAAAAATGGTACAGTGAATTTTTCTTCTGGTGTGCTTAATGCAGATGGTTTGAATGTTGGTTTCGGTTCGCTTGTCGGGACATTTAACCACACAGGTGGTATCGCAAATATAGGAGAGTTTATCATAACCAATGCAAGTACATATACATGTACAGGAACACCAATTATTAATATTTCTGGAAATTGGAACAATAGTAAAACTTTTACAGCGGGGAATAGTAAGGTGAATTTTGTAGGAACTGCGGCTCAAACTATTGATGGTATTTTATCCGGAGCTAATGGAAAGTTTTTTAATTTAACTTTTAACGGAGCGGGGGCGACAAATAATGCGCCAATTGACGTGGCAGGAACCCTTACCATGACCAAAGGTATTTTAAATGCATCAGCTGCGAATTTTGTAAATATAACCAATACTGCTGTCACTGGTGCTACAGGAGGTAGTGCGACTTCTTTTGTAAATGGACCTGTAAAATGGGCAACTACATTGGCTAACGCGTATGCTTTTCCAGTGGGTAAAGGGGCTAATTATTTGCCTTTTATTTTAAAGAATACAACTGCTCCAACAGTTGGTGCAACCGTAACCGCAGAAGCCTTCAGTGCCGATAGTGCAGGAAAAGCTGATTTGTCATCTGTTTCAGCGCTAAGTACCACAGAATATTGGTCGATTGTTACTGCAGGAACTTTTTCCAATAGCTCTGTTTCTTTAAGTCGACCAACAGCGATATCGCCACTGGATATTGTGGCGGGAAGTATCGCTGCAAATGGAACGTACGCCTCTTTAGGCGGAACTCCTGGCGGGAATGGGATAAATAATTCAGCGGCATTTGGAAATAATAGATTTTTTGCTTTTGGAAGACAAAAGCAAAAAATTGCTACAGGTTCGATAACGGGCTTTCCATTTTGTGCAGGTTCATCTGTGTCGGTACCGTTTACCATTGTTGGAACCTTTGATTCTGGAAATATTTTTACGGCTCAATTATCTAATGCTTCAGGAAGTTTTACTACGCCAGTAAGTATCGGGACGTTAACACAAACATCAGCCGGAACAATCTCAGCCACTATTCCTGCGCGAACCTTAGCGGGAACAAAATATAGAATTCGTGTTGTAAGTAGTAATCCTATTGTGACAGGTAGTGATAATGGGATTGATTTAACGATAAATAATGTTCCAACCATAGCAGTGATATCAGCACCAGCAGCATTGTGTTCAGGCGGATCATTGAATCCTACAGCACCTACAGTAACGGCTAATGGCTCAACAGTAACATCACAGGGATGGCAAATAGAAACAGCGGTTGGCAGTGGTGTTTTTGGAGCGCTTACAGTTCCTTACACTGTTGCTTTTGCAGATAACGGAAAGAAAATCCGATACATTGCTACTAATGGTTGTGGAACGACCAACGGAAATGAGGTTACTTTAACGGTAAATAATGTTCCAACCATAGCAACTATATCGGCACCAGCAGCATTGTGTTCAGGCGGATCATTGAATCCTACAGCACCTACAGTAACGGCTAATGGTTCAACAGTAACATCACAGGGATGGCAAATAGAAACAGCGGTTGGCAGTGGCGTTTTTGGAGCGTTTACAGTTCCTTACACTATTGCTTTTGCAGATAACGGAAAGAAAATCCGATACATTGCTACTAATAGTTGTGGAACGACCAACGGAAATCAGGTTACTTTGACGGTAAATAATGTTCCAACCATAGCAGTGATATCAGCACCAGCAGCATTGTGTTCAGGCGGATCATTGAATCCTACAGCACCTACAGTAACGGCTAATGGTTCAACAGTAACATCACAGGGATGGCAAATAGAAACAGCGGTTGGCAGTGGCGTTTTTGGAGCGCTTACAGTTCCTTACATTATTGCTTTTGCAGATAACGGAAAGAAAATCCGATACATTGCTACTAATGGTTGTGGAACGACCAACGGAAATGAGGTTACTTTGAAGGTGAATAATGTTCCAACTATAGCAGCTATATCGGCACCAGCAGCATTGTGTTCAGGCGGATCATTGAGTCCTACAGCACCTACCTTAACTGCTAATGGCTCAACAGTAACATCACAGGGATGGCAAATAGAAACAACGGTTGGCACTGGCGTTTTTGGAGCGCTTACAGTTCCTTACACTATTGCTTTTGCAGATAACGGAAAGAAAATTCGATACGTTGCTACTAATGGTTGTGGAACGACCAACGGAAATGAGGTTACTTTGGCGGTAAATCCTAATTTACCAGTAAGTGTTATTATTTCAGCAAATCCTGGAACAACCATTTGCTCTGGCACTTCAGTAACCTTTACCGCGACTCCTACAAACGGTGGAACAGCACCTGCTTATCAGTGGAAAGTGAACGGGACAGATATGCCAGGAGCTACCTCTTCTACTTACACCACAACAACATTAGCAGATGGCGCGAAAGTAACAGTGGTAATGACTTCTAAGGCGAGTCCATGTTCAATCGGTTCACCCTCGACTTCGGAGCCGATTACAATGACCTTAAATGATGGTGCGCCTACGACCTATAATGGTGGAATAAACTGGAGTAACGGATTGCCAGATAGTACTAAAAAAGTAATTTTCGCCGCAGATTATAGTACTGAAGATGGAGAAAGCCTTACTGCTTGTAGCTGTCAGGTAAATACGGGAGTAACTTTAACAGTAATTCCAAAGTCTGCCGTTACCATTCAAAATGACATCATCAATAACGGAAAAATTCTTGTTCAAAGTGATGGTGATTTAATTCAGGTTAATGATCAGGATTCGAATTCTGGTACGGGTATATTCACCGTAGAACGAATTTCCCCTATGAAACGTTTAGACTATACCTATTGGAGTTCTCCAGTAAAAGGGCAGATATTTCAAAAGTTTTCACCCTCTACGGTTTCTACAAGATTCTTAGAGTATCATGAAAACGATGATATCTTTTATCCTGTAACTTGGACAAAAGAATTTGAGATTGCCAAAGGCTATGCAATTAGGGCTCCTAATAATTTTACTGATGCACGTAAAGACTTTATAGGACCCTTTATTGGTGCTCCAAATAACGGTGTACAGAATTTCTCACTGGCTTCGAGTCATACTGATGGTGGTTATAATTTAGTCGGAAACCCTTATGCTTCTAATATTGATTTTGAAAAATTGTACAGTTTAAATAGTGATAAAATTGATAAAATAGCTTATTTCTGGACCAATATAAATCTAACTCCACCAGTGCAGCAAGGTTCCGCTTATAGCGGTAATAATTATGCCATCTTCAGTGGAACAGGAGGTGTTGGGGCTGCATCATCAGTAGGTGGTGAATCAATTGAGCCTACGCAATTTATAAAAGTAGGTCAGGGCTTTATTATTAAAGCAAAATCAACAGCTAATGCTCAACTATTGGTATTTAATAATTCAATAAGAAGTGATAGTAATGACAGTAACTTCTTCAGCAAAGGAAATGCGTCAGCTAAAGACCGTTATTGGCTTAAGTTAACTACACCTGCTTTGAATGTGAATACCATATTAATAGGGTACGTGCCCCATGCAACCAATAGTTTTGAGTTAGATTACGATGCGCCTTTAATGACCATAGGATCAGATTCATTTTACAGTATTTTAGATCAGAATAGGTTAGGGATTCAGGGAAGACAATATCCCCTCAATACCTTAGATGTAGTACAACTGGGAAGTAATCAGTACGAATCTGGTAACTACACCATCAGTCTGGACAAAAAAGAAGGAATTTTTGCTAATGGACAAAATATTTATCTGAAAGATCATCAAGCAGGAACCCTTACCAATATTTCCGAAGGTAGTTATACTTTTGCAGCCAATGCAGGTTTAACCGATGGCCGATTTGAGATCGTCTATCAAAACAATCTGGTATTAGAAACTGGAAGTACGACCAAGGATCCTCTGATTGTTTACCGCGACGGAAATGATTTCATTGTGAAATCTTCCACCAAAGTAATTTCTGAAGTAGAAGTGTACGATACTTCCGGAAGATTGCTGCTTAAGGTGAAACCTGATCATAAAGAAACCCGAATCGAAGCAAGCAACTTGGTCAACGGAATCTATGTTTTGAAAATCAAACGGGATGGAAGTGTGGTTACCAAGAAAATCATGAGATAGCAATTAGATGCTGGATGTTGGATGACGGGTGTTGACTTGTGCTTTCTGAAATTCAGCATATCATATCGTTATCATATTACTAAAAAGCCGAACAAATGTTCGGCTTTTTGGTGTTTTAGAAGTTGGTAGATACCCTTGATTTCTTTACCCTCAATCACCCAAAAACTCCAAATTCAATCCTTCAGTTGGTTACTTACCATCGGTCACTGAGTGAAGCCGAAGTGAAGTGCGGTCACTAACTATCGGTCACCGATCGACGGTCACTGAGCGAAGTCGAAGTGACTCTTCATCATGGAATATCGCTTAATTACACAATACTTTGCAAGTAAAACCCTGTAGTCTGTCACTGAGCTAAGTCGAAGTGTGGTCACTGAGCGAAGTCGAAGTGTGGTCACTGAGCGAAGTCGAAGTGCAGTCATCTACCGTAAAACATCCAATGCATAATAAAATAAATAAGTATTTGGTAATGATAATCGATTATTGTTTTTTATTTTCTTAGTTTTACATCCTATATGAACTTTTTCATTGTTCATAATGTAATTAAATTAAATATAATGAAAAAAATACTACTGGTTTTTCTACTGATGCCGCTTTATTTCTGGTCTCAAACCAATACGCTGGTGAAATGGTATGGAGCAATATTGGCTGATAAACAAACGGTCACGAGTACGGTGATAGAAGATAAAATTACAGCGGAAGCAAAAGTGTCTAAGATTTCGATTGCGCAGTCCGGAAATTCAAATGATCCCTTTTACAACTTGACTGGCTGGCCGACCCCTCCTACAGATGGTCACACACCTGCTGCTTTAGATCTAACAAAATATATGCAGTTTACGGTTACCCCCCAAGTAGGCTATAAAATATCAAATATTAAATTTAATTTTAAGGCACGGGCAGCCAGTAGTGACGGGAATCAATATATGGAGGTAAGATCTTCTACGGATGGTGTTAGTTTTACAAATGTTTTACAACCGTCTACGCATCTGCCTGCAAGCTCTGTTTACGGAACTTATAGTTTATCAGCACCTGCCGTTAGTTCCGGACAGACGCTCTATATTAGAATTTATGTTTATAATACCTATCAGGCTTTTCAAATTAAGCATGATGCAACGGGAGTCGATTGCGCTACTATTACAGGTGATGTGAGTTTAATGACTCCTAAAGTACCTGTTGCTAATAATGACTTAGCCGGAATGTTGCAAAATGATCCAAATCCTGATACGATTGATATTCTCGCAAATGATGAGTACCGTTATTTTGGTCCGCTGACTTCAATCAATGTGGTGCAGCAACCGCAACATGGTACCGTAACTGTAAATGGAGTGCAAAACGTTAAATATGCGCCAACTGCTGGTTATACGGGTTATGATAGTTTTACTTATACCCTCACCAATGCAACGGGCCCCTCTGCTCCAGCAAAGGTAGAGTTGCAGGTGATCCCATACACGGGTACTCACACCGCTTTGGTTAATTGGAATAAGAGTGATTTCACCGCCACGTCCAGCTCCACGGGTACGTCTGGAGGAAAGCTTACTGTAGTTGGCGGGAATCTAAAACTCACCACTTCGGGTACTAATTTTCATGTAGCGGGAAGGTTTCCTTCAGTTCAGGATTTCGATTCCTCTTTTGATCCCAGTGAATATCTGACAATGAGCATCAATGATGTCAATGGAAATAAAATTGATTATCTTCAATCATTTAAGATGAAGTACAAGAGTACCGGAAACGGAAATATAACCGTACGGTATTCTAAATCTCAGGACTTTTCAGGAGTAGTAAATACCTTATTTGATAATCAGTCAATTACAAGTGATTTTTTGGAGACAACAAAGGATTTCCCAGAAGGCACAGTATTGTATCCCGGAGAAAGTCTCTATCTGCGAATTTATATTTTTGATACGTACCAAAATACTTTTGATATTGATTTCGCTGCGGGAGGTCCCACCATTTCTGGAGTGTCAGCTGTAATAGCACCAGCGGTCTGTCAGACTTCAGCGATAGCTTCTTTTGATCCAGTCGTTTGTTATAATACGGCTATTCCAACGGTTACGATCGCAACAATTAATGCAATAGGTATTGGGTCACCTGTAGGTTTGCCAGCAGGAGTAACCGCAACGTGGTTAAACAATACTGTTATTTCTATCAGTGGAATTCCTACGGAGTCAGGAACCTTCAATTACACGATCCCGGTAACAAATGCCTGCGGACCATTTAACGCAACAGGAACAATAACAGTGGGTGCAGTTGCTACCTATAATGGTGCATCATGGGTGGGTAATAAAGCTCCAAATGATAACGGTATTGATGCAGTAATAATTGCAGGTAATTATAGTACAGCATCAGGTAGTTTCTCAGCCTGCAGTTGTACCGTAAATAAGGATGCTACTCTTACGATTGCACCGGGTACCTACGCATTAGTGACTAATAATTTAATCAATAAAGGAAAAGTGATTGTTGAAAATGATGGTGATTTTGTTCAGGTTAACAATGTCGAGAATTCAGATGACAACGGGGTCTTCGAGGTAAGAAGGAATGCCCATATGAAACGATTAGATTACACCTATTGGTCTTCTCCCGTAGAGAATCAAAATCTAAAAGACTTCTCACCAGGAACAGTTCTAACTAGATTTTTAACATATAATGAATGGGATGACCTTTTTACCCCAATATTTGCTGGAACAAATCCTCCAACTGCAACTACCACTTTTGCACCAGCGAAGGGATATGCAGTTCGTGCAAAAAATAACCAGAGTTCTCCAGGTGCTACCGATTGGGTAGGTAAGTTTACAGGAAAACCAAATAATGGTACCATTCCTTATGCCTTGGAGAAATCGGTGTCAGGAAATGGTTTTAATCTCGTGGGAAATCCATATCCATCCAATATTAATTTAGTCGGCGCTAATGGATTATTTACATTGAATACCGGATTAACAGATGGAAACGCTTATTTCTGGACCAATGTAAATCTGTATGAAAATCAGACTGAATCTTATAATGGTAATAATTATGCTATTTTTAATTCAGCAGGTTCAACCCCTGCTCAGAATAGCATTATAAAACCGACAGGGGTTGTAAAAGTTGGGCAAGGGTTTATCGTTAAAGCGATTGAAGAGGGTACTTTAGTATTTAATAATGCGATGAGAGATGAAACAAATGCAAGTATCTTCTTTAGAGAATCGCAACCAAAAGATCGATTCTGGTTGAAGGTAACTGCGCCAAGTCATGATTTTAATACCATGCTTATTGCTTATGTACCGCATGCAACCAATGGATTTGATTTGAATTATGATGCTCCTATAATGGGGATGAGTTCAAATGCTTTTTACTCGATACTGGGTAATGATAAATTAGGTATCCACGGCAGACAACATCCTCTTAATCCTGCTGATGTTGTTCCACTGGGAAGCAATCATTATGTTGCTGGTGACTATGTAATTTCACTTCATGAAATAGAAGGAGTTTTTGCCAATGGCCAAAATATTTATCTCAAAGACAGGGAAACAGGAATGCATACGAACCTATCCGAAAAGGCGTATCGTTTACAGCAAATGAAGGACTTACTGAGAATCGTTTTGAAATCAGATACCACCCGGAAACTGTTCTTGGAACATCTGCTTCTTTAAAAGAGAACCTGATCGTTTACCGTGACGGAAATGATTTCGTGGTGAAATCTCCCACCAAAACAATTTCTGAAGTAGAACTATATGACGCTTCCGGAAGACTACTGCTCAAGTTAAAACCAAATCATAAAGAAACCCGAATCGACACAAGCAACTTCGTCAACGGAACCTATGTTTTGAAAATTAAACAGGACGGAAATGTGGTTACCAAGAAGATCATTAGATAGAAAACGATGTACAATGTAAAAAGTAGAATGTAAAAATCTTACTCAATAATAAAGCCGGACAATTGTTCGGCTTTTTTCGATGTGAGGGTTTCGTTCTGCAGCGTTCTTCTTTTTTAATAAAAAAGAATCAACACTTCTCAGTACAGTCCTTAGATTAAAAAGTAATTTTTCCAGAGGGTCAGCGGGCAATAATTTTTAGTCCCATCGGTTTATATCGCCCCCTATCTCCAATTATGGCCACAATGCATGAAAAGATTAATGCTCTTTTTGTTTTCAAAGAACTGCTGAGGTTGTTTCTGATCCAGTAATCTTATTCTAACTTTAGGACTTTTCTTACCTCATTTAATAATCTTTTTTGTGGCACCTCATTTATTTAAAATATTAACATGAATACTGTTTTGTGATAATACTTTATTTGGAGAAGTGTTTATTGTATTGATAAATCAAGATTAATTTAATGCGTATTTTAACGATATCCTATTTGAAAGAGGTTAGAATTGCCAGAAGTCGCTATAAGTATTGACTTGGAAAGATTTGTTTTAAAAAAATATAGATTTGCAGCGGTATTATAAAGTGTTCATTAGTAGTGTTTTACTAATTATTTTTAATTAAATGATGTATTTAGTAATTTCAGTTGTTTTTTTTCATAAATTACTGCGTTTTTAAATGATCAATCTGTCAAATAAAAATTATAAACACCTCTGAATAGAAAATGATGAAAAAATTACTTTTACTACTTTTGTTTTTTCCACTGCTGACGCGGTCTGAGAATTCGCTCTCAAAAAAAGATCACGCCGATTTACTCCCTTTTTCTTTTAGAAATCCCAATTAGCTTCTCTGATGTTACCTGAATAAAAAGGTATTCCGGAGCAACTCCATAGTGTCAGAGTGATTCATATCAGTTGGATCCTCATTGCTGTGGACTGCATTAACATATAGGGTAATTGAACCTTATTTCTGAACTTATGTTTGGAAACCCCTTTGAGGCCAACCGATGATACTCCTCGCCACTTCTAGATTATTTAGTTGAAAATAGATTTAAATAATAGTGCGGGAACCATTAATATTATATTAAAAAAAAGCAATAAACACAATATGAATCAAAATTACTTTACGTTTAAAAATAGCTGGATGATCCTGCTGCTTTTAATCTCTTCTTTTTCTTTCGGACAAACCACAGAGGTACCGATTAATAACAATTATGCTTCCTATACTCATGGGGTTTCAGGTGAAGCCGGTAATACAGTGGGTGAAAATAATGGACCATTAATATTAACTGCTCCAGCCGGTTCTGTCTTTATTAATGTGAGATTTGCCAGTTACGGAAGCCCATCAGGAACCTATCCCGATTTTTTGATAGGATCGTGTCACGCAACCAACAGTAGAACAGTAACAACGGGCTTATTAGGAAATACGACGGCAAAGATCCCTGCTTCAGGTTCTTTTAACGAGACTTTTGGCGACCCCTGTTCAGGTACATTAAAAACGTACGATGTAGCTGCAACCTATACGGAACCGTTTTGTTCCAACTCAGCTCCCGAGATCACTATAACAGGATCAACACCAACAGGAGGTAATGGTATTACTTATACTTATTTATGGGAAATGAGTACGACCAATGCAACTACTGGATATGGTTCTGTCTCAGGTATAAATAATGCGAAAGATTATTTGGTTCCACCGGGGACAAAACAAACTACATGGTACAGAAGAACGGTGACTTCTGGTACCGAATCTGATGCGACCATTGTAATTGTACAGGTAACAGGTGCGCCAGTTGCACCTGCGTCGTTTACTGCGGAGGTAAACAATCAAGGGAATACAACGCTTTCGGTGAATGGGGTTCGGTGGGAATAGGAGGGTATGCTGAATTTTATTCCGATTCCTGTGGAGGAACTTTTTTAGGGAAAATAAGCAGTTTACCAGGAAATATAACCGTCAATAAGCTATCGGCGACAACAACTTATTTTGTGAAATATAAAAATATTTGTGGAGAGACCGAATGTTTGTCTACGCTAACAACAAATACAGTTTCAATTGGTGCATCTGCAAGTGCTAGACCACTTTGTTTCAATGTCGCTGCTCAAAATGCATCTATTGAATATTCAGGAACTGAAGGTTCACCTACGAAATACAGTATTACTTGGGGTGATGCTGCTATTGCAGCAGGACTGAAAAATCAAGTTGATACTGTTTTTCCTTTTACAGCTACTGCAGGAACATTAAATACAATTGCTGTTCCAGCAGGGATCGCAACGGGAACCTATACGGGATCGATTACGGTTAAAAATGCTGACGGATTTGTGAGTTTTACGAATGCCTTTACGGTTACTGTAAATGCAGTGCCCGCAGTGACCTTCACTTCTCAGCCTGCGGCCTTCGTTTGTGCTAATATCGATGTGACCTATTCGACTCAGGAAAGCAGATCTAATTATATTTGGTCCGTATCTGGAGTTTTAGGAACAGATTATACAATTACTGCAGGAGGCACAGGCAATAATAGTAATACATTAACGTTGAAATGGATTACTGATGGAAGTAAAACGGTTACCGTTAATTACAAGAATGACTCTGGATGTTCGGCTGTTTCCGCTGCTTCGGCAACAACAGCAGTAAATCCTTTTTCTGCAGGAACCGTTGCGGGTCCTCAAACAATTTGTTATGGGACTTCACCTGCAGCTCTAACTTTAAGTGGACATACGGGAGGTGTTAAAAACTGGCAGAAAGCCACAACTGCAGACTTTACCACAGGTGTTGAAGATATTGTTTCTATCGCAACGACTTTACCAAGTGTCACCATAGGAAATCTTACCGTTAATACTTATTTCAGAGCATTGGTTCAAGGGGTATGTACAGATAATTATTCTAAACCCGTTTTAATTACAGTAAATCCTCTTGCCGTGGGTGGGATCGTTAGTTTGGCACAGACCATTTGTTCCGGAACGATACCATCAGATTTAATATTAAGCGGACAAACAGGCACCGTCATAAGCTGGCAGAAAGCTGAGGATATAGAATTTACGAAAGGGGTTGCCACTATTAATAATAAATCTAATATTCTACCAGGTACAGGGATGGGAAAGATTACTGCAGACACCTATTTCAGAGCGGTTGTTCAAAGTGGGGCTTGTTCAGCAGTCAATTCTGAACCGGTTTTAATTAAAGTGTACGATGTGGTAAGAAATAATTATTTATCCTATGCTCATGGTACTTCAGGACTGGTAAGTGCTACGACTGCAGAAGATGCTAAAACCGTTTTAACAGCACCTGTGGGAACTTATTTTGCCACAGTGAACTTTGCAAGTTATGGAAGTCCGACAGGAATCAGTCCTAATTTTGTTATTAGCAATGCTTGTCACGCAGCGACCAGTCAATCAAAATCTGAAGAATACCTCTTGGGCAAAACGGGTACAGTAACTATTCCGAATGCTACAAATGCTTTTTTTGGAATAGATCCATGCAGTGGTACACTAAAACATTTTAATGTTGTGGCATCTTATGCACAGCCTGTCTGTAAAGGAGAAAAGGTTACCATTACTGGAACGGTACCTACAGGAGGAACAGGTACTTATACTTATCAATGGGAAAGCAGTACAGTGAGTGCAACTGCTGGTTTTGTGCCTCTAGCAGGAGCAAACGGCATAGATTATACCTCATCAGAACTTACTCAAACGACCTGGTTCAGGAGGGTGGTGACTTCTTGTGCTTTAAGTACCTCAAGCATTGTAATGGTTCGGGTGAATCCTGACCTTAATCCAGGAGCGATAGCTAATACGGGCCAAACCATCTGTTCTGGCAACACTCCAAATATGATTATAAGTTCGGTTGAAGCTGGTGGAGGTGATGGAACAATCATTTATTCGTGGCGCTCGTCTGTAGATAATTATGGTGAAGATATTCTTGGTGCAACAGGCGCAACATATACACCGCTATCAAACTTAAAGGTGACAACAAGTTACCGTCGCTATGCAAAAGATGGTACTTGTAATACGACCCCAACGGTATCAGCTAATACATGGACTGTTACGGTAAATCCTGTTTCGATAGGTGGAGTCGTTAGTGATGCGCAAACTATTTGTTCAGGAACTGCACCTGTAGATATTACTTTAAGCGGACAAATTGGGGAGGTCACCAAATGGCAAAAAGCAACAAATATCGACTTTACAACGGGTGTGATAGATATCACCTCTACGGAAACAACCTTAACAGGTAATACCATTGGAAATCTTACCGCAAATACTTATTTCAGAGCGGTAGTCCAAAGTGGTGCTTGTTCAGTATCTAATTCTACACCAGTTTTAATTACTGTTAATCCAAATTTACCAGCAAGTGTAAGTATCGCCGCAAATACCGCGACTACCATTTGTTTAGGAACTTCTGTAACGTTTACCGCGACTCATACAAACGGTGGATTAGCACCAACCTATCAATGGAAAGTGAACGGGGCGGATGTGCCAGGAGCTACCTCTTCTACTTACACCACAACAACATTAGCAGATGGCGCGAAAGTAACAGTGGTAATGACTTCTAATGCGAGTCCATGTTCAACAGGTTCTCCAGCTACCTCAAATGTTATTACGATGACTGTTGGAAGTACTTCTAAGTATAGTAGTGTTACAGGATGGGATCATTTTCCAAATGCTAATGGTCTCGATGCGGTAGAAATCGCCAGTAATTATAGTACAGATTTAGGTAGTTTCTCAGCGTGTAGTTGTACGGTTAATTCAGGGGCAACACTTACTGTTTCTAAAGATACTTTTGTTAAAGTGCAAAATCACATCATCAATAACGGAAGTATCCTTGTTCAAAGCGATGGTAATCTTATTCAGGTTAATGATAATGGAACCTATACTGGTGCACCGACAGCATTCACTGTAGAAAGAATTTCAAATATGAAACGTCTGGATTATACCTATTGGGGAAGTCCGGTGAAGGGGCAGATATTTCAAAAGTTTTCACCCTCTACGGTTTCTACAAGATTCTTAGAGTATCATGAGAACGATGATATCTTTTATCCTGTAACTTGGACAAAAGAATTTGAGATTGCCAAAGGCTATGCAATTAGAGCTCCTAATAATTTTACTGATGCACGTAAAGATTTTATAGGACCCTTTATTGGTGCTCCAAATAACGGAGTGCAGAATTTCTCACTGGCTTCGAGTCATACTGATGGTGGTTATAATTTAGTCGGAAACCCTTATGCTTCTAATATTGATTTTGAAAAACTTTTAAGTGTAAAGGATAGTGAAGGTAACAGTAATAGTTTTAAGATCTACGGCACTGCCTATTTTTGGACCAATATAGTTCGACCTCCGGAAGTGCAGGTAGGTTCCGATTATGATGGTTATAATTATGCCACCTATAATGGGACAGGAGGTGTTGAGGGTGCATCATCAGTAGGTGGTGAATCAATTGAGCCTACGCAATTTATAAAAGTAGGTCAGGGCTTTATTATTAAAGCAAAATCAACAGCTAATGCTCAACTATTGGTATTTAATAATTCAATAAGAAGTGATAGTAATGACAGTAACTTCTTCAGCAAAGGAAATGCGTCAGCTAAAGACCGTTATTGGCTTAAGTTAACTACACCTGCTTTGAATGTGAATACCATATTAATAGGGTACGTGCCCCATGCAACCAATAGTTTTGAGTTAGATTACGATGCGCCTTTAATGACCATAGGATCAGATTCATTTTACAGTATTTTAGATCAGAATAGGTTAGGGATTCAGGGAAGACAGTATCCCCTCAATACCTTAGATGTAGTACAACTGGGAAGTAATCAGTATGAATCTGGTAACTACACCATCAGTCTGGATAAAAGAGAAGGTATTTTTGACAATGGACAAAACATTTATCTGAAAGACCACCAAACCGGGACCCTCACCAATATCTTGGAAGGAAGTTATACTTTTACAGCCAATGCAGGTTTAACCGATGGCCGATTTGAGATCGTCTATCAAAATGATCTGGTCTTAGCAACTGGAAGTACGGCCAAGGATCCTCTAATTGTTTACCGGGACGGAAATGATTTCATTGTGAAATCTTCCACCAAAGTAATTTCTGAAGTAGAAGTGTACGATACTTCCGGAAGATTGCTGCTCAAGGTGAAACCTGATCATAAAGAAATCCGAATCGAAGCAAGCAACTTGGTCAACGGAATCTATGTTTTGAAAATCAAACGGGATGGAAGTGTGGTTACCAAGAAAATCATGAGATAGAAATTAGATGCTGGGTGTTGGATGATGGGTGTTGACTTGTGCTTTCTGAGATTCAGCATATCATTATTACATTACAATAGAAGCCGTCTCAAAATAAAAAAGCCGTCTCAAATTTTATTTTGAGACGGCTTCTTTTTTCGGGAAGCAGGTCACTGAGCGTAGGCGAAGTGCCACTCAATCACCAAACACCGCCCAGTCACGCAAACAAAATTATAAAAATACTCTAAAACTTAATATCTCCAGTCGGGCAATGAGTATTGGTCAATAAGCGTAGCCGAAGTTGTTCGCTGAGCGGAGTCGAAGTGCATATCTGGCTTTCAATTGGATATTTGTTGGTCTTTTCTCATAATCGATACGTAATTGTTTGCAAACATCAATAGATGTTGAAAAAAATATTAAAAAAACATTAAAATCGTTGTATTATTTGAATATCTTTACCGAATTCAATAAATAAAAACAACCCCGTATGCAGTCATTTTTATCTTCGTTTAAAACCATGATTTTTAGTTTCTTATTCCTTTTTATTGCTACGGCAGGATGGGGACAGACAACAGTAACTTATACTTTTGGTAGTAAGTCTTGGACTGCGACACCAGCTACTTGGACGTCTGGTAAGGATGGAAATGGATTTACCGCTGGACAAGGAATACAAATTACCGCTGCAGCAAGTGGCGCTTATGGTAATAGTCCTGTTTCTTTTTCTAATATTTCAAAAGTAGTAGTGAATTATGCTACAAATGCATCAACTGGTGTGGGTACGATTACACCTTATGCTGTGAGCGGAACTTCTGCAGCAGCTATGAGTGGTACTGCTATTGCAGCGACACAAAGCGTTTCGACCACAGGAGGAGCAACTCCGAGAACAATGACTTTTACACCTGCAAGTGCTATAACTGGGTATTTACAGATTTATACAACCTGTAATACCAATAGTATTTACATCTATTCTGTTGATATTACTTATGGAACTCCAACAGGTCCAACAGTTACAACCACTGCTGCAAGCGGGATCTCAACAGCAGGTGCAACTTTAAATGGATCCATCAATGCCAATGGTATTTCTACTAGTGCAAGTTTTGATTATGGAAAAACAGTAGGATACGGGAGTACTTTAACAGCTTCGCCTGCAACAATTACAGGAACAACAATAACTGCTATTTCAGGAGTTCTTACAGGATTAGATGTAAATACTCAATATAATTATAGAGCAGTAGGAACTGTTTCTAGTACTGCAACCAATGGTTCTAACTTAACTTTTTGGACTTTTGCCAATGTTGCCAATGCTCCAATAGTTGATAGTCCAACAGTAACTTCTCTAAATGTTGCCATCGCTACAGGAGATGGAAATCCGGCAGCGACTACTTATGCTATTCAAGAAACTAATTCTAGTAAATATGTTCAAACTAACGGATCTTTAGGAGCAACAGCAGTTTATCAAACCGCGGCAACTTGGGGAACAAAATCCGTAACAGGTTTAGCGAATGGCACTGCGTATACCTTTAAAGTAATTGCCAGAAACGGTGCAAATGTAGATGCCTCTTCCAGTACTGGTACTACAGGAACAACAACTGTGCTCCGTACCGCTACTTTATCAGGTAGTTTATCCGAGGCGAATTTAAACGGCGCAACCTTTACAATTGCTTTAACGAACGATACGTTTAATGCAACTGGTTCTTTGTCTGGTTTTACATTAAATAATGCGCCAAGTGGAGCAACGATCTCAAGTGTAGTAGCTACCACAAGTACTGCTGCAACAGTGACATTAGCTTATGATGATACTGACTTTGATACTACTATTAATAATTTTTCTATAACTATTCCGAGTGCTGTATTGACATCTAATGTTTCCTTAACTTCTGGTGTGCTAAGCATTACAGCTGTTACGGAGACCCTATCCGTTTCTGCAATAACTGCTTTCGGAAGCAAGTGTTTAAACTCTGAGACTATTAATACCTTTACAATTTCAGGTACCAATCTAAAAGCAGGAAACATCAGTTTAGCGCCTTTAGCAGGGTTTACTTATTCTTCTGATAATAGTACTTATTCAAGTACTTTGAGTATTGCTGTAGCAGCAGGAAATTTAGCAGCTAAGACTGTTTATGTAAAGTTTATTCCAACTATTGCACAATCTTATAATGGCAATATAGTAGTTTCGGGAGTAGGAGCACCAAGTACAAACCGCTCTGTTACTGGAACAGGGATTAATACGGCACCAACAGTTACCACTCCAACAAGTACAGCAATAACTGCAACAACTGCGACTTTAGGAGGAAACATTACTGTTGCAGGGTGTTCTCCAATTACTGAAAGAGGAATCTATTACAGTACAACGCCTGGTTTTGCCAATGGAACGGGAACTAAAGTATCAGATACAGGAACTTCTTTATCTTTAGGATTATTTACAGTAAATGTTTCAGGATTAACTTCTAATACTACTTATTATTACAAAGCATTTGCTATGTCAGCAAGTGGTACGGCTTATAGTACTCAAGAGAGTTTTACAACTTCTTGTACTGCCATTTCAAGTTTTCCATTTACTGAAAGTTTCGAGGGAATCTCAACTGGTGTCCCAGCATGTTGGGGATTAGCAGGAACTACAACGACATCAGGATACAATTTCAGCTCATTTGTAACTGGCCAGACAGGTAAAGGATTACGTTTTGATTCTTATGTTAATCAAAGCGGTAGAACTGGAGAATTAACAACACCTCCCTTAGATTTATCTTCTTTGACATCAGCAGAATTAAAATTCTATTTTAAAAATCCAACAGGTGGAAATTTTGAAGTATTAATTTCTACAAATGGAGGTTCAACATATACTAGTTTGGAAAACGGATTAACGGCACAGACAGATTGGTTGCAAAAAACTTATGATATAACAAATTATATTTCTTCCAATGTAAAAATAAAATTTCTTGCAACGAGCAATTATGGAAACGGAGACGCGTATATTTATTTGGATGAAATTAATGTTCAGGCTGGAGCAACTTGCGTAGTGCCAAGTGCATTAACTTCTACAGCCATTACAGCAAGCACAGTTTCATTAAACTGGTCGGCTTCTCCATCTAATCCTAGCGGTGGATACGACTACTATTATTCTACAACCAATACTGCCCCAGCCGGAGCAACCACTCCAAGCGGAAATGTAGGTGCAGGTATTACTACAGCAAACATTACAGGTTTATCAAGCAATACAACTTACTACTATTGGGTTCGCTCTAATTGTGGCGGCGGTGATAAAAGTTTATGGGTTGCTGGTGCTAGTTTTACTACTGCTATTATTGCAGCTCCTGTAGCAACTGCTGCAACTGAAATTACCCCAACGGGTTTCAAAGCAAATTGGGAAGCTGTTGCTGGTGCAACTGGTTATGAATTGGATTTATATACTAAAGAAGTAGCTGGTGGTGAACTTTTTAATGAAGGATTTACTTGGCCAGATAATAATGGAACAGGAGGTAATTCAGGGGGTTGGAGTGGAAATATCGCTAGTACAACCACCAATCTTTCTACATATTTAGCAAGCTGGACTTACAGTTCAGCCTATAAGGCAGATTATTGTATGAAACTAGGTACTGCTAGTCTTCAAGGATCATTGACTACACCAGCATTGAATTTTGTAGGAAATGGAACTTTAACATTTAGAGCAGGAGCGTGGGATGGTACAAGCGAACAAACAGTATTAAAATTAGAAATCTCTGGTGGTGGATCTTTAAGTGTTTCTGAAGTGACTATGATAAAAGGTTCGTTTACTACTTATACTGTAGAAATAGCAGGAGCTACTGCATTAACAAAAATTACATTTAAAGGTTATCAAGCTAGCAATTCCCGTTTCTTTTTAGATGATGTGAAAGTTATGGGAGATATAGTAACTTATACTTCGGTTGCAGGTTACCCTGATTTATCTTTGAGTGGAACATTAAAAGCAATAACCGGCTTAAACCCCAATACCCAATACTACTACCGAGTTCGTGCAAAAGATGCTCATTCAACATCAGTAAATTCTAATGTAATAGAAGTAGCTACCTTAGGAGGAGTCACAACATGGTACGGAACTTCTTGGAGCAATGGAATTCCAAAAGCTAATATGGAAGCAATTATTGATGGACCTTATGATATGGCTACTGACAGTAGCTTGCCAAGCATCACTGCTTATAACTTAACCGTAAATAATAAGTTAGTGGTAAAAGCAGGTGAATTTGTAAAAATTACCAATGAACTTTCAGGCAACTCGTCTGGAAACATCACCGTAGAAAGTGATGCTAATTTTGTTCAAACTGCACTATCTTCCACTAATAATTATAATGGTACTTTCAAAGTAAACAGAGATGTCACTATCAAGCGTTTAGATTATGTATTTTGGTCTTCGCCCGTAACTGGTCAAAATCTAAAAGCGTTCTCTCCAGGAACGGTATTCAATAGATTTATGACCTATAATGAATCTACTGATAAATTTGATCCTATATTCAGTGGAGCAACTGATGGTACGATGGAGACTACTAATTTCAAGCCTGGAAAAGGATATGCAATCCGTGCCAAAAATACTCAGCCTACCCCTGCTGAAAACTGGCCAGGAATTTTTGCTGGTGCTCCAAATAATGGATCTGTAGAGTTTAATTTAGAAAATAATGGTGAAGGTTTCAATTTAGTAGGAAACCCATATCCTTCAAATATTGATTTCAATGCGTTAGTAGATACAGGAGCGATAGAAGGAACTGCCTGGTTCTGGACAAATATTAACGGCTACTCTAATGGAGACTATGATGGAGATAATTATGCTATTTTGACTTCTGCTAGTGGTGGGACACCGGCATCTAATAAAGATGTTGAAAGCAGTACGCCAACGCTGTCTATTAAAGTAGGTCAAGGTTTCATTGTACAGGCAAAAAAAGCCGGACCTTTAACTTTCAGCAATGCAATGCGTAATGACGGTACGGATGAGAGTGAATTTATCAACAGAGGAACTTCTAAAGATCCAATCGACCGTTTTTGGTTAAAATTAACAACCCCTGCACAGAATTTTAATACCATTCTAATTGCCTATCCAAAAGGAGCAACCAATGGTTTCGAATCCTCCGCAGATGCGCAGCAGTTTGGTGAAAGTTCAGATGCTTTCTATTCTGTGCTTAATGATTACAAACTCAATATTCAAGGACGTCAGTTTCCATTATTAACGTCCGATATTGTTTCTTTGGGAATGAAAGGTTTTGAATCGGGGAATTACAAAATTTCAATGGTTCAGAAAGAAGGGGTATTTGCCAACGGACAAAACATCTATTTGAAAGATAACCAAACCGGAACGTTTACCAATCTTTCTGAAAACAGTTATGCGTTTACAGCAAATGCAGGTTTAACTGAAGGAAGGTTCGAAATTGTTTATGAAGATCAAGTCGTTCTAGGTACAGATGCAGCCACAAAAGATGCTCTGGTAGTTTATAGAGATGGAAATGATTTCGTGGTGAAATCTACCACCAAACCCATTTCTGAAATAGAAGTATATGATACTTCCGGAAGATTGCTGCTCAAAGTGAAGGCGAATCATAAAGAAGCCCGAATCGACGCAGGCAACTTCGCCAACGGAATCTATGTGTTGAAAATCACTTCGGCTTCGCTCAATGACCAGAAAGGAAGTGTGATTACGAGGAAAATCATGAAGTAGAAAACAGATGCTGGGTTTTGGATGCAGGGTGCGAGATGCACACTGGAAAATTCAAAAGTTTCAATATTATTTATATCATTAAAAAAGCCGGACAATTGTTCGGCTTTTTGGTGTTTTAGAAGTTGATAGATTTCGGTAATTTTTCTCACTTCAATCACCCAAATACTCCAAAACTCAATCACTATAGATAGTTAATAAGCGCACTACAAAACCACTACAAACTAAACCACTGCCTATACAACACCTATAGCCAACCACCCCAACGCCTATAGCCAGCCACTAGAAAATGGTCAGTTGGAGTGGCAAAGCGGAAGGTTTCGGAAAATTACGGAAAATCAAAACATCCCGACCTGCGGTTTCCCTACATTTGTTCAGTAACGAATAACCAACCCGAAAAAATAAACGCCATGGGAAAATTAATAGACAGTCTGCTATTAGGATCTTCTGGTAGAATCGGCCGCCTCGTAGTGGTCAATATCCCAGGAAACGAAATTTTGCGCAGTCGCCCCCGTAAAAAACTGAAAGAGTTTACAGCCAGGCAACTCCTCATTCAGGCGCGTATGCGGAAGAGTTATCATTTTTTACTGTCTTATAAAGAGTTTGCCAAAGTGCATTTCGGTCAGCGGACAGGTATGAAGTCCTGTTATAATCAAGCTTTAAGCAATGTGCTCAACACTTTCAAACTGGACTATGTGTTAAATGAGGTCACTCCGGTTTATTCAGAAATCGAATTTGCCCGTGGTTCGTTGCGGAGTATCGTGCCCACAGGTCTCACTTCGCCCTTACCGCTTTCAATGAATCTTACCTGGTACGAGAACAGTGGGGGAGATCCTCTTCGGAAAACAGATGAAGTTCAACTTCTGTTTATAGCAGAAGGAGAGCTCAAGCCGGTCTTTATAGAAAATATTGCACTGCGCCTCGATACCACGGTTGATATTCCATTGTCACCCCACTTTCAAGGCAAAACCGTACATGTCTGGCTAGCCTTTCGTTCTGCCGATTGCTCACAAGTCTCCTCATCTTCCTATGCCGGCAGTGTGATCATCACCTAACTCCCACTAACTTCTGATTCTAACTTCAGAAGTTTTTTTTTTGATAATGCCCATCTTTTGTAGAGGTGCTTCTCACTTTTAAAACCCAAGTTATTCAATTGCTGGACTTCGTCAGTTCGAGTAGTTTTGCACAGTTAAATACTATCAAGAGCTGCTTTTCGCAAAAATCAAATCACCTAAAGACTTAAGTACCCAAATACCAAAATACTCAAAAGATCAACCACTGTAATCGGTCACTGAGCGGGTGGTCACTGAGCGTAGCCGAAGTGAGTCGAAGTGTGGTCACTGAGCGGTGGTCACTGAGCGTAGTCGAAGTGAGTCGAAGTGCCCATCTCTCTACTCGAAATCAGCTTCCTTTTTAGTCTTTTCTATTTATCGAAACATAATTATTAACAAATGTTAGTAAACATTAACTAAATTTTAAAAGATTTCTGTTATTTTTGAATATCTTTGCCAAATTCAATATATTAAGAAAAACTATCCCGTATGAAGCCATTTTTATCCTCTTTTAAAACCACCATTTTTAGTTTCTTATTCCTTTTTATCACTACCGCAGGATGGGCACAAACAACCATATTCTCAGAAAACATGGGAGAAGGAACTGAAACGAAAACTATTTCGATAGCTGCTAACGAATTTCAAAACAGTCGCACTTTAACTTATTCTGGTAATGCTGATACAAGGGTTACTGCACCTTCAAATACCTACGCTGGTTTTTCTGCAGGACGAAATGTCCTTATTACAAACGCAATTAATACAAATTTTGAAATAGCGGGTATTAATACTTTAAGCTACTCTAGTTTGTCGTTGTCGTTTGGTATTAGTACAAATAAGGCTAATGATAATGGTGCTGATCTAAAACTGGAAGTAAGTTCAGATGGAATTTCATATTCAACATTAGCTTTTGGTCTTTCTGCGGTTAAAGCAAACGTTTGGCAATATGTAACGGCAACAGGATCAATTCCAATTCCTTCTGCAGCTAACTTAAGAATTAGATTTACACAGATGGGTACGGCTACTGTTTATAGAATTGATGATGTTAAATTAACAGATACATTGGTCCCAACCATTCCACCAGTAATCATTGGAGGACAAACTGTAAACGGAATTTTTGGTACTTCCTTAAATTATCATATTGAAACTCGTAACAGTCCAACTTCTTATGCTTTTGCAACGGGTGCTTTGCCTGCTGGATTAAATTTGAATACAACTACTGGTGTTATATCGGGTACGCCAACTGCCGCTGGAACTTTTTCTGCTACCGTTACCGCTACTAATGGTAAAGGTACAAGTTCGGCAGCTGCTATAAATTTCACAATTGCCAAAGCGAATCAAACCATCAATTTTGCGGCTTTGGCTACTAAACAATATGGTGATAATGATTTTAAATTAACAGGGGTTTCAGATTCTGGATTGTCGATAATTTATACCAGTTCTAATCCTGCGGTTGCTACCGTTTCAGATAATTTAGTAACGGTTGTAGGTGCGGGTACAGCCATCATTACCGCTTCACAAACTGGTGATAATGACTATAATGCGGCGACTGAAGTATCGCACTCATTGACGGTTACTGCGAAAGTTTTAACAATCACAGGTTTAGCAGGAGTTAATAAAATATATGATGGGACCACTCTAGCAGCCGTTACAGGTGCGGCTACTCTAAGTGGTACTTTGGAAAGCGATTTTGGAAAGGTTAACTTGTCTGGTACACCAGCGTATAACTTTTCAACGGCTAATGTGGGAAATGGAATAATAATTACAGTAACAGGTTTTAGTTTATCCGGCCTTGCTGCTACAAATTATAGTCTAACACCGCCAGTAAATATAAAGGCTAGAATTACCGAAAGAACGGTAACTATTACGGGTGTATCAGCTAATAATAAAATTCAAGACGGAACGACCACCGCTACCTTATTTGGAACACCTGTAATAGTAGGATTAGCAGATGCGGATCAATCTATTATTACAATTACTGGTTCACCTACGGCTACTTTTGCCAATGCCAACGTAGGTACAGGAATTGTAGTAACGGTTACAGGATATACTTTATCGGGTACGACTGCTGCAAATTATAAGGTTTCGCAACCAACAGGTTTGAAAGCGGATATCCTGGGTTTAACAGCGCCAAGTGCGACTGCGGCTAGTACTGTGACCGAAACCTCATTTAATGCCAATTGGGATACGGTTGTCGGTGCAGCGTCTGGTTATTTATTGGACGTGAGTACTTTGCCGACTTTTGGGACAAGTGCGCCAAATATTGTTACTGAAACATTCGATTCAGGTTTAACAGCAGATTTTTATACTGGGTCCCTAGTTTTAAGTACAGGTACCTGGAATGTTACAAAAGTTGCGAGGAGTACAACAGGAGTTCATTCAGGTACTTATTCAGCTGAGTTACAAAATTCAGGAAATTCTGCGTTAATTTCACCATCATTTGACAATGGAATTTCGTCATTGTCTTTTTGGGTATCATCAAGTAATAGTGGCGATTTACAAGTCAATTATTCTATTGATGGCGGTAAAAGTTGGATTGCAACTACATATTCTCCTTATAAGGCTTTAGAAACTGGAGTGATCCAGAAGACCGTTACTGTAAATACTACTGTACCGACGATAGTACAATTTAAAAGACTTAAGGATATTATCCATATTGATGATGTAGTTATAAATACTTATAATTTTACTCCTTCATTAGTTACGGACTACGATGCTAAACTAATTTCAGGACAACCTAGTACTACGAGTCAGGTTACGGGTTTAACACGAGATACACAATATTATTACAGGCTTCGTGCTAAGAATGGTACTGCAGTATCGGCTAACAGCAATCCTATTTCGGTAAAAACACTACTAAACGAGATTACAACTTACAACGGAACTAACTGGGATAATGATGAGCCTAACGTAAATGTTAAAGCGGTAATCAATGGCGACTTCACCACCACAACTCCTTTAGTTTCGAAATCATTAACCATTAATACAGGTAAAACTTTAACTATCGCTCCGAATACCAGTTTCACCACAGGTGATTTTGCTAACAATGGCAGTTTAATCGTAGCAAGCGATGGTAATTTTGTACAGACCGTTGGTTCTACCAATTCTGGTTCAGGTATTTTTAAAGTAGATCGCATCGCAAACATGAAGCGTCTGGATTATACCTATTGGGGAAGTCCGGTTTCCGGACAAAATCTGTTCACATTCTCTCCGAAAACTGTTCTTTCAAGATTTTTAACTTATAACGAGTCCAATGATGAATTTGCATCAGTAACAAGTCCTAAAGACACGCCTTTTGCTGCTGGTAAAGGATATGCCATCAGAGCCGATAATACTTACAGACCTTGGACTGATGCTGCTTCAGCTGAATATACAGATTTTAACGGGACTTTCACTGGTGCTCCAAATAACGGGGATATAACTTATCCATTAGAGAAAAAGCGTGAAGGTTTCAATTTAGTAGGAAACCCATATTCTTCAAATATCGATTTCGATGCACTAGTAGCTATAGGAGCAGTAGAAGGAACTGCTTATTTCTGGACGAATGTTAATGTCAACGAGCAAGGAACTACTTATGTTGCCGATAATTACGCTACCTATGTTGTTCTTTCTGGTGGAACAGCGGCAGCAAATGGTATTAAAAAACCAACTCGTTATATTAAAGTAGGTCAAGGTTTCATTGTACAAGCACTAGCAGCCGTACCTTTAACTTTCACCAATTCCATGCGTAATGATGGAACCGGTGAAAGTAAATTTATCAACAAAGGAACTTCTAACGATGCAATCGACCGTTTCTGGTTAAAATTAACAACTCCTGCACAGAATTTTAATACCATTCTAATTGCCTATCCAAAAGGAGCAACCAATGGTTTTGAATCCTCCGCAGATGCGCAGCAGTTTGGTGAAAGTTCAGATGCTTTCTATTCGGTGCTTAATGATTATAAACTCAATATTCAAGGTCGTCAGTTTCCATTATTAACTTCCGATATTGTTCCATTGGGGATGAAAGGTTTTGAAACAGGGAACTATAAAATAGCAATAGTAGAAAAAGAAGGAATTTTCGCCGACGGACAAAATATTTATCTGAAAGATAAACAAACCAATACGGTTACCAATCTGTCAAAAGGAGATTATACTTTTACCGCCAACGAAGGTTTAACCGACGGCAGATTTGAAATCGTTTACCAAAGTGATCTTGTTTTAGGAACTACAAACATCAATAAAGATCAACTCGTTGTTTACAGAAGCGGAAGTGAATTCGTCGTTAAATCCTTAAACAAGAATATTTCTACCATTGAAGTATATGATGCTTCCGGCAGACTGGTACTCCAACTCAACCCGAACAAAACCGAAATAAGAATTGACGTTGCTTCAATGGTTAATGGTATTTATGTACTTAAAATCAACAGGAATGGGGAGGTGACTACCAAAAAAATAACTAAATAAAATTATATTAACACGATATATAGAGATTTGATTTATATATTTGCAAAAATTTATTAAATGAAGAACGTATTGTTCCTGTTTTTATTCTTGATTGGAGGTGCTCTGCAGGCTGAGACGCCACAGGAAGATAATCCTTTCGCGACAACCGAAAACACTAATAGAGCAAGCTTGGAGGCAAATGAAAATGTAGCTGCTAGGGGCCCTGGTGCTCCTCCTGGAGGTAGTAAAGAAGATGACGCAGCTCTACTTCCTATAGACGATTATATTCCTCTACTCGTAATCACTGCACTTGGAATCATTATTTATACCACACAAAAGAAAAGAAATTTGGTATCTTAATTTACATTCTGTCTTCTTTAGGGATCTGCTTTTTAAAGCGTGATTCTACTAAAAAAGTAATTGTAAGAGGCATTGAACTATTCTAAACAAAAATTAGAATTCTGGACAAATATTTGGCCTAATATCCTCACTAATTTTGGAGGGTTGTTTTTTACAAATTATCTACCAAAATAGAACACTATAGAAACATTTATAAAATTGATTTTATCTTTTTAGTAAAGGCTTTGTAGGAAAAGAACAGTAGTTTTTAAACTTTCGACTTCAAAAACACAAATGAGTCAAAAAGAAAGATTAACGTAATTTATTACCGTAGTATTGATGAAAATCAATCACACTTGTTCAGAATTAAACGTAATAATGATTATTTCAGAATTCTGTAGTAATCTTGTTGTGTCGAAACCGAATGGGTGCGTTTAGAAAAATTTTAAGATTTGTTGAGTAGAAAATAATGGATAAAAAAATATGGCTTTCGTCCCCACACATGGGTGGTGGTGAGATGAAATATATACAAGACGCCTTTGATCATAATTGGATTGCGCCTTTAGGACCGAATGTTAATGGCCTTGAGAAAGATTTAGAAAACTTCTTAAATGAAGATGTCCATGTTGCTGCCTTAAGTTCTGGTACTGCAGCATTACATTTATCGCTTATTTTACTGGGAGTAGGGCCCGGAGATTATGTTATCTGTCAGAGTTTAACTTTTTCGGCTTCCGCCAACCCCATTATCTATGTTGGCGCAGACCCCATTTTTGTAGACAGTGAAATTGATACCTGGAATCTTTGTCCGAACGCGGTAGAAGATGCTATTAAGTTTGGAATCTCCAAAGGGAAAAAACCGAAAGCAATTATAGCCGTGAGTTTATATGGGATGCCGTATAAAGCAGACGAAATTGGTGAGCTTTCGAGACGATATGATATACCAGTAATTGAAGACAGTGCTGAAGCATTGGGTAGTACGTACAAAGGTCAGAAATGTGGAACATTTGGTGATTTTGGTGTGCTCAGTTTCAATGGGAATAAAATCATTACGACCTCTGGAGGAGGAGCCTTGACCCTTAAGCATAAGGAATTTAAAAAGAAAGCGGTCTTTTTGTCTACGCAGGCAAAAGATGATGCACCCCATTACGAACATTCCAGTATTGGTTACAATTACCGCATGAGTAATGTATGTGCCGGAATTGGAAGAGGTCAAATGGAAGTGCTGCAGGAACGTGTTGATCAGCGACGGGCAAATCATCAGTTTTATGAAGATTTGTTTCAGGATCATCGCGGTTTTACTTTGCATAACGAACCCAGTTCGGATTTCTATTCTAACCATTGGTTAAGTGTAGTGCGCATCGAATCAAAGAGTGGTATTACCAAAACTCAGCTCAGTCATAAATTTGCTAAAGAAAATATCGAATCACGTCCGATCTGGAAACCTATGCATATGCAGCCGGTGTTCAAAAGTGCGGCTTACTTTGGATCGAAATTATCTGAAAAATTATTTAGCAACGGACTTTGTTTACCTTCAGGATCTAACTTAAGTGATGAGGATCGCGAAAGAGTAGCGGCCGTTTTAAAAAGTGTGATGATTTAATTCATTATCCTTGATTTTTAATATCTAATTTGTAAATTTGGAGAATTCTTATACTGTAGAAATTATGAAAGGGAATGGGGAAGTAATAACTGTGTATCTAAATAACTTTTATTAAAATGGGTTTTCGTAAAAGACTGCAGAGTAGAATTTATAGTGGCGATAATGTAATGGGGTTGTCCGATTTGAGGTACTTGCCTCGTTGGGTTATTTTAATTATTGATATCGGTTTTATTGCGATATCTGTTTATTTCTCATGTTATCTTATTGAGAAATTAAGTTTTAATACGATCCCTGTTTTCAAAGAAGGTATCCCTGTTTTTTTGATTATTTTAGGAATCAGTATCATTTTTATGGTGATATTCAAAACCTATGCAGGCATCATACGACATTCTACTTTTATCGATTTATTTAAATTATTTCTTGCGATCTTCAGTAGTACTGTTCTTGTAGCGGCGATAAGTTTTTCTTATTATTTGAGTACTGGTCAGCGCATGATTTATATGTCGATCCCATTTTTGGTTATCTTTTTCACGGCCTCTTTCATGTTGATGTTTCTGTTTCGCTTATTTGTAAAAGAAGTGTTTCATTTTGCACGTGAGGTTCGTCGCAGTACGCTTCGCAAGAGAATTTTGGTATTGGGTATTACTGAACAATCTGTTGCTATGGCACGAGCCATTATAGATAATCCTAATCTACCTTATCATATAGTAGGGTTTTTGACCCAACGTCAAGATTCTACTAGAGCAAGTCTGCTTGGAAAGCCTATTTATACGAAAGCAAAAATAGAGCGCAACAGCAAAGAAGATTTAATGCTTGACGGCGTGCTTTTATTACAGGAATTATTAACCAAAGAGGAAATGAATCGCTGGGTTACTTTTTTCTTAGAGAAAGATTTACAGATTTTTAAAGCACCTTCTTTGCAAAAGTTAAAAAGTAATGATTCAGAAGTTACTATTAAAACACTTCAAATTGAAGATCTCCTTAATCGAAAGCCTATTAAAATAGAAAACGAAGATGTAAAACGAAGACACTCTGGCAAAACCATTCTTATTACTGGCGGTGCAGGTTCTATAGGGAGCGAAATCGTAAGACAAGTGGCCTTATTCGAACCCAAATTAATTGTCGTATTGGATCAGGCCGAAACACCACTCTACGATATCGAAATGGAAATGCGCAGTTCTTTTCCTGAGATTGACTTTAAATTTGTGTTGGCAGATATTTCTAACAGACACCGTATTGAACCTTTGTTTCAGAAATACCAATTTTCGATGGTTTATCATGCTGCTGCTTATAAACATGTTCCATTGATAGAAGAGAATCCACATGAGGCTATTTTGGTCAATATATTAGGAACAAAAAACCTGGCAACTTTGGCTTCAAGATATAAGGTAAATCGCTTTGTAATGGTTTCTACTGATAAAGCGGTAAAGCCAACCAATGTAATGGGCGCTTCTAAAAGAACAGCAGAGCTGTTCGTGCAGGCTTTACAAAATACGGAAAATAATTCTACTAAATTCATCACTACCCGTTTTGGAAATGTATTAGGTTCCAACGGTTCTGTAATTCCACACTTTAAGAAACAAATTGAAAAAGGAGGTCCTGTGACCATTACTCATCCTGATATTACGCGGTATTTTATGACGATCCCTGAAGCTTGTGATTTAGTTTTGCAAGCCGGTGCAATGGGTGAAGGAGGGGAGATTTTCGTTTTTGATATGGGCGAGCCTGTGAAGATTTTGGATTTGGCACATCGGATGATTAAGTTGTCTGGATTTGAACCTCATGTTGATATAAAAATTATTTATAGTGGCTTAAGGCCTGGTGAGAAGCTTTATGAGGAATTGTTAAGTGATGATGCCAAAACATTACCGACTCATCACGAAAAAATATTAATTTCTAAAGATCCTACTATGGATTTTCAGAATATTGAAAAATACTGTAATCAGATTACCAAAGCCGCTCTTAGACGGGAAAAAGTTGAAGTTGTACAGATTTTAAAAGAGATCGTTCCTGAATTTAAAAGTAACAATTCCATTTACGAAGTTTTGGATAAGTAATTTAGAATTGTATATTTGCCAAAACTCTATATTTACCCGTTAATAATGAATAAAAATATATTACTGTCCTTTTTTTGTGTTCTTTTATTGCTAAGTTCTTGTAAGACAAAAGATAAAGCGAGCGAACTTAACTATATGCAGAATATTGAAGAAATTGCAACAGAGGCATCTCTTAATTATCATACTTCAACAATTCAAAAAGGCGATCAGCTGCTGATTTTTGTTTCGGCGAAAAATATGGAAGTGGTTAGACCTTTTAATCAAAATTACTACAACAGCCAATCTGTTACTACAGTCAGTAGCCCAAATACAGAGAAGAATTATCTCGTAGATGCTTCAGGAAATATTGATTTTCCGGTCTTAGGAGAGTTGAATACAACGGGCAAAACGTTGGAAGATTTTAAAAGTGAATTGGTTGAAAAAATTTCCAGTTATGTGAAGAATCCCATTATATCTTTAAAGTTAGCAAACTTTAAAGTCACAATATTGGGCGAGGTCAATCGACCAGGGCAGTACACTATCCCAGATATACAACCATCCATACTTAATGCCATTGGTTTGGCAGGAGATCTTACCATTTACGGTAAAAGAAATAATGTTATGTTGGTGAGAAATGAGAATGGGAAAATTACCAAACAACGGGTGGATTTAATGGATCCAGATTTTATTAATTCATCTGCCTTTCTTTTGAAACAAGGTGACGTGATATATGTCTCTTCAAACAATACCAAAGATAAAATTTCCAGACAGGACCCTAATACTGGTATCTATATAGCTATTGCAGGAACCATTATAGGTTTGGCAGGTATTTTCATTACCATTTTTAAAAAATAACTTTTTATTATAAAAAATAAATGAGCCAAATTGCGAATTCCGAAGCGACAGCTTCGAATGATGTAAACATCAATGAAATTATAAAGCCATATCTTAATAAATGGTATTGGTTTTTACTCATTACTTTAATAGCCCTTTGTGCTGCTGTTTTTTATCTGAAATATGCAGTGCCTGTTTATAAAATTGAATCTACAGTCCTTATTAAAGATGCCAAGAAAAATGGGGGTATGGGCGGTGATTTTGGGATGCTGCAGGAACTTTCCGGTATCGGTGGAATGGGAACGAACTCTATCGATAATGAAGTAGAGATTTTTAAATCGAAGAAGTTAATGCAAAGTGTTGTAAATCAACTGAATTTTCAAACCACTATTTACAGCAGTATAGGTCTTAAAAAGAAAGAGGTTTATGGCGATACCTCTCCGATTATTATTAAAGTTATCAATGAAAAACCATTTACTGAGGGACCGAAAAAAGAAATAAAAATAGCTGTTAAAGGAGATGAAATTATTTTTACTTCTGACGAACTCCCCAATAGTATTGTAAGCAAATTCAATACTACGGTTAGCCTTCCGTACGCCAATTTAATGATTTTAAAAAATGCTGATTTTAATGCAGTTAAAGCAAAAGAAATTGGTGATTTGTCATTTGTATATCTGCCAAAAGAAGTAGCCGTTAATAATTACCAAAGATTATTAGAAGTTGAGTTATTAAATAAAGACGTTACCATTATTGGTTTATCTATCAACTATGCAAATAAAGATAAAGGCAGAAATATTCTTAATAAGATTGTTGAAACCTACAATAATGATGCTATTCAGGATAAAAATACGGAATCCCAAAAGACCTCTGATTTTATTGAAAGCCGAATTGCCAAAGTGGAAGGTGATTTAGGAAATGTAGAAAGTCAAAAAGAACAATTTAAATCTGCTAACCGGATTACAGATTTGGTAACAGAGGCTAAGATTAGTTTGGAAACTTCTGCAGAAGCTAGAGCGAAACAAATTGAATTGGAAGCACAATTAGAAATGACCAATTCGTTGATTGATTATATGGGGAAACAAGGAGTCGGAAATGTTTTACCTTCTAATATAGGTTTAGATAATACTGCTGCAACTTCAAATATTAGTGCTTATAATCTATTGGTCTTGGAAAGAAACAGGCTATTAGAAAATGCCACTCCACAAAATCCATTAGTTGTAGACTTGAATAAGCAAATCAGCTCTATGAAAGGTTCAGTGATGGAGAGTCTTCAAAAGAATAAAACTGGTTTAATGTTGGCGAGAAACCAATATGAAAATGAACAGAGTATTGTTTCTGCCCGTATTACAAAAATACCAGCACAAGAAAAGATATTCAGAAGTATTGAAAGACAGCAAGGACTCAAAGAGGCGTTATATATGCTTTTATTACAGAAACGGGAAGAAACGGCAATTGCATTGGCAATGACTTCTCCGAAAGCGAGAATTGTAGATTATGCATTTGTATCAGAAAAACCTGTAGCACCAAAGAAAATAATTATTCTTGTAGCTGCATTACTTTTGGGGTTACTGATTCCTTTTGCAATAATCTATTTGAAGGAATTATTTAACAATAAGATAAGATCAAAGAACGACATTGAGAAACTTTCCCACAATCCGATTATTGCTGAACTGCCAAGCATCGAAAGAGGAAAAAGCGAATTGGTAGAGCTTAATGATATTTCGCCTCTTGCTGAAGCCTTTAGAATTTTAATTACGAACATGAATTTTATGTTACCTAAGAAGGATAAAGGTAAAGTTGTTTTTGTGACGTCTACTATTAAAGGAGAAGGTAAAACATTTGCTTCTGTTAATCTTGCGCTTACCTTGGCTTCTCCAAAACATAAAGTTGTTATTATCGGTGCAGATATCAGGAACCCACAATTACAGCGTTATAATCCGGACAGAAAAGGCTTAGATGGTCTTACCGAATTTTTATACAATGAAAGTGAAAAAATTGAAGATATTATTCATGTCTCTACCTTTAATCCAAATTGTGATGTCATCTATTCCGGAAGTATTCCACCTAATCCAACAGAATTACTCTCTAACGGAAGATATGAAATATTGATTAATCAACTTAAACTGGATTATGAATATATTATCGTAGATACCGCGCCATTGATGTTGGTTACCGATACATTCCTCACCGCTGATCTTGCAGATGCTACAATATATGTTACTAGATCCAAGCATACCGAAAAAGCATTAATTGAATTTGCAAACAAACAGATTGAATCGAAGAAAATTAAAAATGTTGGATTTGTACTGAATGACGTGAGTAAGGAGTATTTTGGATATGGGAATAAATATGGTTATGGATATGCTGCTGAAGAAAAGAATTGGTGGGAGAAATTGAGGGAGAAATTTTAATTTAAATTGCGACAGAATGGAACACGACATAAGACCGTGGGGTGAGTATTGGGTACTTGAAGATGAAGAATCCCATAAAGTGAAAAGAATACAGGTTAATCCAGGTGGAAGGTTGTCGCTACAATACCATCATCACCGAGCAGAAGTTTGGACCATAATTTCGGGAATTGGTACGATAACTATTAATGACGATATAAGAGATTATAACGAAGGTAATGTAGCATTAATTCCACAAGGAGCACATCACCGTATTGAGAATAGAACTCTTCAGCCTGTCGTTTTTATTGAAGTTCAATATGGAACCTACTTCGGAGAGGATGATATTGTAAGGATTGAAGATGATTATGATAGGAAATAGGACCTATTAGATAATCAAAATTGGATATAGAATATAAAAAACACTTAGTTTAGAAATATGAAAAAGATAGCACTGATAACTGGAATCACGGGTCAAGACGGTTCTTTTTTAGCAGAACTTTTAATAGATAAAGGATACGAAGTTCATGGTATAATTCGTAGATCATCATCATTCAATACCGATCGCATTGAACATTTGTACTTTGATGAATGGGTAAAAGATATGCACCAAAAAAGATCAGTAAATCTTCATTATGGAGATATGACTGATTCTAGTTCTTTACTCAGAGTTATTCAACTTACTCAACCTGATGAAATCTATAATCTTGCTGCACAAAGTCATGTGAAAGTAAGTTTTGATGTGCCAGAATATACCGCTGATACTGATGCTGTTGGTACTTTGAGATTATTAGAAGCTGTTCGAATTTTAGGAATGGAAACGAAAACTAAAATTTACCAAGCTTCAACCTCAGAATTATTCGGTCTCGTTCAAGAAGTTCCTCAAAAAGAAACGACTCCATTTTATCCTAGAAGTCCTTATGGGGTTGCCAAGCAATATGCTTTTTGGATTACAAAAAATTATAGAGAAGCATACGGAATGTTTGCTGTTAACGGTATATTATTTAATCACGAAAGTGAAAGAAGAGGGGAAACTTTCGTAACGAGAAAGGTAACCTTAGCAGTTGCAAGAATTGTTGCAGGTATGCAGACCAAGCTTTATATGGGAAATCTGGATTCTCTTAGAGATTGGGGATATGCAAAAGATTACGTAGAATGTATGTGGCTCATGTTGCAACATGATACTCCTGAGGATTTTGTAATTGCTACTGGTGAAATGCATACGGTAAGAGAATTTATTACCAAAGCTTTTGAAGTGGCTGGTATTACGATAGAATGGTCTGGGAAAGGCGAAGAAGAAAAAGGAACAAACGCCGCCACAGGCGATGTTTTAGTTGAAGTTGATCCTAAGTATTTTAGACCTGCAGAAGTTGAATTGCTTTTAGGCGATCCTACAAAAGCTAAAACAGTATTAGGATGGAATCCTACCAGAACTTCTTTTAATGAACTTGTTGAAATTATGGTAAAACATGATTTAGAATTCGTTAAAAAAAGATAATCAATAGCTCGATGGAAAAAAATAGCAAAATTTATGTTGCTGGTCATAGAGGTCTTGTTGGTTCCGCAATTTGGAAACAACTTACTGAGCTTGGATATACCAACGTGATTGGGAGAACATCCAAGGAGTTAAATCTGATGGATGGTGTTGCAACTCATCAATTCTTTGAAGAAGAAAAACCAGAATACGTTTATTTGGCAGCTGCCTATGTTGGTGGAATTATGGCCAATAATACCTACCGCGCAGATTTTATTTATAATAATTTGCAGATCCAGCAAAATGTAATTTATAACGCCTATCAACACAAAGTAAAAAAACTTCTTTTTTTAGGAAGTACTTGTATTTACCCAAAAGATGCTCATCAGCCCATTAATGAAAATGAACTGTTGACCGATACTCTGGAATATACCAATGAACCATACGCTGTAGCAAAAATTGCTGGGATAAAACTATGTGAAAGTTTCAATATTCAGTATGGCACCAATTTTATTTCAGTGATGCCTACGAATCTGTATGGGCCTAATGATAATTTTGATCTAGAAAAAAGCCACGTTTTACCCGCAATGATCAGAAAAATTCATCTTGCAAAAGCATTAATGAATAACGATTGGGTAGCTGTAAAACAAGATCTTAATACAAGACCTATTGAAGATATATCTGGTGATTCCCCCAATGCTGAGATTGAAAAAACGCTTGCTAAATATGGGGTTTTTAAAGACCGTGTAGAACTGTGGGGAACTGGTAAACCAATGCGCGAATTCCTTTGGAGTGAGGAGATGGCAGAAGCATGTATCTATATTATGGAAAGGGTAGATTTTGTAGATCTTGCAGGTACAGAAAAAGAAATCAGAAATACCCATATTAATATTGGTACCGGAAAAGATATTACGATTAAAGGTTTATCAGAATTAATAAGCATTCAGGTTGGTTATGAAGGAACTATTTTATTCGATTCTTCAAAACCTGATGGCACGATGAGAAAATTAGTTGATGTATCTAAAATTAATCAATTGGGCTGGAAACATCAAATAGAAATAGAAGAAGGCGTTGACAAGATGTATAAGTGGTATATGGCAAATCTATAATCTAAGATGGAATACCAGAAAAAGCAACTTGTTAATGGAGTCATTTGGAGTGGTATTGATAAATTAGGAGTAGTTGTTGTACAGCTACTCCTGGAAATTATATTGGCGAGGCACCTTTTACCTAAAGATTACGGGGTAATTGGGATGGCAACTATTTTTATTGCGTTAGGTATTTTGTTTTCAGAGAGTGGGTTTTCCAGCGCTTTGATTCAAAAACAAAACAGAACGGAGACCGATTTTTCAACCGCATTTTATTTTAATCTCGCAATCTCTGTATGTTTTGTAGCGTTGGTATTTCTTATAGCCCCTTTTGCCGCAGATTTTTTTAATACCCCTATCCTTAAAAATGTTTTACGAATTTTATCATTAGGTATTATTTTGAATGCCTTGGTAATGGTGCATAAAACCAAATTAAGTATTAGTTTAGACTTTAAGACCCAGGCTAAAATTTCGTTTGTGTCTTTATTGGTTTCAGGATGCCTAGGAGTTTATTTAGCTATCAATGACTATGGAGTGTGGTCGTTGGTTGCACAAATATTAGGACAAAATCTTATAACAACTGTTTTGTTTTTTGTCGTTGTGAAATGGATTCCATTAAGGGTGTTTTCCAGGGAGTCATTTTCGCATATGTTTACATTTGGATCAAAGATATTGGCTGCAGGTTTACTACAAAGTGTCTATACTAATTTGTACTATTTGTTTATTGGTAAAAGAATGTCGGCTTCAACATTAGGATTGTATACAAAAGCCAATCAATTTACGTTTATGCCAGCTTCTTTAATCAGCGGTGTATTACAAAGGGTGATGTTTCCTTTTTTTTCTTCCTTTCAAAATGACGATGATAAAATATTTAATTTTAATCAACAATACACGAGATTAGTTTGCTTATTTGTTTTTCCCATTTTCAATTATCTCTGTATTTTCTCAACGCCTTTGGTATATATTGGTTTGTCAGATAGATGGATGCAGATAATTCCGATACTACAGATTTTATCAGCATGCTATATTTTTCAACCAATTATTGTTAATAATATGGTGCTATTTCAAGTTAAGAATAAAGTAAAATTGTATTTTAAAGTTGAATTAATAACAAAAATTATAGGTGTTATTATTCTTCTTGTAACTTTTAGATATGGTATTATTGCACTTTGCTACGGATTATTATTGCAGCTTATATTACAATTAATTATTACCTCATTATATTGTCAATCTATTTTGAGAAAAGGAATGGCTGCTCAATTATTAGTTATACTTCCATACATATTCTTTTCAGTGTCAATGTGGTTAATATTACATTTAATTAATAGTAGATTGAATATGCAAATGCAATTAATACTAGGAAGTTTTGTTTTTATATGTTTATATTTATTTTTTTATTTTACGGTATTCAAATCTAAAATATTAACAATATACAAGTTGCTAAAGAAGGACTAGTATTTTACTGAAGAGATTTTATATTATGTTTGTTGTAGTTGTTATTATATTATTGTTTCTACTTGTATTTAGTAGTCTTTTGGCCAATTTTAAATTAGGTAGAGTTATCATTTTTATTGTAACTTTATTATTGTTATACGCTGTTTTTCTCTTTATAAAGTATACCCCGGATAAAGAGTATTATACTTGGTGGATTAATTTTCCAGAGTTTTCCATAGATAAAGAACCTACATTTCAATTAGTTGCCGCCTATATTAGAGCTCATAAATATGGTTATCAGTTTCTTCATGTATCTTTTTTATCTGTTTATAGCTTTTTATTTCTCTTATTAATAAGCCGTTTTACAAAAAACGTTTACGTTATCACCTTGCTGTATATCCCTCTTATTTTTATATTTTATGGTACCCAGTTAAGATATTTCTTGGGATATTTTGCAGCGATTTTAGGGTTTTACTATCTCTTTGTTTCCAAAAGAAATATATTGGCTATACTATTTTTTGTGTTTGCTGTATTGAGTCATTATTCCCTCATATTATTTGTGCCTTTTTTCTTTCTTTATAAAATTAAAACGAAATTTTTTGTTAGAATTAGCTATTTATCTTTGGCTGTTTTTGTTGGCTACACTGTTTTAACTACAATCATTTTCAATCTTTTTTCAGGACTTAGATTTTTATTTTATCTCAAGGGAGACTTGGTAAGTTCTTATGCAGGTGGTATTTTCGCATTTGGTACATTGCTTCCTATTTATATTTTAGTTCATCAATATTATAATTATCGATTAAAGATAAATCCTAAATTAGCATCTGATGATCGATTTAATTTTTTATATAA
The DNA here is from genome assembly GCF_015191005.1 of Kaistella flava (ex Peng et al. 2021). Lineage (NCBI taxonomy): Bacteria > Pseudomonadati > Bacteroidota > Flavobacteriia > Flavobacteriales > Weeksellaceae > Kaistella > Kaistella flava (ex Peng et al. 2021). Next base: position 2,086,182 of record NZ_CP040442.1, on the reverse strand, counting down.
GATGTCTATTATACCCATGATTTACATAGGTATAGCTATTACTGTGCAGGTTATCGGTCATCGATTTATTATGACAGGAATGCTGTTTCCTATTTTATTGTTTTTTTACAAATTTAATGAAGTAAAAGATTTGAAGAAAAAATTACAATTTTATTCACTATTTTTTATTTTGTACATATTAGTATTTATTCATTTCAATTTTTCCGTTGGATTAGTTTTGGGAGAGTGGGAGATGGTTCAGGAAATGAACAAGATGCTTAAGTCTAATGAAATGATCAAATATTTAATTTATTAGTTCCGAATTATGAAGTTATCCATCATTATAGTCACTTTTAATTCGATGCGTCTTATAAAAGATTGCATCGATTCCATTTACAAATACAATGATTTGCCAGATGATCAGCTTGAAATTATTGTGGTGGATAATAGCAGTGAAGAAGAAGGAGCCGTCATCAAGAAATTCTTGGAAGATAATTACGATGATAAAATTATCTTTTTTAAAAATCAAAATTTAGGATACGGCCATGGAAATAATATTGGTATTAGAGCTGCGACAGGTGATATTATCGCCATTATGAATCCAGACGTCCGTCTGAAAGAATCCTTATTTAAAAAAGCAATCGAACATTTTTCGGATGAGCAGGTTGCCACTGTAGGTTTTAGTCAGCACAATGGTTCAACTGATTATTCGTACTTTATTAACCCAGAATATTTTGTACCCGTATTTTCAAGTCTCATTTTGAAATTGGTGAATAAAGTAAAGTATTTTAATCCGGTAAAATTTTATTTATCGGGAGCTTTTGTTTTCTTCCGAAAAATTGATTTCGAAAAAATAGGCCTTTATGATGAATCGATCTTTATGTATTTTGAAGAGCCTGATGTTGCACTTAGACTGAATAAGTTAGGAAAAAAAACTATTTTTGATCCTTCCAGATCATATATCCATTTAATTGAAGTGAAAGATGCTTATAATGTAAAACTCTTGGATATCGGTACAGAAGCGATTAAAATTTATTTTACGAAATACAAATTCAACCTAAAAAAATATCTTAAAAGGAGACTTTTAGAATTAAAATTTCATAGGATTTTATTTACCCTAACCGGCAATAAAGATCGGGTTGAGATGGCAAATGCCTATATCACTTCATTAAGTAAATTACTGTAAATGAAAGATCATTATGACCTGCTGATTCTAAATAACTGTCCAGCTTTTTACAAAATTAACTTATACAATGAAATTGCGAAGCACCGTAAAATTTTTGTAGTATTTATTGGTTACTATGATCAGGTAGTCATCGATAAAGATTTTCAGGAAAATATTAAGTTTCCCTATAAAATGCTTAATGAGAAGCAGTTAAATCAGAGAAATATTTTAGAATCTTTCTTTGCTTTAAGGAAAATCGTTAAAGCATTTAGTTTTGAAAAAATTATATATGGTGGATATGTTGATCCTGAGTTTATTTTAAACTCATTTCTTACCCCCCAAAAAAAAAATATTCTACAATGTGAATCAGCCGGTGAAACCAAACTTTCTGGGCCTCGTTTTTATATCAAAAAAATAGTGTTGTCGAGATATTCCCAAGCTTTAGCCTCGGGAAAAATGCACGAAATTGTGCTTCGAAAGATGGGCTTTCGTGAAAAGGTAATTGTAACCAAGGGAGTAGGTTTGGCAGATAAGCCCGTCCGGGAAACTTTCGTTGAGCGGCATAATGAATTTAAATTTTTATACGTCGGTCGGATTATAGAACTGAAGAACCTACGAAATTTAATTGCAGTTTTTAATGAAAACGGACTACCGCTCACTATAGCAGGAAATGGAACTTTAGAAACGGAGCTTAAAGCCATTTCAAAAAACAATATAACTTGGCTGGGATTTGTAGATAACAAAGATTTAGATGCTATATATAAAAAACATCATGTATTTATACTTCCTTCATTTTCAGAGCCTTGGGGATTAGTAGTGGAAGAGGCATTATACAGGAATTGTGCTTTGGTGCTCAGCGATAGAATTGGTTCTCTGAATGAATTGCTTCTGGATCCTGAAACAGGAGTGTCTTTTGATCCTGAAAACCGACAGGATTTGCAGCAAGCAATTGATCAGGTTGTAAAAAACTTCTCGGTTTACAGTAAAAATGCTGCAGATTTTAACTTTGTAGAAAAAGATGAACACCAAATTTCAGCGTATTCTACAGAAATATTTAAAAAATAGTTATTGATATTTCTTATATTTCACAGCGTTGGATATGAGAGTAACAAATATATTTGTTAACAACAAAATAGATTTAAAATTGAAAAATATAGCAATCATTGGTGGTCATGGTTTCATTGGGAAAAATTTCACCCATTTTTTTCTTGAAAAGAACTATAAAATTACGCTCATAGGGAACAACTCCAGTAACAAAACATTTCCAGTTAATGTACAATCTGTGAGTACCAATGTCGAAAATACAGAATTGCTTATTGAGGCTGTCAAAGATGCGGAGGTTATTATATGGCTTGCAAGTTCTCTAATTCCAGGATCTTTCAATGAATCACTGGCGCTGGATTTTGATACAAACATTAAACCGGTCGTTGCATTTCTGCAAAAAGCGGAGTCATCAGTTTTGAAAAAATTCATCTATCTTTCTTCTGGAGGCACAGTGTACGGTAATATAGATGAACCTAGACTTTGGCAAGAAAAGGATGATAAATCCCCTATTTCTGAGTACGGACTTTCTAAACTTATCACCGAAAATTATATAAAATTTATAACGAATACTTCAAATTTTGAAAGTTATATTCTTAGACCTTCGAATGTATATGGGAAATTCCAAAATTTAACAAAACCTCAAGGAATTATTGGATTTGCGTTTAAATCACTTATTCAGCAAAGCACCATTCAATTATATGATGATGGCAAAGTTGTACGTGATTTCATATTTGTAGATGATCTGGCAGAAGCTGTTTTCAAATGTATAGAAGCAGCTGCTCAACCGTCCACAACGCACATCTATAATGTGGGATCAGGCAGTCCAGTTAGCATCAAAGAAATTGTCTCCAAAATCGGTTCCGTCGCTCAAAAGACCGTTCAAACAGAGCTAAAACCTTCCCGAAATTTTGATTGTGAATTTAATGTTTTGAATATTGATAAAATAAAACAGGACTTAGGCTGGGAACCTAAGATTAAGATTGATGATGGCTTGAAAGTCGTTTGGGAATGGATAAAACAAAATGGAAATGGTTAAAAAGTTAATAATGGTGGGTACAACCACTCAAAACAACCAGTTTGTAAATGGGCAGTCCATGATGTTTCAGCTGCTCGTAGATCAATTAAAAGAGAAGGATATTAAAACAGTTATTGTAGATTTTGGTAAGTCAATCGACCCTGACTTTCACAACAACAGAATTTCCGGAAAATTTCAGATCACAAAACTTATTGATAATATTTTATTGATCTTTCGAATGTTATCTGTACTTGTAGGTAATTCAAATACACCGGTTTATATCAATACTGCGCAATCTAAGGTAGGTTTTTTAAGAGATTATATTTTCATTCATTTGGCTAAGTTTTTTAAAAGAAAAGTAGTTGCTCATCAGTTTGGTGCCAATTATACTAACTTTTACAATTCTCAAACACCATCGTTTAAAATTAAAATAAAGGCAACTTTGGATAAAACTGATTTGCTTATTGTAGAAGGTACTTTTGCTAAAAAACAATTTCATTTTTTGCATGATTACGAAAATAAAGTCATTGCTATTCCAAATGGTCTTCCGGAAAAAATCGACTCTACAAAGATTACTTCAAAAAAAATAGAACCTCAGAAGGAGATTCAGCTTCTTTATCTAAGTAATTTAATTGAGAGTAAAGGATATCGCGATGTATTGGAGGCTGTAAATGTTTTGGTAAACAAATTAAATCAAAATGTTACTGCCGTTTTTGCGGGTAAATTTTTGGAAGATGTAGAAGATGAAATGTTTTCTTCGGCGTCGCATGCAAGGAGCGATTTTTTCAGTTATTTAGAGAAAAATAACCTTCAGGATCGCGTGACTTATCACGAAGGATTATATGGTGAGGAAAAAGCAAAAGCTTTCAAAAGTGCTCACTTTTTTCTGTTACCGAGTTTTTATATTAATGAGGGGCAGCCGGTTTCTGTTTTAGAAGCTTTGGCATATGGTTGTGTTCCTATAGTTACTAACTACAGGCTAATTCCTGATATGGTCAATACCGAAAATGGATTTTTCGTAAATCCCAAAGCTCCTGCCGAAATTTCACAGATTGTCAACTTAATGATTGATCATCCTGAGCAATATGAAGAGCGCTCTAAGGCAGGTATAAAATACTTTAATGAGCATTTCACCGCAGAAAAGTATGTCGAAAACATATTATGCTTATTTTAAAGTAAATTTAAACAAAGTCGTTTGTGAAAAAGTGAAAAGATTAATCTTAATTCATGAGAATAAATTTCTAGTTTTGTAAAATACTATTGATTTGATAAATGGAAAGATAGTTGGAAATATAAATTAATAAAAATGAAGCTTTTCATTTCGGATCTCTTAAAAGAGAAGTTTAGCATTCAGAAAAATTGTAATATTCTCTAAGAAGGATTCTTGGAAAATAAAAGTTAATACCGTGGAAATCTAATTTATGATAAAAATATCTATAATTACTGTTTCTTACAATAGTGCAAAAACTATTGAAGAGACTTTGAAATCAGTTCAAAACCAAACCTATAAAAACATTGAATATATTGTCATCGATGGTGCTTCTAAAGATAATACAACGGGTATCATTCAGAAATATGAGGAGGTAATTTCGTATTGGGTCTCAGAATCTGATAAAGGCTTGTACGATGCAATTAATAAAGGAATACACAAAGCAACAGGTGATTTTGTCGGAATCATTAATTCCGATGACGTATTTTATGAAAACGATACCATCGAAAAGATTGCGAAGTATCTCACCGAAAATCCTCATTTAGCTGCAGTAACTGGGGACATTGTTCAGCATAAAAATAATCGGATAATAAGGAAATATTCTTCTGAAGATTGGACTCCCGAAAAATTAAAGATTGGGTTTATGCCGCCACATCCATCTATTTTTATCAAAACAAAGCTTTTCCAGCAATTCGGATATTATCGGGAAGATTATAAAATTGGAGCTGATTATGAATTGATTATCAGATATTTCCTGAAAAATAAAATTTCTTACAAATATTCCGGTATTATAACAACTTCTATGGCAGTTGGTGGAGCTAGCAGTTCTGGTCTGAAAAGCTATAAAATTATTACCAAAGAAATTAAAAAGGCCTTTCAGCAAAATGATATTAAATATAATCCTATAAAAGTCCGATTTAGATTTTTATGGAAAATTTTAGGGTATATTAATAAAAAATAAAGGAATGTTTCGGATCATAATGCTTTTATTAATGCTTTGTTGTTCCCGTGCAAATTCACAGGAAAACTTCCCTATTTTAGCATTTCATGGCGTGCAAAGTGGTAAAGTGGAAGATTTTGTTACTTTTAAAAATGCAGGCTTCAATATCGGCCTTAGTGTTTATCAAAGCACAGCAGATATAATTCGCGATTTGAATGCCGCCGAAAAGGCCGGTGTAAAACTTTTTATTTATTCAGATTCGTTAATGTTGCAGCCTCAAAGTATCATCAATCGGATTAAAGACTATCCTGCATTTTATGGATCCTATATCGCAGATGAGCCCTCGGTTGATCAATTTCCAATGCTGGAGTGGAGAATAGAGGGAATTAGAAAATTTGATAAAAAAGGAAAATTTTATGTCAATTTATTCCCCAGTTACGCATCGACTGAACAGTTGGGAACAAGTTCATATCTCACATACTTGCAGAAATTTGCCTTGGAAGTGAAATCGGACTTTATTTCTTTTGACTATTATCCTATTAAAAACAATGAGGTTAATATAGCATGGTACAAAAACTTAGAAGATATCAGAAAAATCTCCCTGAAAATAAATAAACCATTTTGGGGTTTTGCGAATAGTACTATTTTCGGCCAATATTCCCAACCTACTTTAGGTGGTCTAAAGTTACAGCAGTTTGGCAATTTGTTATACGGAGCTAAGGGTTTACAATATTTTACTTATTGGACATTAAATGAAGATTATAGGAGAAAAAATGATTTTCAGTTCTCGATTGTTTACGAAGATGGAAAACCTACACCCACCTATAACTTGGTGAAAAATGTAAATACTCAAATACAAAATATTTCCTGGATATTTGGAAATGGAAATGTTACTGGAGTCTACCATGATGGAATTACAATTCCTCCTGGTACAGAGGCACTGAATTTCTTGCCCGAAAATTTCAAAGTTTTTAATAAAACCAAAGAATCGGTCTTAGTGTCACTCTTGGAAACTAGCAATCAAAAGTTTGTGATCATACAAAATAAAAGTATTAAAGATGCTATTTCATTTACTTATAAAGTTGCTAAAGGAATCAAAATTGTAGACAGTCAAAAAGGAACAACGATAAATGCTTCAACCAATCAATCATCGACCAGTATTTTACCGGGTGATATTTTAATTTTTTGCTACTCTAAATAATGAAAATCATCCTCACTGGTGCCACAGGTTTTGTAGGCCAAAATTTATCTACATTTTTACAAAACAATGATTTAGAAGTTAAGTCGTTGTCATTGCGTGAAGAGTGGGTTTATCCCCAAAATTTAAACGTAATCATCCACCTCGCAGGAAAAGCGCATGATACCAGCAACTTTTCAGATGATGAATCTTATTTTAAGATCAACAGAGATCTTACCATACAGCTTTTTGACCAATTCCTGACCTCTGAAACCAAAGATTTTTTCTACTTCAGTTCTGTAAAAGCTGCCGCTGATACCGTAGATGGTATTCTTGATGAAAATTTCGAAGCGAATCCCCAGACACCTTATGGGAAATCAAAATTGGAAGCAGAAAACTATTTATTACATCAAAAATTACCTTCTGGAAAAAGACTTTTTATTATCCGACCTTGTATGATTCACGGTCCTGGAAATAAGGGAAACTTGAATTTATTATACAAAGTAGTAGAAAAAGGAATTCCATGGCCTTTGGCATCTTTTGAAAATAAACGGTCTTTTTTGAGTATTGATAATCTTAATTTTTTAATTTTAAAAATGCTTCAGAATGAAGAGGTTTCCTCAGGAATCTATAATTTGGCAGATGACCAAGACGTATCAACGAATGAGTTGGTGAAAATTATCGCCCATATTTCCGGAAAAAAGGCGAAATTATGGAATATTAATACTTCTTTAATAATTGCTATTGCCAAATTCGGAGATTTGCTTAAATTACCACTCAATTCTGAAAGATTAAAAAAACTTACAGAAAGTTATGTAGTTTCTAATGCTAAAATAAAATCAGCTTTAGAGCTCGACAAACTTCCAGTTTCTGCTAAAGAAGGTCTGGGAAAAACCATCAAAAGTTTTCAAAATTAATGGAATACGTTATCATCTCTGTCGTTTTTTTTGTACTCATGTTGGCTTATTTCAAAATAGCCAACAATTATAATATCATCGATAAACCCAACCACAGAAGTGCGCACACCGAAATTACCCTTCGAGGTGGCGGAATTATTTTCCCAATAGCCTATTTGTTTTTTATGGTCTCTCAAGTGACTTTTAAACATTATGGGCTTTCTATGAATCAATCAGTACAACCTAATTTCTGGATTTTTGGTGCAGGATTATTAATTATTTGTGCGATTAGTTTTATTGACGATCTTAGAGAATTGTCCAGTAAAATTCGACTGGTCTTTCATTTCATCTCGGTAACCTTACTGCTTTATTTCATTAATGCTTTTCAATTACTGCCTTTGTGGGCAATCCCAATTTGCTATATCTTGATTATTGGTATCCTTAATGCCTATAATTTTATGGATGGAATCAATGGAATGTCCGGAATATATAGTTTGATTGTTTTGGGCTCGTTGTGGTATATTAATCAAAATTTCATCACATTTATCGATCCTAATTTTATTATTTATCCACTACTTGCCAGTTTGGTTTTTCTATTCTTTAATTTTCGGAAAAAAGCAAAGTGTTTCCTGGGAGATATTGGGAGCATGGGAATTGCATTTTGGGTAATCGCGCTTTTGGCATTAATAATGTTTAAAACAGGACAATTGAAATGGATTCTTTTTTTAACAGTTTATGGCGCAGACACTATTCTTACGATTATCGAAAGATTAAGATTGAAAGAAAATATTTTTGACGCACACCGCAGACATCTTTATCAGTTATTTGCAAATGAAAAGAAAATTTCTCATCTCAGGGTGAGTTTTGCGTATGCTTTAATTCAATTAGTAATCAATTTGTTTGTAATCTTTTCAGATTTACCAGATTGGTTGATTTTTTCAGTAATTTTGCTACCGGCCGTTGTCTTGTATTTATTAATAAAAATAAATATTAAAAAACAAATTTCAATTTCTAAATAAAATCTTTTAATGAAAATTAAAGAAACTCCGCTCAAAGACTGCTATATCATTGAACCTACTATTTTTGAAGACGATCGAGGCTATTTTTACGAAAAATTCAATGAACAAAAATTTGAAGAACTTACCGGAATGAACGGTCATTTCGTTCAGGACAATATTTCTAAATCTTCTTACGGCGTTTTAAGAGGACTTCATTTACAGAAGGGTGAACATTCACAAGCTAAATTAGTTTCTTGCCTGGAAGGAAAGGTTTTTGACGTGGCGGTTGATTTACGAAAAGACTCGGCAACTTTTGGAAAATGGTATGGTATTGAACTTTCTGCTGAAAATAAATTACAGTTTTATGTTCCGAGAGGTTTTGGTCATGGTTTTTCTGTTCTTTCGGAAACTGCTGTTTTCGCCTATAAATGCGATAATTTCTATAATAAAGAATCTGAAGGTGGCGTATTATGGAATGATGGTGACTTACAGATTGACTGGAAGTTGCCAATGGTCGATATCCTACTTTCAGAAAAAGATAAAATACAACCTACCTTTGCAGAAGGTAATTTTTAGTAAAGAATAAATATGAAAAATATAATTATCACCGGTGGAGCCGGTTTCATCGGTTCACATGTTGTTCGGGAATTTGTGAAAAATCATCCTGATTCCAAAATTATCAATCTAGATGCCTTAACGTATGCCGGTAACCTTGAAAATTTAAAAGATATCGAAAACGAACCTAATTACGTTTTCGAGAAAGCAGATATTACCAATGTTGATGAGTTAAGAAAGGTTTTTGAAAAATATAATCCAGATGCGATTGTACATTTAGCTGCCGAAAGTCACGTTGACAGAAGTATCGAGGATCCGAGTGCTTTCATTAATACAAACGTCAATGGAACTGCGAATCTTTTGAACTTGGCCAGAGAATTCTGGACCTTGAATCCAGATCATCAACATGGAAATTTCCCAGATGAAACTCGTAAAAATTTATTTTACCATGTTTCTACCGATGAGGTTTATGGAAGTTTGGGCGAAACAGGTTTCTTTTTAGAAACAACGGCGTATGATCCGAAATCTCCTTATTCAGCGAGTAAAGCAGCTTCTGATCATTTGGTAAGAGCGTACGGAAATACTTATGGAATGCCATTTATCATTTCCAACTGTTCTAATAATTACGGTCCAAATCATTTCCCTGAGAAATTAATTCCGCTTTGTATTTCTAATATATTAAATGGAAAGCCTTTGCCGATTTATGGAGATGGAAAATATACAAGAGATTGGTTATATGTAATTGATCACGCAAAAGCGATTCATCAAATATTTTACGAAGCGAAAACTGGTGAAACTTACAACATCGGTGGTTTTAACGAATGGAAGAATATCGATTTAGTGAAAGAACTCATCAAACAAATGGATGAGAAACTTGGAAATCCGGAAGGCCATTCAGAAAAATTAATCACTTACGTAAAAGACAGACCAGGTCATGATTTACGCTACGCCATTGATGCAACCAAACTTAACAAAGAATTGGGTTGGATGCCAAGTGTAACTTTCGAACAGGGATTAGGAAAAACAATCGATTGGTTTCTTGAGAATAAAGAATGGCTGGAACATGTAACCAGCGGAGATTATCAGAAATATTACGAAAAACAATACTCATAAGATGAAAGGAATAATTTTAGCTGGCGGATCGGGAACAAGACTTTATCCATTAACCATCGCAGTTAGCAAACAGTTAATGCCGGTTTATGATAAGCCGATGATTTATTATCCGCTTTCGACTTTATTGTTAGCAGGAATTAAGGATATCTTAATTATTACAACGCCGCACGATCAAGAAGGATTTATCAAGCTTTTAGGTGATGGATCTGCGATTGGCTGCAATATTCAATATAAAATTCAACCCAGTCCAGATGGTTTAGCTCAAGCTTTTATTTTGGGCGAAGAATTTATCGGTGACGATTCTGTTGCCTTAGTTTTGGGAGATAATATTTTCTACGGAACAGGTTTAGCAAAACTATTAGAAAGCAAAACTACTGTAAAAGGAGGTTGCGTTTTTGCATATCAAGTTTCAGATCCTGAAAGATATGGTGTTGTCGAATTTGATGAAAATTTGAAAGCCGTTTCCATCGAAGAAAAACCAGAAGAACCAAAATCAAACTTTGCTGTTCCAGGATTATACTTCTATGATAACTCAGTAGTAGAATATGCCAAGAATTTAAAACCATCAGTAAGAGGAGAATTAGAAATTACTGACATTAATAGAATTTATCTTGAAAAAGGACAATTGGAAGTTGGTGTAATGTCGCGCGGAACAGCTTGGTTAGACACCGGAACATTTGATTCTTTACACGAAGCGTCAGAATTTGTAAAGGTTTTGGAAAAGAGACAGGGATTCAAAATTTCTTGTATCGAAGAAATCGCTTACGTGAAAGGATTTATTAATAAAGAACAATTGCTGAAATCTGCCGAGAAATACGGTAAGAGCGGTTATGGTGATTACTTGAAGAAATTGATCTAGAACTTCGATTTCTAAATTTTAATAAAAATATTTAAAGTCCTTTGAACATTAACATGTTTAAAGGTTTTTTTTTTCTTTAAAAACATCATTTCATTTTTTGGGTTTCTGTAATAAATAAATCACTAAATTTGCACCCACAAAAAATTAGCAATTGCTAATCAACTTATTACTTTAAATATATGCGTACAAAATCCGTCGGAAAAAAGAAAATCAATATCGTTACATTAGGTTGTTCCAAAAATGTATATGATTCTGAAGTGTTGATGGGACAATTACAAGCCAACGGAAAAGAAGTGGTACACGAAGATAAAGGAGATATCGTTGTAATCAATACCTGTGGTTTTATCGATAATGCTAAGGAAGAATCTATTAATACCATTCTAGAATATGTAGAGGCGAAAAACAGAGGCGAAGTAGAACAGGTTTTCGTTACAGGTTGTTTATCAGAAAGATATAAGCCGGATTTGATCAGAGAAATTCCAGATGTTGATCAATATTTCGGAACCCGTGATTTACCTTTATTATTAAAGCATTTAGGAGCCGATTACAAACACGAATTGGTGGGCGAAAGAATGGTGACTACACCAAGACATTACGCGTACTTAAAGATTTCTGAAGGGTGTGATCGACCTTGTTCTTTCTGCGCCATTCCTTTAATGAGAGGTGGGAATATTTCAACGCCAATTGAAAACCTGGTGATTGAAGCAGAAAAATTAGCCAAAAAAGGAGTTAAAGAACTCATTTTAATTGCACAGGATTTAACCTATTACGGTTTAGATCTATATAAGAAAAGAGCTTTAGGTGATTTGCTTTTGCGTTTGGTAAAAGTAGAAGGAATAGAGTGGATTCGTTTGCACTACGCTTTCCCTACAGGTTTCCCAGAAGATGTTTTAGAGATCATTAAAAACGAACCAAAGGTTTGTAACTATATCGATATTCCTTTACAGCATATCAATTCTGATTTGTTGAAAGCTATGAAACGTGGAACTTCTCACGAGAAAACCAATGCATTATTATCGAAGTTCAGACAAATGGTTCCAGATATGGCGATCAGAACAACGCTGATTGTTGGTTTCCCGGGAGAAACAGAAGAGCGATTCCAGGAAATGAAAGAATGGGTTCGTGAGCAAAGATTCGATCGTTTAGGATGCTTTACTTATTCTCATGAAGAAAATACCACTGCTTACGTTTTAGAGGATGACGTTCCTCAAGAAGTAAAAGAAGCCAGAGTTGAAGAGATCATGGAATTACAATCTCAGATTTCGTGGGAGAAAAACCAGGAGAGAATCGGGAAAACTTACCGTTGTATTTTCGATCGTAAAGAAGGAAATTATTTTGTTGGAAGAACAGAATTCGATTCTCCAGATGTCGACAATACCGTTTTAGTTCCTGCTGAAAACACTTATTTATCCATCGGAGAATTTGCTGATATTAAAATTAATTCAGCTGAAGAATTCGATTTGTACGGTGAATTGGTTTAATATTTAGCAATAATTGATCATTTTTTTGACAATTCTGTAAAGAAATTTCGCATAAAAATACTTCTAGAAATTCTAGAAGTATTTTTTATTTAATTAGTTGGTAATCAGTCTTTTAAGATGAGGGATATTTCCGTGCTATGCAACAATTAGTTAAATTCGTTAACATATCGACTCATTTTTTAACACAAATTAACAATGTTTGTCAAATGGGGCTATTAGCGACTATGCGAGGTTTGTTAACAAAAAATTAACAATTCGTTAAGGGTGTTTAACGGTCTGGGTGTTGTATAAGTCAATTTCGGGATAAATTTGCAGAGTCAAAACCCATAAAAATAAATTCAAAATGATGAAAAGAGGAATACTCCTAATCATAATGATGATTTCAACTCTCGGTCTGTTTTCTTTTAAGACAAATACCGATGATGCTAAAAAGACAAGTTTTGCATCGTTTTACCACGATAAGTTTAATGGTAGAAAAACGGCAAGCGGTGATATTTTTAATAACGAAAAATTAACTGCAGCCAACAGAACGCTTCCTTTCGGGACCATGGTCAAAGTGACCAACCTGAGATCAGGAAAAAGTGTAGTAGTAGAAATTAATGACCGCGGTCCTTTTCATTCTGCCAGAGCACTTGATCTTTCTAAGGCAGCGTACGAATCAATCGGGGATCCTAGAAAAGGAACCATGCCCGTTGAATACGAAATTATCGACAACGATTAACATTTACGTTAGTAACAACCAAAGCCGTCTCAGTAGAGCCGGCTTTTTTATTTGGGTCTCGTTCTTAAAGAAGAGACAACAATCGTACCTTTTTCATTATCTTCGATAAAATTAAAGAGGAACTATCTGTGTTTAAAATTATTTTTTATAACATCTAAACGCTCTCAAATCGTATTTTGCACACAAGACGCATAGTTTCTAATTCCTTAAAAACATTTAAAGCGGAAGGCTCGCCTCTGGTAAATTGGCAATATTTAGAAATAATCTATTATGTGAACTTAATAAGCCCAATAAGTTCCATCTCTAAAAAACTTTTGTGCCTTTTGTGTTTTAAAATAATTTTTCATTAAATCTAAACATACTCTAAGAAAGTTCCACCAAAACCGGACAATGATCCGAATGTACTGCTTCACTCAAAATCGCCGCACGAGAAAGTTTCTCCTTCAAAGAATAAGACACGAAATTATAATCCAATCTCCAGCCTTTATTTCTCGCTCTGGAATTTTGCCTGTAACTCCACCAAGAATAATTATCCGGTTGATCATTAAAGAATCTAAAACTGTCAATCAATTCGCATTCGTCGATAAATTGAGTCATCCATTCTCTTTCCATCGGTAGGAAGCCGGAAGTGTTCTTTAAACTTTCTGGATTGTGAATATCAATTGCATTGTGGCAAATATTAAAATCGCCACATATGATAAGGTTAGGAATCGTTTTCTTTAACTCTTTAATATAATTCAGGAAATCGAAACAGAACTTCATTTTAAAATCCAGTCTTTCGATATTTGACGCCGACGGCACATAAACAGAAATCACTGAAAATCCCTCAAAGTCTGCACGGATAATTCTACCTTCAGAATCGTAATGTTCAATCCCACAACCGTACTCTATATGCTTAGGCTGAACTTTAGACGCGATTCCCACGCCAGAATATCCTTTCTTCTGTGCAGAGTGCCAATAACTGAAATAACCGTTTTGCTCTAAACTTTCGATATCGATTTGGTCATTGCCCGCTTTACTTTCCTGGATGCAGATGACATCGGGATTAGCAATATTCAGCCAACCTAAAAAGTCTTTAGTAAATGCCGCCCTAATTCCGTTTACATTATAAGAGATGATTTTCATTTAATTTTCAATTTTTTCAAAAATACAAATTTGGATTTTGTTTTGCGAAAATTCAGCGCATAAAAAAACGGAAAAAACTTTCGCTTTTTCCGCCGTAGAACCTAAAGAAATAAACTATGAAAAAAACTACTTAGGTTCTAAAATACTAATCGGAATAATACATTCCTCTAAAGAAATTCCACCGTGCTGATAGGTTTCTTTATAATAATTTACAAAGTGATTGTAATTTTTTGGATACGCTAAAAAAATGTTATTTTTTGCAAAGATATATTTGGAACTCAAATTTCCTTTCGGTAAAAATAACTTCTCTGGATTCGAAATTGCCCAAACATCGCCGTTTTCGTAGGTCAAACTTCTACCTGTTTTATAACGAATATTCGTTGAAGTTTCTCGGTCACCAACAACTTTACTCGGTTTCTTAACGTAAATAGTTCCGTGATCTGTCGTGATAACGAGTTTGAAACCGTTCTCGGCAGCTTGTTTAATAATCTTTAATAAAGAGGAGTTTTCAAACCAATTGTACGTTAAGGAACGGAAGGTTTTATCATCTCTGATTAATTGGTTTACAATAACATTATCCGTTTTTGCATGAGATAAAATATCGATGAAATTGTAAACAATAACCAGCAAGTCATTGTTTTTATGTTGGTTGAAATCTTCTAAGATTTTGCGTTCAAAATCTGCATTTAAGATTTTTAGATATTTCATTGATTTTCCAGATAAGCCGAGACGCTTCATTTGATCTTCTAAAAAGTCGCGTTCGTGCTCGTTTTTATTGCCATCTTCATTATCGTTAATCCAATATTGTGGGAATCTTTTCTCGATTTCAGACGGCATCAGTCCAGCAAAGAAAGCATTTCTTGCATATTGTGTTGCCGTTGGTAAAATACTGTAATAATAATCTTCCGAAGTTTTCTGGTAGAATTTGGTGAATAAAGGCTCGATTACTTTCCACTGGTCGTAACGAAGATTATCAATCATTAATAAAAGAACTTTATCTTTTTCGACTTCCGGTTTTATTTTTTCTTTAAATAAAGTGTGACTCATCATTGGTTTGTCTGATGAATTCAACCAATCTTCGTAATTGTTTTCAATAAACTTCGAGAACTGAATATTCGCTTCTTCTTTTTGGGATTGCAATAGATCTGAAAACTCGCTGTCGAACACTTTATCAAATTTAATTTCCCAGTTCAAAATTTTCTTATAATATTCTGCCCAGTCTTTATAAGTTTTCAGATAAGAAAGCTCCATCGAAAGATTTCTGAATTCCTGTTGGTATTCCAGAATGGTTTTTTGTTCAACCAAAGTTTCTTCCTGAAGGTTTTTCTTTAAAGAAAGTAAAACTTGATTAGGGTTTACCGGTTTCAAAATGTAATCTGCAATCTGGGAACCAATGGCTTGTTCCATAATGGATTCCTCTTCATTCTTCGTAACCATTACAATTTTAATGGCGGAGTCGATATTTTTTATCATTGGAATTGCTTCCAGTCCGGAAATGCCGGGCATATTTTCATCCAATAAAGCCAATTGAAAATTTTCTTTTTCAATCATTTCCAAAGCTTCATTCACGTTATTTACGGGTGTAACTTTGTAACCTTTATTTTCTAAAAATACAATATGTGGTTTTAGTAAATCTACTTCATCATCTATCCAAATAACTTTTGACATATATTTTTTAGTTTGTTTAATGTTTAAGAACGGAGTATAAATGCTTGATTAATACTCGCAATTCTAATATTTAAGAGTCATCAAAAATACAACCAAAAACTGCCAACTTTTCCGTAAAATCAAGTTAAAGTTCCGTTAAACTTTAATGAAATTGCCAAATGTTTAAATTTTTTTATTTTAAATAAACTGGGAATATTAAAAGTTTAAATCCTAAACTTAATGTTTCCATCAAATGAATCAGAATAGAAAACTGTAAATTTGTAGTATCGAACTTTCTATTATGACCAATAAATTTAAAATCATCAACGATCCGGTTCACGGATTTATAAGTATTCCTCACGAAATTCTTTTTGATGTTATCGAACATCCTTATTTTCAAAGATTACGACGGATTTCTCAAACAGGATTATTAAATTTAATTTTCCCGGGAGCGACCCACACTAGATTTCATCATGCGATCGGTGCGATGCATTTGATGTTTACCGCCTTGGAAACTTTAAAATTGAAAGGCGTTCAAGTATCTAAAGAAGAAGAGAAGGGTGCGTTATTGGCCATTTTACTTCACGATGTTGGTCATGGTCCGTTTTCGCACGCTTTAGAAAATATGCTGATGGATGATTGGCACCATGAAAAATTGTCGCTGTTGTTGATGAATAAAATGAATGAGGAGTTTAATGGTGAACTTTCGATGGCTATAGAAATGTTTCAGGGAAAATACCACCGAAAATTCTTTAACCAGTTAATATCATCACAGCTTGACGTCGATCGTCTGGATTATTTAAAACGAGATAGTTTCTATACCGGAGTTGTTGAGGGAAATGTAAATACCCAAAGAATTATTTCGATGATGAACGTTTCTGAAGATGAATTGGTGATTGATGCGAAAGGTATTTATTCCATTGAAAACTTTTTGACAGCACGGATGTTTATGTACTGGCAAGTGTATTATCATAAGACTTCTGCTCTGGCAGAATACCTTTTGGTGAAGATTTTGGCTCGTGCGAAATTTTTAGTTTCTCAGGGAAAACAACTTCCTGCTTCAGAAAACCTGGCTTATTTCCTACACAAAAATCAATTTGAAAAAGCAACAGAAGAAGATATTCAGCGTTTTACAGAACTCGATGATAATGATGTGATCCAAGCCATAAAGTTTTGGACCAAAAGTGATGATGTTATTTTATCTTATCTGTGTAACTGCGTTATTCAACGTAAGTTTCCGAAAACGCTAATGTCATCGAAACCTTTTGATCAAGAGTTTATTGATGATAAAATTGCACGAACGAACCTTAAATTTGGAGCAGATATCGGTTCGGAATTGGTAGATGAAATCTCTAGAAATCTGTTGCCTTATAATTCAGATCATCAACCTATTTTTTTACTACAAAAGGATGGTCAAAAAATTACGCTGGACCATTCTGAGAACCAAATTCTATCTTCCTTTATCAATCAATTGAATACCAAGTATATTTTATCATTCCCACGAGAAATTTAAAGCAGTTTTTTGTAGCTTAAATGATTTGGCATATTTGGGAATTTCTTATCTTTGCAGGATATGGAATTTACCGCATCGCAGATTGCAAATTTTATTAACGGACGAATCATAGGGGATGAGCACGCGCTAATCACGGGAGTATCACCTATAGAAAGTGGAGAAGAAGGCCATCTTTCTTTCGTTGCGCAAGAAAGATTTGCAGAGCATATTGATCAATCAAAGTGCTCAGTTCTAATCGTTTCCGAGAAACTTTTATCCGACAAAACTTATCAACCAACTATTATTGCTGTAGAAGATGCTTATCTTGCTTTTCAGGTTTTAATGAATCTGTACCAGGAAATGCAGGGGCGCAAATCCGGCATTGAAGATGGAGCGGTTTTTCATGAATCGGCTTCAGTAGGCGAAAATGTCTACGTCGGTGCTTTTACCTGTGTCTCTGAAAAGGTGAAAATAGGTGATGGTTCACAAATTTACCCGCAAGTATACATTGGTAAAAATGTAAAAATTGGTAAAAATTGTGTCTTATATAGTGGAGTTAGAGTCTATGATCATTGCGTAATTGGAGATAACTGTATCATTCATTCCAATACGGTAATTGGTTCAGATGGTTTTGGTTTTCAACCGACCAAAGATGGTTATCAGAAAATTCCACAATTAGGAAATGTAGTTTTAGAAGATCATGTAGAAATTGGTTCTAACTGTAGTATTGACCGAGGAACGATCGGATCTACCACTATTGGTAAAGGAACTAAAATCGATAACTTAATCCAAATTGCTCATAATGTAAAGATTGGTCAGAACAATGTAATTGCGGCGCAAGCAGGAATAGCAGGTTCTACCGTAATTGGAGACTGGAATCAAATCGGCGGTCAAGTCGGTATTGTAGGTCATATCCAAATCGGAAACCAAGTTAAAATACAAGCACAGAGTGGTGTGAATTCTAGCACCAAAGACGGCGAAATTCTGTACGGCTCACCTGCCATCAACGCTGGTGAATACCGAAGAAACTATGTGCATTTCAGAAATTTCACCGATATTGTTAAACGAATAAATAATCTTGAGCTCAACTCAAAAGATAATACTAATGAGTGATAAACAAAAAACTTTAAACGAAGAGATTTCTCTCTCCGGAATCGGACTACATACTGGTCGCGAAGTAACTCTTACCATGAAACCTGCAAAAGAAAACACAGGTTTCGTTTTTGTAAGAACAGATCTTGAGGGAAACCCTCATATCGAAGCAGACGTCAACTATGTAACTACGACAGAACGAGGAACAACTCTGGAAAAATTAGGAGTTAGAATCCATACTTGCGAACATTTGCTTGCTGCTTTGGTAGGATGCGATATCGATAATGCGATCTTGGAAATGGACAGTGCAGAACCACCAATTTTAGATGGTTCTTCTAAGTATTTCGTAGAAGCAATCGAGAAAGCAGGAATCAAGGAACAAGCTGCAGCCAGAGAATATCTGATTGTAAAAGAAGTGCTAAGTTACAGCGACCCTGCAACGGGTTCAGAAATTACAATTATTCCATCTGATACTTACGAAGTAACAACGATGGTTGATTTCGGTACCAAAGTATTAGGAACTCAAAATGCGACTTTAAAAGATATTTCAGAATTTAAAACTGAAATTTCATCTGCAAGAACTTTTAGTTTTTTACATGAATTAGAAATGCTTTTGGATGCAGGCTTAATTAAAGGTGGCGATATTTCTAATGCCATCGTGTATGTTGATAAAGAGTTGACTCCGCAAACGGCAGAGCGACTTAAAAAAGCCTTCGGGAAAGATGAAGTTTCAATTCGTCCGAATGGAATTTTAGATAATCTTACTTTAAATTATCCTAATGAAGCGGCACGTCATAAATTACTTGATGTAATTGGTGATTTGGCTTTGGTTGGTGTTAAAATTAAAGGGAAAGTTATTGCAAATAAACCAGGACATTTTGTTAATACCCAGTTTGCTAAGAAATTAAACAGACAGTGGAAATTACAAAAAAAGAAAAACGTTCCTGATATCGATATATATAAAGAACCGGTTTACGACATCAATGGAATTATGAAATTGATGCCACACAGACCACCGTTTTTATTGATTGACAAAATTTTAGAACTTTCTGATTCTCACGTGGTAGGATTGAAAAATGTAACGATGAACGAACCGTTTTTCGTAGGGCATTTTCCAAAAGAACCAGTGATGCCAGGGGTTTTGCAAGTAGAAGCTTTAGCACAAACTGGAGGGATTCTTGTTTTAGCAAGCGTTCCCGATCCTGAAAATTATTCTACTTATTTTATTAAAATAGATAAAGTTAAGTTCAAGAAAAAAGTAGTTCCAGGAGATACCATGGTTTTCAAAATTGAATTGATATCACCTATCAGAAGAGGTATTGTTCACATGCAAGGGTACGGTTATGTTGGAGATAGTGTAGTGGTTGAAGCAGAATTAATGGCGCAGGTAGCAAAAAATAAACCTGAATAAATGATTCACCAATTAGCTGCCGTAGATAAGCGTGCAAAAATAGGCAAAAACGTTACCGTAGAACCGTTTACAACGATTGCAGGTGATGTAGAAATTGGAGAAGGAACTTGGATTGGTTCTAATGTTACCATCATGGATGGAGCCAGAATTGGAAAAAACTGTAGAGTTTTCCCAGGTACTGTAATTTCTGCAATTCCTCAAGATTTGAAATTCGACGGTGAAGAAACTTTAGTTATTATCGGCGATAGAACAACAGTGAGAGAATGTGTTACCATCAACCGAGGAACAAAAGCTCTTGGTTATACCAAAATCGGTGAAGACTGTCTGATCATGGCAACTTCTCACATTGCACACGATTGTGTGTTGGGTGATCACGTTATCATTGTAAACGGTTCTGCGATTGCAGGTCACGTTGAAGTTGGCGATTATACCGTAATGGGAGGCCTTTCAGCAGTACATCAATTTGGTAAAATTGGTAAACATGTTATGATTTCTGGTGGAACATTAGTACGAAAAGATATTCCACCTTATGTAAAAGTAGCACGTGAGCCAATGACTTATGCGGGAATTAATTCTGTAGGTCTTAGAAGAAGAGGTTTTACCAATGAGAAGATCTTTGAAATTCAGAAAATTTACCGCGCCGTTTTTCAGATGAAAATGAATATTTCTCAGGCTGCAAGTTATATTGAAAAAGAAATGCTTCCAACTGCAGAAAGAGATGAGATCCTTGAGTTTATTAAAAACTCACCAAGAGGAATTGTAAAAGGATACGGAACTGGTAAAGAATAAATTAAGCGTATAAAAAACTATACTTTCAAGACTATAACTTCTTGAAATTCAAATTAAAACAACATTATTTTAGATGGCAACAAGCAACGATATTAAAAAAGGAATGTGTATCGAATTCAGTAATGATATATTCAAAATTATTGATTTTTTACATGTAAAACCAGGTAAAGGTCCAGCTTTCGTAAGAACAAAAATGAAGTCGGTTACCAATGGTAAAGTATTAGACAATACTTTTTCTGCAGGTCACAAAATCGATGAGGTTAAAGTGATTACCAGAAAATTCCAATATCTATATGAAGATGATAACGGATATCACTTTATGAATAATGAAGATTTCTCTCAAATCTATCTTGATAAAGAAATGATCGAAAACGCTCAATTCATGAAAGCAGGTGAAGAAGTAACTATTATTTTGAAAGATTCTGATGAATCACCTTTATCAGCAGAAATTCCACCAACGGTTTATTTAGAAGTTATTGAAGCAGATCCAGGCGTAAAAGGAAATACAGCAACAAACGCACTTAAAAATGCAATCGTAGAAACCGGAGCCAGAGTAATGGTACCATTGTTCATCGAAGCTGGTGATAAAATTAAAGTAAATACCGAAGACGGATCTTACTTAGAAAGAGTAAAATAATTTAGCAATATATATAGATGACATTTACAAAACCACAAACCCTCAAATCCATTTCGGAAATTATTGGAGCTAAAATGATTGGCGACGAAAATTTTCCTGTGCTGGGAACCAATGAAATTCATATGGTTAAAAGTGGTGAAATCGTTTTTGTAAATCATCCAAAATATTACGACAAAGCACTCAATTCTGCCGCGACAATTATTCTGATTGATAAAGAAGTTGATTGTCCACCGGGAAAAGCATTGTTGGTTTCCGACGATCCTTTCCGTGATTTTAATAAAATCAATACCCACTTCACAAAGATTACCTATTTCGGCGAAACACTTCACGAATTAGAAGTGGGAGACAGAACGCAAATTCATTCTTCTGTAGTAATTGGTAATAATGTGAAAATCGGAAATGACTGTATTATTTATCCTAATGTAGTTATTGGAGACCGAACGGTAATTGGCGATAACGTTATCATTCAATCCAACACTGTTTTGGGTGGAGATGCCTTTTATTACAGAAAACTGGACGGTAAATTTGACCGTTTAATTTCAGTTGGAAATGTAATCATCGAAAATAATGTAGAAATCGGAAACGGTTGTACGATTGATCGGGGAGTTACAGATTCTACCATCATTGGTGAAGGATCAGTTTTAGATAATCAAATCCAAATTGGTCATGATACCATCGTCGGAAAAAGATGTCTGATTGCTTCCTTAACTGGAATTGCAGGATGTTGCATCATCGAAGACGAGGTGACTATCTGGGGTCAGGTAGGAATGGCTTCCGGTGTTCGCATTGAAAGCGGAACGGTTCTTTTAGCAAAATGTGGTGCCAACAGAGACTTGAAAAAAGGAGTTTATTTTGGGCAACTTGCAGAAGAATTCAAGCAATATTTAAGAAAAGAAGTGAAACTTAAAAATATGAAATAAGGCCTTAAATGCCTTTAAAATCAAATATTATTAAGTAATTTTGTCAACATTAACATCGAATAATAAATTTAAATAATAAAAAATGTCAGTATTAGTAAACAAAGATTCTAAAGTAATCGTACAAGGTTTTACCGGAAATGAAGGAACTTTCCACGCAGGTCAAATGATTGAATACGGAACAAATGTAGTAGGTGGAGTTACTCCAGGAAAAGGAGGTTCTGAGCATTTAGGAAAACCAGTATTTAATACGGTTGCAGATGCAGTAGAAAAAGCTGGAGCTAATGTAAGTATCATTTTTGTACCGCCAGCATTTGCTGCTGATGCGATTATGGAAGCTGCTGAAGCAGGAATCAAAGTAATCGTTTGTATTACAGAAGGTATTCCAGTTGAAGATATGGTGAAAGTTAAAGCATACCTTGCTGACAAAGATAGCAGATTAATCGGGCCAAACTGTCCAGGAATTATTACGTCTGATGAAGCGAAAATCGGTATTATGCCAGGTTTCGTTTTCAAAAAAGGAAAAGTAGGAATCGTTTCTAAATCAGGAACTTTAACTTACGAAGCTGCTGACCAAGTTGTGAAAGCTGGTTACGGTGTTTCTACAGCGATTGGTATTGGTGGTGATCCAATTATTGGGACAACTACAAAAGAAGCGTTGGAATTATTCATCAACGATCCAGAAACTGAAGCAGTTGTAATGATTGGTGAAATCGGTGGTAACTTAGAAGCTGAAGCTGCAAGATGGTACAAAGAAAGTGGTTCTAAAAAACCGGTTGTTGGATTTATCGCAGGACAAACTGCTCCTAAAGGTAGAACAATGGGTCACGCAGGTGCTATCGTTGGTGGTGATGAAGATACCGCTCAAGCGAAAATGGCAATTATGAGAGAAAACGGAATCAACGTAGTAGATTCACCAGCTGAGATTGGTGCTACCGTTGCCAAAGTTTTAGGATAAAACACACAAAAAACACAAATGACTATGAAAAAATTAATTGTAAGTTCGGCACTTTTGGCTACCGTTTTGGTTTCGGCGCAGATTGATTTTAGCAGTACGAGATACGGAATCACTGCAGGTGGTACTTATTCTAGGGTAACTAATGCACATAGTCCATCAGGAGCCAGATATTCTGGTTTCGGAGGGTTTTTAGCATTAATTCCTATTGATAGTAATGACCAGTTTTATATTCAACCACAAATTGAATATTTAGGTGCAGGTGAATCTGGAAAAGATAAGGAGGCAAAAGGAAAGAATGGCTATGATGCAGTTTATGCAAATAACTATATCAGTGTTCCGATTTATTTTAAAGGGTTTTTCTCCGAAGCAGAATCCGAATTTTTTGCTATGGCGGGACCAAGATTTAGTTATTTGATTAACCAGAAAGTGACCGATGCACCATTAAGATATACGGTAGAAGGCGATCCTGCAACCGGTATAAATGGTAAAGCGGCGAGTTTTAATTTTGGTTTAAGTTTTGGATTAGGGTTTTCCTTTAAGCGACAATTGGAGCTTGCTGTAAGATATGACCTTGGATTAACCGATACCTACAAAGGTTTAAAGGCTGATTTAGGTGCTGATCCTAATAGCGCGAAAAATAAATCCGAACAGATTATAAGCGTTGGCTTAAGTTATATTCTTCAATAATTCATTTTTCAATGATAAAAAAAAATTCCATCAATTAATTTTGATGGAATTTTTTTTATAAATAAATCTTGAGGAAGAAAATGAGAAAACGATATTTTAGAAGCAATAGATTCTCTATAAGAAGCAACAAAACTTACGCTTCTTATAAAACCCGTCCCGCTGTCCGCTTTATCCCGCTTTGCGGGGATGCCGCTGCCATCGGGGCTATAACTTCAGGCAGTTCTTCTTGCCACCGAAAAATCAGTTTACTTTCACAAATACAGAAACCACTTTAATCAATCTCTTTTAGATCCAATTAATTTACCTCAAATTTTCTTTCTCTAATCAAGTCTGCTATAGCCAACATATCTTCACCAATCAATCGGTCTTCCTCTAATTTGGCTACTTTGGTTCGGATTAAAGCATAAGCATTTTCAACAAATTTACCACATTTTGCAGGTCTTCTAAATTCTAATCCTTGCGCACCAAACATTAATTCTACAGAAAGAATATTTTCTAAATTTCCTAAAACCTGATTGAATTTTCTACCCGAAATACTTCCCATCGAAACATGATCTTCCTGTCCCAAACTCGTCGGAATAGAATCTGCCGAAGCCGGGAAACATAACGTTTTATTTTCCGTAACCAACGCTGCAGAAGTATATTGCGGAATCATAAATCCGGAATTTAAACCTGAACTTTCAGTTAATAATCGTGGTAAACCATATTTTCCTTCCAGTAAAAGATAACTTCTTCTGTCAGAAATATTTCCTAATTCTGCTACTGCTAAAGTCGCGTAATCTAAAGGTAACGCCAATAACTGTCCGTGGAAATTTCCTCCTGAAATAGATTCTTCAGCACTTAAAACAATAGGATTATCAGTCACAGAATTCAATTCAGTTTGTGCTAAATTTTTTAAATGTTCGTAAGCATTTCTACTCGCTCCATGAACTTGAGGAACACATCTCATTGAATAAGGATCTTGAACTCGATCACAGAATTCGTGACTTTTTAAATTGTCAGAATCTTTCAAAAACTTTCGCATTCTTGAAGCCACTTTTCGGCTGCCATCAAATGGGCGAATATCATGAAGTTCCTTTTTAAAAGGACTTGCAGAACCGCGATATGCTTCTAAACTTACCGCCGCAGTTAGGTCGGCCAAGTCGAGTAAATATTTGAATTTATTTAAACCTAAAATAGCATGTGCTAAAATAAACTGGGTTCCATTAATTAAACCTAATCCTTCTTTTGGACCGAGTTGCAAAGGTTTTAAACCATGTTTTTTTAACGCTTTTCCTGTTTCTACGATTTCATTGTTTTGCCAAACTTTTCCTAAACCTAAAAGTGGTAAAACCAAATGAGCCAACGGAGCCAAATCGCCAGACGCACCTACAGAACCTTGTTCCGGCACCACTGGAATAATGTCTTTTTCCAGCATTAAAATTAATCGCTCAATTACTTCCAGAGAAACACCAGAAAACCCTTTTGATAAAGCATGAACTTTTGCAATGATCATCACTCTTGAATAATCTTTAGCAATTGGTTTTCCAACACCAACGGCGTGAGAAATAATTAAATTATGCTGAAGTAAAGCAGTTTCTGCTTCTGAAATTTTCACGTCACAAAGTGGACCGAAACCGGTATTGATTCCATAAACCGTCCTATCGGAGGCTACTATTTTCTGTACGTTTTTCTGAGATTTCAGAATTTTTTGTTTTGCTTCTTTATTGAGTTTTGCATGATTGGGATCTTTTAAAATCGCCATGATGTCTTTGATCGTAAAAGTATCTACGCCGTAAATTTTCATTGATAAGAATTTGCCTAAAAATACGCCTTTTTAAGAATCTGTGAAAATAGTTGAGCGCTTTTTTATTTGCTGACAAAAATCATGAGAAATGAAGAAGAATATAAATAGTATCCTATACATAATTAAAAATTTAATTCTAATTTTGATAGTTATTTAAATTGACCTAATTAATAAAGAGACCTTAAAATAATATGAATAAGAAAAAGCCCGCACACAATTTTCACATTCCGGTAATGGGATTGGCTTATACGATAGACAGTCCGATTCGCGTTGCGCAATACGGAATCTCTTCTGTAATTTCAATTATCGATGATGAGATTATTGAGAAAATGAACAGTCTTTATCATAAGAGAAATAATTTCTCTTATACCGAGATTTCTAATAAAATTGAAGATTACCGCGCCAAAAGAATTACAGCGTACCTCGATATGGTGCATGATGTGGTGAATATAAAATTTGAAAATTTCAAGCAAGAGTTAAGTAAAAGCAAAGAAGCATTGAATGAATATATCGACATGCTTCCGAATAAATCTGACCTAAAAAAAGGTTTAGAAAACTTAGCAGAACAAAAAGAAAACTTCACCGAAAATGTGTGGAAGTTTTTAGAAAGCAATCTTTCTCCTGGAAGTATTGACGTAAATGTCATGACGAAAGTGGACAAAGATAATTTCGTTAAAGGCGAACAATTGCCTGTTATGTATAATGACGCTCACGTTTCTTTACGAGGATTTGCCAACAGTAAACTATCTTCTTCGATTGTGCTTTCTGCCGGAATGAATCCGAGATTGTACAGTTACTTCGAATCTTTTCCAGATTTTTTCCCGAACGAAAAAGGAGAATTGAAAAAGAAAATTATTTTGAAAGTAAGTGATTTCCGTTCAGCGATGATTCAGGGAAATTTCTTAGCCAAAAAAGGACTTTGGGTTTCTGAATACCGCGTCGAATCAGGTTTAAACTGTGGAGGACACGCTTTCGCAACCGATGGTTTATTGCTCGGTCCAATCATGGAAGAATTCAAACAAAAGAAAAACGACCTTATTGCTTCTGCTCATGAATTGATGGTGAATGCTTTAACACAAAAGGAAATTCCTGTTCCAACACAACCATTAGATATGAAAATCACCGTTCAAGGCGGAGTAGGAACTGCTGAAGAACATGAGTTTTTATTAGAGAATTATAAAGTCGATAGTATCGGTTGGGGTTCACCATTTTTGTTGGTTCCTGAAGCGACTTCTGTGGACAAAGAAACGCGTGAATTATTGTCAAAATCGAAAGAACAAGATTTTTACTTAAGCAATATTTCTCCGCTCGGAATTCCGTTTAATACTGTTAAAGGAAGTACGAATGAGTTTTTCAAACAGGAAAAAATTAATAAAGAAAAAGCCGGAAGTTCTTGCCCGAAAAAGTACTTGGCTTTAAGTAAAGAATTCTCACCAGAAGGAATCTGTACCGCTTCCAGAAAATATCAAACAGTTAAACTGAAAGATTTGGAAGTAGTGAAAGATGAAATTACTTTGAAAGAATACGATAAAAGAAAAACGAAAATCACCGAAAAATCTTGCCTTTGTGTCGGATTGGTCAACTCTTCTTATCTCGAAAGTGAAATTCCAATTAAAGGTGAGAAACAAGGAGTAGTAGTTTGTCCAGGTCCTAACTTGGCGTATTTTGACGAAGAAGTTTCGCTTGCCAATATGGTGAAACATATTTACGGAAACGAAAATGTAATGCATCAAAACGACCGTCCGAATATTTTCGTGAATGAGTTGAAAATGTACGTAGAATATCTGAAAAACGAAATTGAAGAATTCTCTGAAAGTTTCACCAATGCTCAAACTAAAAAATGGAAAACCTTTAGAAATAATTTGATTGAAGGTATTAATTATTATGAAACGTTATTTGCAGAAACTTCTTTTTTCAAAAATAATTTGAAAACGGTTGAACTTCAACTAGCAGATTTTAAGAATAAAATTATTGGTATTGAAATCCCTGAAAACGTAAAAGTTTAATAGAATTTATAAACCACAAAGGCATAAAGTTTTAATGGATTAATTTCTTTTAAACACATAAGTAACATAAGTTTTAGTTTCTTTTAGTGTGAAATTATACTTCTGAAAAGTTCACAAAAGGATACTTCAAAATTTTAAAAATTGATGTTCACGAAGGTGGAAATCTTTAGATCTATAATATTTTGTGTTCTTTGGGAAGTATGTTTTTAAACTTTTCATGAATTAAACTTTTGTGACTTTGTGGTTGAAAATCTTTAATATTTCTTAATTATAAAAATCAGTCTGTCGTTTTTCGACAGACTGATTTTGTTTTTCAGCTGTTCTTTTTTACAAAGCAAATCCTTATTTTTGTATCATGAATGCTGATCTCGAACTTCAATTAAAAACTTTACCATCTGATCCCGGAGTTTACCGATATTATGAAAAAAACGGAAACTTATTATACGTTGGTAAAGCGAAGAATTTAAAGAAAAGAGTTCTTTCTTATTTCAATAAAAACCAGGCGGGTTATCGAACCCGAATTATGGTTGCCAAAATTTTCCGCCTCGAAACTACCGTTGTAAATAGTGAATACGACGCCCTTTTGTTGGAAAATAATTTGATTAAAGAACATCAGCCTTTTTATAATGTGATGCTGAAGGATGACAAAACCTATCCTTGGATTTGCATTAAAAATGAAGATTTCCCAAGAGTTTTTTTAACAAGAACTAAAATTAAAGACGGTTCCGAATATTTTGGTCCTTATGCGAAAGTTCGTCCTGCTAAGGTTTTGCTCGATACTATTAAACATCTTTATAAAATTCGAACTTGTAATCTGAATCTTTCTCCGAAGAAAATTGCAGAAGGAAAATACAAAGTGTGTTTGGAATATCACATTAAAAACTGCGAAGGTCCGTGCGAAATGCTGGAAATGAAAGAAAGTTATGATCGGAAAATTGAAGCGATTCGGGGAATTGTGAAAGGAGATTTCCGGACTGCCAAAGAATATTTGACGAATCAAATGATGGCTTTTGCTGAGAATTTAGAGTTCGAAAATGCACAAGCTGTAAAGGAAAGAATCGACTTGCTCGAAGATTATCAACATAAACATACCGTCGTAAATCCTAATATTGATGATGTCGATGTTTTCGGAATGACGAGTGATGAAACTGCGGCTTATATTAATTATTTCAAAATTCAGAACGGAAATATTATCCAAAGTTTTACGACAGAAATAAAGAAAATTCTGGAAGAATCTGATGAAGATATTTTGGAAGAAGCCATGATTGAAATTCGCCAGAAGTTTGATTCTAATTCAAAAGAAATATTAATTCCGTTTCATTTAACCTTAGAAATTCCGAATGTGAAATTGATTGTTCCTAAAATGGGTGACAAGAAAAGAATCATTGAACTCTCTGAAAAAAATGCGAAAGAATATCGCGTTGAAAAATTGAAGCAAGTACAAATCGTTGATCCCGAAAGACATACCAATCGAATTATGGCAGAAATGCAGAAATTGCTTCGAATGCCGACGGAACCGAGACATATTGAAGGTTTTGACAACTCGAATATTCAGGGAACAAATCCCGTTTCCGCTTGCGTTGTTTTTAAAGATGGTAAACCCAGTAAAGCAGATTACCGAATTTTTCATCCGAAAACAGTTGTTGGTCCTGATGATTATAAAACCATGGAAGAAGTGATTTACCGTCGTTACAAAAGAGTTTTAGAAGAAGCTGAACCTTTGCCACAATTGATTTTAATTGATGGTGGAAAAGGCCAATTGTCTTCTGCGGTTAAAAGTTTAAAGTTGCTCGGTTTGTATGGAAAAATTACCATCATCGGAATTGCAAAACGCTTAGAAGAAATTTATTTCCCCGAAGATTCTATTCCGTTATATTTAGATAAGAAATCTGAAACCCTGAAAATCCTGCAAAGAGTTAGGGATGAATCGCACCGTTTTGGCGTGAAACATCACCGAGCACGCAGAACCAATTCTACCATCATATCTGAACTCGACGGGATTCCTGGCGTTGGAGAAAAGACGATTGAACTCTTGCTTCAAAAACTGAAATCAGTGAAGCGGGTGAGAGAATCGAATTTAGAAACCTTAGAAGAAATCTTAGGGAAATCGAAAGGGAAAATTATTTGGGAATATTTTAATCCAAACTAAACTTTATTTTTTAGAAAAACTTTTGTTCTAAAACTTCCATCGGAATTAACTATATAAAAATATTTGTTGTAAATGATTTTACAACAAATATTAACTAATTTCATTTTTGATAGAAGTACTTATTTTTTAATAAACTGTTGTGAAAATTGAGTTCCGTTTTTAGCCGTAATTTGAATGAGGTAATTTCCTGCATTTAATTGCTGAACATCGATGATTTGATTTTCACTGGTATATCTTCCAGAAGAAATAAGTCTTCCCGAAAAATCAAAAATTGTATACGTTTCAACTTTTAAATCGCCAGTTTCTTTAATTTTAATAAAGTCAGAAGCTGGATTCGGATATAGAATCAGCTTCAATTTCTGAGCGTCTGATTTTACATTTCCTGTGTTAAGATAAATCGGTAATTCGGTGGTTACAGAATATAATTCTTCCCCAGAAGTTTTTGTTTTTGCGACAAAATATAAAGTGTTTTCTAAATTGATTAACTTTAAAATCTGATCAGTATCTACAATTTGTTCTTCGTTTACTACGGTGACTGGTAATGTGATGGTGCTCTCTGCAGTTCCGTTTGTTCGCCAAATTTTACTGCTGTTTTCCTTAGTGAAATATAAATAATTATTAATGCACGTTAAATTAGAAACGGCAGAAGTGGAAGAGTTTGCAATGATTTCTTTGTAAGAATTATCATTGATGTTAATGCTCCACAAGTTGTTACTTTTACCATCATAATTACTCGTTCCAAAATAGAGCGTTGAGCCACATTTTTTGAAATTCGCAAAAACGCCCATATTATTACTGCTCATAATTTCGGTGGGAGGAGTTTGTAAATTATCGAATTTGTAAATTGTTCCGTATCCGTTTTGGGACATTAAATATAATTTTCCTTCAATTTCGATCATGTTTTGAGAAACATTCCATTGACGTATTCCCCAATCATTAACTGGAAAAGGAATTTCAGTAACCGCTTGGGTGCTGCTGTTGTACTTGTATAATCTATAGTTCTTAGCGATTAGGAATTGATTATCAAATACACCTAATAATCTTGGGACATTGCTGTAATATTCTTCATCTGTAATATTTAGCGCAATCATAGTTCCATCCGTTGTTCCATCTGTTTTCCATATTTCGTATTTATTATTCTTAGAAATAGTGAAATAAAGGGAGCCGTTATAGAAGATAGATTTTGTTTGAGATGATGAACTGCCAGGTACTTCCTTAATCAATTCTAAAGTTTCACTGTTGATATCATTTTTCATAATCCGCATCATTCCACCGTTTCCGCCACTGTAATAAATCGTGGCAATGAGAGATTCATCATTTAGATTCCCAAATGTAGTGTACTGATCAACTTGTGTATTGACTGGAAGAGTCATTTTTTTCGTTCCTGCTTCTGTGCCATTGGATTTAACGATTTGTGAAGAGTATGAATTTGGGGTAATATAATAGTAGTTGCCAACTCTAAACAATTCTCCTTCAGGTACATTTGGGTAGATGGAATTGCTAATTTTAATGGCTTCAGGTTGATCGCTTTTTTTTGCTATTTTATAGAATTGATTGTTGTAGGATCCATCAAATCCTGTGAAGATTAAACTGTTGTCGGCGGTTGCAACTGCATTTATTGGTTTACTGCCTTGCTCGTGCATGGTATCTTTAAATATGGAAACTTGTTTCGTTTCAATATTATATTGAAAAAGTTCCCTTCCATATTTTTGATTCTCATAAGGGAAAATCATGCTCCCACTAATCTCAATAGAATTGCTTAATCGATTCTCACCTAAGAGACTTAAATTTTCAAATTGATCCATCAAATAAAAAGTAGTGTGACCAGAGTTTTCAATTAAAATCATTTGATTCAGCGGAAAATATCTAAGGATACTTGCAGCAAAATCATTTGGAATTAAAATACTGGTGGGAACCGTTCCACCCACTGTTCCATCAGTTTTCCAAAGTCGGTTTCTTTCTTGACTATACGGGAAAAAGTAAATTGAATTTCCTAATTTTTGTAAACCAAGTTCATCTTGACTTGACGATGCGAAATGCATGGTCGAACTAAGTACTTTGGTGTTTTCAGGAGTTCCATCGGTAACGAAAATATTGGAGCCGTTTTCGATGGTGTTACCCATGAACACTAATTTGTTATTTAAAATTTCCCCTGAAGTTAAAGTTCGGGTAGTATAAATAAATTTCGCTTTCTTGGTCGCAAGATCCAGCGACCATAAGCCGGTTTGAGTTCCGGAGGCATTTTGAGCATTAAACAACACCATTCCATTTAAATCGAAAAATTTCAGAGTAGTGTGAATATATAATGGGTCTTCTGTTCCTTCAATTTTTATTTTTGAAGTTGTTTCGTCAATGCTGTTGGTGATCCAAAGTTCATTGCTGTAATTAGCATTTTTTGCGGCAAAAATAAAGTGAGAATTAAATTTAAAGGCTTTAGATTCTAAAGTCTGCCCATCCATTTGTTTGAGTAATTTCGTTCCAGCAGAAGTTCCGTCGGAGATATAGATATTATTTCTTTCGGTAATGAGAATTTTACTTTCATCAGCCGTGATCTGCGTGACGTAATTATCGGGAAATTCAAAAATCTGTTTTGTTCCAGTTTCGGTTCCGTCGGTTGCCCAAAGTTGTGTTTTTGATGAAACATCGACCAAAAAATAAACCTTGTTTTTAAATAAAGTAAATTGAACATCGCTCGAAAATTGCGGTGTGTACGGAAATATCTTTTTAATTAACGTACTTTTTTTGGTCGTAAAATTATAACTCCAAAGATCGCCGCTCCAGAAAATAATCTGGTCATTGTATTTCTGTAAATACTGAGGATTTACGCCTGTATTATAATTAATTTCGTAAATCTCGGCTTCAATAGTTTGAGAGAAATTAGCAATATAAAATAAGGAGAAAAAGAATAGATAGATTTTTTTCATGTTTTTTTATTAAAGTAGAATTAAACAAATATAAAACAACTTATTTTTGATGGTTTTTTCTTTCAACTTATTTTTTTTCAAATACTTCTTTCCTAAAACTTCCGTCAGAATTTGGTAACTCAACCACGATTTTTCCATCTTCCAAATAACCCAAAGTCCCCGCTCCATCAGCAAGCTTAACTCTATAAACCTCTTTTTTAGTAGAAGGTTTAAATGTTGCATACGGTACAGAATTATTCGGATTCACTAAAATAAATTCTCCATCAGTAAGAAAGATTCTATTTAAAGTTAAAGAACCATTGCTGTAAACTTCTGCTTTTTGATCGGCCGTAACTTCTGTTTTTAGGACAGAAACTATTTGAACTGTTTTAGATTCTGGAACAACTGATAAATCTTCTTTTTTAATTGATGTTGACTTTTCTTTTGGCATTGACATCGTAATTTTTTTAGCAGCGACTTCTAAAGCTTCGCGCATTCCTGGTTCAAATTCTTTTATAGATGAGGTACCGTCGATCGAGCCAATCGTTTTATTTTCACAATCTTTAAAATCAATTTTAACTTTGTTTTTAAACATATTACTTGTGTTCAACAAATCAGCCGTAAGAACTTGACATGGATTTTGCAATAATTCTGCTGGCCATTTTTCTTTACTTTCGGTTAAAATGGTAAATTTTTTTTGTTTCAATTTGAGCTTCAGTAAATCATTTAAGCCAAATTTATTGGCTTCCTGATCTTGAAATTTTTCCGGAATATAAATATATTGGTAATCTGAAACTTGCTGTCCGTAGAAGAAGGTGATTAATAGTAAAGTCGAAATCTGCAAAATCTTTTTCATGAATTTAATTTGATGGGAAGTTATGAAATTTTCTAAATAATTATTTAGTTATAATGAGAATTGAAGTAGTCTGTTTTCTCCAATTGTTGCGAGTAAATTTTCATCGCTTTTTGTTCTTAAAAAATCTATTTTTGCAAACCCATGGCGAAGAGAAAAGTTAAAAGAAAAACAACCCGAAAAATTCACAAAAAGCGCAAGAGACATTTTCTTCTGCGACGAGAAATTCTATTGTTGTTTTTAGCATTGACTTTAGTGGGAACTGGATTTTATTTAAAGCAGAAAATTTCCTTTTACTACGCCATGTATTTCAATAAATTCGAACATAAAAAACTATCGAATTCTGAAGCCGAAGAAAATAGAATCAATAGAATTATTGGTGATTACGCCGATAAAACTTTTGGAATGGATATTTCTCATTACCAAAGAAAAGAAGATATTACCTGGGATAGTTTAAGTATCGGAAACCGTTCTATTCCAATAAAATTCGTAGTGCTGAGAGCGACGATGGGAAATAAATCTTCAGACAAACATTTTGATGAATTCTGGACACTTTCAAAAAAGCATGACTTGATTCGTGGTGCCTATCATTTTTACAGAGCCGATGAAGATCCCGTGATGCAAGCCAATAATTTCCTGGCAAACGTAAAATTAGAATCCGGCGATTTGCCGCCGATTTTAGATATTGAAAAAATTCCCAGAAGAAAATCAACTAAGAAATTAATTGAAGATTTGAAAATATGGTGTCGTATCGTAGAAGAAGCTTACGGCGTAAAACCCATTATTTACACTTACTATCATTACCACAAAGATTTTCTAAAAGGTGAGTTTGATGATTATCCGATTTGGTTAGCGAATTATAATGATGTTCCGCAACCTTCGCCGGACAGCGACTGGAAAATCTGGCAGTTCACCGAAAACGGAATCGTTTATGGAATTAATTCAAAAGTAGATTTAAACGTATTTAACGGAAATCTCTGGTCGTTGAAAAGACTGACTTTGGATTAACAAAAAAAGGATGCTTTTGGGCATCCTCTTCTATATAAATGAGAAATGGTTTATTTACTCTTGTCCAATATCGCCTGAGTTTCTGCGTAATCTTCACCTTCTTTCTTTGCCAATTCAATTGCTTTCGTTGCCCATTCTTTGGTGTTTGCTTTATCTCCTAATTTGAAATAAATATTCGCAACCGTATCTGTATTGGCATAACTTGCAGCAAGTTTTACCGATTGTTTTGCCCAAAGTAAGGCTTTCCCTAAAGCTACTTTATCATTCGTTCCTTCAAAAAAGTTCCACGAAACGGTATTCAATTCATCAGAAGTAAATTCTGGAGATGTTCCGTCTTTGTAATATTCTAAAGCGTATTTTTGATAACCAGCGGTGTCTTTTGCCGAAGCTGCAATTTTCATTTTTGCTTTTAATAACATTGCATTGGCTTTCTCTTCAGTCATCATTTTTTTAGCTTCTGTGATGAATTTTTTCTCATCAAGAACTTTACTCGTTTGGTCAAAAGAATTATTGAATATACCGTTCAGTTTAAAATTAGTAATAGTTTTATTGTAAGTTTCTTCTGGCATCAGTTTCACTAATTCGTCTTTACGTGAAATAAATTCAGGGAAAAGAGGAGAGTTACTGTCTTTTGTCAATCCAAAAAGAAAATTTAAATCTTCCTGAGACAAAGGCTCTGCTTTTTTACCATCGAAATAAGTTCTGGCAACTTTCGTGGCTAAAACAGGATCTGTGTAAGCATATACTTTAATAAAGCTTCTCAAAAATTCAGGATCTTTCTCTCCAGCGTCAAATTTCTTTTTAAGTGCGCCCATTTGTTTTGAAGGATCTATAGCATCTTTTCCAACATTAATAAAATCTTCTGGATCGTAATAAGAAGTTACACGGTGAATGATTTCTCCATCGCCATTAATGAAAAGGTAAGTAGGATAAGCTCTTACATTATATTTTTTCGCCAAATCGATTCCTTCGCCTTTTTCCATATCAATTTTAGAATTGATGAAATTGGCATTATAAAATTCACCTACAGCAGGTTGTGGGAAAACGTTTTTTGCCATCATTTTACAAGGTCCGCACCAAGTAGTATAAGCGTCTAGAAATAGTAATTTATTTTCTTTCTTCGCGATGTCCAGCAGATCTTTAAAGGATTTGTTTTCCTCAAATTTCATTCCTTGACCGAAGGTAATGACGCTAAAAAGCACCAGTAATAGCAATGATATCTTTTTCATTTTTAAAATTTATTTGATTGTAAAATTAATGTATTCTGTATAAAACAGTATTATAGCTTCGATTATTTTTGAACCTTCACATCGATATTAATTGCTGGACTTACCATCGGAACCTTTTTCCAATCACCTAAATAATTTCTGTAAATGGTTTTATTTCCCATCAACGCACCGCTCATATAAAACCGACCATCGAAGTTACTCAATAATTGAATGCCAACATAGAAATCATTATTCACCCAAATGTTATCCTTAGAAACATCGAAAGTATAAGTATTATCAACGATTTTTTCTGAAGTAATTTCGTCGTGTAGATCTTCAGTTAGAATGGAGTTCAGATTTTTATCATAAATAGTAAATCTAATAAACACAGGTTTATCAGTTTCAAAGCTGGAAATATTAATATTTATTTTCTCAATTTTCGTCTTTTTATTAGTCTTAAAAAGCATTGCAACTTCTTTTGAAAGATCGCCTTCACTTTTTGAAGGATTGTGACCGATCTGTATTTTTTCGGTTTTGGTATTAATTCCCCAATTCTTCCGAAGATATTTATTAGGATTTATGACAACTTCCTGAATGTCTTTTACCTTCTCGGTAAGCAAAATCGTATGTTGTTTTTCTTTTAAAAATTGTTCGATGGAAGTGACGTATTTTTTAAAACCACCAACTTCAATTTGTAAAGTTGTTTTTGGATTAAGGTCTGTTAAATCGATTTTAAAATTTCCATCTGCGTCTGCAATCGTTCCGGCGTTTTGATTTTCGATTCCAATTTTCGCATAGGGAATTGGTTGCTTATCTTCTTTAGATAAAATCTTGCCGGAAATAATTTGTGCGTTCATTAAGAATCCAAAAAAGAGAACAAAGAGTAAAGATGCTTTTTTCATAAATTAATTTCAGCAAATATTCTAAAATTATCATTAGAACTGTCCCAAGAAATTGTTAAACTTCAATAGATTCAAGTTAAATTTATGTTATTAAAAATTTGATTTTTACCTATTGAGAAGCTTTGTTAAAAGCGGCGATCTTTTATCTATTTTCACTTCGTCTATTATCTAAAATCGACTCATTTAATTTCCGTACTTTTGCACCTTTCAAAATCATACAGTCCAATTATACAATGAATTACATTTCAGCTGAAAATCTTACGAAATCTTATGGAGTGAAAACGCTCTTCAAAGACATTACATTCCATATTAATGAAGGTGATAAAATTGCCATCGTTGCTAAAAACGGCTCCGGTAAATCGACTTTGCTCAAAATTTTAATGGGTAAAGAAATTGCCGATTCTGGTACAGTAACCATTAATAAAGATATTCAAGTCGTTTTATTTGATCAGGAAATTGATTTCGAAGGAGAACTGAATGTTGAAGAATTCATGATGACTTTGGATTCGGCACCGATTATGGCGTTGAAAAATTACCATCATGCTTTGATTTCTGAGAATCCAGATGATATGGACAAAGCGCTGAATGAAATGGAAATTCACGAAGCCTGGGATTTGGAAAATGAGATGAGTCAGATTTTGAGTCAGTTAAAAATTACAGACTTAACTTCGAAAATGAAAACCCTTTCCGGTGGTCAAATTAAAAGAGTTGCTTTGGCGAAACTTTTGGTAGAAACACGTGCGCAACACCGTCATACCTTGTTGATTATGGATGAGCCGACCAATCACCTGGATGTTGATATGGTGGAATGGCTGGAGAATTATTTGTCAAAAGCGATGGTAACTTTACTTCTCGTAACTCACGACAGATATTTCCTGGATGCAGTTTGTGATATTATTTGGGAGATTGAGGATTTCAATTTGTACTTCCACAACGGAAGTTATGGAACATATTTGGAGAATAAAATCATACGTGAGGACAATATGAATTCTACGATTGACAAAGCGCAAAACCTTTATCGCAAGGAATTGGAGTGGATGCGTCGTCAACCGAAAGCAAGAACTACGAAGTCCAAATCACGACAGGATGATTTTTACGAAACTGAAAAAGTTGCCAAAACAGATACGAGAAAAGAGAAACTGGAACTTGATTTTGAGATGAAACGTCTTGGATCAAAGATTTTAGAACTGCATAATATCAGCAAAAGTTTCGGTGATAAATTATTGTTAAAAGATTTCTCTTACCAATTTCAACGTGGTGAAAAAGTTGGAATTGTTGGAAAAAACGGTGCTGGAAAATCGACGCTTTTAAATATTATTCAAGGTTACGAACCTTATGATTCCGGTTCAATTGAAACTGGAGAAACGATTAAATTCGGTTATTTCGCCCAAAAAGGATTAAAGTATAAAGAAGATCAGCGAGTGATTGATTTTATTAAAGATATTTCAGAAAACTTCCCATTGGCAAATGGCAGAACGATTTCTGCGTCACAGTTTTTACGTTTGTTCTTATTTGATGATCAGACGCAATATTCGCCGATTTCGAAACTGTCGGGTGGTGAAAAACGTCGTTTGCATTTGATGCATGTTTTGTATCAGAATCCGAACTTCTTAATTTTCGATGAGCCGACCAATGATTTGGATTTACCAACTTTGACGGTTTTAGAAAATTTCCTTTTACAATTCCAGGGAAGTTTGATTATCGTTTCTCACGATAGATATTTTATGGATCGTATTGTTGATCACGTTTTAGCTTTTGAAGGTGATGGAGTGATTAAAGATTTCGTGGGTAACTTTTCAGAATACCGCGAAAAGAAATCGCAGGAGCAAAATAAAAAAGTTTCCGCACCAGTTGTTGAAACTTCTAAAAAAGTGGAAACTGTTAAACAATCATCAACGCCCGCAGTTGCTGTTAAAAAATTATCTTTCAAAGAACAGCAGGAATTGAAAGACATCGATAAAGAAATGCCGAAGTTGGAAAAACAGAGAGCTGAGATTTTAGCGAAATTGAATAACGAAACTGATTACGGTAAAATTGCTGACTTTTCCGCCAGTTTAGAAACCATTGGAGAGAAACTTCAGAACTTAGAAATGCGTTGGTTGGAACTGCAGGATTAAGAATATAAATTAGATTTACAATATTTACGAGAACGGACTTTTGTCCGTTCTTTTTTATTTTCAATGCCACGAATGCACGAATTAATCGTTTAAATGACTTTGGTTTATTTCTTTAAATTAAAAAAGAATCAAAAGACTTGAATGAAATTTCTAAAACTACTTAAAACAGAACATTAGATTCTCAAAGAAATTCGTGCATTCGTGGCAAAATTTTCTCTTCTTTAACTGATGTATTTTCCTTTTTAATTTAATATCTAAAAAGCTTTTACTTTCTTTGTGTTCAAATATTTTTAAAGATGAGCAACGACCAAAAATTAGAAGCTAAATACGGACTGTTTACCGCCATTTCAATGGTTATTGGACAAGTAATTGGGTCCGGAATTTTCTTCAAAGTTGACGATGTTTTATTGTCCACTCAAGGAAATGTTTTAGCCGGACTTTTAGGGTTTTTGATCGTGGGAATCAGTGTTGTATTCGCCGGAATTTCGATGGCGAACTATGCAGAACTGTTGCCGAAAGATGGTGGAATTCTTAATTACGTTAATTATAGATTTGGCGAAACCGCAAGTTATTTTGTGGGCTGGATGTATATGAGTTTGTTTTATCCTTCGCTCACCGCCGTTCTATTCACGGTCTCAGGAATCTATATTGCACATTTATTGGCTGAGTTTATGAGCTTTGTGCCGACGCCTTTACACTATGCGCTGATCGGTTTTGTTAATTTAGTAATCTTCTTTTTCATTAATATTTTCCGTCCGAAAAGTAGTGGGATTTTTCAGCAGATGACAACGGTGCTGAAAGTTTTGCCTTTAATATTTATTGCCTCTTTAGGAATTCTAAGTTTATTTAAAGGAGAAGTAAGTGAAGTGAATACATTTACGCAGATTGGGAGTGGTTTTCAAAATCAATCCTTTATCCTTTTGGTAGCGGCGAGTTTTATTCCGATTTCATTTGCTTTTGATGGTTGGTATATTGCGACCCAGATTTCGGGTGAGATTAAAAACTCGAGTAAAAACCTGCCGAAAGCTTTAATTATAGGAACGATTTCGGTGATGGTTATTTATATCGCTTATTATTTAGGAATCGTTTTCCGAATGAGTGGTGATGAAATCATTCAATTGAAAGATTCTTACATCACAGAATTTGCGAGGAAAGCAGCTTCAAATTCTGGAGCGATATTGATGCAGCTTTTTATTATCATTTCTGTTTTAGGAACTTCGAATGGATTATTGTTAGCAACGATTCGGGTTCCGTATCAGTTTTCTAATTTAGAAAAGTCAAAGAAATTTCTGAACTTAAGTAAGGTGAATGAGAAATTGAAAATGCCGGTAAACAGTGCAGTTTTCGGAACCTTGATTATTGTCTTTTATTTATTCGTTTACTATATAAACAATACGCATCCTTATTTTACTGAGACGAACTTTGATCTTTCTGCTATTCCTATTATTTTTATTTATCTGGTTAATGGTGCTTTGTTTGTGGGTTTATTTCAATTATTTAAAAAGAAAGTTTTCGCCCGAAATTCATTTTTTAAGAAAATCATCACCGTTATTGCAGTCTTAGGAAATCTAGTAGTGCTTTTCGGAACGGCAACTGCACCAAATGGATTGATGTATTTCGTGATCAATATTATCTTTATTCTTGCAGGTTTTCTGCTGATGAGAAGAACATGACAAAAATCATTTCCCTTTAATTTTACTCATTTTCAGTGATTTAAACATTTGTTTGAGTCTTTATTTAGAATAATTACAAATAGTCTTGTCTAATAGTAAACCGTTTTTTACTTTTGCAGCGTTATTTTAATTCAGTCTAAATAAAAACGTCTTATGAAAAAACAGATTATTTCACTTGGAGTCTTAGTAATTGCTGCGTCAGTAAATGCGCAGATGAAGTATGAGCCGATAAGTGATACCCTTAAAATTCAGCAAATAGAAGATATCAATCTTCATAAAACTGGAAATCCCAACAAGGCCAGATTATTGTCGGCGAAGTCTGATCTGACGATAATGGAAAATCCGCAGCCGATTGCGATTGTGACTCACGAAATTATTGAGCAGCAACAAGCGAAACAGTTAAGCGATGTTCTTCAAAATGTAAATGGTCTTTATATAACTTCTTCCAGAGGAAATTCTCAAGACAGTTTTGGAGGTAGAGGTTTTGCTCTTGGAAATGATAATATCTTTAAAAACGGAGCCAGAGTTAACAGTGGTGTTTTTCCTGAGGTTTCTGGTTTAGAAAGAGTTGAGGTTCTAAAAGGAGCCAATGCAATGCTTTATGGAAATACTGCTGCTGGTGGAATTATCAATATGATAACCAAAAAGCCAAGATTTGATTATGGTGGAAGTGTTGGATTTAGCGCAGGAAGCTGGAATTCTTACAAACCAACCGTTGATTTTTACGGTCCATTATCTAAAAATGTAGCTTTTCGAGTAAATGGAGCTTACGAAACTGCTGACAGTTTTAGAGATGTAGTTTCTTCTTCAAAATATTATTTCAATCCGTCATTCATATTTAATTTAGGCGAAAAATCACAGTTGATTGTTGAAGCAGATTATTTGAAAAATGATTTCACGCCAGATTTTGGTATTGGATCGATTACCAACAAAGATCTAAGTTACACGCTTAATGATACAGTTGGAAGAAATGTGTTTTTTGGAACAGACTGGCAATATCAAAATGTAGAACAAGCTTCTACTACAGTAACATTCAATCATCAATTAAGCACGGACTGGACTTTAAATGCAGTTGCTTCTTACCAGAATTATACGAAAGATTATTTCTCTTCTGAAAGAGTACAATGGGGTTATGCAACACCAGCAGCGACTCGTTTATCTTGGACAAGACCATTTAACAAAACTTATAATGAGCAAAATTATGGTTCAGCTCAGGTAAATATTAATGGCGAAATCAATACTGGAAAAATAAACCACAAATTATTATTTGGTGCTGATGCTGATTACAGCCAGGCAGATTCTTATACTTATACTCTTGGAGCTACCAACAATGTTTTGTTTTTAGACGATTCTTCAACATGGGGAAGTATTGCAATGCCATCATCAACATTAAATAACAGAAACAGAATTAATACCAGAAGAATTGGTGCTTTTGCTCAGGATTTTATTAGTCTAACGAAAGAGTTTAAAGTAATTGCAGGTTTACGTTGGTCTTATATTGAAAACATGCCGACCATCAATACCAATTTTGGAACAGGTGTTAAAAAATTAACAGATAATACGGCTAATTCTGATCAAGCACTTTCACCGAAAGTAGGTTTTGTCTATATGCCAAACGATAATTTATCAGTCTTCGCAACTTATACCAATTCATTTGTATCGAATGCCGGAGAAACTTCTTCTGAATTAGGATCTTTGAATACAACTGGAACACCTGCCGAAGTATTAGCTCGCGTACAGAATCTTTCAAGACAAGGTATTAAACCAACAAATGTTGATCAGTATGAAGTTGGTGTAAAGAAAAATATTTGGAACAATGCTATAGCGCTAAACTTATCGGTATATCAAATTGATAATAATAATACTTATCAAAGTTATTGGTACCAAAATGCAGCCGGTGCTGTTATTACTCCAGATTCAAATTTAAAAGAATTCGCGGGGAAAATGAGAAGCCGTGGTGTTGAACTGGATATTACAGGGAACCCAACGAAAAATCTTTCAATTATTGGTGGTGTTTCTTATAACAATTCAGTTTATTTGGAAACTCCTGAAGATGGATATGTTGAAAAACAAAGATTGGTTAGAACTCCTGCAACAACTGCAAATGCTTCTGTTTTCTATAAATTCACTAACCATGTAAATGGTTTGAAAGTAGGTGCTGGAGTTTATTACATCGGCGACAGATTAGCAGGATGGAACGATTCAAAATCTACCGAAATTTCAAGAAACGGTGTTTCCAGAACTTTTGGAGTGAAAGATTATGTTACCGTAAATGCGTCAGTTGGTTATGAATGGAGTAAATTCTCTGTTCAAGGAAAAGTCGGAAATTTATTTGACACCGTAAATTATAATGTTCACGAGAATTACTCTGTAAATCCAATTACACCGAGAAACTTCTACATGACCTTAACTTATAAATTGTAATAAAAACACTTTTCATATCATCTTAATTTTAAAGTAATAGTAGTGGAGATTTCGGTTTCCACTTCTGTTATTATAAATAAAAAAACAAAATACAAAAACAGAAAACTATGGCAGCAATTAAAGACACCAAGTCATTCATGCGAATCACGCACCGTTATTTAGGTTATTTCGCCGCGGGAATTATGGCAGTTTATTCCATCAGTGGAGTATTATTGATTTACCGCGATACCAATTTCCTCAAGAAAGAAAATAAAACCGAAATCGTATTGAAACCCAATATGACGGAAAAGGAACTGGCGAAAGAAATCAAAATGAAAAATGTTGAGTTTAAGCCAGGAGACGGTGATTTGAAAACTTTTGAGCAAGGAACTTATAATGCGAAAACAGGTGAAGCGAAATATGCCAAAATGCAATTGCCTTTTGTCTTAGAGAAATTCAATCAGTTGCATAAATCAACTTCTACTCATCGTTATGCTTCTTTGAATACGGTTTTCGGATTGACACTTTTCTTCTTTGTGATTTCTTCTTTCTGGATGTTCAACTTTAAATCGAAAGCGTTTCGTCGTGGAATGATCTACGCTGGAATCGGATTTGTGTTGGCTTTGATCATGGTATTCTTTCAATAAAACACCGAATGGCAGAGTTTTTTAAACCACAAAGTCACAAAGTCTTTTCTAATATGAGTTATGTAAATATTTAGTTAAGTACAAAGTTCATCAAGGTTTGCGGATATTAATTTCCGAATAAAAATCTTAAATTTCTTAATGTAAAAATCTATTGATTTTTCTTAATGTATAAATTGTAAAGCAAACATCAAGTTTCGTATTTTTTTATAGAAATCATAATTATTCTTAATTTCTTAATGGTGAAAATTCTTGGTTTTTTTAAACCACAAAGTCACAAAGTTTTTTGTCAAATAAATCACATTAGTTGAAGTGAAAGACTTTGAGCAAAAAAGTTCATCAAGTGTTGCGCACAAAAATTTGCGAAGGAAATCTTAATGATCTTAATTCCTTCATTAAATCTTAATGGTGAATTTCTTATTAGAGAAATTGGTGAAATCA
The DNA here is from genome assembly GCF_015191005.1 of Kaistella flava (ex Peng et al. 2021). Classification (NCBI taxonomy): domain Bacteria; kingdom Pseudomonadati; phylum Bacteroidota; class Flavobacteriia; order Flavobacteriales; family Weeksellaceae; genus Kaistella; species Kaistella flava (ex Peng et al. 2021). Next base: position 2,042,181 of record NZ_CP040442.1, on the reverse strand, counting down.
TTGGTGCCATTAGTGTTTAAAACCTAATGTTAATTAGAAGCTGAATTTCTAGCCCTGATTGCAGCGGCATCCTTTTATGGAGCTTTAGTGGAATAAAAGATATAGCGAAAAGCAGGTTCCCGGCTTAAAAAAAATAGGAATTCGAGTACAAATAATCAGTTCTTAGAATTGTTGATCGGAAAATTTGATTATCTTTGCACCCTTATAATTAATCGGGACGAGTTCCCACAAAATCAAACATTTATGTCAGTAAAAATTAGATTACAAAGACACGGTAAAAAAGGAAAACCTTTCTACCACATCGTAGTTGCCGATGCAAGAGCAAGTAGAGATGGTAAATTCATCGAAAAAATTGGTACTTACAATCCTATCACTAACCCAGCGGTTATCGAACTTAACGTTGATGCTGCAGTAAAATGGTTAGGTAACGGAGCGCAACCAACTGATACAGCTCGTGCGATTCTTTCTTACAAAGGAGTTCTTTACAAAAGACACTTACAAGGTGGTGTAGCTAAAGGTGCTTTCGATCAAGCGACTGCTGATAGCAAATTTGCTGCTTGGTTAGAAGCGAAAGAGCAACAAGTTGTTGGTAAAAAAGAAGGTTTGGTTAAATCTAAACAAGATGCTAAAAAAGCAGCTTTAGAAGCTGAAGTAAAAGTAAACCAAGATAGATTAGACGCTGCACAGAAATTAGTTGATGACGCGAAAGCTGAAGAAGCAGCTAAAATCGCTGAAGCAAAAGCAGCTGAAGAAGCAGCTAATGCACCAGTTGTAGAAGAAGCAGCTCCAGAAGTTACTGAAGAACCAACTGCAGAAGCAGAAGGAACTGAAGAAACTCAGGCTTAATAAAATTTCTTACTTGAAGAATTATGGAGGCGTCATTTTTGACGTCTCTATTATTTTAAAACCATTTATATTTGCATCATGAAAAAAGAAGATTGCTATTTTTTAGGGAAAATTACTCGTAGACACGGATTACACGGAAATGTATTCTTGAAACTGGATACTGATCAACCTGAAATGTACTCTAAATTGGATACCGTATTTGTTGATATCAATGGATTATTGGTGCCTTTTTTCATTGCCAAACAATCTTGGAGCAAAGGCGAAACGCTGATTGTTTCTTTCAAAAATTCTACTGAAGCCTTGGTGGATCAGGTTGTTGGTAAAGATGTTTACCTGCCGCTTACCGGCTTGCCAAAACTGACTGGAAATAAATTCTATTACCACGAAGTTGTAGGTTTCGAAATCCGCGAAGAAGATGGTAAATCTTGTGGAATTATTGAAACGATTAACGACCAAACCGGCCAGCATTATTTCGTGCTTACCTTGGCTGAAAAACATATCGTTATTCCGATTATCAGAGATTGGATTCTGGAATTAAACCGTGAGGAGAAGTTTATTAAAATGGCTTTACCTGAAGGTTTGATGGACGTTTTCTTGATTCCTTCTAAGAAAGACGAGTAAGTTTTTCTTTATTTTTTGGGCGACTTCATCCGCCTGAATTTATCCTGAGCTTGTCGAAGGATTCCCGCTTTTTTATTCCACTGCGTTCCATAAAAAGAGCTCCACTCAAGTCGGGTCGCAACTGGGATCCCAAAATAAACCTTGTTTGTATATTGCAGATAAGATATCCTCGAACAATGAATTTAAACTATTTTCACCTAATTTATTCTGAATTTCCTATCGAAAGACGGAAATGGAAATGTGAAGATTTCAATCACTGGAAGTAAGTGCTAAAAGACAAAATTTAATAAGAAATATAACAACCCAATCGAGATTGATAAAGAAATCCAGTATCCAAGTAAATGAATTTTAAACGCTTTTTAACAAGCGTTTTTTTTGTGATAATTTCTACCTAAGAGCAAATTTTACGCCAATTTTTTAGTAAGTTTGCATTAATAGATTATCTGTTTTTACGAACTTTAGCTTTTTCGTAGAACCAACAAAAAATTGAATACTTACCAATGAGAACGACCATTAAAGAATTATTAGGAGATTATAAAAAACTAATTCATCATGACATCACCGTACAAGGTTGGGTAAGAGCATTTCGCTCTAACCGATTTATCGCTTTGAACGACGGTTCGACCATCAACAATTTACAGGTTGTTGTTGACTTTGAACAATTTGATGAGAATATTCTTAAAAATATCAGCAACGCTGCGTCATTGAAGATTGTAGGTGAAGTTGTAGAAAGCCAGGGAGCTGGACAAAACATCGAAATCATCGCTAAGAAGATTATCATTTTAGGAGATAACTTTACAGAAGAAAGAGATAAAACAATCCTTCAGCCGAAGAAACATTCCTTAGAAATTCTTCGTGAGCAAGCGCATTTGCGTTTCCGTACGAACTTATTTAGCGCTGTTTTTAGAGTGAGAAGTTCGGTGAGTTTTGCGATTCATCAGTTCTTTAATCAGAATCAGTTTTTCTATATGAACACACCGATTATTACCGGTGCTGATGCAGAAGGAGCTGGGGAAATGTTTGGAGTAACCAACTTTGATCTGAATGAAATTCCACGTGATGAAAATGGAGCGATTGATTATACACAAGACTTCTTTGGTAAGAAAACGAATTTAACAGTTTCTGGACAGTTGAACGTGGAAACTGCAATGATGGGATTGGGAAGAGTTTACACTTTTGGTCCGACTTTCCGTGCGGAGAATTCTAATACAACGCGTCACCTTGCAGAATTCTGGATGGTAGAACCTGAGGTAGCTTTTAATAATTTAGAAGACAATATCGATCTTGCTGAAGATTTCTTAAAATACGTCATCAATTATGTTTTAGAAAATTGCAAAGATGATCTGGAATTTTTAGACAAAAGATTTGCAGATGAACAAAAACAAAAACCTGAGAAAGACAGAGCTTCGGAAGGTTTGTTAGAGAAATTACAAAATGTACTTCAGAAAAGATTTAAACGTGTTTCTTATACAGAAGCGATTGAGATTCTTAGAAATTCTAAAGAAAATAAAAAAGGTAAATTCCAGTTTCCTATTGATGAGTGGGGCGCAGATTTACAAAGTGAGCACGAGCGTTTCTTAGTAGAAAAACATTTTGAATGTCCGGTTGTTCTTTTTGATTATCCAAAAGAGATCAAAGCATTCTACATGAAATTGAATGAAGATGGAAAAACGGTTGCTGCAATGGATGTATTATTCCCAGGAATTGGTGAAATCATAGGAGGTTCTCAGAGAGAAGATAAATTCGACGTTTTGAAAGCCAAGATGAAAGACATGAATGTTGATGAAGAAGAGCTTTGGTGGTATATGGATACTCGAAAATTCGGTTCTGTGCCACATGCTGGTTTCGGACTTGGTTTAGAAAGACTGGTGCTTTTTGTAACAGGAATGACCAACATCAGAGATGTAATTCCTTTCCCAAGAACGCCTAATACTGCGGAGTTTTAAAATAAATTCACTAAGTTTATGACTTAGGAGGTATTCTTATTCAATTATAAAAACACAAGAGAATTAGCAAATAATATGTTAAAACAAAATCTTCAAATGAGACTCGGCCAGAAATTGGCCCCGCAACAAATTCAGTTGATGAAATTGATTCAACTTCATACCCTCGAATTTGAGGAGGAATTAGAGCGCGAACTGGAAGAAAATCCTGCTTTAGAAAAAGTGCAGGAAGATAATAAAGAAGAAGAATATTCCTCACTCGACGAAAAATTTGAAGAAGAAGGCAACGAAAGTATCGACACTGATTTTGATGTTAACGAATATATTTTTGATGACGAACCAGCTTACAAATCTTCAGCGAATAATTATTCTGCGGACGATGAAGAGTTTGATAATCAGTCGCTTTTAACAGAAGGGCAATCCTTGTACGATTACCTTTTGGAACAAATATATTTGGCTAAAGTTGATGATGATGATTTGAAAATTGCAGAATATATTATCGGAAATCTTGATAATGACGGTTATCTTCGCAGAGAAGTGAAACAGTTGGTTGATGATTTGGCATTCTCGCAAGGAATGATTACGACTACTGAAAAGGTAACTGAAATCTTAGAAAACTACGTTCAGAAATTAGATCCGCCGGGAGTTGGTGCCAGAGGTTTACAAGAATGTCTTTTACTACAAATCGAGAAAAAAGTAAGTGCCGATAAAGCAGTAAGTTTAGCCGGAAATATTTTGAGAAATCAGTTTGATGCTTTGACGAATAAGCATTACAACAAGATTATTCAGAAATATGATATCGAAGAAGAAGATTTAAAAGATGCTTTGGAAGTGATTTCGAAATTATCGCCGAAAGTTGGTGGGAATTTCGATACGCAAACGATTACCATTAATAATGAAATTATTCCGGATTTCTTAATTACCATTAAAGATAATGGTGCAAAAGGAGTAGATGTAATTCCTTCGTTAAATAGTAAAAACGCTCCATCTTTGAGAGTTTCAGATGAATATAAAGATATTTTAACGACCTATTCTCACGATAAAAAATCTGCAGAACATAAACAGGCAGCACTTTTTATAAAGCAAAAATTAGATGCGGCAAAATGGTATATTGATGCGATTAATCAGCGTCAGAATACTTTGCTACAAACGATTTCTGCCATTGTTCAATTGCAAAAAGAATACTTCATTACAGCTGATGACAAATCATTGAAACCGATGATTTTGAAAGACGTTGCAGATATTACGGGATTTGATATTTCTACAATTTCCCGTGTGGTAAAAAGCAAATATGCTGATACGCCAAACGGAATTGTTTATTTGAAAAGCCTATTCTCGGATTCATTAACCAATGATGACGGTGAAGAAGTTTCTACCAAAGAAATCAAAACCCATTTGATGGATATTATTGATAGTGAGAACAAGAGAAAGCCACATACCGACGATGCTTTAGTTGGACTTTTGAAAGAAAAAGGATACAATATTGCCAGACGTACGATTGCGAAATACCGTGAGCAACTCAATATTCCAGTGGCGCGTTTAAGAAAAGAATTGTAGCAATTAGCTTTAAAAGAATATAAAAAGAAGAGGGGAATTTTAATTAATTTCCCTCTTCTATATTTTGGAGTTGTTCCAGATTTTTGCCCAATCTTCTAAGGATGAATCCGTAAACGATGCGGTAATAAATCCAGATCATGAGTACGCTAATTCCCATCGTGAGGATTAGTCCGGCGATAAAGCCTATCAATGTTGGATTCGTTAATTCAATGTTTTGTTGTGCTAAAACTGAGAAAGTGAATATCCCTAAAATCAAGGTAAATAAAACAACCAAGGCGATATTGGCTAATATAAATAGTTGAACCGTTTTTTTGAATTTAATGATTTGTAAAATCAGTTTTTTTAGATTGGATTCAATATTGATTTTTCGATAATTTTGGTAGAATAAATAAACAAAAGCTCCAGTCATAGCCAAACTCACCATTTTTAAAATGAAATAAAGTTGTGCTAACGTATTTTCAAAATAAGCTGAATTATCAATGCCGAGTTTTCCCAAAACGCTCATTAAATCAGTAGTGTCTTCTCCTAAAAAGGTATAATATAAATTGGCTCCGAGAATCAAAATAAATTCTACTAAACTAATCCAGAGAATATATTTCACATAATTACGTGACGATTTATTCAGCATCGATTCTATTTCGCTGGTATTATATTTTGGCTGAACAGGTTCTTGTTGCCAGGTTTTTTTGAAATTATCTAAATCAAATTCAGGCATGCTTTTCCATTAATTGTTTTAAAGTTTTTTTCAAGCGGTTCATTTTCACTCTCGCATTTACTTCTGTGATTCCTAAGTTTTCTGCAATGTCGCGGTACGGTAAATCATCCAGATACATCGTGACAATCGCACGTTCTACATTCGGAAGCATTTTGATGACTTTATAAAGCGTCGAAATATGCTGTTGTTTTTCATCATCAATTTCTACAAAATCACTGTGATGGTAATCCATCAGTTCATCAGTTTGAGGTGATTTTGTTTTTTTTCTGAATAGGGTAATTGCAGTATTCAAAGCGACTCGATACATCCAAGTAGAGATTTTCGATTGTCCTTTGAATGAGTCGTAGGAACGCCAAAGTTGTAACACAATCTCTTGAAAAAGATCTTGCTCGTCTTCCAAAGTATTGGTATAAAGTCGTGAAACCTTGATAATCAAACCTTGATTATCTTTTATTAGTTTCGCGAATTCTTTTTCTTTGGCACTCAAATCTGATGATTTTTCTAAAGAGCGAAGATAATTTTTTTAAACCGAAAACTCAAAGAAATCTATTTTATTCCAAAGGAAACGCAGCATTTTTTGCCACGAATGCACGAATTTCAAATATATTTTTCTGTTTTTATTAATATTGAAATGTTAATTGAGTGATTTTAAAAATAATTCCATGAATTTATAGCTTTTAATTTTAGTGTGTTTGGCCTGGTTTTTAACATTCAATTTCGCGGTTGTGTTTGGTAGGTTTTAACGCAACCTTACATCTAATTTATTATATTTGCTACATGATTCTACGCGGAGAAAATTTAATTAAAGAATACGGCCCGAAAAAAGTGGTAAAAGGGGTTTCAGTCGAAGTTCGACAAGGTGAAATCGTTGGACTTCTCGGTCCAAACGGTGCTGGGAAAACCACTACTTTCTATATGACTGTAGGTTTGGTAAAGCCAACTTCGGGAAAGATTTTCTTAAACGATAAAGACATTACCAGCGATGCGATGTACCGTCGTGCTCAAAAAGGAATCGGCTATTTGGCGCAAGAAGCATCTGTTTTTAGAAAGCTGTCCGTAGAAGATAATATTTTGGGAGTTTTACAATTGACCAAACTTTCAAAGAGAGAACAGCAGATGAAATGCGACGAACTCATCGAAGAGTTTTCTTTGCAACATGTTCGAAAAAACCGTGGTGATTTATTATCTGGTGGTGAAAGAAGAAGAACTGAAATCGCCCGTTGTCTTGCAACCAGTCCGAATTTCATTTTGTTAGATGAACCTTTTGCCGGAGTTGATCCAATTGCCGTGGAAGATATTCAGAAAATTGTTAGAAGTTTGGTTGATAAAAATATCGGAATTTTAATTACCGATCACAACGTTCAACAGACTTTAGCGATTACCCATAAAACGTATATTATGTTTGAAGGTAGAATTTTAAAAGAAGGACTTCCGCATGATTTGGCAAATGATCCACAAGTTCGGGATGCCTATTTGGGTGAAAACTTCGTGTATCAGGATATTTTAAATAAACCGAAAAGAAGATCTTTTGTCTATAATATTTGGGCCGGGAATTTTGATTCTAAAAACCAGTTCCAGGATTTTGTTGACGAGAATTTTCAGAATACCGACAATCTACGCTTGATGTATGGTTTCGAAGATATCAGTTTTGCCTCTTTGTCGAATTCTGAAATCGAACACATCTTCAATGAAGTGGTTGACAAAAACTCCAATAACTCTTTTCTATTTCAAAAGAAAGAAATCAATACAAATTATTCTTTGGAAGAAACGGAATCAAGTGCAAAGGCTGCAAGTAAACCAGAATTACATTATTTGACTACGTTCTCATTTGAAGCATAAAGAGTTGTATTTGTCTTTTCTCAGCTCAATTTTAAATAATTGATTTGGTCGGTTTTTTGTTAACTTAGAATATTCCAAAAATTTTTTCTATTTTAAAATATGCCCAAACCTTTCAACAGAACGATTACTCTTTACAATATTTATCAGCAACTGGTTCCATTTATTAAACCTTATCGTTTGATGATGTACGGAACTTTGTTTCTGACATTTATCGGTGCTTTGATGGCGCAGGTAAATCCGTTGGTTTTAAAATATACCGTTGATGAAGTTACCAAACTAACGCAACTTCCAAATCCGATGGATGAAGGAGTTCATGTTTTGGTTATTATTTCTGCCATTTTACTGGGGAAAGAAATCCTTAATATTTTCATTCAATTTGGTCAAAAATTTTACGGTGAAAAAATCAGAATTAACACCAGTTCAGTTTTAGCACAAACTGCGATTGATAAAATACTGACTTACAGCGTCGCTTTTTACAATGATGAAAATCACGAATCTGGAAAACTTCAACAAAGAATTGATCGCGGAATTGAGAGTTTAACCAAACTGGTTCAAAACTTCTTTATCGATATTTTACCGATGTTTTCTAACGCGATGATTGCTTTGGTAATTATGTATATGCAAAATGTATACGTCGGTTTGGTTTCTACAATTGTAGTCCCTATTTATTTTGTAATCAGTTCTTTACAGGCTAAAAAACTTTCTGGAGTTCGTCGACAACTAAGAAATCAACGGGAGAAAAAAACTTCAGGACTTTTAAATTTAATCAATTCCATTATGGTGATTAAAAGTTTTGTTCGGGAAAAATTTGAAGGCAAGAAACAGTACGATTTGCAAATGCAGTTGATGGAAAGCCAGATGTTTACCCGAAGAACCAATTTTATTTATGATGGTTTAAAAACTTTTATTGAACAATTTGGAGTCGTTTTAATTATTCTTTTAACCGTTTATTTAGTGCTCGATCAACAAATGACGATTGGTGCAATTATGTTGCATATTCTTTTATTTAATAATGTTTCTGCGCCGATTCGCCAACTTCACAGGATTTATGATGATATGAATGATGCGATGATTTATGCGGAAGGCTATTTTGATATTTTAAATGCAGACCAGGAAACCGAACCGAACGGAACTTATATTGAAAAAAATATTAAAGGTAAATTCGAATTACAGAATGTAGATTTCACTTATCCTAATGGAACCAAAGCATTACACCATGTTAATATGACCATTGAGAACGGAAAGACGACAGCATTGGTTGGTTTAAGTGGCGCGGGAAAATCGACGATTATTAATTTATTATGTAAATTTTACTTACCCGATTCTGGAAATGTTTTCTTGGATGATGTTGAGTTGAATGATTTTGATAATACAGCTTTACGAAATGATATCGGTTTAGTTCTACAGAAAAATCATATTTTCCAGGGAAGTATTGAAGATAATATTCGGTACGGAAATATGAATGCGACTTTTGAGGAAATAGAAACTGCCGCTAAAAAAGCATATTTGCACGATCAAATTATCGATCTTCCGGAACAATATAATCACGATGCGACGCAACTTTCCGGTGGTCAACAACAAAGAATAGCAATTGCGCGTTTATTCCTGAAAGATCCACCGATCATATTCCTGGATGAACCAACTGCAAGTTTAGATGCGATTGCAACCGAACAGATTAAAAACTCTTTAGATGCGATTAAAGAAGGAAGAACCATCGTTATTATTTCGCATTCTTTATCGCAGATTTTAGATTCAGATTGTATTTATGTGATGAAAAAAGGAAAGGTTGTCGAAAGCGGAACGCATGATGATCTCATCCATCTTAACGGGTCGTATCGCGAAATTTTTGATGCGTCAGCGCGAAGTCTTAATCTCGATAAATTATTGAGTTCTTTCAAAGAAAATTAAATTTAAATTTTAAAAATGAAAAAATATATTTTAGTTATTTTGCCTTTATTGGCGATAAATTCTTGTTCAAAAATAGAAGAAACCATCAATGAACAGATTGAAAAAACAACTACAAGTGTCAAAGAAAAAGCGCAGAATGCAGTTAAAGAAACGTTGAATGAAACCGTTAGTAATTCAATTAACTCATTAACCAATGCTGAAAATGCTCAGTTTAAAGAAGTATTTCCTCAGGGAGATCCAACCATGATCTCTGATTTTAAAGGTAAGAAATTTACTTTTCCAAATGGTTCGCCAGCTTATGTTTTTAAATATAAAGCGCATAAGGAATTGTTGATTCCTTATTTGGAACGTCAGGAAACTTCAAATGAAGAGAAATCTGATAAAGTCGCCAAGAAAATCGATGGTAAAAGTTTCATTGATAAATTAAGTTTTGTAGAGAAATTTCTACCCGATAATACGATCGATATGAGTTTTTTAGAAGATCTTAAAAACGATAAAAGCATCGAATATTATAAATTGAAAAGATTCCCGAATAGTAGTACGATTATTTATAATCCGAAAACCGAACAGGTTTTTCAATTTGTAGAAGTTTCAAAATAAAATTAAACTTTTTTAAACCACAATAGGCACGAAAGACATATTGAAGGAAAAGATTTTCAAAAAAATGCAAAATGGTAAAGTCATTATTTCATTCTACTTTTGCAAACTTTTAATTTGCTTATTTTCACGTAAAACTTTTGCCTCTTTTGCGGTTTAAAAAAAGTGTAGACAGTTATTCAATTTATTTATAATAAAAATATGTCCCAGAATTTAATTCAGAATACGATCGTTTTTGTCAAAGAGAAATTAGAAGGCGCCGAAGCTGGTCACGATTGGTTTCACATCGAAAGAGTCTGGAAATTATCAAAAAAAATCGCAGGTGCAGAAAATTGTAATTTGGAAGTAGTTGAACTTTCCGCCTTGCTTCATGATATTGCCGATCCCAAATTTCACGATGGCGATGAAACTTTAGCCTTGAAAATATCAAATGAATTTTTAAAAAGTCAAAATGTTTCCGATGAACTCATCGAACAGGTTTTATTCATTATTAAAAATATTTCTTTTAAAAATAGGGGAGAAGTTCCTGATGTTTTACCCATCGAATTGCAGATTGTTCAGGATGCCGACAGAATCGATGCTATTGGTGCGATTGGCATTGCCCGGACTTTCAACTTTGGTGGTTTCAAAAATAATTTAATGTATCATCCTGATATTCAGCCTAAATTGAATATGGCAAAAGAGGAATACAAAAAATCGCAAGGAACAACAATCAACCATTTTCACGAAAAATTATTGCTTCTAAAGGATTTAATGAATACGAAAACTGGAAAAGATTTAGCACAGGAGCGTCACGATTTTATGCTTAATTTCCTCGATCAATTTTCTCGGGAATGGAATGTGGAGTAAAGAAGAGCCAAGTAAAAAGTAAAAAGAGCCAAGTAAGAAGTGGAATGCATCAAAGGAGTTCGATAGTTAATGTACCAAGATTTTTATTTTCTAAGTGAAACGGCTCTGCGACCGTAATTTAAATAGCATTAATGGAAAAACCCTTTGCGCCTTTGCGTTAAAATAATTTACAGCAGTTCATCTTTATCTACAAAAAACAGCGTGCAATAAGTTCATAAGCCGATAAATTACCATTTCGTACTTGTTAATTTTATTTATCTTTACGGCATGTTTTATTTGTTTTTCCTGCTTGCAGTTTTACTTTCTTTCGGATTGCTTCTTTCTGTCATTAAAACTGGTAGATTCAGTATTTGGGCGAAAGCGTTTCGGATGATAATCGTCGGAATTTCCATCGTTGTTTTCACTTATTATTTCATTCAGAAAAGTGTGGATCATTTTTTGGAAAACTCATTGACAGTGCAGGTTGTAAACAAATTGCCATTTCCGGTAGATTTTTACATCATTAAAGTAAATGATGATTCTGATCCAGATTTAAAATATGAAACACGCCATCTCGGGATCATCAGAAATAATTATTACAGAATCGATTATCTGAAAATGGATTCCTCCGATCAATATTGGATTGCCGCTTATATGGGTAAGAAAAACCTGGTATACTTCTCCCAACATTCGGTACCCAATAAAAATGAAGATCAAATTATCGAGGTTCAAAATTATATTGTTCAGAGTTCTAAATTGGCAGACATTGCAAAAACTCATATCGAAGAACTTAAATTTGAGAATATCAAAACTGCGATCTGGATGACTTTGGGCTTACTTCTTGTGTTCCTAAACCTGGCATTATTGCTCAGAAAAGCGAAATAAAAAAAGCAAAAAAAATCAGATAATTATTTTTAATAAATATCTGATTCTAAATTTTACGTTTACTTGATGGTTATATTTAAATTAGAAATTTTACCAGAAGCAGTAAGCAAGCAATTTCTATTTTTTCATATAAAGACATTTTCTTTTTTTTGCGGTTATTATTCATTTGAATTTTCTTTCTTAGATCTGAGTCTAAATTTGCTTTTGAGCCAGTTCCCATTTCTTTACTTAAAGAATTACACGCTGAATCAAAGCAATCGTCTACGTCGAAGTCAAAGGTTTTCATAATTGTAATATATTTACATCTTATTTTCCCTACAATAAAATGTTCTGTTTTTCAGATGCAAAGTTGCATAAAATAAGAAGCGAAACGTACGTGATAACCACCTTAATTTGCTGATAAACAATACCCTTTTTTTTATCGAGATTTTATGATACCAATTAGAAAGTATCATTAAAAATTACTAATAAGCTCAAATTTCACCTAGAAAATATCGTTGTTATTTGTGATTTAAAAGACTTTAAATATTTCATTTTGAAAAATTCCAGATAAATTGATAAAAAAAATCCCGGAAAATTTTCCGGGATGATCTATTTTTAAATAAAAGGATAATTGCTTATTTACCTTTTTTCTCTTTCAAAGCTTCTTTATCCTTATCAGATGGATTCCAAACTTTCACTTCAGCATCTTTGTTGATTCCCGATAAAATCTGAACATTAATTCCATCACTCGCGCCGAGTTTCACATTCACTTTTTTGAATTTTCCGTCCGGCTGTTTTACTTCGACGAAAGAATTATCTTTTCCATTCACCTTTTCATATTGAATTAAAGATTCATCCAAAAGCAAAGCGTTTTTCTGAGAACTCAAAATAACTTCCCCGTTTGCAGAAAATCCTGCGCGGATATATTCATTGGTTTTATTAAAAACGTCAGCCTCGATAGGGAATTTAATCGTTCCATTTTCCTCTTTTCCTTTCGGTGCAATCATCGTTACACGACCTGGAAATGACTTATTTTGCAAGGCACCGATGACCACATTCATGTCCAAACCTTCTTTTAATTTTCCGGCTTGAGCTTCATCAATCGTTCCTTCAAAAATAAGAGAATTCAAATCTGCAATCGAACAAATCGTACTTCCTGCATTAAATGAATTCGCCTCAATTACCTGACTTCCGACTTTTACCGGAACTTCTAAAACAGTTCCATTCGCTTTGGAGCGAATTTGAGTGGTCGCCAAACCAGCCAATTCTGGAGTTGCACCAGTTTTCGCAATCTGAAGGTTTTTCTGAGCCGTTTCTCTTTGTTGCTGCGCATTTCGTAATGCTTGCTGCGTTGATTGTAATTGCTGTTGTGACGAAATATATTCTTGCTTAGAAATCACGCCTTGCGAATATAATCTCTCTTGCATTGCAAATTGTTTTTGCTGTTGCGACACATTAATTTGAGCATTGCTGATCTGCAAATTCGCGTTGTTAATTTCCTGTTGTGCAGCGTTCACATTCTGAATGCTCGGTACAATTCTAATCGTTGCAACCAATTGTCCAGCGGTAACTTTATCACCTTCGGTCACCAGAATTTTATCGATAATCCCAGAAATATTGGGTTTGATTTCAATTTCTTCTCTCGGTACAATCTTTCCCGTTGCCATTACTTTATCGTCCATATTTTGAACAAATGGTTTTTTGGTAAGGAACTGCTCGCTTTCTTTAGAATTGGATGAAATCAGATATTTAATTCCCGAAAACAGTGCCACGGCGAAGATCAATCCCAAGAGGATATAAATGGCTTTTTTAAAAGTGAACTTCTTTTTCATATATTTCGTTTATTTTTTAATTTTTTTTGGGGCGACTATTTCCGCCCTCCATTCCCGCTTTTTTGTTCGTCGTGCCTCCTCGCAAAAAGAGCTCCATTCAGGTCGGGTCGCAATATCGTCCTGAGTATTAACTTTCATTACTCATTAACGATTACTCATTATTTATTACTCAGATCTCAACGCTTCAATCGGACGAATTTTAACAGCTCGTTGCGCCGGGATCATTCCGACAATTAAACCTAAAATGACCATAATCGCCATCGCACCGAAAACCTGTCCATAATTTACCGTTGGATTATAAAACGGAAAAGTATCCTGGCCTTGGGTTACCGCATTGAGAATCATCAGCAGGAATATTCCCAACATAAAACCCAAAAGTCCTGACGATAAAGTAATCACCACACTTTCTAATAATATCTGATTTCGTACTTCTGCCGGTTTTGCACCCAAAGCACGACGAATACCGATTTCTTTGGTTCTTTCTTTTACCGTAATTAGTAAGATATTTGATATCGCAATTACGCCGGCCAAAATGGTTAATGTTCCCACTGTAATTGTTAGTAACTGCATTCCAGTAAGGAATCCGGTCAGTTTAGCAAATTCTTTTCCGAGGTTAAAACTCCCAAAAGCATTGGTGTCTTCCGGCGAAACATTGTATTTCTTTTTGAGTTCGGTTTTTACTTGATCTTCAACAACATTTAAATCTGCATCAGGCTTGCTTACAATCGCAAAGAAACCTACTTTGTCCCCGTTATTATACATTTTAGAAAAAGTGGTAAAAGGAATATATGCTGATTGGTCATTTTCCATTCCGCCGCCTTTTTTTACCCGAAATACGCCGATTACATTGAAGAAAATACCTTTTATATTAATAGATTGTCCAATCGGATTTTCATTCTTTTTAGCATCGAAAAAGTTTTTATAAACTTCTTCACCAATTACGGTAACGTTTTTATTTCCGGCAATGTCGGCATCATTTAAGTATCTTCCGAAGATGAGTTTTTTTTCAGAAATCTTATTTCCAACTGGGAAATCTCCATTTAAAGTATAGGTTGCGTTTTTACCATTTCTGGAAAATGATTCGCCTGGAGTACCGAAATTCCCACGCGAACTTTGTGGCGAAATATAATCGATGGCTGGAATTTTTTTAGGAAGCATTTCTAAATCTCCTAAATGTAAATCCATTTTTCTACCCTTCGGAAATCCATCATAAGGAATTGAGGTATTTTGAGCCCAAAGAAAAATAGAGTTGGTTGCAAATCCAGAAAATGCTTTATCGAAACCATTTTCCATTCCTTTCGCAGCACCTAAAAGGGCAACAAAAAGAAACATTCCCCAACCCACGCCAATCATGGTTAGAAAGGTCCGCAACTTATTATTCTTCAGGGAATAATAAATTTCTTGCCAGGTATCTATTTTGAAAATGATGTTCATAATGTCAATTTCTTTAAGTGAGTAAATTCACTAATTAATTCGAAATTAATTTAAATTGTGTTTGTAAAGTCTTTTATCTTTTCTCTATGTTCTTTCATCAGCAGAACCTATTCGCTTCTCAACGCTTCAATTGGCTTAATTCTACTGGCACGGTACGCCGGTACAAATCCTGCAATCAAGCCGGATATAACCAAACTCACAAAAGCAACGATGACTAATCCCCAACCAACGGATGGGTCTACAATAAAATATTTTTCTAAACTGTCGCCGATTAAATGCAAGGTCAGAATTCCTAAGCCAACACCCATTAAACCAGAAACTACCGTAATGACAATGCTTTCTTGCATAATCAAACCGACAATGCTGCTTGGTTTGGCTCCAATCGCTTTTCGGACACCAATTTCCTGCGTTCTTTCTTTAACAATGTAAACCATTATATTACTGATTCCGATAATCCCGGCGAGCAAAGTTCCCATACCGATGAAACCTACAATCAAGGTGATAATGAATAAAAACTGAAAAGTCTGACCCATATTTTTGGCGTTATTCCTTACTACAACACCATTTTGATCATCGGGAGAAACTTTATGTTTTGCTTTTAATTCTTTTTCTAATTGTTCACCATATTTAATAGCTTGGTCTGGAGTCAGATTGGTATTGTAAGTCAGAAAAATAGTACTTACTGTATCTGAACCTTTTTTTAGTTGTTGCAGAGTAGTGATAGGAACGGTAATCATTCGCTCGTCAAAGTCGCCTCCATCATCAGAAAACACTCCAACAACTTTAAACATGCTTCCATTAATATCCAAGTCTTTACCAATTGGACTTCCGTTTTTAATTAAATCACGCTGAACCATTCTACCAATCACTGCAACATTTTGTTTGCGATCTAGGTCCATAGGATTGATGTATCGGCCTTCTGTTAATTTTCGGTTTTCGATAACGATCTCGTCAGGATTTGCACCGCTGATTTGATAATTCCCGCTTTCTTTACCATATTTCACGGTCATGTTTGAAGAATATCTCGGTGTGGCACTTTCTATTTTTTCAGGTTCTTCATTGGTGATTTTCTCGTAATCATCATTTTTAAGAACGATTTGCCGATCAGATTGTAAACCGCCGTAAGCGATGGTCGTTTTTCTGGTGAAAATTGTAATCAGGTTCGTTGCGTCTCTGGCGAAACCTTGGGTAAACGCATTTTGTAAACCAGTTCCGATACCAAAAAGTACGATGAAAATATATAAACCTAATGCCACTGTAAAACCAGAAAGCACCGTCCGCAATACGTTACTGCGAATCGATTCGAATATTTCTCTCCAGCGGTCAAGGTCAAACATAATTTTTAATTCTATTTATTTTTATAATGAATTCACCATTCACTAATTCACTGCGAAGCAAATTTGCTATTGCAAAACTCTTTGAGTAATAAACTCATCACTTTCGATAACACCATCTTTTAGAATGACGTTTCTTTTTGTTTCTGCCGCAACATCAGGTTCGTGGGTTACAACAATAATGGTTTTTCCCTCGCGATTAATTTCTTGAAGCAGTTTCATGATATCATAAGTTGTTTTAGAATCAAGTGCTCCAGTCGGTTCATCGGCTAGAATTACTTTCGGATCAGTAATTAAAGCCCTGGCGATGGCAACTCTTTGTTTTTGTCCACCCGACATTTCATTGGGTAGATGCGTTGCCCAATCTGCAAGTCCAACTTTCTCCAGATATTCCATGGCTCTATGGTTTCTTTCTTTTCTGGGAATATTTTGATAGTAGAGTGGCAGTGCCACATTTTCTAAAGCAGTTTTATAGCCAATCAAGTTAAATGACTGAAAGATAAATCCTAAAAATTTACTTCGGTATTCAGCGGCTCTTATTTCTGAAAGATGTTCAATAGGAATTCCATCGAGTTCATAAATCCCAGAATCTTTCTCATCTAAGATCCCAATGATATTCAATAAAGTCGATTTCCCAGAACCAGAACTTCCCATAATGGAAACAAATTCGCCTTCATCAATCGAAAGATTAATTCCTTTCAGAACGTGGAGTTTGCTCTTTCCGGTGTCATACGATTTATTGAGATCCTTAATTACTAACATCAAATGGAGGGTTTATTTTATAATAGGTAGGTCATTTAATTTATTTGTTACAATCATTACATTAAACTAATGATTATAATTAAACTAATTACATTGGTTTTCTAAAGATTGACAATTATTTAAAGAATTCAAATAAAAAAAACTAAAAATGATTTTGATGAAAGAGTCTGCTTTATGTTTTCTGAATGATCAATCATTCCACCATCTTGGAGTGATTTTTTTTGAGCTATTTTTTGAAAATACAGCCCATATTTTGAAGGTTTTAGATGATTTTCGCAAGAGATTTCCTGGCTAAATTCAAAGGTGATTAAAGTATTGTTTAGCCTGTAAGTACATACAAGATAGATTTTGCATTAAAGTGTTTAATAATTTAGCGCGGTTCATCGTCCTTGAGGACGATGGTTGCTGTGTAAAGGTAATGGGAACACAAGGTCTGTGTGATTGTGGAAAACTTTTACCGCTTATAGTCAGTGAATTAATGATAACGACTTTCTTACTAAGGTTTCATTTCCTATTTTTGTACGGAACGCATTAAAGGAGAAATTCTATATTTTCGAGTTAATTCTTTTTGCAAATACCTAATAATCATATCGTTGTGTAATTTCGCTTTTCTAACAGAAGTGATTTAAAAATTAAGTTTTACTATGGGAATTTTTGACAAAAGAATTGGATACAAGCCATTTGAGTATCCCGAAATCTTACAGTTTGTGGAAGCGATTAACAAATCATTTTGGGTACATTCTGAAGTTGATTTTACGGCGGATGTTCAGGATTTTCACTCTCAGTTAGAACCTCATGAAAAGAACGCGATTAAGAACGCTCTTTTGGCGATTGCACAAATCGAAGTTTCTGTAAAAACATTCTGGGGGAATCTTTATAATCACATGCCAAAACCTGAACTCAACGGATTGGGCGCTACTTTTGCAGAATGCGAATTCCGTCATTCCGAAGCGTATTCACGTTTGTTGGAGGTTTTAGGTTACAACGATGCTTTTAACCAAGTCATTGAGATTCCTGCCATTAAAAAGAGAATTGATTTTCTTTCTAATGTTTTAAAACACGCGAATTCTACCACGCCAAAAGAATATGTTTCTTCTCTTTTGTTATTCAGTATTTTAATTGAAAACGTTTCTTTGTTCTCTCAGTTTGCGATTATTTTATCGTTCACAAGATTCAAAGGTTACATGAAAAACGTATCCAATATCATCGCCTGGACTTCCGTTGATGAGCAGATTCATGCCAACGCTGGAATTTATTTGATCAACAAAATCCGTCAGGAACAAGCAGATTTGTTAACCGATTCAGACATCGAAGATATTTACACTTTGGTTGATCATTCAATCAATGTAGAAGAAGAAATTCTGGACTGGATTTTCGAAATGGGTGAAATCGATAACGTCAGCAAAGAGAATTTATTGAACTTCATGAAATTCCGCGTGGATGACAGTTTGAAGAAAATCAATATGAAAACCCGTTACAATATTTCGCCGGAAGATTACCGTCCAATGGTTTGGTTTGAAGAAGAAGTTTTCGCCAATTCAATGGATGATTTCTTCGCCAAAAGACCGGTTGATTATACCAAACACGATAAGAGTATTACGGAGAACGATTTGTTTTAAGAAAATGAAGTTAGAAAATAAATCATACCCAAAAGACTTTCGAAATGCTTTGATTGGTTTATTACATGAAAAGCAAGAAAATTTAGATCAGTACGATGAGGAAGAGAATGAGGAGATAAAGAGAATTGAAGAAAATATTTTTATTTTAGAAAAAGGTATAAAGACTGAATATAATAAAGTTAATATTGATATTGAAGATCATATTTTGAATTCAGATGAAATTTCTGAAGTTACTTTTATTCAGGTGCAACGAATTTTAAGACTTTTTTTTGAATTAGATGGTTTTATTAAAACTGAAGAACAAATTAGAAATCATCCAAAAGTTTTTAAGTTAAAATTTCAAGGATTTAATGACCACGATGATGAAGAATTAGATAACGGACAAGTGATAGTTGCAGAATATTTAATAATGAAGCAAAAAAAGTTTCAACAATATAAAGGAATATTCAGGGAAGGGAAAGGAAATGTGATGGAAAGGTATATTGAGATTATAAATTTTTTTGAAAATAGAAAAATAAATACTTCTTCAATAATTGAATATTTAGATTCTTAAAAATATTAAAAATTGTTACTCAGTAGTGATTTTATTCAATAGGAACGGACTTTAGTCCGTTTATAAAATAGAGAACACAATTTGGCTTTAGCCGAAAATTAAATATAAACTTTGTCGCACAACAGCGAACTCTTTTTACTAGATCTAAAGTAACATAGTATTTCCAGCCACGAAGTGGCGTAATCATTAGCAAAGGGTGAAACCCTTTGAGAGAAAATAAACAGGATTTAAGAAAGCCACGAAGTGGTGAAATAGTATTATTAAAGAATCCTTCGAAAGAAAAAAGACAGAAGTTAATAGCCCTGATTGAAACGGCATCCCCGCCTTGGCGGGATATAGTGGAAAGCGGGACCGAGATAAAGAAGAAGCGAATATTTGATGCTTCTAAAAAATTAATAAAAACACACATTGTACGCGGTACATTTTAGAGAAAGAAAATATGGAAGAACAAGCAAAAATATGGTGGCTGAACGAAGAGTCGGAGCAAATGTTAAACCGCGGTTATTTATTGAAAGGGGAAACCGTAGATGGTGCAATTACCAGAATCACAACAGCAGCGGCGAAAAGATTATATAAACCAGAACTGCAACCTGCCTTTGAAGAGATGATTAGAAAAGGTTGGATCAGTTTTTCATCGCCAGTTTGGGCGAATATGGGAACGGAAAGAGGGTTGCCGATTTCTTGTTTCAATGTTCATGTGCCGGATAATATTGAAGGAATTACGCACAAATTAGGGGAAGTGATTATGCAAACCAAAATTGGTGGCGGAACTTCTGGCTATTTTGGTGAGTTAAGAAATCGTGGAACAGCGGTTACGGATAACGGAAAATCTTCGGGTGCAGTTTCTTTCATGAAATTGTATGATACTGCAATGGATGTGGTTTCGCAAGGTGGCGTTCGTAGAGGTGCTTTTGCGGCTTATTTGGATGTTGACCACGGAGATATTGAAGAGTTTTTATCAATTAAAGATATTGGAAGTCCGATTCAGAATTTGTTTACAGGAATCTGCGTGCCGGATTATTGGATGCAGGACATGATCGATGGTGATATGGACAAACGTAAAATCTGGGCGAGAGTTTTAGAAAGTCGTGCGCAGAAAGGTTTGCCTTATATTTTCTTTACGGATAACGTGAACAGAAATAAACCGCAAGTTTATAAAGATTTAGGGATGACGGTGAATGCAAGTAATTTGTGTTCGGAAATCATGTTGCCGTCGAGCGAAGCGGAATCATTTATCTGCTGTCTTTCTTCTATGAACTTAGAATTATATGATGAGTGGAAAGATACGGATGCCGTGAAATTAGCGATTTATTTCCTGGATGCAGTTTTAACAGAATTTATTGAGAAAACAGAAGGTAATTATTATTTAAATGGTGCGCGAACTTTTGCTTTGCGTCACAGAGCGCTTGGTTTGGGAGTTCTTGGGTATCATTCTTATCTTCAGAAAAATATGATTCCGTTTGAAAGTTTTGAGGCGACTCAGTTTAATGCAAAAGCGTTCAGACAAATTAAAGAGCAATCAGTTATTGCTTCTCAGGAATTGGCGAATATTTACGGTGAACCAGAATTATTGAAAGGGTACGGAATGCGAAATACCACCACAATGGCGATTGCACCTACAACTTCAAGTTCTGCGATTCTTGGACAAACTTCTCCGGGAATTGAGCCGTTTGCTTCGAATTATTATAAAGCAGGTTTGGCGAAAGGAAACTTTATGCGTAAAAATAAATACCTCGCAAAATTACTTCAGGAAAAAGGAATCGACAACGAAGATACGTGGAGAACAATTATGTTGAATCACGGTTCTGTTCAAAATATTCCGGAATTGAGTGATGAAGAAAAAGCGGTATTTAAAACGTTTAGAGAGATTTCTCCAATGGAGATTATTTCTCAGGCTGCACAAAGACAACAATATATTGATCAGGCGCAATCATTGAACTTGCAGATTCCAGCGACCATGCCGGTAAAAGATGTAAATTATCTTTATATCGAAGCTTGGAAAAAAGGAGTAAAATCTTTGTATTATCAAAGAAGTTCTTCAGTTTCTAAGGAATTGATGGTGAACTTTGTGACGTGTTCGAGTTGTGAAGCGTAAAAGCGATCAGGTATAAATTTTAAAACCACAGTTGTATTTCTGTGGTTTTCTTTTGTACATTTACTTAGACAATAGTTGACACCGATGAAAAATAGTATCCTCTTAATTGCAATGTTATTACTGATCAGTTGCAACAGTAGAAATGAGGATATTCCTCTATTACCTTCGAAGCCGACGATAGTCAGTGGCAAGGTGTACGATTTTCAAAGAAATCTCCCGGTTGCAGATTATTTAGTGAAAGTGCAGCGGTCTTACAGAACCTACTGCGGCTATCTCAGCTGTACAAAAACTGAAGAAGTTGCAACCACACGAAGTGACCAAAATGGTTTTTACAAGATCAATTTTGACTACATCATCGATGGTTCTAAGGAAGAATATGTCTATCATGTTATTGTGGAGAATGCCAACGGACATATCGCCGAATCAGTTACCAATTTATCTTTAGAAGCAGGAAAAAGTAATGTGCGCGATGTAAATGCCTGGAAACCCATCAAGGTTAAATTTAATTTAAAAGTCAACAACAATAATAATCCACCACTATATATTGCGACGCTGCTAAAGTCGGGAGGTGGAACCTTCAACAATACTGCGGTGGAGAATAACGGCGAGATGTCCGTAGATTTGCTATACAAACCATCTGCGCAGATGTACATCAGGTTTTATTATTTTATCGGTGGCGGCGGCGTGATTCATTCGATAGAAAGGGAAATAACAACAAATAATGATGACATTCAAAATTTTTATTTTGAAGTAGATTGCAGCAAATTTTAGATTCCTAAAAAAAATCCTCAAATCTTTAATATTATGAAATTCGGACAAGTAGAAGACCCGTCGCAAATCGATTTTACGCTTCCTAAAGATCATCCAAGAACCAAAGAAATTTTAAAGGAAACTCAATCCAAAGATTTCAATATTTCAATTGGGTGTGCAAAATGGAACAAAACCGATTTGAAAGGATTTTATCCAAAAGGGGCGAAAGATGAATTGACATATTATTCTACTCAGTTTAATTCAATTGAGTTGAATGCTACATTTTACAGTATGCCATCTCCAGATCAGATCCTGACTTGGAAAGATAAAACTCCAGCTGATTTTAAATTCTTCCCGAAGATTCCAAATACGGTTTCGCATTATAGAAGATTGCTAAATATTACCGACGTCGTAACGCAATTTGCAACTTCGGTTTTAAACTTTGATGATAAATTAGGAATGGTATTTCTGCAACTTCACGATAATTTTAAACCGAAAGATTACGAGCGTTTAGAAAAATTTATTCAGGATTGGCCAAAAGAAGTTCCGCTTGCTATAGAATTAAGAAATAGCGAATGGTTTGCAGATGAAGAAATTTTCAACAAAACAATGGATCTTTTTGAAAAGCATCATATTACCAATATTATCGTAGATACTGCCGGCAGGAGAGATATGTTGCACATGCGACTTACCACGCCAACTGCATTTATACGCTACGTTGGAGCGAATGCGGACAGTGATTATACCAGACTTGATGAGTGGGTAGAACGCCTCAAAGTCTGGAAAAAAGAAGGTTTGAAAAATCTGTATTTCTTTGTGCATCAGAATATTGAAAAAGCATCTCCGCTTTTATCTGCTCATTTTATAGAGGAAATTAATAAAGAATTCAAAAAGGATATTCATATTCCGGTGATGGCCTAAGTGAAAATTTTAATTTCATATTTTTTTAAAATTCAATGAAAAATAATAGAAGACCCTATTGTCTTTTATTATTTTTTTCTCTACATTTGTTCATAGGTAAAAAGATATGTTTTCTAAATCATGTGAATATGGGATCCGGGCAGCCATTTATATTGCCAAACATTCCATAAAAAATCATAAAGTAAGCTTAAAAGAAGTAGCAAAACATACCGATTCTCCGCCTGCGTTTATGGCGAAGATTTTACAGAAATTAACTAAAACCGAAGTTTTGTCTTCCCTTAAAGGTCCCACTGGAGGTTTTTTTATAGCAGTTGCTGATTTAGAAAAAGTATCACTCTTGACAATTGTTTTAGCAATCGATGGTGATGGAATTTTTGAAAATTGTACTCTGGGTCTTAGAAGATGTGATGGGCAAAAGCCCTGTCCAATGCATGTCAATTTTATAAAAATTCGAGAAGAAATGAGATACACCTTAGGTAGTACTTCTTTAAAGTCCTTGGCTGAAGAAGTCTCTGATGGGGTGACGTTTTTGAAACGATAGTTTTTTTTCTATAATAAAGGACAAATTTATCTTTTAATATTTTCCATATGAATAATTCAATTTTTGGGGAATCGGGAATTCAGATTACGGTATTGCTTATTTTAATACCGGTACTCGTTGGTTTACTGATCGCCGTCGTCAAGACTTATGGTACGTACAAAGACCTGCGTAACCGGCATAAACTCTATGAATTCAACAAAAAAGTAGAAAGTCTTTCTCCGGAAGAAGTCGAGTTTTACAAAAAAAGAAAAACGGAGGAAGCGTATCAAATTCCACACAATGAACTCTCTGGTAAAATCCCACCTTCAGACGAAAAAGGGATTATTCATAATATCAACGCTATTGAAGAATTGCGGGTTATTCCTCATAAAAAAAGTTTTGTTCCACAAAAATATATTTCGCCAGGATTAGCAAAATTGATTCTTTATTTTATTGGCTGTGCCATTTTCTGGTTACTCTTTGGTACTTCAGTGGGCGAATATTTGGGAATTAAGTTTGTTGCACCTGATGCAGATCACATTAGTTGGTTGAGTTTTGGGCGACTTCGTCCGGTTCATACTAATATGGTTTTCTGGGGATGGGCGTCCTTTGCAATGGTTGGGCTTTCTTATTATGTAATTCCACGGGTAAGTAATGTAGAGATTCATAACCTTAAAATCGGTTGGTATACTTTAATTTTAATGAATGTTGCGGTATTGTCAGGAACGGTTTGTTTAATGGCCGGAATGAATAATGCAGGTGGAGAATACCGTGAATATATTTGGCCGGTGATGGGGCTTTTTGCAGCAGGAATTATTCTTTCACTTTATAATTTTTTAATGACGGTTGCAAAGCGGACCACCAGAGAAATCTACGTTTCAAACTGGTATATTATTGCTGCGATGATGTATGTAGTGGTGATCTTGGTTGTTGCTTATGTTCCTTTGTGGCAAGATGGTTTGGCAGAAACAATTGTGCAAGGATATTATATGCATCAAGGTGTAGGAATGTGGTTCATGTTTTTGACTTTAGGTTTGATGTATTATTTTCTTCCTCAACAACTTAATAAACCGATCTATTCTTACAGCTTAGGAATCTTAGCATTTTGGACACAAATTATATTTTACACTTTAATCGGAAGTCATCACTTTATATTTAGTGCCATTCCTTGGTGGATGCAAACGGTTGCTATTGTAGCTAGTGTTGGTATGGTGATTCCAGTTGTAGCTGGGACGGCTAACTTTTTACTCACTTTTAATGGGGCTTGGTATCAGATTAAAAATTCTTATACCCTTCCATTTTATATCATTGGTATAATTTTCTACTTTACTGGCTCGATGCAGGGAACGGTAGAAGCATTTCGATATACGAATTTGATTTGGCACTTTACCGATTTCACGGTCGCTCACTCGCATTTAACGATGTATGGAATTATCACTTTTATGCTTTGGGGCTTTATCTACACTTTAGTTCCAAGGATTACCGGAAAAGAACCACCAAAAATTTGGGTAGGAATTCATTTTTGGTTGGCCTTAATTGGATTGATGTTTTATACCGTGTCATTAATGATTGGATCTACAGAAAAAGGATTGCTTTGGATGGAAAATAAGCCATTTATTCAAGGCGTAATTCTAATGGCTCCGTATTGGTTATGGCGTGCGATTGGTGGAACAATGATGTGGATTTCACACTTTGTTTTTGCTTATAATTTCTATAAAATGGTCAATAAAAAACAAGATGTGATCATTCCATCAACGCCCGCAGAAATTTTGGAAGCGAAAAGACAGCTCAAAAATACAGAACACATCCCAACAAAATAAATTGGAATAATGGAATTTTTAAATAATCATAAAACTTTGTTTTGGTCAGCCTTGATCTTATTTCTGTTCCTTACGTTACAGATTGCGATTTTGCCTGCAATTACCATGCAACAAATTTATAAGCCACTTCCTGATGCAAAACCTTTCACCAAAGATGAGCTTGCAGGAAAAGCAATCTATGTAGAAAATGGTTGTATCGCCTGTCACACGCAACAAGTTCGTGAAGTTGAAATGGATAAAGTGTTCGGAAGCAGACCAAGCATTCCAGCAGATTATGCCCGAAACCACCGAATGGATGTTTGGAGAAATACCGCCAATTTATTAGGATCAGAAAGAACTGGTCCAGATTTAACCGCAATTGGTGAAAGACAACCGAGTGTTGATTGGCAATTATTACATTTATATCAGCCGAGAGCAGTTGTTAAAGAATCAATTATGCCTTCTTATGCTTTCCTTTTTGAAGAAAAAGATTATTTAGAAAAAGGAGATACTGAGGTTAAAGTTCCGGCAGAATTTCTTAAAGATAAATTTAAAAAAGTAGTTGCGACGAAGAAAGCGCTTCAACTCGTTGCTTACTTACTAAGTTTGAAACAAACGAAATTACCACAAGGAGTTAAACCGGTAGATTTCCTTTATAAAACTGAAGTAAAGAAAACAGCAGCAGGTGGGGCAGGAGCAGCTGAGTTACCAGATGGAGGAGAATTATTTACCGCAAATTGCGCAAGCTGTCATCAGGAAACAGGAGAAGGATTGCCAGGAGCTTTCCCACCATTGAAAGGAAGCCCGATTGTAGGTGGTGATGATATTGATGTATATGCGACTATAATTATGACTGGTTATACTGGAAGACCAGGATATGGACCAATGCCGTCCGTTGGTAAAAACGCGAACTTTACGCCAGAAATGGTTACCGCAATTATGAATCATGAAAGATCTTCTTGGGGGAATAATGCCAAGCCGGTGACTTTAGAACAGGTAAAAGCAGCGATGGCAAAGATTAAGTAAATGAATTTAATTGCTTTTGACTAATTATAAAAAACATTAAATCAAACCAATGAAAAATATTAAAAATACCGCAATCCTCTTTTTTTTACTATTGGTTAATTTTGCTTTAGCATGTGAAGCATGTAAACTTCAGCAACCAAAAGTAACTAGAGACTTTACCCATGGAGTAGGACCTCGTGGTGATTTCGACTGGATTATCGTCGCTGTGATCGCAGCGCTTACCATTTTTACTTTTGTTTATTCATTAAAATATTTGGTGAAACCTGGAGAAAAAGGACAAGATCATATTAAGAATTCTATTTTAAATTAATCCACTAAAAAAGCAGAAGATGACTAAAGATAGAAGTTCCGTTTTCCTCTTTATTGATGAAGATGTTAAACCACTGGCAGAATTACAGACTCCGATTGTATTTGATTTTGATACGTCAAAATTAACCGATGGAGATCATGTTTTGAAAATAGTGAGCAAGTCGCCAACTGGAAGAGAAGGAATTCGGAAAATAAATTTCACTGTTAAAAATGGACCCTCAATAAGTGTGGAAGGTCTTCAGGATGATGATATCGTAGATGGCATCCTTCCTTTAATGATCAATGCTTACGACAAAGGCAATCAAAAAAGTTTCGTCATCGAAGGAAGTGAAACTCCTCAGACTGTTCCCGTTTGGATGTGGATTATTATCATTTTAATTGCGGGCTGGGGTGCTTATTATGGAATAACTTATTTCAGTGGTTTTCCGTATTAGTAGGAAAAGTTTTTATTTTTCGCATAATTGTAAATCTAGTTGCAACAGTAATTATGTTTCGAAATTACAACTTTACAAAAATTGATATAAAATTAAAAGAAGGTTTTCAGAATTTCTGAAACCTTCTTTTTTTTATTTTAGATATATACTCCACTTCTTTAAGAATCTTATTTATCTTCGGTATATTACGTAAATTGATTGAGCATTTATTGAGCAAAAAAAACGGTTTCAATATTATTGAAACCGTTATCTATTTTAAAGTAAGTTTTATGCTAAAAACTCAATTTCTTTATCCTTGAAATCGCTATTTTCAACTAGTTTTTGCATGGCTTTCATAATCTTCTTACGAAGTTTTGCGATTCTTCTCACATTTTTATCATCACTATAATCAAAGATATTATCCTCAAAAGAAAAAGTATCACCTTTTTTAAATTCGATTTGATTGTCTTTTAATTCCTTTAATAACATTAAATTAGTCATTGTTTCTAATAAAACATGTTCAGTTTTCGCCAATTCTTCCAATGACTTAAGAACCTGCTTTTTATATTTCTTATTCGCTTTATCCATTTTATTATAATTTAAATATTCGTGATTGCTTTACAATTGATATTGATTTCTAACAATTAATTTTAATGATGCAAGATAAGATTTTAATATAAATTTATCAAACTAATTTATCATCGTTTCGGCTAAAGTTAATTCTGCAATTCCTTATCTTTGTTTGATCCATGAAAAATACAGACCTTTTATCACTTATTGCTTTTGCCAAAAATAAAAATCAAAAGGCACAAACCCAGCTCATTAATCTGTTTTGGGTTGATGTGTTCAGTTTTGTAATGAAAAAAGTACAGGACGAATATGTTGCTGATGAACTCACGGTTTCTGTGTTTTCTAAAGTATTGGCAAAGTTAGATTTGTTTGATCCCAATTTTCAGTTTAAAACTTGGATTCTCACGATTGCTCAAAACTCCATTATCGATTATTGGCGAAAGAAATCTCGGGAAAATGAGGATTCTACTGATAACTTTGATGGTTTTAAAAATCATTTAGCACTTTCTCCAGAGGAACTTCTGATTTCAGAAGAAGACCAAAAACAAATTTTAGCAATCATCGAAAGTTTAGATTCCAATTATAAAGACATTATTCAGCTTCGGTTTTTTGAAGAGAAAAGTATTAAAGAAATTGCCGAAGAACAGAATATAACAGTAGCCAATACCAAAGTCAGGATTATGCGCGCTAAAAAATTATTAGCTGAATTACTAAAACATAATGAGTTTGAAGACTAATTTCCAAGTTTCATTAGAATGACCTATATCGCAACTTTGGAATTATTCTAATGCGAAGGAACGGCCTTTCGAATTTATTCCAGAGTTTTCATAAAATTTATTCCAAACCTTATTCGTAAATTTGCTTTTTATTTTTTAAAATGAACGAAATACTGACCGATACAATTACTCAAAAACCAAAATGGATTCGCGTAAAACTTCCAACCGGAAAAAATTATCGTGAACTTCGAACTTTGGTTGATAAATATAAACTGAACACCATTTGCCAAAGTGGAAGTTGTCCAAATATGGGCGAATGCTGGGGCGAAGGAACTGCAACCTTTATGATTCTGGGAAATATCTGTACCCGAAGTTGTGGATTTTGCGGTGTGAAAACTGGGAAGCCTTTAGATGTCAATTGGGATGAACCGGAAAAAGTAGCGCGTTCGATCAAATTAATGAAAATCAAACATGCGGTTTTAACTTCTGTAGATCGTGATGATTTAAAAGATATGGGCTCTATTCTTTGGGCAGAAACTGTAAATGCGGTTCGTCGTATTTCTCCCGGAACTACTATGGAAACTTTGATTCCAGATTTTCAGGGAATTACAAAACATATCGATCGTTTAATTGAAGTGTCTCCGGAAGTGATTTCTCACAATATGGAAACCGTTAAAAGATTAACCAGAGAAGTTAGAATTCAAGCGAAATATGAAAAAAGCTTGGAAGTTTTACGATACCTGAAAGAAGCCGGACAGAATAGGACGAAAACTGGTTTAATGCTTGGTTTGGGTGAAGAAAACGCTGAGGTTTTTCAAACGATTGAAGATATCAGAAATGCGAATGTTGATGTAATTACCATTGGACAATACCTACAACCGACCAAGAAACATTTACCCGTGAAAAAATTTGTTACTCCAGAAGAGTTTAATGAATTCGGAGATTTTGCGAGAAGCTTAGGATTTCGTCATGTAGAAAGTTCGCCTTTGGTGAGAAGTTCTTATCATGCCGAAAAACATATTCATTAAAAAATCAACTTTAATAATATTCAAAAAACGCAGCGATAACGTTGCGTTTTTTTATTTCTGAACTTTAGAATCCTTATCTTTAAAAAAATAAAAATTAAACTTATGAAAACACTCAAGATATCTGCTGTAATCGTTTCCTTACTTTGTACTTTTTCTTGTCAGGAGAAAAAAAACGAGGTAAGAGATGGTTTGAATTCTGTAAAAACCACTTCAGGGAAATTGACCACGGAAGAAGTATCTTATGATATTGATGGCAAAAATTACAAATCATTTGTCGCTTATAAAGGCGACGCTAGCGAAGTGAAACCTGTAGTTATGGTTCTGCCAGAATGGTGGGGCGTTACGGATTATACAAAAAACAGAGCGAAAGACTTGGCTGAATTAGGTTACTTTGCAATGGTGGTTGATTATTATGGTGATGGAAAAACCGTTGATAATCCTGAAGAAGCCGCGAAATTATCAGGAGAGTTTTATAAAATCCCAATCGATGCGAAATTGAAATTTGACAAAGCAAAAGCACAACTGCTGAAATTCCCTAACGCTAATTATGATAAAATTGCCGTAATCGGATATTGCTTTGGTGGAGCACAAGCGCTAAATATGGCGAGGCTGGAAGATGAATTAAAAGGAGTCGTTTCGTTCCATGGAAATTTAATGACAGGAATAAAGCCGAAAAATAATGACGTTAAAATTTTAGTTTGCAATGGCGCTGCTGATACTTATGTTCCGGCTGAAGAAATAGCTGCTTTCAAAAAGCAAATGGATTCTGCGAAAATTGATTATAAATTCGTCGATTATCCAAATGCACTTCATTCATTTACCAATCCTGCCTCGACCGCAATTGGTGAAAAATTCAAAATGAAGGTTGCTTACAATAAAGAAGCCGATGTAAAATCCTGGAATGACATGAAAGCTTTTCTCATCGAAATTTTCAAATAAAGAATTTTTACTAATCTAAAATATTTCCCTTTCATACGAGAGGGATTTTTTGTTTCATATTCAAATGATCATTAATTCTTTATAAATAAATTCGTTTTCTCTAATTTTCATATGGTTTATTTTTAAAGTAATTCTATAATAAATATTTATACTTGAATCATTCTGTCCTAATCCAAAATATTGATGCAACAAAAATAATTTTCAATGTTTTGATTATCTTGATATTATATTTTTATATTATCGTTTTTCGTGAATTTTACAAGTCAAAATATTTTCCTTTGGAACTAGAGAAACTATATTTGTTTATAATTAATCAAATAAATTTATATGAAAAAATTTTACGCTATCGCATTAGGAGTTTGTAGTATTGCATTAGCAAACGCTCAGGTAAGTGATCTGGGAAGTTACGTTCAGGTTAGTGATATTTCTAATACGGGCGTTGCTGTTGGCAACGTTTATGGAAGTGCATTTTTTATGTGGTCAGAAGCTAACAGCGGAACCATCATTGGTGAGGCTGGGGCAAATGGCGTATCTGGGAATTGTAATATTTCAGCGGATGGTTCTGTAATTTCAATGGCGATTCCTAATCCTGCAAATCAAGATAAAGAGGAAGCTGTATTATATACGGTAGCAGATCAGTCCTTACAATTTCTTGGTCATTTAGGATTCTCTTCTGGTGCTGATACTTCTTCGGCTTGGGGAATGTCTTCTGACGGTAAAAATATTGTAGGGTTCGCCTGGAACACCTCATCAAAAGGAGAAGGCGTTTTTTGGAAAGACGGTGCGGCAACTACAGGCTTAGGAAGTACCGTTCCAACGCGAAGTTCCAGAGCTGATGCCGTGAGTGCAGATGGTTCTGTGATCGTTGGTTGGCAAGATGCAAGCAACGGCGTCCGTCAGGGAGCAATTTGGAAAAACGGCGTTCAAGAACTTTTAAAAGATAACGATGGTAATGTTTTGGGAGCCGCCTCAGCAGTAAGTGCAGATGGTAAAACAGTTGTTGGTATTAAAAATGAAACTGGCGAAGGCTATATCTGGAATGAAACGGATGGTACTATTTTCTTAAGCAGTGACGATCCTTATTTTATTACGAGCATGTCGGGAATATCTGATGATGGTAAAGTCGCTATCGGATTATCATTCGACCCTACCACAAGTATCCTTTTAGGAGAAGGTTTTATCTGGACCAAAGAAGGAGGCAAAGTGAATCTTAACGATTATGTGACCGCTGCCGATTTCGATGATTTAGATATTGTTTTTTCAGTTCCTACAGGCATCTCTCCGGACGGAAAATATGTCGGTGGAATTGGAGCCAATTTTATCGAGGGTGACGCCAAAGGATTTTTAATTAAACTTCCGGAAACTGCTTTGGCTTCTGGTGAGATTGTTAAATCAGCTAAAATGAGCGTTTATCCAAATCCGGTAAAAGATATCCTTACCATTACGACTTTGGATAAAGTAGAATCTGCAACAGTCTACAGTGCTACCGGACAAGTAGTATTTACAGCGAAAAATATCGTAAACAAGCAAATCAATCTTTCTTCATTGGCAAAAGGAGTTTACTTCCTTCAAGTGCAGACCGATAAAGGACTTCAGTCCGTAAAACTGATGAAGAATTAGGAAATTATTTTTTTTATATGTAAGAAAGTCTCTATCGATTTCGATAGGGGCTTTTTTGTAATTCAGAACTTTGTTTTTGATGAAAATAGGGTGGTATTTACTATAATAAGTAAGCATGTTTTCGAAGATCTAAGTCAAGAAGTATATTTAAATAAAAGTGTAATGCATTGCATATTAAATATTTAATTAAGTTGGCAAGACGCTGATATGGATTTTCGTCAAGGTGACATGTGGAGAAACGGAGTGCAGGAATTTCTTAAAGATAACGACGGAAATATTTTAGGTGAAGCGATGGAGTTTCCAATTACACAAGTTTAGGATATATTTGGAATGAAACATAAGGAACTACGTATGTAACCAGCGACAATCCATATTATATCACCCAAATGACTGCCATATCTGATGATGGTAAAACGGCACTTGGTTTTCTTTCGACCCTACACTAGGTCTTCTTTTAGGGGAAGGTTTTATCTGGACCAAAGAAGGTGGTACAGTCAATCTTAACGATTACGTGACCAGCTTGGGTTATGATGATTTGGACATTGTATTTGCAGTTCCCACTGGGATTTCGCCGGACGGAAAGTTCATCGGTGGTATCGGTGCTAATTTTACAGAAAATGATGCCAAAGGATTTCTGATAAAACTTCCAGGAGCCTTAGCTTCTCAAGAGGTAATTAAATCAGAAAAACTGAATGTTTATCCAAATCCTGTGAAAGATATTGTTACGATTAAATCTTTAGATAAGATAGAATCTGCCGAAGTTTACAGTACTGCTGGACAATTGGTTTTCTCATCAAAAAATATTATTGATAATAAGATTAATCTTTCTGTACTAACCAAAGGAGTTTATATTCTTAAAGTACAAACAAATAAAGGACTTCAGAGCATAAAATTGATGAAGAACTAAAAATATTTTTTTTCCGCTTATTAATTTTTATATGTAAAAAATCCCCTGTCGAATTCGATAGGGGATTTGGTATTATAGAAACTAGTCTTTAAAATATTTTCTCAGCTTCCAAGCCATTTTTTCGTGTTCCTGCATTAGACCATTTAAGAAGTCTGCCGTACCCGCATCTTTGTAATCGTCTTCGCACTTATCTAAATTTTCGCGCAATGATTTTACAATTGATTCGTGATCTCCGACTAATTCTTTCAAGATTCCTTGTGTATCTGGTACTTTTCCTGGAGTTTCTTTTAATTGAGATTCTTTCGCAAATTCAGTTGTTGTGCCAATAGCAGTTCCTCCCAAAGTTGCAATTCTTTCTGCAACTTCATCGGCAGCTTCTGCTACTGCATTATATTGGTCTTCAAAGAGCAAGTGCAGTTCCATAAAATTATCGCCGGATAAATTCCAATGGAATTTTCTTAGTTTGATGTAAAGCATATTTCCATCAGCTAAAACGGCATTTAAAATTTGATTTACTGCGGTTAAGTTTTTTTGCGTAATTCCTAAGTCTGGTTTCATAATTTATATTTAGTAAGTTAATGTTATACGTTTAAAGTACCTTCTCTTCCATCATCATTATCTGATTTTGTTCCGGTAAGAGCTGCGGTTGCAAAATGAAGCATAGAAACGAATTTTCCAGCTTTCGGTTCCCAATAATAGGTTTCATCTGGAGTAACTCTGATAATCGAAACATTCGGATCATCTTTTCCGTCGAACCAGGCATTTGCCATAGCGCTCCATTTATCTTCAATAGTTTGTTTGTCTTTGTAAATAAATGCTTTTCCTAAAATCGAAAGATATTCGGAGTTCCCATTATTCATAAAATAAAGTTGAACGCGATTATCTTTCTGGATTTCGAAGTTCTTATGACTTTGATCGCTGCTGATAAACCATAGATTTCCATGTTCATCAGTCTCCTTCAAACTCATAGGGCGGGATGAATTCGGTAACTTGTCTAACTCTGTACAAAACATACAGATTCTTGCACTTTCCGATAATTTCTTTAGCGTTTCAATAGCTTCTTTTTGATTTAAATTTTCAGTCGACATATCGTTGTTTTTTTTAATGATTAAATAAAAATTGATTTCTACTATAATTGAATCAATTTTTTCAGGTCGGCTAATCTGATTCAAAAACTAAACCATCTTTATTTAAAATGATTTTACAGATGTTAAAAATCTCTTAAATACAGTAATTTCATAATAGAAAGTGGCTTTAATTATTGATTTAATAGTACGGCTTGGTTTTTGATTTTTTGAACCATTAAAAAATAAACATGGATTTAAAATCAAATGAACCTTTTTGGTTGGTCAAGAACGGATTACTTTCCTCTTATCCTTCTCTAAAAAATGATGAAAAATGTGACGTTCTTATCATTGGAGCCGGAATCACCGGAAGTTTAATTGCTCATCAAATGATGGAAGAAGGTTACAAAACTATTTTAATTGACAAACGTGAAATTTGTAATGGAAGCACTTCCGCCACTACTTCGATGTTACAATATGAGATTGATGTTCCGTTGTATGAATTAAAAGATCAAATTGGCCCAGAAGGAGCAGTTGCTAGTTATAAAGCATGTTCCAATGCAATTGATCAATTAGAGAAAATTTCGAAAAAGATCAAATCACAAGCCGGCTTTCAACGAAAAGATTCCTTGTATTTCGCCTCCAAGAAAAAAGATGTTTCGTGGTTAAAGAAGGAATTTGAAGCTAGAAAAGAAGCAGGATTTAAAGTAAAATGGTTAGAACCTGAGGAAATCGCAAAGAAATATGATTTGCAAAAAACATACGGTGGAATTTTAACGCCACAAGGAGGAAGTGTTGATGCCTTTAATTTAGCGCATGAACTTTTACAATTTAATGAAAAGAAAGGACTGAAAATTTTCGATAAAACGGAAATGAAATCAGTCAAATATAATCCAACTTTTAATGAAGTAGAGATTACTAGTGGTTTCAAAATTAAAGCAAAGAAAATTATTTACTGTATCGGTTACGAAAGCAAAAATCTCATTAAAGAAGATTTCGTACAGCTGAAAAGCACGTTCGCCATGGTTTCTGAAATGGATCTAATCAAAAATAAAAACTTTTCAAAAACGCTATTCTGGAATACGGATGATCCTTACCTTTATATGAGATCAACGGATGATGGCCGGATTTTAATGGGCGGTGGCGACGAAGATTTTCAGAATCCACAAAAGCGGGATGAACTTTTAAATAAAAAGGAAAAAGAAATTATTAAAGTCTACAACAAATTTTTACCCTCTCAGCCTTTCTATACCGATTTCGTTTGGGCCGGAGCTTTCGGCGAAACCAAAGACGGATTGCCGTATATCGGTGAACATCCAAAATTTAAAAATTCCTATTTCGTGCTCGGTTTTGGTGGAAACGGCATCACTTTTTCTGTAACCGGAATGGAAATGGCTGCTGCTTTCCTAAAAAATAAAAAACATCCTCTGACCGAATATTTCAAATTCGGTCGTTAATTAAAATATACAAATATGAAAAATTTAAAGAAAATAGCAATTCCCGTTGCGCTTGGGATTTTAGGTATCGCCTTTTTAAACTCATGTTCTGTGGGCGTTCCGAAAGGTGCAAACGCAGTTCAAAATTTTAATGCTAAAAAATATTTAGGAAAATGGTATGAAATCGCCCGTTTCGATTACCGTTTTGAGAAAAATATGAATAACGTCACTGCGACTTATTCCATGAAAGATAACGGCAATATCAAAGTCGATAACAGAGGTTATGATTACGTAAAAAACAAATGGAAAGAAAGCGTCGGAGAAGCCAAATTCGTTAAAAATGAGAACATAGCACAATTGAAAGTTTCTTTTTTTAAACCGATTTGGGCTGGTTATAATGTAATCGATATCGATGAAGATTACAAGTATGCCTTGGTCGTGGGCAGCAATCTGGATTATTTGTGGATTCTTTCCCGTGAGAAAACAATTCCGGATTCTTACAGACAAAGATTTATCGACAAAGCTAAAAAGTTAGGATACAAAACCGAGAATTTGGTTTGGGTAGAACACGATAAATAATTTGATATATTTTTTATTTGGGCGGACATTTTCGCCTGAGTTTATCCTGATTTTTCAAATGCAAACAATTCAAACGAGTAAGTCTAATAAGATTTTCAAAAGAGGTAAAGGTTCTATTATTTTGCCTTCTTTTGAAAATCTTTTTTTAACATTAGTCTTTTGCCTCTTTTGAGGTTTAAAGAATTGTTTCAGAATATAACTTAAAGATTTATCTCAAAATTCAGTAAATTTATATTCTTAAACTCTTTTATGAAAGCAGTCCTTATTACCATCGGCGACGAAATCCTTTCTGGAAACACCGTCGACACCAATTCTAATTTCATCGCCGGCGAACTCAAAAAAATCGGAATTCCTGTCGTACAAATCCTTACCATTTCAGACGAAATTGATTCCATAAAAAAAGGATTAAAAACTGCTTTGGACTTAGGCGATTTAGTCATCGCAACTGGCGGACTCGGACCGACGAAAGATGATAAAACGAAAACGGCTTTTAAAGAATTCTTTAATGATGAGGTTGTTTTAGATTCCGAAACTTTTGAACATCTTAGAAAGTTATTCGAAAAAAGAAATCGCGGACATCTTTTAGAATTGAATAAACCACAAGCAGAAGTTTTAAGCAAAGCATTTATTTTCCAAAACGAAAACGGAAGCGCACCTTGCCAGATGATTCAGGAAAATGGAAAGATTGTGATCTCACTTCCCGGCGTTCCTTATGAAGTAAAACCTTTAATTAAAGATAAGATCATTCCTTTTCTCGCCCAGAAGTTCAGTTTAAATCACATCGTAACCCATACCGTTTCGGTCGTCGGAATTCCTGAAAGTTTATTATCCGAACAAATTGAATCTTGGGAACTGGCTTTACCAAAAGATATTTCACTGTCTTATCTTCCGGTCGGAAATCGTATTAAATTACGTTTAACCGCTCAAGGAAAAAGTAAAGAAGAATTGGAGCAAAGAATAGAAGTGGAAGTTCAAAAATTAAAACCTCTAATCGGTGACAACGTGATTTCCTGGAACGGTGATCATATCGAAGAGATTTTAAAACAAATTTTAGACGAAAAAAAACTCACCGTTTCCACGGCCGAAAGTTGCACTGGCGGAGAATTATCTAGATTGCTCACTTCAATATCTGGAAGTTCAACTTATTTTTTAGGCGGAATTGTGGCATATGATTATCACAAGAAAATAGAAATTTTAGGCGTTTCAGAACAAACGATTGAGGAGAAAACAGTCGTGTCAGAAGAAGTTGCACAGGAAATGAGTTTGGGTTCTCAAAGATTATTTAAAACCAATATCGCGCTTTCAACAACCGGAGTTTCCGGTCCAAATTCTGATGAATTTAATAACGAAATCGGAACGGCTTTTTATTCAATTCGTGTTAATAATTTCGAGAAAACTAATCGTTTACATCTTCCACATTTTGAGAGAAATGATTTTGCGAATTACGTTTCACAAAGAGTTTTACAAGATTTGGTTGAGATTTTAATCCGCGAAGACTATTAAACCACAAATCGAAGATTCACTGATTCCTTTAAAAATAATAGAAAGGTGAAGTAAAGTCACAAAGGTTTTAAAATAAGAGACGTGTTGGATTTTTAAAAAAAATATTTTAAACACATAAGTCACATAAGTTTTAGAAAAGGAATGACTTCAAAAAGTTTACATCAGTTTTAAAAATCAAAGATTTTAAACTTTGTGTTCTAAATATTTTCAAAGTGAGAACTGATTCTAATATGACTTATGTGTTTATTAAAATTTAAGTGGACTTTTAATTCTCCTCGAAATTTTCAAAAATCATTTGTGAACTTTGATAAATAATAGATACCCTTTTCTTTGTGACTTTGTGGTTTCAAATTTAAAGTTCAAAGATCAAGTCCTCCGTAAAAGCAATGCAATCAAAATCTTCGCAAGACTTTGTGTCCAATCCCGTGAATTCACTAAATGCTGGTAGAATTAACTGGTTATCTGAAACTCTAAAGCACGGTAATCTCACCGATTTTCTTTTT
This sequence comes from Kaistella flava (ex Peng et al. 2021), assembly GCF_015191005.1. Taxonomy (NCBI): domain Bacteria; kingdom Pseudomonadati; phylum Bacteroidota; class Flavobacteriia; order Flavobacteriales; family Weeksellaceae; genus Kaistella; species Kaistella flava (ex Peng et al. 2021). Next base: position 2,004,228 of record NZ_CP040442.1, on the reverse strand, counting down.
TCTAATTTTACCGTAACCCCAGGATGAAGATGTCCAGAAATCGAAAATTGATTTTCGGAATCTTGAGGTTCATGAATAAAAGTAAAAGGTTTGATGCATAAAGAATCTTCGATTATTGTTATATCTAAATCGTGTAAAAAATCAGACTTTTTAATATCGTGATTTCCTTTAATTAAAATGATTTCTAAATGCTTATTTCTTAATCTCCACTCCTCGAAAATTTCAAAATCTTTATTTTTTCCAGCGTGTAAAAAATCACCCACAATGAATAATTGTTCCGCAGAGAAATTTTCAATTAAAATTGATAATCGTTCTAAATCTTTCGCCAAAATATCCGACGGGATCGGAATTCCATTTTTTCTGAAATAGGCGGTTTTGCCAATGTGCAAATCACTGATGATTAATGCTTTTTGTTCTGCCCAAAACAAGGCGCGTTGGTTAGTGAAAACAAGAGTTTGGTTTTGGATGGTTTTTTCTAAAGTCTGCAAAATCATTTTTTCATTTTCTTTTTCATGGCTTCCATTTTCATTCTTAAAATTCTGGCTTTCAAATCTTCACTGCTCAAACTCTGACGTAAACTGTCCACTTTAATCGGGAAACTTAAAGGCGTAAAGGTATTTGAATTTTTAATAATAATTTCACTTTCATGAATTCGATTAAAGGCTTCCACCAGTCTTGCTTCATCAATTTGCTGAAAGAAAACTTCCGAATACGCCTGTTTTAATAATAAGTTTTCAGGATCATAATCTTCCAAAACATTAAATATCAAACCTGAAGAAGACTGCAAGTTTTTATTGTTTTTCTGTTGTCCTGGATAAGTCCGAATGACCATTCCAGAAATAACAGCGATATCCCGAAATTTACGTCTTGCCATTTCAGTTGAATTTACCGATGCTATTACGTCTCTAATTAAATTTTCTTTGGATAAAATCTCGTGAATGTTTTCCTCCGTTAAAGGAATTTCCAGTTTCGAAAATAATTCAAATCCATAATCGTTCATCGCAATCGAAAAAGAAATTGGGGAAATTCTCGAAATTCGGTATGCGATTAAGGCGGACATCACTTCATGAATTAATCTTCCCTCAAATGGATACATAAATAAATGATGACCTTCGCGCGTTTTGATGCGTTCGACCAAAAACTCTTTTTCCCTGGGAATATGGGAATTTTCCTGCTGACTCACCAAAAGCGGATGTAGAAATTGCAGTTCTTTTTCTGATGATTTTGCATCTAAAGATTCGGAAAGTTTCTGCCTTAGAAAAACGCTCAAGTAAGATGACATGGGCAATCTTCCGCCCAAATAACTCGGCACAATTCCTTTTCCTGTGGAGTTTCGAACATAAACCGTCATTTCTTTGACGTGGGAAACTTCAAGCACTCTTCCAGCCAAAATAAACTTATCGTTTTTCTTTAATTTCGAAATGAAATACTCTTCGATCATACCGACATAACCGCCAGAAAAAAACTTTACTTTCAACATTGAATCGCTGACAATGGCGCCAATATTCATTCGATGCAACATCGCGATTCGGCGGGAAATTACTTTGTATAAGCCATTTTCGATAACGACTTTATGATATTCTTCGTAATTTTTTAATTTTCCACCAACGGTAATAAAAGTCAGAATCCAGGTCCATTCTTCAGGAGATAAATCCCTAAAAGCATTGGTCGAAGTAATTTGTTTGTAGGTTTCCTTTTCGTCAAATCCATCAGCAACAGCCAAAGTCAAAACAAACTGAAGCAAAACATCGTAACATAAAACCAGAGGCTCGCGCGGTTCAATCTTATTTTGTTTTACCGCCTCTTTCAGCGCTGCAACTTCAATTAATTCTAAGGAATGGGTTGGAACAAAATATATTTTTGAAGTTTCAAATGGTGAATGGCCACTTCGACCGGCACGTTGAAGAAATCTTGCAATTCCTTTGCTGGAACCAATTTGAATCACCGTATCGACAGGTTTAAAATCGACGCCTAAATCTAAAGATGAGGTTGAAATCACGGCTTTTAAATATCCTGAAGATAAATTTTCTTCAATCCAGATTCGAATATCTTTATCGACGGAACTGTGATGAATAGCGATTTGTCCTGCAAAATCCGGATGGGTATTTAACAAAACCTGATACCACATTTCAGCCTGACTTCGCGTATTCGTAAAAACCAAAGTCGTTTGACTTTCCAAAATAATGGGAATGATCTTATCGGCAAGTTTGGTTCCTAAATGTCCGGCCCACGGAAGAACTTCAACATCATCCGGAAAGACGGACTTGATTTCAATCTTCTTTTTTTCCTTCGCAACGACTTTTGTTTTTTTGATGTCATAAGGAATAAGAACGTTCATCGCTTCCTCTAAATTCCCGATGGTTGCTGTAATTCCCCAGATTCGTAATTTTTTCTGGTAACTGAATATTCGTGAAACGGCAAGTTCGGTCATCACACCTCGTTTTGAACTAAGCAGTTCATGCCATTCGTCGACAACTATACATTGTAGGCTTTTGAAAAATTTTTGATGCTGTTTCTGAGCGAGAAGTAAATGCAAACTTTCGGGCGTGATAATTAAAATATCAGGCATTTTTTTAGTTTGCCTTGCTCTGTCTTTGGTTGAAGTATCGCCATTTCTAACTGCAACTTCCCAATCTAAGCCAATTTCTTCCAAAGCCTCGCTGATTGCTTTTGCGATATCTTTTGCCAAAGCCCGAAGGGGTGTGATCCACAACAATTTCATTCCGGATTTATAATTTTCCGGGTGATTCATATAATCGATGATAACCGCTAAAAAAACAGAAAACGTTTTACCGAAACCGGTTGGTGCGATGACCATTCCAGAATAATTGTTGGAAAATTTAAACCAGGTTTCAGACTGAAAACCAAATGGTTCCCGGTCTTTTTCATCCATCCATTTTTTAATGATTTGGAAACCTGTCGAGTTTTTAAATTTTTCGGTCATTCAGATTTTTAAATATTGGTTTAAACATTAATAACACAAATGATTATACGAATGTCACTAATGAAAATTATAATTTGAAAATATCTTTTAAAAGGTACCTGCAATTTCTTTTTTGATAAACTTTAGATGAAATAAACTTTTTTGACTTTGTGGTTTAAAAAATTAGGTGATCAATTTTTTAATTTCTTCAAGTTCATCAATTTCTTCTACGGTTTTATCGCGTCGCCAACGAACAATTCTGGGGAATCTCAAAGCGACGCCACTTTTATGTCGGCTGCTAAAACCAATTCCTTCAAAAGCGATTTCAAAAACCAATTCGGGTTTTACCGTTCGAACAGGACCAAACTTTTCAATGGCATTTTTATTCACAAACTTACTGACTTCCATAATTTCTTTGTCAGTCAATCCGGAATAGGCTTTTGCTATCGTCACCAATTTATCTTCGTTTTTTACAGCAAAAGTATAATCGGTGTAATAATTACTTCTACGACCAGAACCTTTTTGAGCATAAATTAAAACAGCATCAATGGTCAATGGATTCACTTTCCATTTCCACCAATCGCCTTTTTTTCTGCCGGCGTGATATTTCGAATTCAGTTCTTTCAACATTAAACCTTCAGAATTATTATCTCTTGAATTTTCCCGAACTTCTGCCAAACCTTCCCAATTTTCGGAATGAACAATTTCTGAAATTCTAATTCTTTCAACCGGAGAATTTTCAATTAAACTTTCTAAAAGTAATCTTCTTTCTGCTAAAGGTTTTTCTCTTAAATCTTCAAATTCCAATTCTAAAATATCGTAAACAAAAATATGAACAGGAAGTTCTTCCAACATTTTTTTAGGAATAGTTTTACGATTTAATCGTTTTTGAAGTTCATTAAAATTAAGAACTTTATCATCTTTAACAACTAGGATTTCTCCATCAACGACGAAATTGCCTTCCACCTCTTTTAAAGCAGAAACGATTTCGGGAAACTGCTCGGTCACCAATTCTTCACCTCGCGACCAAATAAAAATCTCGTGATTTCGTTTGATAAACTGTCCACGGATTCCGTCCCATTTAAATTCTGCCTGCCAATTTTCGCGGACACCTAAATCCTGCGTTTCTTTTTCTAAAGGATAAGCCAAACAAAATGGATAAGGTTTGGATTCATCAGGATTAATGTTGGTTCCCTGAATCAAATCATCGAAATTCTCTTCCTCTATTTTCCATTTCCCCATAATGGAATGCATCAGAATATTTCCATCAACGCCGGAAAATTTCGAAAGGGCATTAATTAATAATTTTTTTGAAACTCCAATACGGAAACTGCCGCCAATTAATTTATTGAAAATGAAACGTTCCACATGATTTAAACCGTTCCAGGATTCTAAAACATATTTCTTCTTTTCTTCATCAGTTTGATCTTTCAAGGCAATGAGTTCCGTCATCCATTGCGTTAAAGATTTGTCGATTTCATTTTCAGCATTGTGAAGAATGAGTGATAAAGTTTCGCCCAAATCACCGACGGAAGAATAGGATTCGATAAAAAGCCATTCCGAAAGTTGCGTAATTTCTAAAGCCCATTTTTTTAAAAGAGCAGTATTGACTGGTCTTTTCGGACGTTTGCCTGTAAACAAAGCTAGAAACCACAACTTGTCATTATCATTTGCGGTTTCCAAATAAGTAACCATTGCCTCTACTTTGGCATTGGTTTTATTTGTGCTGTCGAGTGCATTAATCAATTGGACAAAATCTTTCATTTAGTTTTCTATCAGTTCTTTTTCGTTGGTTTCTTCGTCGCCGAAAATGGTTTTTAATTCCACGGCGTTAATTCCGATTTCATTTAAATATTTTGAAAAGACGGCAGTTTGGCCGTGAGTCACATAAACCTTTTCTGCTTCGGTTGCTTTTACGGTATTAATTAATCCATTCCAGTCCGCGTGATCGGAAATCGCAAATCCTGCATTTGCAGAACGCCAACGACGAGAACCACGAACCTGCATCCAACCGGAACAAATCGCCGTCGCACGGTTTGGGATTTTTTTGATGATATTGGAATCAAATAAAGCCGGCGGTAAAATCACAATTTCACCATCAGTTTGTTTTACACTTTCTTGAAAATTAAGTGTTTCATATTCTGGTAAATGGATTCCCACTGATTCCATTCCTTCATTTAATTTTCCGATAGATTGATGGACAAAAATCTTTCCGCTGCCTTCGATTGACTTCATAATACGTTGGGCTTTTCCCAAAGAGTAGCCGATGAATACAGAAGTTTTTCCGTTCTCACGATTTTGTTGAACCCAGGATTTCATTAATTCTGAATATTCCTGTGGTTTTAACCAATTATAAATGGGAAGTCCGAAAGTGCTTTCTGTGATAAATTCATTGCATTTTACCAGTTCAAAAGGAGTTGATAATCCGTCATCATCCGTTTTATAATCTCCTGAAAATACGATAACATATCCTTTGTATTCCATTTTAATCTGAGCAGAACCGATAATGTGTCCGGCAGGAAACATCGAAACTTTAACTCCATTAATATTGATTTCTTCACCATAACCAATGGTTTGAATCTCGATGTCTGGACCAATTCTATGTTGTAAGATAGGTTTGGTAAAATGATGACACAAATATTTTTTCATTCCCCAACGAGCATGATCTCCGTGACCATGAGAAATCACAGCCAAATCAACTGGTTTCCATGGATCAATGTAGAATTTGCCCGGAATGCAATAGATTCCTTTGTCGGTTAATTTGATGAATGTTTTTGATTTCATAAAAACTTAAGAAAATGATTTTTATCAAAGAATAATTTAAACATATTCAAAAACTACACCTTTCTATATTCATTTATATTACTATTCTTGAAAATGGATGCAACCGTTGAAACTTTTATTCTCTAAAAAAAAGGAGTGATTTCAAAATAAAAAAGCTTTAGAATCGTTACCTTTACTTAATTAAATTTTAAATTATGAAAAAAATAGCGGTAGGTTTAATGATGGTTGTGATGCAATATTCGTTTGCTCAAGTAACTAGAAATGTAGGAGAGTTTTCATCGCTGAAAGTGTATGACAAAATTAACGTGGAACTTATTCTATCGAATGAAAATAAATTTGAGGCCGAAACTGATGACGTAGAGACGGTTAATAAAAATGGGGAACTGAAAATCAGAATGGCACCTGCCAGAATGTTACAGTCAACACCGCCTTCTGTGAAATTGTATTATCAAAGTTTGAACAATCTTCAGGCGAGCCAAGGTTCTTCAATTAATTCAAGCGGAAATGTGAAAGCGAAAATGTTGAGTTTAACTGCCAATGAAGGTTCAAAAATAAATGTAGGAATTAACACCGGAAAACTGAATATCAAAACCAATTCTGGTGGTGAAATTAAAGTTTCTGGAAAAGCAGACAATCAGGATATCATCGTGAATTCAGGTGGTAAATTTTATGGGCAAAAATTAGATGCTCAAAGTGCTACCGTTACTGCAAATGCTGGTGGAATAGCAGAAGTGTTTGCGACGGAATGGGTAAATGCAACGACCAGAGCAGGTGGAATCATCGATGTTTATGGCAATCCAGACGATCGAAAATTCAAAAATGTAATTGGTGGTAAAATCACTTTTAAATAGATAAGATTAAGTCATTCAATTAGAATGGCTTTTTTATTTACATCATGTTGTAACAAATAAAAAAAAATTCAGACTAAATAATAAAGTAGTTCTTAATGAAAAATATAAACATTGGTATTCTGGCTTTTGCTGGAATTGTCGCTCTTAATTCTTGTGCCTCGAAAGTGGTCACTTCACCACAGCCAACTGTTGCGCCTATGGAAACAACAGTAAAAGAAACACCAGAGAATGGATTAGATTTCTCAACGTTTGATAAATCGGTTCGTCCGCAAGATGACTTCTACGATTTCGTAAATGGATCTTGGATGAAAACCGCAAAAATCCCGGCTGATAAATCGACTTGGGGTTCTTTTAATAAACTGGCAGAAGACACCGATAATAATTCGATGACGATTCTTCATTCTTTATTGAATGACAAATTTGCTCCCGGAAGTGAAGGCAAGAAAATCCAGGATTTGTACGCAACGTACATGGATATGGCGAAAAGAAATGCTGATGGAATCTCACCAATTAAATCTGATTTAGCTAAAATTGATGGAATTAAATCGCTTACAGATTTACAGAATTACTTAGATGAAGCCACCAAAAATGGCGAGAATCCGTTCTATTCCTGGAATGTATTTTCAGATTTGAAAGATTCAAAAATGAATGCAATCTATCTTGGAGATGCAACTCTTGGTTTAGGTAGAGATTATTACCAAAAAACAAATCCGAAAAACACCGAAACATTAGCAAAATATACAGAATATGTCGCTTCGATGTTGAATGTTTTGGGCTATAAAAATTCAACGGCAACCGCACAAAATATAGTTAATTTCGAGAAGAGCATTGCTCAGACTTACTTAACGAATGAGCAAATTCGTGATGCTACTTTACAGTACAATCCGCGAACAATGCCAGAACTTTCTAAGATGGTTAAAAATGTCAACTTGCCAAAATATTTGACGTCAGTTGGTGTTCATACCGATATTGCAATCATCGGTGAATTAAAATATTACCAGAATTTAGATAAATTCATCAATGCGAAAAATCTTCCTTTGATTAAAGATTATATGAAATATAATCTAATCTCCGGAAACGCAAGTCATTTGTCTAAAGAATTAGATGATATGAAATTTAGTTTTTATGGCAAATATTTAAGAGGACAGGATGTTCAGAGAGCGCAGGACAAAAGAGGATTTGAGTTGATCAATGGAACTTTAGGTGAAGCCTTTGGAAAATTATATGTAGAGAAATATTTCCCGGCAGAAGCAAAAACTCAAATGGTTGAGTTGATCGATTATTTGAAAAAAAGTTTCGCTGAGCATATTAATGATTTAACTTGGATGTCGCCTGTTACCAAAGAAAAAGCATTGAATAAACTGAACAAGTTTACGGTAAAAGTTGCTTATCCAGACAAGTGGAAAGACTATTCTAAATTGGCTATTACCTCAGAAGCGGACGGTGGAACGTTGTACAAAAACCTTCAAAACGTAACGACTTGGCAATACGACCGAGAATTGGAGAAAGTTGGGAAACCAGTTGACCGTACAGAGTGGGGAATGACGCCACAAACGGTGAACGCTTATTATAATCCGGTAAATAACGAAATCGTTTTTCCAGCAGCGATTTTACAGCCGCCTTTCTTTAATCCAAATGCAGATCCTGCGATTAATTTCGGTGGAATCGGTGCCGTAATCGGTCACGAAATGACCCATGGTTTTGATGATGCCGGAGCACAGTTTGATGCCGATGGAAACTTGGTAGATTGGTGGACGCCAGCGGACAAAGCCAATTTCGAAAAAGCGACGAAAGCCCTTGCTGCACAATACGACAAATACGAACCTGTGAAAGGAACTTTCGTCAATGGAACCTTTACTAACGGAGAAAATATCGCCGATTTAGGAGGAGTGAATATTGCTTATGATGCACTTCAAATGTATTTGAAAGACCACGGCAATCCAGGAGAGATTAGCGGTTATACGCAAGATCAGAGATTCTTCCTTAGTTGGGCAACCGTTTGGAGAACCCTTCAAAAAGAAGCCGCTTTATTGAATCAAGTTAAAACCGACGAACATTCACCAGGCTTGTACCGCGCGTTCGGACCACTCATCAACACAGATGCTTTCTACAAAGCGTTCGATGTGAAAGAAGGAGACAAATTGTATAAAAAACCAGAAGACAGAGTTATTATCTGGTAAATAAATTTGGAATGATATCTAAATAGTCACCCAATTTATTTTGGGTGATTTTTTTTAGCGTAACCCTAGCCGGCGCTTTTCCCAACGTTTGGGTCGGGCTTTCCGCTGTATCTTTTTTTTGCCGGCGCATTGGCCATTTCAAAAAAAAAGGAGGCCGCTTCAATCCCTTACGCAAATGAAGAATCCCTGTTAACACGGAGATTCGAATTTAAAATAATTACTATCTTTGAAATAATCATATAAATCAATAAAGTCTTATGAAATCGCCATAAACAAATTTGGTAAACAAACAACGATGAAGATTGGCGATAGCATATGACCTTTAAAAACAATAAAATTTACTTATGAAAAGAATTACCATCGCAGCCCTCGCTTTTACGGGAGTTGTTTTTCTTAATTCGTGTTCAACTACTAAAGTTGCAACTACACAAACAGAAACTACTGTGACTACTGATGTAAAACCAGCATCCATTAAAGAAGAAGGCCTTAACCTTTCTTATATGGATACGTCGGTTCGTCCACAAGATAATTTCTTTAATTATGTCAATGGAAACTGGATGAAAACTGCCGAGATTCCTTCTGACAAAACAAGTTGGGGAAGTTTCAACGCTTTGAGAGAAGATGTTGATAATGCCTCTTTAGGAATTTTGGATCAGATCTTGGCAGACAAATTTACCCCAGGTTCTGAAGGTCAGAAAATCCAAAACCTCTACGGAACGTTCATGGACTGGAACAAGAGAAACTCGGACGGAATTAATCCTATCAAAGGTGATTTGCAAAAGATTGATCAAATCAAAACGATTGCACAATTACAAAGTTATTTAACGGAAGCAACCAAAACAAACGATAATCCTTTCTACGCTTGGCGTGTAAGTCCAGATATGAAAAACTCTGTGATGAACGCGGTTTATCTTGGTGGAGCATCTTTAGGTTTAGGACGTGACTATTATCAAAAAGATAACGACGCCAATACCAAAACTTTGGCTGAATATAAAAATTACCTTGCTCAATTATTTGAAGTTATCGGTCAGAAAAATGCAGATCAAACTGCTCAGAACGTCGTGAATTTCGAAAAGAAGTTAGCGAAAGAACTTTTGACCAACGAGCAAAATCGTGATGCGAATCTTCGTTACAATCCGAGAACATTACCAGAACTTTCCAAATTGGTTAAGAATGTTAATCTTCCGAAATACTTGGCTGATGCTGGTGTAAAAACCGACAAAGTAATTGTAAGCGAATTGAAATACTACCAGGATATGGATTCTTGGATGAATGCAAAAAATCTTCCACTCATCAAAGATTACATGAAAGCGAGATTGGTTGCTGGCAACGCAGGTAATCTTGACAAGAAATTGGATGATTTGAATTTCAATTTCTATTCTAAATATCTTCAGGGTCAGCAAGAGCAAAGAGCCATGAATAAAAGAGGTTTAGGCGTTGTAAATGGAGTGTTAGGAGAAGCATTTGGTAAATTGTATGTAGACCAATATTTCCCGGCAGAAGCGAAACAACAAATGGAAACCTATATCGGATATTTGAAAAAATCATTCCAGCAACATATCGCAGATAACGATTGGATGTCACCTGAAACCAAAGTTAAAGCACAAGAGAAATTAGCAAAATTCACTGTGAAAATTGCTTATCCAGATACTTGGAAAGATTATTCTAAACTGCAATTAACTGGCGCGGCAGATGGTGGAACGTATTATAAAAACTTACAGAATATCACCGAATGGTCTTATGCTAAGAATTTAGAAAAAGTAGGAAAAGCAGTTGATAAAACCGAATGGGGAATGGCTCCACAAACAGTAAATGCTTATTACAGTGGTTCTAATAACGAAATCGTTTTCCCAGCGGCAATTCTTCAACCACCTTTCTTTAATTTCAAAGCAGATCCTGCCGTTAATTTCGGTGGAATTGGTGCAGTAATCGGTCACGAAATCGGTCACGGTTTCGATGATTCAGGTTCAAGATTCGATGGCGATGGAAACCTAAACAATTGGTGGACCGATGCCGATCGTAAAAATTTCGATGCAAAAGTTGGCCAACTTGCTGCTCAATACGATAAATACGAACCGGTAAAAGGAAGTTTCGTTAACGGTAAATTTACGAGCGGAGAAAATATTGGTGATTTAGGTGGAGTAGCGGTTGCTTATACTGCGCTTCAAATGTATCTCAAAGATCATGGCAATCCAGGATTAATAAGTGGTTTCACTCAGGATCAAAGATTCTTTATGAGTTGGGCAACCGTTTGGAGAACCAAATCTACAGAGCAGTACATGGTGAATCAAGTGAAAACCGATCCACACTCGCCAGGATATTTCCGAGCGTTTGCGCCGTTGGTAAATCAAGATTCATTCTACCAGGCATTCGACATTAAGCCAGGTGATGAATTATACAAAGCACCAGATCAAAGAATAAAAATTTGGTAAAAACCGGATTATAAATAGTTCCAACCCTTTCAGCCTTTCAAAGGCTGAAAGGGTTTTTTTTGATTCTTTCTCAATAGCAAAATTTAAAGATGAAAAGTCACATCAGTTTTTCGCACTGCAAATCCAGCAGGAAATCTTAATTCTCTTAACCACTTAATCAAATCTTAATGGTACAATTTTATTATTTCATAATTACTTTAATTTTCCAAACTAGAAATTCTTACATTTGATTTCATCTGAATTATCCATAAAACATTTATTGTCATGAAACTTAATATCGAAAGAAACATCATCATTAAAAATGCTGAAACACATGATTTTCTAGCCGATGCTTTTTACCCTGAAAGTTCAGAAAAATTACCACTCGTTATTTTTGCACACGGTTACAAAGGTTATAAAGATTGGGGCGCGTGGGATTTGATGGCGAAGAAATTAGCAGAAGCCAGTTTTTTCTTTGTTAAATTTAATTTCTCTCATAACGGAACAACGATCGAGCAACCCAAAGATTTTGCAGATTTAGAAACCTTTGGAAATAATAACTTTTCTAAAGAAATGTCGGATTACGATGAGGTTTTGAATCACTTTTATAATGACCCGAAAATTGATCAAGATAAGGTTGCAATCATCGGTCACAGTCGTGGCGGCGGAATTACTGTTATTAAAGCATTTGAAGATGAACGAGTAAAAGCACTGATTACTTTGGCTGGAGTGAGTAATTTTAAATATCGATTTCCAACCAAAGATCGGTTTGAAGACTGGAAAAACACAGGCGTAATGTATTCTGAAAACAAAAGAACGCATCAACAAATGCCGCATTATTTTCAGTTTTTTGAAGACTTTGAAAAGAACGAAAACCGATTTGATATTCAATATGCGGCGCAACATTTAGAAAAACCTTTTCTGATTATTCAGGGAACCAATGATGAAGCCGTGAAAGATAAAGAAGCAACACTGTTGAATGAATGGTGTAAGACTTCTGAGTTGGTTCTGTTAGAAAATGCCAATCATACTTTTGGAGCAAAAGAGCCTTGGACTGATAATGAACTTCCGCAGGATTTAGAGAAAGCAACATTGTCAATGATCAGCTTTATCAAGGCTCACATTTAAAGTTCAATGTAAATAAAACTTAATATTAGATTAAATAGAAATTTCTTTAGTTTTACCGACCAAAATTTAATTTATGATGTTATTGTCGGTCCTCGAATTTCCTGATTTTGCACAGCCGCAAATCTGGATCAGTTTGTTAACGCTTACTTTTTTAGAGATTATTCTCGGCGTAGATAACATCATCTTTATTTCGATTATCTCCGATAAATTACCAAAGGAAAGACAGAAGTTTGCCCGTAACATCGGATTGACTTTCGCCATGGTTTTCCGCGTTGGATTATTATTAATGATCAACTGGATTATCGGTTTGAAAGAACCCATTTTAACGCTACCATTTTTAGAAGAACCAGGAACTGATTTAGCATTAGCGCTAAGTTGGAAAGATCTAATCTTATTGCTTGGGGGGATTTTCTTAATCGGAAAAAGCACCTTTGAAATTCACGGAAAAATGCAGTTACACGATGAGAATCATAAACCGAAATCTGCAGGTTCATCATTAATGTCCATGGTGATTATTCAAATCATTTTAGTCGATATGGTTTTCTCGCTCGATTCGATTCTTACAGCGATTGGGTTGGTAGATAACGTGATGTTGATGATTATCGCAGTCGTAATTTCAATCGGAATAATGATGGCTTTTGCTGGTCCTATTTCAGCGATTATCAATAAATATCCAAGTTTACAAATGTTGGCACTTGCCTTTTTAGTAGTGATTGGAGTAATGTTAGTCGCAGAAGGAATTCATCAGCATGTAAGTAAAAACATTATTTATTCTTGTCTTGCGTTCAGTTTATTGGTGGAAGTTTTAAACATTAAATTGAGAAATAATCAAAACAGAAAAGCGTTGAAATTAAATCCAGATCTTAATGCCGATTTGAGTATTAAAGAAGACGGCGAATAAACTCGTTCTGACTACTATTTCTTCATTTTTTTGGTTGAATGATTAGGAACCGCTATACTTTCTTTTCTTATTTTTCGGCTGATATAAGCCATGGCAAAAGGAATTAGAAATAAAACCATTCTGCCAGGTCCAGGATCAAAAAAGCAAACCATCAATGATATTAGAAAAATTGCTGGCGTAATAAGCGATCTTATCTTTCCGAATTTGGCATAATTTGCTGGTACATACTCAGAAATTTTATTTTTTGGATTGGTAATATAAGCCAGCAAAATAAAGTTCATAATTCCGGTAATGCAGATATTGAAAACGTAAATTGCATAAGGAGAAATCAATTTTAAGTGACCTTCTGTCACCGAATATTCGCTGTAGATTGCCGTGGTAAAAGGCATTATAACGATGGTAAATAAAAAGATTAAATTAATCCAAAGCAATCTTTTAGAATAGTTAATGACGTATCCAAACATATTGTGATGGGCAGTCCAGTAAATTCCGATGAGGAAAAAACTCATTACAAATCCTAATATTTGTGGAATCTGTTTTTCGAATTCATTTAAAAACTGTTGATCAGTGGCGTTTTCCGGCACGATTGGAACTTTCAAATCAATTACTAAAATCGTGATCGCTATTGCAAAAACGGCATCACTGAAAAATATCAAGCGTTCGACCTGAAAGTCTTGTTTGTGTGGATGATGTGGTACAGTTTCCATCTCAAAGTTTTTATAAAATTACTTAAAAATAAGAGGTGATGTTTATCTTTCCTGAGTATTTCCCCGGATTTTTGACTAATTGTTAATTAGGCCTACGAAAATTCACCATAAAAAATCCCGCTTCAGCGATTGAAACGGGATTTCTATTTTCTAAATTATTCTTTAATAATTTTAGTAGTATAAGTTGATTCTTTATCAGTAAGAACTTTTACTATATAAAGACCCGATTTTAACGAATAAAGAGAAATCTCTTTTTGATCTGCAAATTGAGCAACCTTTTGACCAACCACATTATAGACTTCAATGGAGGCAATTTTTTCTCCTTGTGGAATTTCTATTTTTAAAATATCTTTCACTGGATTAGGGTAGGTCACCAGTTTTTTGTTTTTAATTGATTGAACAGAAAGTTCTACATTATTGAGTTTAATATTATCAATATACGCAGCGCCACCAAAGTTATCATGCACAAAGTTTAAACCTTCGATGTTGGTTTTTGAGAAATTCTCACCCGTAAAAACTAAATTTCCATCAATATAATATTTAATTGAATTTTCCCTGATTTCTACTTTAAGTTTGTACCATTTATTTGCTTCCCAAGTGAAGTTGGCATTTTGATAATCATAATCTGCACTGCTAACTAATTCTAGATTTCCGGTATAATTAAAGGAATAAACGAAAACAGGAACAAACTCATCTGCGACAATTCCGTACGTTCCGAACTCGAAAGTAGAACCTTCTAATTCGCTAATAAAGACGTCGAACTCCAAATTTAAATTGTTGTAATTTAAACTCGGACTCAATTCTTTCGCTGCTCCAAAAATTGGAAACCAACCATAGTCTTCATCTGGATCTACTGCAATTTTCAACGACTGATTTCCGGCTGACGCGAATTCATTTGAAATGGCTTGGTTTTGAATTGGCTGATTATTTCCATTTAAAGTTACTTCCCAACCATTTTGATTATGGATCGTTCCTAAGTTGAAATTCTCTGAATTCTCAAATGAGATCGTCTGTTGCGCTATGCAAAATAAAGATGCGAATCCCATCGCCATCATGTAAAGTTTCTTCATTTTATAAAATTTTATTTAATAATAATGAAAATATTTGTAATAAAATATGATTTTAGCACATATTAAGGTGATTCAATATTTATTAATTGCTAAAAATAAATTTAAACTAATGTAATTAATGATTTGGCTGGTAAATGACCAAGATTTGATTATTAATGAGTTTTATTAATAAGTAAGTTTATTACTTTTAAAGCAAGAAAATTAATTAAACGACTATTTCTAAAAGGAATGATCCAAAAAATAATGAAATGCTACAGTTTGACTACCAAGGAATCGCTCATATGTTCCCAGAAAAAATGGAAGTAAAAATAGGAACTGCAACTTCAGTAGCGGGCCAAACCAGTCAGTTATGGATTAATGAGGAGATCGGGAATTATCCATATGAAACAGCCACCGTGAATTTTACAGTACCTGCAGATGGAGTTTATTATCTGTCATTCAGAGCGTTTTCGGATCCGAATGAATTTTATTTAGAGGTTGATAATGTGAAAGTTTTTGAAACGAACTTGGCAACGATGAATGTCAATAAATCTTCTCTAAAATTCTTTCCAAATCCAGTCCAGGATATCTTAATAATTACAGATTCTAAAGAAATTTCAAGTATTTCAATTTTTGATATTTCTGGTAAACAAGTTATTTCAGAATCTGCAAAATCTGGCAAATTAGAATTGAATGTTTCTCAACTAAAACCTGGGATGTATATTGTTAAGGCAAACTCGGATGGAGTTGTTAAAACATTTAAGTTCATTAAAAAATAAGCAACAAATTACTTCCTAAATAAAGATATCCCGACGTAAAAATCGGGATATTTATTTATAGTGATGATGGTTATATCTTTACTTGCATAAAGTTTTCCAAGCCTCTTCAATTTTATTTTGATGAAGAAGTTTTTGCGCTTGCAGATGAATTGTTTCATCGGAAGTAAAATCTCCACTTGGTAATTCTTCAATATTGGCAAGCATTCCTAAATCATTTCCAGTAAAAATATTGCTCAACTTAATTTCATTAGGTAATCGATCAAATCCAATTCCTTTTGTTACTAAAGGTTTCGGAACTTCAAACAAGTTTTCTGCATTGTTTCTGGAGTACCAGTTCCCGCCTAATCTTGCGACCAAGTCTAATTTCTTTTGGTCTAAAACTCCGTCTTCATTCAGATATTCTTCACGAACATGAATTTTAATGACTTCACAAATCACTAAATTTCCTGCGCCGCCTTCTTTGCCTAAATGTTTAACTTCTATCACTTTGCATTCTAGATTAACCGGGCAGTCTTCAATCAATTTTGGTCTAACCAAATCTGCATCTTTCATCGTCAAACCAGATTTAACAAACTCATTCACTTCCTTTTCATATTCGGTAGAAGCCAGCGAAATTTGCTGTACGATTTTATAATTTACAATTCCGATCACGACTTCCGGAACTTCTAAAACATTTTCTAAAGTATGCTTCGTTGTATTATCGCGAACTCTTCTTGCCGGCGAAAAAATCATAATCGGCGGATTAGAGCTAAACATATTAAAGAAACTGAACGGACTTAAATTAATATTTCCGTCTTTATCAATTGTTGATGCCAAAGCAATCGGTCGTGGAGCAATCGCAGTCTGCAAAAGCGTTTGTAGTTGGAGGTTATTTAAATCTGAAGGTGATATTGCTTTCATTTTTTATGTTTTTAAACCAGAAAAGCACAAAGTTTTTATAGTTTTATTTTGTATTAATTTTTTTACACATTAGTCACATAAGTTTTTAGTGAAATGCTTTGAAAATAGTGGAGAACACATTAGTTGAATAAATGATGTTTTATTATTTTAACTGACTGAAATATCTACTTACAAATGTTTCATGACCTTCGTGATATAAATTTTTGACATTAAAATTTACGAGAATTGCTTTGGGAACTTTCAATAAATTCATATAATTCATGGTTTGAACACGATGGATGTTAAAGAATTCACTAACTGCTTTTATTACTAAAACAATAAGGTCTTCGATTAAAAAATCGCATTTTACCATACAATCAATAATTTCTCCTTTGTAATCAAATGGAATTGTTAACTCTGATTTAAATTTTAGATTTAATAAATCCAGTTCTTTTTTGAGACATTGATGGTAAATGTTTTCGTAAAGTCCTGGACCAAGTATTTTGTGAACTTCAATACAAGCACCCGTAATTTCATAGCTCAGTTCATTAATATATTTTTGAGTGATTTCCATAATTCTAAAATTTAAAATTAAAACAGTCACCTTATGTGCCCTAATGTTTACTAAATAAGAGTTATTTAAAGTAAACTTATGTGTTAATATATTCTTTACTTCGCCGCCAATACTTTCCCTCTAACTTCACCAAATCCAACCCGCATTCCCTCTTTCTCAGCATAACCTCTCATAATCACAGTATCATTATCATTAATGAATTTACGTTCAGTTCCGTCTGATAATTGCAAAGGTTCAGTTCCTCTCCAAGTTAATTCGAGCATCGACCCGAAAGAGCTTTTATCTGTTCCAGAAATTGTTCCGGAAGCGTACATGTCACCAACTTCTACATTACAACCATTTACCGTATGATGAGCCAATTGCTGCAACATATTCCAATACATGAATTTGTAATTGCTTTGTGAAATTAAATTCTCTTTGCCATTTTCCGGTTGAATATAAACCCGAAGATTAATGTCAAAATTTTGTTGTCCTTCAAATTTTAGATAATCTAAAACTTCCGGTTCCTGTTTTGGAGATTCCGTTCTAAAAGGTTTTAAGGCTTCTAAAGTGACAACCCACGGTGAAATTGTAGAACAGAAATTTTTACCTAAAAATGGTCCCAAAGGAACATATTCCCAACTTTGAATATCTCTGGCCGACCAGTCATTAAATAAAACCATTCCGAAAATAGCATCTTCGGCTTCGGCAGTTGAAATGCTGTCGCCCATTTCTGTGTTTTTATTGACGATGAACGCCATTTCCAATTCGAAATCAAGCTGCTTACACGGGCCAAAAATCGGCTTTTCATCAGCGACTGGTTTTGTCTGACCTTTCGGACGGTGAAATTCTGTACCAGAAACTACGATGGAGGAGGCGCGTCCATGATAACCAACCGGAAGATGTTTCCAGTTTGGAAGTAATGCATTTGCTGGATCGCGGAACATTTTTCCAACGTTGGTGGCATGTTCAATGCTGCTGTAAAAATCAGTGTAGTTTGGAACGTGAACCGGCATCATCATTTGAACTTGATTAAAGTCGTAGAAACATTCTTCAATCGTTTTTTTATCGCCTGCCAGTTTAGAGTTTTCTCCCAGTATTTCCTGGAGTTTTAATCGTACAGCTTTCGTTACCGGTTTTCCTAATTCGATGAATTCATTTAAAGTAAAGACCTCGAAAATATTTTCATCTATTCCCTCAATTTCATCAAAAAATCCATAATCGTATAAAGTGGCTAAGTCAATAACCATGTCACCGATTCGCGAACAACATGCGATATATTCTTTGTTAAAAACTCCGACACCAAATGGAATGTTATAAATTGAAAAATCTGAATTATCAGGATATTGTATAAATGATTTCATAGTATTTTTAAATTAAAGAAAGGTTCAAAGAAGTAATTTCTACTTTGAACCTTATTTTGTTTGCTATTTATTTTTTGTTAATGGCACTTTCCTCGATCCATCTTTCTTTAGAATTGATGTCAATGAGATAAAGAATGTCTTTCTGTTTGGTCATTAAGAAGGTTTTGGTAATCGCAATTGGGATTTTCCTTCCTTCTAATTTATCTGCCCGAAGAGAAATAATTTGATGCTTCGACTGAACGATATCGCCGGAGAAAACATTCGAAGAGGTATCACCAGTTTGTTTGTCATCAAAAACTTCTACATACGTCGCCTGTTTCCCTTTAATAATAATAAAGTTTCTTTCGGTATGATCATCGAAATCTTTAATTAAAACAAATTTAACATCGTCGATATTGACGTCGCCTAAATTTTTATTCAAACCTTTTTTTGCTTCCAGGATCTCGAGTATTGCGTTAGCACTGCCATATTGTGCTTTTAAACCAAGTGCTGAAATAAAAAGGAAAAGTGCAAGTATTTTTTTCATTGAAGTGTTTTTAGTTCAAATTGAGTTCGAACTTGAAGGTATTTTAAAGATTACCTCTTTTTTCCTGTTCTCTTTCTAATGCTTCAAATAACGCTTTGAAATTTCCAGCTCCAAAACTTTGTGCGCC
Source organism: Kaistella flava (ex Peng et al. 2021) (assembly GCF_015191005.1). NCBI lineage: Bacteria > Pseudomonadati > Bacteroidota > Flavobacteriia > Flavobacteriales > Weeksellaceae > Kaistella > Kaistella flava (ex Peng et al. 2021). Next base: position 1,985,066 of record NZ_CP040442.1, on the reverse strand, counting down.
ATGTCTTTCGATAATTTCGAAGAATAGAGTAGGACGATCTTCAACTGGTTTGGTAAATATTTGAAGCAAATAACCTTCTTCATCATGATCGATTAAAATTCCCAGATCTTGCAATCTTTTTAAATCTTCATCAATGTGGCCAACTCTTTCGGGAACCATATCGTAATAGGCTTCAGGTGGAGCTGAAAGAAATTCTACTCCTCGAGATTTCAGTTCCATAACTGTTTTTATAATATCTTTTGTTGCGACTGCAATATGTTGGACACCTTCTTCTTCGTAATAATCTAAATATTCTTCAACCTGAGATTTTTTCTTGCCTTCAGCTGGTTCATTGATAGGGAATTTTGCAAAACCGTTTCCGTTGCTCATCACTTTAGACATCAGTGCAGAATATTCAGTGTTGATTTGTTTGTCATCAAAACTTAGGATGTTTACAAATCCCATCACCTCTTCATACCATTTTACGACAGGAATCATTCTTTCCCAACCAACATTACCAACGCAGTGATCTACATAAAGAAGACCTACATCTGATGGATTATAATCACTTTCCCATTTTTGGTAGCCCGGCATAAATTCACCAGTGTAATTTTTACGTTCAACGAACATGTGTATGGTTTCACCATAAGTATAGACACCAGACATTCTTACTTCGCCATTTTTATCGGTTAAAGTAGTTGGTTCCAGATAAGGTTTTGCACCTCTTTTAGTTGTTTCTTCAAAAGCAGAATAAGCATCATCTACCCAAAGAGCAAGAACTTTCACACCGTCGCCATGCTTTTTTTGATGTTCACAAATCGGGGAATCAGAATTTAATCCCGAAGTTAATACCAAACGAATTTTTCCCTGTTGCAAAACATAAGATGCTCTGTCTCGAATTCCGGTTTCGGGTCCTGCATAAGCTAACGATTGAAAACCGAAAGCAGTTTTGTAGAAATGAGCTGCCTGTTTGGCATTTCCGACATAAAATTCGATATAATCTGTTCCGTTAATCGGTAAGAAATTTTCAGCCTGAGCAATTTTTTCTGCAAATGTAAGTGTTGACATTTTATTCTGTTTTTAATAATGCAAAGTACAAAAATTTTAGGAGTACTAAAATCAGAATATAATGAAATATAGATGATGATATGTATTTTTAAGTTTTTTTATGTCTAAGTTTTGAGAAAAATTCAATATATATTTGCAGTGCTGAAAAGCAACACGCAAGATGATTCTAAAAGCGCAAATAATTTAAACTAAGCCGGTCGAGTGGCTTAGTTTATTTTTAATATGTTGTTGTAATCGGGATTAAAGTTGTCCCAGATTTTCCATTGATCGTCCAGATTTTTTATAAAGTAAAACTGCGTATTCAAATGATGTACGATATAACTGTTTTCTTGATCGTCTTTAAAAACTAAATTCCAAAATTCCTTTGTTTTAAGTACTTTTAATTCAGAATCATCTGAAACCATAGTGATTTGAAAGATTTCATAATTCGAACGATTGTTGTCGTTAACAAAAGTCAGATTATTTTTACTTTTTTCCTCAAGATATTGAGCTGTGCGTTGTAATAAAGGGGAATCTTTACAGAGCGTAGTTGAAAGTTTCTCCAGGTTTACTGATGGTAAATAGTTGAGAGCTTCAAACTGAAATTCGCAAAACTTAGTAATCAACTCTTTATCAGACAAGTGATTGTTGATTTCTTTAGTTGGTTTTAAAATATCTTCCTGCTGAAAATTCTGATGGATATAATCATTTAAATTAGTTTTCCCGAGGAAGATGCAAAGTTTATCTAATGTCTTGATAAAGCGCAAATCATTGTGCGTTTTAATTTGATATTCGTTTTCATAAAAGCGTTGTAAAGTAATCGCAGAAATTGTAGTTCCGAGACTTAGTCTTCTGTCATCAGTTAAAGATTGTTGAAGATTTTTAGAAATAATCTCTGCAAGAATAACAAACTGACTTCTTTTCCATTCACCAACCATTCCTAACAGTGATGACTTCACTTCAGGATGATTTTTGATATCTTCTTTTATTGAGTTATAAATCTTTTCCAAATTATTTTTTTTTCTTTTCGTTCGCAAATATAATGATCCTCACAAATAAATGATTACATAAGTGATTATTTAATACTTTTTTTCAATAATACTTTATTTTAACATAAAACAGTGATAAAAAAAAATCCCCAATTTTCATTGAGGATTTATATATTTGATTATTTAAACCAATACTTTAAATCTCTCAAAGGCTGCTGCATCCAGCATTTCTCTATCATCAGGATGTGCGATTTCAATAAGCGCTTTTGCTCTTTGACGTAAATTTTTACCATATAAGTACGCAACACCATATTCTGTAACTACATAATGAATATGTCCTCTTGTAGTCACCACGCCGGCTCCTTGTTTTAAGAAAGGGGCAATTCTAGGAATTCCTTTTCTGGTTCTTGAAGAAATTGCGATGATGGGTTTTCCACCGTCAGAAAGTGCAGCACCACGCATGAAATCCATTTGACCACCAATTCCACTAAATTGATAAGTTCCGATAGAATCTGCGCAAACCTGTCCTGTTAAATCAATTTCAATGGCGGAGTTAATCGCGACCATTTTTTGATTTTTCATGATATTAATCGGATAGTTCACATGTTCTACATCCATAAATTCGAAAGATGGATTATCATCAATGTAGTCATACAATTTTCTTGTTCCAAAGGCGAAACTGGTAATCGTTCTGTTGCAATGAGTTCCTTTGTATTTATTAGTTATAATGTCATTTGCTACCAAATCTACAATTCCGTCGCTGATCATTTCGGTATGAACTCCTAAATCTTTGTGATTGTGAAGGCATTTTAAAACCGCATCCGGAATGGTTCCGATTCCCATTTGTAAAGTAGATCGGTCGTCGATCAATTCTGCAACATTTTTACCGATCAGCATTTCGTCGGCACCGACTTTTGCGCCGTAATCAACGGTCAATAGTTCTTCTTCATGCCAAACCATTTTATCGATTTTAGAATAATGAATCATTCCATCACCATGAGTTCTCGGCATTCTTGGATTAACCTGTGCAATAATTATTTTTGCAGTATCTACCGCACTTCTTGCTACGTCGATAGAGGTTCCCAATGTGCAATATCCATGAATATCAGGTGGAGAAACGGTAATCATTGCTACGTCAAGTGGAAGCATTCCTCTTTTAAATAAAATTGGAATTTCACTTAAGAAAACAGGTACGAAATCTCCACGATCAGAATTTACTGCTTCTCTTACCGGCGTAGAAACGAATAAGGAGTTGATATAGAAACTGTCTTTATATTGAGGTTTGGCAACTTCTACATTTCCCTGCTGCGTAATCGAAACGAATTCTACATCTCTTAAACGAGACGATTGATTGGCCAATTCGGTAATCAATAGATTTGGAGTACATGCGCTTCCGTGAGAAAAAATCCGGTCGCCACTTTTTATTAATGAAATTGCATCTTCTGCACTGACATACTGAATCATATTTTTATTTTTTATTTGCTGTTGTTTGCTTCTCAAAAGTAATTATTTCATTTCAGAATTGAAATGAGCAATATCAGTTTTGATAAATGTCATAAAAGGGATTACTCTTGACTGCGATCTTTCAATGAATGATCTTCATCTTCCAGCCAAGAAGTTTTATAAGAAGGATCTTCGACTTTCATCGCTTCCTCGGTAATTTTAAAAGGTCTGAAAGGATCGACCATCACGGCAAATTCTTCCGTAGATTTTTTACCAATGCTGCGTTCCATTGCGCCAGGGTGTGGTCCGTGAACAATTCCGCCTGGATGAAGCGTGAAATCCATTAAATCGATATGGTTTCGGCTCATAAAATCACCTTCGGTATAAAAGAGAACTTCATCAGAATCGATGTTGGAATGATTATAAGGTGCCGGAATCGCTTGTGGATGATAATCGTACATTCTCGCTACAAACGAACAAACTACGAAGTTATGTGCTTCGAAATTTTGATGAATCGGCGGCGGTAAATGAACGCGTCCTGTAATCGGCTCGAAGTTTTTGATATTAAATTTATAAGGATAGAAATAACCATCCCAACCAACGACATCAAATGGATGCGTGGCGTAAATGAAATCCCAGATTTGATCTTCTTTTTTTACTTTAATTAAAAAGTCTCCTTTCTCATCGATAGGTTCCACAAAAGTGGGAGCAATCATATCTCGTTCGCAAAATGGAGAATGTTCCAGCATTTGGCCAAACTCATTTCTGTAGCGTTTCGGAGTATTAATAGGAGAGTGGCTTTCTATAAAAAGAAGCGTATTTTTTTCGTCTTTAAATTCTATGGAGTAGATGGTTCCTCTCGGAATAATGAGATAATCACCGTAAGAAAAATCAAGGTTTCCGAGGAATGTTTTCAGTGTTCCGCTTCCTTCATGGATGAAAAGAAGTTCGTCGCATTCAGCATTTTTATAAAAATAATCGGTTGATTTTTTAGGTTTTGCAAGGCCTAACTTTAAGTCGTTGTTAACCAATAAAATTTTGCGACTATCTATAAAATCGTTCTCCGGAGTTACGTTCATTCCTTTGAACATTCGTGGCGTTACGTTTTTATTAACCGCAATTTTTGGCGAAACATCTTTCGGTTCGCTGATTGATTTAATCTGCGTTGGCCGATGGATGTGATATAAGAGCGATGAAATACCATGAAATCCTTCGGTACCGAAAAGTTGCTCGTAATAAAATTGATCATCCTGTGATTTGAAAACAGTATGTCTTTTTGGTGGGATTTTTCCGGATTGCTGATAACTCATTTTTACAATTTTTGATAGGTAAATTTAATGAAATTTTCAGACTTCCGATAAAGGATATGGAAAGGTTTTTCTATTTACTCAAAACTCATAACAGGTTCGTAGAAATCCTCTTCCATCACGCCAAATTGCTGAGAAAGTAATTTTAAACCGTCGATATTTTTAATTAAATTTTCATCAGAAGACGAAATAGGAATTTCCCCAATATTGGTTTGGAGCGCGAAATTAGAATTTGATTTCGAAAAAGCCGTTCCTGAATATTCTAATTTTCTAAAGAAGTTTAATGATTGTTCAACAATATCAGCGATGTTAGAATCATAGACTAAAACACCACCTGGAGTTATTTTTTCAATAACCGGAACTATTTGTTCGCCAGATATTTCGGACGTAATTAAAACGATGTTTGGTTCAAAAGAGGCCGCTTTTTCCAGGTCAGAAGTTTCCAGAATAACAAAATCGCTATTTGAATTATTAAAGACCCCGTTTGCTAAATAAAAGTCAAAATCCTTTGCGTGAAAATTAAGTACATCGAGTAATAATTTCATTACAGAAGGTTGGGAGCTTAGAACGAGAACTCTGGTTTTGTTTTTAGATTCCGCGAAGATATTTTGCATCAGTCTGGTCGAATTATTTTTAAGATTCGGATTTTATATTGCTGTCAATTACTTGCTGAAAAGCACTAACGATCTTTTCCCAATGATTTTTATTTTTTTGCATAATTAAAGAAGCATCAGTTTTACTACCAGCGTTGTTTCCTTTTTTAACATTGATTTCAACAGAAATGTTATCGTATAATTTCTTATAATCCTGCTGAATTTTTGTAAACTTATTTTCAGTAAGTGTATTTTCTATTTTTATCAAATCATCATTAGAAATAATGAAATCTTTTTTAACCTTCTTTCCTTGTCCTTCAAACGAATAATGAACCTTATTTCCTTTAATAAGCAAGTTTTCATAGATAGGAGAAAGGCCGCCACTACGCGCAAAACTATAATCGAAATCAGTATATTTGGTTTGATTACTTCTACTGTTGCATCCCGCTAAAATTATTAGTAGAACCACAAAAATTAGTTTTTTCATTGCAACTATTATTAATTTTTAACTTCGGTTTTCTGTGCTTTAAGCTCTTCATCATATTCATGAAGGACATTAAAATCCTCGGTTTGTTCTATAGCAACCATGATTTTGTGCATGATAACACGAGCGTCATCTTTCTCGTAATCAATGTCCAGCGCAGGTTTGAATTCCATTGTTGGTTTACAGCCAGTTACTTTCACCCGCAAACCTTTTTTATCAAAAGCGCGACGGAAACCATTAATTTTTATCGGAATTACAATTGGCTTCTGATTCTTAACCAATTTCGCCGTTCCTTTTCTACCTTGTGCAAAGGCGGAAGTTGTTCCTTGAGGAAAGGTAATCACCCAACCATTGTCGAGTGCTTTCATAATGTTTTCAACTTCCGTTAAATCCACCATTCTGTTCACGTTGTGACCTTCTGCTCGCCAAGTTCTTTTTACAGTAACGGCGCCGGCCAACTTGAAAACCTTCGTCATGAAACCTTTGTTCATGGTTTCTTCAGCCGCAACATAATAAATATCAACTTTTGGATTTAAGAGATAAATTGGATTTTTAATTGAATTTAAATAACCATTGTTTACCGCACAAAAAGCCTGATACATCGCCGCAACATCAGCGAAATACGTTTGATGATTGGAGACGAAAAGCACATTGGAATCCGGGAGGTCAACTAAGTTTTCGGTACCGGAAATCTTCAATTTATTAAATCCATTGAACCGTCTGTAGGAAACCATTCCTAAGATGAAAATAATCAATCTTTTCAGGAAATACAGATTACCAAAGGCATCCGTGAAAATATTTTTCTTGGCCATTATCTAATTAACATAGTTCGCGAATTTACAAATTTTTCAATAACTGACTAAACTCGCTTAATATCATCGAAGTCGCGCCCCAAATGATATAGCCGTTGAAATCGATTACCGGAACTTTTACGCCACGGGAACTTGGTAAAACTCTCATTTCAGGTTCGTTAGCCAAATTTAAAATAGAGGAAATTGGGAATTCAATCAACTCAACTGCTTCGGTTTCCTGAAGAATAAATTCAGGATTTTTCTTGGTGTAGGAAACGAACGCTTTCACGTAAAAGTTGCTCGGCGGGATGTAAATTGGCGAAAGTTCTCGGATGATTCTAATATAATGTTCATCGATTCCTACTTCTTCCGAAGTTTCGCGTTTGGCAGTTGCTCCAAAATTAGGATCGAAATCTTCTTTTTTTCCACCTGGTAAAGAAATTTGTCCGCTGTGTCGGTCGCGTTCATTTTCGCTGCGAACGATGAGTGGCAAATACCATTCATTATCCTTTAAATATAATAGAATATTGACCGCGGCGAATTTTGGATTTTTAGTTAAAATTTCGTCGTAAGAATAAAGTGGTCGATAAGGTGGGGAATAAATTTCGTGGGCGGCTTCACCGTGAAGTGTTGCCTGTTGTATTTTTGTGAGTAAATCTCTGCCAAAGGTTTTCATGACGTAAATTTAAGGAATTAGTCTTTTAAACTGTTTTAAAGGAAAGTTAAATTTGTTAAGATTTAATTTAAAAATTCGGTCTCGCAATAATCAATGAGATAGGAGTTTTTATTTTTTACTAAAGTAACTTGACTCAATGTTTCGTATTGATCGCCATAATCTACAAATACCCGATATTTTAAATCTGAAATATTCTCAATTTTTACATTTTTAATATTTTCCATATCATCTTGACCACGACCGAATAACCATGGCTCGATATCTTTTCTCAAAGGATAAATCTCTGACCATTTCTCTTTGTTCTTTTTTTTGGCGAGTGGCATTTCTTTATCTGACAAATTGGTTGCGCCATAGATTTGTTCAGAATCCATCATAAATTGATAGAATCTTTTGGTCGTCGCTTTTTCTTCGGTTTCCAAGTAAAAACAAAATTGATTTCCGTTTCTACATTTGAAGAGACTTTCTAACCATTCTTTTGCGGGATCTCTTAAAGTCTCGTTTTCTTTGCTTTTTTCATCTTCATGAAGAGCAGTAATTTCTTCATTTTCTTTAGTGGCGAGAATTGAAGCTTCTTTGGTTTCAGTATTTTGAGACGTGGTAGTTTCTTTACTTTGAGTACAAGACTGCAGGAATAGAAATGCTGAAATGAATAAGATTAATTTTTTCATGGTTGAGTTTTTAAAGCCATTTTCTAAAGAAGTTTAGAATTAGCACCGTTATTATTTTGAATTATAACCATCATTTCATCCTCTTTGAATTGATGAAAGTGTAGCTTCCCAATTCCAAATACTTTCGATTAAAAATAAAGTGAATATTCCTAAAAGGAAAAATTTTACGTCTCTTTTACTGATTTTGTTCATTTTATTTTTTTATAAATTAGGGTTAATAGGTTGAAATCACCCATTGATTCTCAAAACTACAACTTTTTTAATTTCTCATCTTTTTTATTTTCGTTACTTTTGCATTTCTCTAAAAAACACCCTCTTTGGAAACTCAGGAACTCATATTTAATCCTCAAGATATTGCAGAAACGCTCAGCCAACTTAAAGCTGATGAGCGTCTTTTGGCATTTCTAAAGGTTCCTAAGCAGTACAAGGCGGATGTATTCTCCCACTTAGATCCAGATTTTCAGGAAGAAACCATTCGTGGAATTGGTAGTGAGGAGGTTTCTGAGATTCTGAATGCAATGAGTCCAGATGATAGAACGGCGCTTTTAGAGGACTTTCCTGATGAACTGATTCGGTATTCCATCAATCATCTTAATCCACAAGAAAGAAGAATTGCACTGAAACTTTTGGGTTATCACGTCGATTCTATTGCGCGTTTGATGACGCCGTATTATATTCAGATTCGTAAAGAATGGACCGTTAAAAGATGTTTTCAACAAATTAAAAAAGTCGGAAAAAAGGTAGAAACCATGAACCATCTTTATGTGGTTGATGAAAGAAACCGCCTGGTCGACGATATCGCAATCGGTTCCTTATTACTTGCAGAAGAAGATACTTTGATTTCAGAAATCACTGATAATCATTTTGTTGCGATTACAACAACCACTACGAAAGAAGATGCGGTAACCTATTTCGAAAAGTATGACCGATCTGCTTTGCCTATCGTAACTGATAGCGGAGTTTTGGTTGGTATCGTAACGATCGATGATATTTTGGACCAGATTGAAGCACAAAACACCGAAGATATTCAGAAATTCGGGGGTGTTGATGCGTTGGATATGCCGTATACGCAAACTTCCTGGACAGAGATGATTAAGAAGAGAGGAACCTGGTTGGTGATTCTTTTCTTTTCAGAAATGTTAACGGCCTCGGCGATGGGATTCTTCGAACATGAAATTGAAAAAGCAGTCGTGCTTGCCTTATTTGTTCCGTTGATTATTTCCAGTGGAGGTAACTCCGGTTCTCAAGCGGCAACGTTGATTATTCGTGCCATGGCACTGCAGGAAATCGGTCTGAAAGATTGGTGGTATGTTATGCGGAAAGAAATTGTCTCCGGAGTTTTTCTGGGTGGAATTTTGGGAATCATCGGTTTTATCAGAATCATGATTTGGCAAGAAACAGGTTTGTATGATTACGGCGAGCACTGGATTTATATCGCGTTCAGTATTGCGGTTTCCCTTTTATTAATCATCCTTTGGGGAACACTTTCGGGTTCAATGATTCCTTTTGTTTTAAAGAAATTTAAGCTGGATCCAGCAACTTCTTCAGCACCTTTTGTAGCCACATTAGTCGATGTTACTGGTTTGATTATATACTTCACCGTCGCCGGAATGTTCCTGGCAGGTAAACTTCTTTAATTTTTATGAAAATCATTTCGCTGGTTCCCAGCATTACCGAAACGCTTTTTGATTTTGGCTTAACTGCTGATGAAGTTATTGGCAGAACCAAATTTTGTATTCATCCATCAGATTTAGTGAAAAGCGTTGAAGTTATTGGTGGAACTAAAAATTTGAATATTGATAAAATCAAATTATTGAATCCTGATTTAATCATCGCCAATAAAGAAGAAAACGAAAAAATTCAGGTTGAAGAATTAATGAAAGATTTTAAAGTTTGGGTCACCGTTATCGAAACTTTAGAAGATAATCAAGATTTCATTTCTGAGCTTGGAAACCTTTTAAATAAAGAAGATTTAGCATTAGATTTTAATCAGAAAATTACTTCTGTTTTTAATGATGTTAAAGTTTCTGAACCAAAGAAAGTGGCCTATTTAATTTGGAAAAATCCTTATATGACGGTTGGGTCTGATACTTTTATCAATAAAATTTTAGGGAAACTGGACTTTGAAAATTTATTCAAGAATAGAACAAGATATCCCGAAGTTTCAGTAGAAGAATTGAAAGAGGCTGATTTGATTTTTCTCTCCTCAGAACCTTTTCCTTTTCAACAAAAACATATTGACGAACTTCAAAGAGAACTTCCGAATAAAGAGATCATCCTAGTTGATGGCGAAGCTTTTTCTTGGTTTGGTACGCACTTAATGAAAGTTGGTAATTATCTGAAATACTTGTCTTTACAATATTAAAGTTTTAGTAATTCTAGGATTTGGATTTCATAGAATAGTTTCAAATCTTGGAAAAAAAATAATACGATAATTTGGAAGAAATCAAATCATTAGATCCTTAATAAGGAGCAACAAGATTTTCTAAAAATTCAATTAAGCTTTTTTAAACATTCCTGGTTTGTAATTCGTGATGAAAACACCGCAGATAATTAAAACGGTCGCCATGATAAAAGTGAGTGAAATAGGTTCACTGAGAATAAGCCAACCCAGGAAAATCGCAATAATGGTATTCACGTAAGAAAGGATAGAAATCTGGGTCGGAGTAATTTTTTTCAGTGCGAAATGAAACGCGAAAAACGCTATAACAGACCCGAAGATGGCCAAGTAAACGGTTGCGAAAATGCTTTTGTAACTCCACATCCCAAAGTTAATTTGGTCCGAAAATAGAAATCCGAAAATAATCTGAACAATTCCGGCAAAACTGAATTGGTAAAAGAGATTTAAGGAAATGTTTTGAGGTTGATGATTCATTTTTTTACTAAAGACGGTACCGAAAGCCCAACCGAAAATCGCGATGAACATGAAAATGATTCCCAGTCGGTATTCCAAATTGAGGAGATCTTCTAAACCATCTTTGAAAATTAATAAAATCCCCGAAAAACCAATCAAAACTCCTATTAAACCGCGAATGCTGAATTTTTGCATGCTGAATATGATACTCAATATAAAAACGAGAAGCGGAGAAGTTGAACTGATTAGAGAGGCTAAGCTGCTTGTTAAACTTTTTTCTGCAACCGTTGTCATTCCGTTCGCAACGACCAACATTAAAGAAGCGAGGATGATTTGATTCCGAAAATTTTTCCAGCCAATCCATTTTAGTTTTTTGGAAAAGAGAAGAATAATCAACAAAATAATTCCGGCTAAAAACTGACGAATTCCAGCTACAAACCAAGGTGGAATTGTTTCTACCGCAACTCTAATTCCTAGGAAAGTCGTGCCCCAAACTAAAGCTACGGTGATGATGGCGAAAACTAATTTGGGATCTTTGAACATAGAACGTTGACGTAGTTTTTGATGAAAAAATCAGGTAAAATTAATTGATTTTTAGGATGGCATAAAGGTAGATTTTATGGATGCAATAGCCAATACTACTTTTGAGTTATTTTGATTAGAAATATTTATCATAGTAAGTTAAAAATAGAGTTTTCGTCTTAAATGGTAGACATTATTTTTGTTATATTTGGTAGAATCGAACCAAGGTTTTTTCACAGACGCCATCTCTGAAGGATTATCACAAAAATTGTATTGAATTGAAAATATCTGAATTAAAAGAAAGTAAAACTATTCGTAGGCCAACTAAAGCTTTCGATAAATCGGGAAATAGAATTTATGAGGAATTGCAATATGATTTTCCGTTTAGGGAAATACAAAATCTATTCGGGAGTGAAAGATTATTTTCAAAAATCATTGATATATTGCCTCTTTTCTTGATCTTACATGTGTTTTTTCATTTTGAACTGTTACACAGTTTTCTTTATGCTATACCAGCAGTTATTATTAGTGGAACTATTTTGGAAACAATTTTCGGAAGTACTCTTGGGAAGAAAATATTTGATTTAAAAGTTATTGATGATTTTGGCCGTTTTCCTAATTTTTCTAAATCTTTAAAAAGAAATCTTTTGTGTTTAATAAATTTATTTCCCAGCTTTTATGACTTTCAATCCAAATCTTCTGGTGTTTGGTTAACAGGCGTGAATTTTAATATGCAGTTAAATAATAAATTTTGCAAAACTTATGTGGTAAAATCAAAGGTTGCTGAAAAGATAAAGGAGATGTTAAATAGCGAGAGATTCTTTACTATCTAACTTTTTTAACTCATTTTTTTTGTAATTTGTGTTAAGCTTAATAATTTTAAATTTAGATTAATGGGAGTAGAAATAGAAAGAAAATTTTTGGTCAATCACGACAAATGGGAACAAGTAGAAAAACCTTCGGGCGAATTTTACCGTCAAGGTTATTTATTAACCGATCCGAAGAAAACAATTCGGGTGCGACAGACTTCAGATAAAGGGTTTTTAACGATTAAAGGAATTTCTGTTGGCGCAACAAGAGCAGAATATGAATATGAAATTCCGTTCGAGGAAGCCAAAGAATTGTTGGATCAATTTTCAGTTGCTGAACTTTCAAAGATCAGATATAAGATTTCTATCGACAATCATATCTGGGAAGTTGATGTGTTTTCAGGAAAGAATGAAGGATTAATTGTGGCAGAAATCGAATTGAAAAGTGAAGATGAAACCTTTGAAATTCCAGGCTGGATTGACAGAGAAGTAACGGGAGAAGAAAAATATTACAATTCGAACTTGGTGAGTGAGCCTTTTTCTAATTGGAAATAGTAAAGCCACGAATGCACGAATAAGCTTTTTGGAAATTTAGTTAGAGTTCTAAACTTATGCAAATAATCAGACTCTTTAAATCAGCAAATGATTTACTTAAAAATATTCGTGCATTCGTGGCAAATAAAATTTTAAGAATCAGGTATCTACTTTCTAAACTTCCATTTTAGTAGAAAACGAAAAGCGTATTTTTGCAAACCATGAACGGAAATCAAATTATCATTATCGGCGCAGGTCCTGCAGGATTAATGGCGGCTCAACAGTTAGCTTTGAAAGGTTTCAAAGTTCAGGTGTATGAACAAAATAAAGCTGCAGCCCGAAAATTTTTGGTAGCTGGAAACGGGGGATTTAATTTGACTCATAGTGAAGAATTAGAATCTTTTGTGAAAAAATATGAAGCCAAAGAAATCCAGGAAATCGTAAAGAATTTTGATAATCAAAAAGTAATTCAATGGCTTTCAGATTTAGGAGTAACTACGTATGTCGGAAGTTCAGGAAAGATTTTTCCCACCAAAAACTTCAAACCGATTCAGGTTTTAAAAGCTTGGTTGGATGAATTGGAAAAACTTGGAGTTACCATTCATTACGATCATACTTTTATGGATTTTGATGATTCTTCAGTTTATTTAAAAAGTAATGATCAGGATATCTCTATTAAATATTCAGAATTAATTCTGGCAATGGGCGGCGGTTCCTGGAAAAAAACCGGTTCTGATGCGAAATGGGTAGAAACTTTATCTCAGAAAAACATTGAAATAACGCCTTTAGAATCTGCTAATTCTGGTTATAATACCAATATTAAGTTTCACCAATTGCAAGGACAGTATTTGAAAAATATTAAAGTTTCTTTTGAAGACCAACATAAAATTGGCGAAGTCGTTTTTACGAAATACGGCATCGAAGGAAGTCCGATTTATTATCTAAACCGTTTTACCAGAAAACATGATTTTCCTGTAACCATCAATATCGATTTAAAACCCAATTTAAGAGAATCTGAAATTTTAGAACAATTAAAAGGCACTGCAAAAATAAGTTCGGTTTTAAAAAGGAATTTAAAATTGTCAACAACCGCCATTAATCTTCTAAAAACGCTGGATAAGGAAAGTTATCTGGATATCAAAAATCTGGCAAAAACCATTAAAAAATTTCCAATAGAGGTTTTAAGTTTCAGACCCATTGATGAAGTGATTTCTACTTCGGGTGGCGTTGCTTTTTCTGCCTTAAATCCCAATCTACAATTGAAAAACTTCCCCAATGTTTATTGCGCCGGAGAAATGATCGATTGGGAAGCGCCAACGGGCGGATATCTTTTACAAGCTTGTTTCAGTACAGGTTTTTGGGTTGCAAATACCATTGCGAATTCTTAAAATAAACCTTTCAAATTTTAGAGTTATTTCTAGCAATATTAATCTGCTCGATCTGCAAAATCTGCGAGAGCAAATTCTAAAACTCCCATTGATTTTACAGATTACGCAGATTTTTTAAATCCAAGATTGATTAGATAAAATCTATTTTTAATAAGCAATTTTTAAAGCACTTAAAATTCCTTAACTTTAAGCCTTAAAATTTATATTAAAAATGGTTGGAATAATTATGGGAAGCCAAAGCGATTTGGCGATAATGGAACAGGCAGCAGAGTTTTTAAATTCAATGGGAATTGCTTACGAATTGACGGTGGTTTCTGCACACCGCACCCCGGAAAGAATGTTTGAATACGCAAAAACCGCAAAATCTCGTGGTCTAAAAGTGATTATTGCCGGCGCGGGCGGCGCAGCACATCTTCCCGGAATGGTCGCAAGTTGTACCACTTTGCCAGTAATTGGTGTTCCGATTTTATCTTCTAATTCAATTGATGGTTGGGATTCGGTGTTATCGATTTTACAAATGCCTTCCGGAATTCCTGTAGCGACGGTTGCTTTAAATGGCGCGACTAATGCGGGGATTTTAGCGGCTAAAATTCTTGGTTCTGCTAATGATGAAGTTTCACAAAAATTAGATATGTACCAAACTTCATTGAAAGATAAAGTTTTTGGAACGGTCAAAGAAATCAGTAAATTTCATCCGAATCACTTTGATTCATAATCTGAACGACTTAAAATAATTGTTATGATTTTATAAATCATTCAATAATTTACATAAAAAAGAAAGTGTCTCAATACTCCAACTCACCTTCTGAGATTCTAATATTTGACACCCATGCTCTGACAGGAGTCCGTGAGAAAAACATAAAAGAAGCCGTTTTATATAGTTATGAGACGGCTTCTTTTCATTAAAAAAAAGGACATTTATAATTTCATCATTATAAAATTTTATTTGATGACACCAACTTGCTGCATGCACCATTTCATCTTGTCATAAGTTCTTTTGATATCGTGGTCTAAACCAATTGACATACGGATTAATCCTTGAGAAAGGCCCATTTCTTTTTGTTCAGCTTCCGGGATTTCAGATGAGGTCGAACTTCCTGAACATGAGAATAATGTTTTGTAGAAACCAAGACTTACCGCTAGATAACCTAAGTTTTCTTTTTGCATCAATTCCATTAATTCATTGGCTTTTTCCATGGTTTGAACGTCCAGAGTTAGCAAGCCTCCGAAACCATATTCTGGATTCATCATGCTTTTGAAAAGGTCGTGTTGTTTGTGACTTTTCAATCCTGGATATTTTACAGTCAATCCATCTTTTTCAAATTGCTCTGCTAAATATTGAGCATTTTCACTGTGTTTTTTAATTCTTATATGAAGCGTTCGTAAATTTTTAAGAATACTCGCCGCACGGAAACTGTCTAAAGTCGGTCCAAGCAACATACAAGCGCCAGAATTCACATCTTTCAAATCATTAATAAATTGAGTAGAAGCACACACAACTCCGGCAACTGCATCACTACTTCCGTTGATGAATTTGGTTAAACTGTGAATCGTAATATCAGTTCCGAGCATTTGTGGCGAAATCGAAAGTGGAGAAAAAGTATTGTCAACAATCAATTTCAAATTATGTTTTTTTGCAATTTTCGCCAATTCACGTAGATCAGCAATTTCTAAAAGTGGATTACTCACGGTTTCACAAAATAGAACTTTTGTATCTTCAGTAATTGCATTTTCAACTGCTGATAAATCGGTGATGTCAACAAATGAAGTTTTAATATTATATCCAGGCAGAAAGTTTTTCATGAACGCATACGTTCCTCCATAAATCGTGCGGCTCGAAATAATATGATCGCCACCTTTGCAGAGTTGAAGCAGGGTAGAAGTGATTGCACCCATTCCCGAAGCGGTTACATTTGCACTTTCTGTTCCTTCCATTTGGGCCAAAGCTTCGCTTAAATAAAGATTGCTTGGAGTGGAATGACGAGAGTATAAATAACAACCTTCTGTGTTTCCTTCGAACGTATCGAACATGGTTTTTGCAGAAAGAAAAGTATAAGTCGAACTGTCAGATATTGAAGGGTTTACGCCTCCGAATTCTCCAAAATATTGTAAGTCCTGAATGTTGTTTGCTGCATCAAAGTTTTCCATAATAGTATTTTTGTTTTGATAAAAGTCAGCGTTTTCAAAATCAAAAACAATTATTTTAAATAAATTTAGAAAATGAATCTATTGAATTAATGATTATTAGATTTAAATTTTATATTTGATGAATAATAAAAGTAATAACCGAAAATATTTCATTTTATGTTAGACGCAAAAGATAAAAAACTATTGATTTTACTGCAGAATGACGCCAAAAAAACCACCAAACAATTGGCCAATGAATTGGATTTATCAGTAACGGCAGTTTTTGAACGCATTAAAAAATTAGAAAAGCAGCAGATTATCAAGAAATATGTGGCTTTACTGAACCATGAAAAAATTAAAAAAAACTTTATCGTTTTATGTCATGTGAAATTGGTGCAACATAAGAAGGAATATATTTCTCAGTTTGAAAAAGAAATCACTCAGTTTCCTGAAGTGTTAGAATGTTTTCATGTTTCCGGAGATTACGATTATATCTTGAAAATCTGTATTCGCGACATTCAGGAATACCGTGAATTCATGGTAAGTAAATTGACTAACCTACAACATATCGCCAGTACGCAAAGTTCTTTTATGATTAAAGAAGTGAAGAATTCTACGGTTATTGAACCTTAAAGTGTGATGTTATATTTTTAAACCACAAAGTCACAAAAGAATACTTTAAAAGAAATAAAACAAAAAGTCTATCAAGGTGAAAATCTAAATATTTTTAAAACTTTTGTGCGCTTATTTAGAATAAATCTTTGTCTTAAACTTTTTAGGAAAAATACTTTTGTGGCTTTTGTGGTTTTAAGCTATTTTTTAAACAACCACAAATAAGCCGCTCCAAATTCCCTCGACCAATATGATTCAGAATGTGTTCCATCTTCATCAAATTTGGTTTTAATATTTGATTCTGGAACTCCTTTTTTAATTAAAATTGGTATTATCTTTTGAATATCCGAAACCATATTTTCCGATTCTTTGGTTCCGCTGAGAAAATAGAATTTGGTAGGTGTTAGATTTTTAGAGTTTTCGCTGACAAATAAATTTAAATCTTTAAAATCATACCAAAAGCTTGGACTGAAAACTCCCAGTTTCCCAAATTTTTCAGGATATTTCAAACCTGCATAAAAAGAAATTAAGCCGCCCATCGAACTTCCAATGAGAGCTGTGTTTTTCGCTTGTGGCAAAGTCCGGTAGTTTTTATCGATATAAGATTTCAAAGTTTTCGCCAGAAATTCGGTATAAGCATCGCCTTTTCCGCCACCATATTTTTCGTTTTTCCACGGTGAATATTCATTTAATCTTTCAGCACCGCCGTTTTCAATTCCAACAACAATCGCATCACGATTTCCTTCTGCAAATAATTGATTCAATGTTTCATCAACCTTCCATTCGCCAGAAAAAGATGTGGCATCATTAAATAAATTCTGAGCATCCTGCATATAAATAACAGGATATTTTTTGTTGGAAGTGGAATAATCTGGTGGTAAATAGATCCAAATTCTACGGCTGGTCTTTAGTTGCGGAATATAAAAATTTTCACTTAAAACTTTTACATTTTCGGAAGCTGTATTTTTGTTAATAGCGGATTTTTCCCAAGACACAATTTGATTTTCAATCGTTTGTGGATTAGTACTGAAGAAAAGTTTTCTATTTTCTAACTTATTTCCGTTTTCATCACCTTCTGCGATTTCCCAGTTTCCCTGCGTGAATTTATATTCTAAAGTTCCTTTATTTTCAGTAATTTGTAAGGTGTAATTTCTGGAACTGTCTTTTTTTAATTCAAATTTAGGATCGTTCGGATTCCAATTATTGCTGGAATTTGCCATGAAGATTTTGGCGTTTTCAGGCGTTCCTTTTGGGATAGAAGTTATTTTTATGAGAACTTGACTTCGAAAATTCGTACTCATCATCGCAAGTATTACAAAGTAGAATTTGATTTGTTTGAAGAAACTCATATTCAAAAATTATTTTCCAAAGAAATCCATCAAATCCATATAATTTTTCTGATTTACACCATGTCCGCTCATATACTCGCGGAAAGAGAAGAAAGCGCCCATTTCATATAACATATCCGCCGCTTTACGTCCCCAATCTAAAGGAATGATCGCATCATCAGTTCCATGAGAAATAAAGAATCGCAATTTTTCGATTTTCTTTTTGTCTTTCACCATATGCGTTAACAATTTTTCTTCGGCATAACAACTCATGCAGGCAACCTTTGTAAATAAATCTGGATTGTTCAAAGCCAAGGAATAACTTAAAATTCCACCTTGGGAAAATCCGCATAAATGGGTTTGATTTTCTGTTAAACCATATTGATTCGAAATTTTCAATATATTTTCCAAAATCGCCTCTTGTGATTCTTTCGCTTGCGCAACATCAATTCGGTTTTCTTCATCCATTAAATCAATGTCATACCAAGAATAACCTTCGTAAGTGGTGTCAAAAGGTGCTCTGAAACTTACAATTAACCAATCCGATGGTAGTGTAGGAGCAAAACTGAATAAGTCCTGTTCATTGCTGCCAAAACCGTGTAATAAGATAAGTAAAGGTGTTTTTGAGGTAATGTGCTCGGGTTCGCGAACGATGTATTGTAAATCCATGGAACAAAGATAATAATTTAGGTCGAAGGTTGAAGTCGAAAGGTTTTAGAATAGCATGATTTCGGAGATGAAATTTGTTGTAAAGATGAATATTAAATTCCGAAGTATTTAACTGGACACCTTTGAAAAAGCTGCAAACTTGTAATCTCCTTATTTTAATAATATCTTTGTGAAAATTATAATTATGAGCGATACAATAGTTTGTCCGAAATGCCAATCAGAATTCACTTATGAGCAGGATGATAAAATGGTTTGTTCTCAATGTTTCCACGAATGGACGCCGGGAGAAACTGCAGACGAAGATAAAATTTTAGATGCGCACGGACACGAATTACAAAATGGAGATTCTGTGGTTGTGGTTAAAGATTTACCGGTGAAAGGTGCACCAAAACCAGTAAAAGCGGGAACGAAAGTAAAGAATATTAGATTACGTCCGGGAAGCGATCACAATATCGATTGCAAAATTGATGGTTTCGGTTCTATGGCTTTGAAATCTGAATTTGTAAAGAAAGCGTAGTTTAAACACGAATAGCACAAATAAATTTCACAAATGACACCATACTTTTTGGTGTCATTTGTTTTATAATAAGTACAATTCGTTTTTAAATAAAAGTAAAAAAAACAGAAGAAAGATCCTCAGATTTCATTCTAATAAATTAGTGATATTCGTGAAAAGATTAGTGAAATTAGTGTTTAAGAAAAAAAAACAAAAAAAGGAAAAATTTGGACAGGGTTCAGTTTCGAAGACTAGTTGTACAAATGAATCGTACTAATTTCGTCTCAGGGGCAGAAAGAGAATTAACCAAAAATTTCCTTACGTTTTGAATAACAAAGCTAAGCAATAATTTGGCAATAAAAAAGAAACCTGAAAAAAGTCAAGTATCAAATCACAACTGCTGAACTGGCTTGACTTTTTCGTTTTTAAAGATTGATTTTGAGCGTTCCTTCGATTTTTTTAGGCGTATAAATAACCAGTTTTTTACCATTTAAGGAAATTTTATTCCAATAATAACTTCCGGAAAAACGGCTTTCTAAAACTTCGGCTTCTTTTCCTTCATCTGAAATTTTGATTTCATGTGGATACCAGAAATTTTTAGAAAGATTTAAAGCCGATTTTTCTTCTTCAGAAAAAACATTTACTTCTCCGAAAAGTGAAGCAACATATTGATTGTATGGGTCATTGTAAGTTTCTTGTGCATTGTCGTTTTGAATCAACCGTCCTTCTTGTAAAACAATGATTTGATCCAGCCACGGCATTACTTCCTGAATTTCATGCGTAGAAATGATGAGTGAAATTTTCTTTTCGCGAACGTAATTAAATAATCGTTCACGCAATTCTATTTTTCTGGAAAAGTCGATATTGCTAAAAGGCTCATCAAGTAGTAAAAGTTGTGGCATTACCGAAAGCGCTCTGGCAATGGCAACTCTCTGCATTTGTCCACCACTCAAGTATTTTGGCAACGTGTTTTCGAATTCTTCAAGTCCAACTACGGTTAAAAGTTCCTGAACTCTTTCTTTTTTCTCTGCTAAATTAATATTAGAAATAAACTTTCCCACATTATCTGCAACAGTGGAATAGGGCATCAAATCGTAATTCTGTGCCACCAATTTCATGTTGTCTTCACCAGGAACTAAATTCTTTGTTGGACCTAAAATCGGCGAACCATTAAAAATAATTTCCCCTTTTTCCCATTCAAGAAGGCCGTAAATTAAATTTAAAATAGTGGATTTTCCACAACCACTTTCACCTGCTAAAGCGATGATTTTTCCTTCCTCAACTTTAAGGTTAAAATTCTGGAATAGTCGCTGTTCTGGACGATGTGAAAAAAATAGATTTTTGATTTCTAATAACATATTGCAAAAATAACATATTTGTCTCTAATAGAGATATTTTTGTTATTTTTGCCAAAACAATTAAAAAACAGTTATTTAATGATGAAATCATTTACGAATTCAGTATTCTTCGCGCTTTTTTCAGCTCTCGCAATTGTATCTTGTAGTAAGGACAAACCTTTGACCAGTGAAACAGCGGAAGTTTCTACGACAAAACATGGTGCGATTTATGAACTGGATACGCTCAACAGTAGAATCGAATGGAAGGGTTATAAAGTAGTAAAGTCTGAACAGTCAAGTCATTTCGGAACGATTAAATTCGAAAGTGGGGATTTAACCGTGAAAGATGGAGTTTTAGAAAGTGGTAAATTCGTAGCAGACATGAATTCACTGACTTCTGTAGATTTAAAAAATGATCCTGAACAATTAGCAAAATTAAACGGTCATCTAAAAAGCGGAGATTTCTTCGAAGCTGATAAATTTCCAACTGCTTCTTATGAAATCACGAAAGTTTCACACAATGAAAACGGTGATTACAATACACTTTTAGATGGAAATTTAACCATCAAAGGAATTACAAAACCAGTTCAGTTTAATGCAAATGTTTCTGTGAAAGATGGAGAAGCGAGTATTGCAACAGAACCTAAGGATATTAAGAGAGAAGATTTCGGTGTGAGATTTCAATTGCCACTTGCCAACGGTTTAATTAAAGATGAGGTAAATCTTCAGATTTTAATTAAAGCCATGGAAAAGAAATAAAATTTTGAACGAAGTTTAAACAAAAAAATCCGTCTCATTCTTTGGGACGGATTTTTTTGTTTATAGATCGAGTACAATCCTGTGTTTTTGTGAAAACTCCCTTGTTCAATAAATTTTCAGCTTCATCAAATCAATTTATTGATTAATCTTCACTGACTTAAAATAGAAGAAAAGAAAACCTTTGCGTTTTTCATTCTTTTTTAAACGCAAAGGTTTATGATAATTCTTCAAAAATTTAAGAGAGCAAAGGCAGATAAATCTGCATTGACGAAGCTTTTGGTTGAATGCCTTTCATCTTATTCTATTCTTGTGGAAATTTCTATTTTGTGTAGATTTACTATTTGTGATATTTTAAATAAATTCTCGCTTTATCAAATCAATTTATTGATTCATCTTTGCTTACTTAAAGTAGAAGTAAAGAAAGGAAAATCTTTGCATTTGTCATTCTTCTTTAAACGTAAAGGTTTATCATAATTCTGCAAAAAAATTAAGGGAGCAAACGTAGATAAATCTACATGACGAAGTTTATGAATAAATTATTACAGAAAACTTAACAAATTATATAAGATGACAGAGAACGAATTGTCATATAAAATTATCGGTGCAGCAATTGAAGTTCATAGAACTTTGGGAGTTGGCCTGCTCGAAAGTGCTTATGAATCTGCTCTTTTGTATGAGTTGGAGCACATGGGATTGAATGTGAAAACGCAAGTCCATCTACCTACTGTTTATAAAGGTTTTAAAATTGAAAAAGCTTACAAAGTTGATATGATTGTTGAAGAAAAGGTTATCATAGAAAATAAAGCAGTTTATGAATTACATCCTGTTGATTATTTTCAAACGAAAACTTATTTGAAACTTACAGGAATTAAACTTGCTCTTCTTATTAATTTCAATACTCCACTACTAAAAGATGGTATTCATCGAATCGTAAATCAGTTGTAAAACGAAAGCTTCATCAAATCAATTTATTGATTCATCTTTTCTTACTTAAAATAGAAAGAAAAGAAATGAATCTTTGCGTTTAAAAAGCATTTATTAAATTTATTTGGTAGTGTTTCACTAACTGTGTAAGTTGAAAAGTTATTCTGAAAAATTTTGAGCCCTCAAAAGCTCAAAACTTTTTCGGAAATAACTTTTTTATTATTTTTAAACTTTATACAGTTATGATCGACAAAGAAGAATTATTAAACAACAAGGAATTTTACAAATCCTTCAAGAGCGGCGAAGATTTAACCTCGTTCTTCAAAACAATGCACAAACGAGCCGTAGAACACATGCTCGAAGCCGAACTGGATGACCATCTGGATACCGAGAAACATCAAAAAACCAAAAACGGAAACTATCGAAACGGCCATCAAACCAAGAAAATAAAAACCTCTTTCGGCGAAGATGAAATTAAAGTTCCGCGAGATAGAGAAAGTACTTTTGAGCCGGCTTTAGTTCCCAAAAGGCATAATATTATTGATGGTTTAGAAAATATTATCATCTCATTTTATGCCAAAGGAATGAGCGTGAGTGATATTGAAGACCAGATCAAGGAAATGTACGATTTTGATGTTTCAACATCCACAATATCCAGGATTACCAATGCGGTTTCCAGTGAGATTGTCGCTTGGCAAAACCGGCCACTAGAGGATTTATACCTCATTGTTTGGATGGATGGAATTGTTTTTAAAGTCCGTGAAAATTCAAAAGTCATTAACAAAACCATTTATCTTGCCGTTGGTTTAAGACGGGACGGAAAAAAAGAAGTTCTGGGAATGTGGCTTGGAAAAAACGAAAGTTCCAGTTTTTGGATGAGCGTACTAACCGACATAAAAGCACGGGGTGTAGAAGATATATTGATCACTGCAACGGATAATCTCAATGGATTCACCCAAACTATTCGCAGTGTTTTCCCACAATCTCAAACTCAGATCTGCGTGGTTCATCAGATAAGAAATGCCTGCAAATACGTAGTTTGGAAAGACAGAAAAGCCTTTACTTCCGACATGAAACACATTTACAACGCTCCCACGAAGCAAGCCGCGGAAGCTGCTTTAAATGATTTTGCAGAAAAATGGGAATGTAA
This sequence comes from Kaistella flava (ex Peng et al. 2021), assembly GCF_015191005.1. Classification (NCBI taxonomy): domain Bacteria; kingdom Pseudomonadati; phylum Bacteroidota; class Flavobacteriia; order Flavobacteriales; family Weeksellaceae; genus Kaistella; species Kaistella flava (ex Peng et al. 2021). Next base: position 1,961,580 of record NZ_CP040442.1, on the reverse strand, counting down.
ATATTCCTACGCCATCAAATCCTGGAGAGATAATTGGGATGAATTAACGGTATTCTTCGAATTCCCGGTGGAAATCCGCAAAATCATTTACACCACCAATTTAATAGAAAATCTGAATGGAAAAATAAGAAAATACACCAAAAACAAAATGTCTTTTCCAACTGATGATGCAGTTTTAAAGTCGGTTTTTCTTGCGTTAAGAGAAGCAACAAAAAAATGGACAATGCCAATCAGAGATTGGGGAATTGTACTCAATCAATTTATGCTTATATTTGAAGAAAGGCTCAAGTTATAAAAAACTCAAGCCTCAAACTTTTCAACTTACACACTTTGCGGGATAGTGTCATTTATTTCTAAATATTTATATACAAAAAAGGTTGCCTTTCGACAACCTTTAGTTTTATTATTTCGCCGAAGGAAGCGGATTTGCTCTTTTCGCTTCTTCAAATACTGAAAGAGGAATGTGGCAATATCCACCGGGATTTTTATCCAAATAATCCTGGTGATAATCTTCAGCTTTATAGAAGTTTTTCAAAGGAATCGTTTCTACGACAACTGGTTTATTATAGTTCTTAGCCAATTTTGCAACTTCAGTTTTTACAATCGCTTCAGTAGCTGCATCGGTAGAATAAATTCCACTTCTGTAATTATCTCCCATATCATTTCCCTGTCGGTCTATAGTCGTAGGATCAATTGATTTGAAAAAGAGATTAATCAAGAGCGGTAAATTAACTTGGTCAGCATCATACTTTACTTTTACAGCTTCAGTGAAACCTGTTGTGTGACTAATGACCTGCTCATAAGTTGGGTTTTTAATTTTTCCATTTGCGTATCCGACTTCAGTCGCAACTACACCTCTTACCAGTTGAAATAAATGTTCGGTTCCCCAAAAACATCCACCAGCAAAATAAATTTCTTTTATATTTTTACCTTCCATATTCATTTCATTTTTAGTGTTTTCCTCAGCAGGTTGTACTTTAGCTTTAGTGCAAGAGAAAGTAGTCGCAGCAAAAACTCCAACTCCAAAGATAAATGCCAAGAGTGTTAAAATATTTTTCATTTTTTTGTTATTATTTTTATTCATTGTTTTTTGAATTAATTTTATTGTACATACAAATATTAGGCTGAAATTTAAAGCAATTATTAGTAATTATCTATCGCGATCATTTTTACAAATTAAGAATAGAACGGGGACAATTTTATATACGAGAACTAGTTAAAAAAGGTTTGTTTTGAAAAATATAAGGCTTAAAATACTTTAAAAATGAATATTTATAAATTCAGGAAAACATTATTCGACAGTCATTTTAAAAATCATTAAATTTGCCAACTTATATATACGCTAAAGCCAATTCAATCATGACTTCACAACAAATAAGACAACAGTTTTTAGATTTTTTTAAAGAAAAAGGACATCTTATCGTTCCTTCTGCACCAATTGTGTTGAAAGATGATCCTACTTTAATGTTCTCAAACTCTGGAATGACGCAGTTTAAGGATTATTTCCTAGGTTATAAAGAACCGAAATCTCCAAGAATTGCAGATACCCAAAAGTGTTTAAGGGTTTCCGGTAAGCACAATGATTTGGATGATGTTGGTCGTGATACTTATCACCACACCATGTTTGAAATGTTGGGAAACTGGTCGTTTGGCGATTACTTTAAAAAAGAAGCGATTGATTATGCGTGGGAATTGTTGACAGAAGTTTATAAAATTCCGAAAGAAAATCTTTACGTAACTATTTTTGAAGGAGATGCTTCTGAAAATTTAGACCGCGATAACGATGCTTACAATTTCTGGAAAGCACATATTTCTGAGGACCGAATTATCAACGGAAATAAAAAAGATAATTTCTGGGAAATGGGCGAAAGCGGACCTTGCGGACCTTGTTCAGAAATTCATATCGATATTAGAACTGAGGAAGAAAAAGCCAAAGTTTCCGGTTTAGATTTGGTAAACAACGATCATCCTCAAGTGGTGGAAGTTTGGAATCTGGTTTTCATGGAATTCAATAGAAAAGCGGATGGAAGTTTAGAAAAATTACCTTCCCGACACGTTGATACCGGAATGGGATTTGAGCGTCTTTGTATGGCTTTACAAGGCAAAACCTCGAATTATGATACTGATGTTTTCACACCTTTAATTGCTAAAGTAGAAGAACTTTCAGGAAAAAAATATACCGGAATTTTAGAAGACGAAAAAGATATTGCGATTCGTGTTGTGGTTGATCACATCCGTGCAGTTGCTTTTGCGATTGCCGATGGACAGTTGCCTTCAAATGGTGGGGCAGGTTATGTGATCCGTAGAATTTTACGTCGTGGAATTTCTTACGCTTACCGATTTTTAGGAATGAAAGAAGCATTTCTTTATGAATTGGTTGCCATTTTAAAAAACGAAATGGGCGCATTTTTCCCAGAGTTGGTTAAGCAGGAAAGACTGGTTACGGAAGTGATTAGAGAAGAGGAAATCTCTTTCTTAAAAACGATCGAACATGGTTTAAAAAGAATTGATTTAATTATTAATGATACCATTTCGAAAGGTCAGAAAACTCTTTCTGGAGTTGATGTTTTCGAATTGTATGATACTTACGGTTTTCCGGCAGATTTATCAAGAATCATCGCAGAGGAAAAACAATTGACTGTTGATGAAGTTGGTTTTGAAGAGGAAATGAACAAGCAGAAACAGCGTTCAAAAAAATCATCAGCACAGAAAGTTTACGACTGGGTTGTTTTGGAAGAAAAAGCAGAATCTTTTGTTGGTTACGACCACACAGAAAGTGAAACTTATATTACCCGTTACCGAAAAGTTGAAAATAAAGACGGTGAATTTTATCAAATCGTATTGTCGAAATCGCCTTTCTATCCAGAAGGTGGTGGACAAGTTGGTGACAAAGGAATTTTGATTCCAAGTTATGCGGAAGGTTTTGATATTTCTAATCCAAGTGTTTCTGATATTACAGATTGTTCAGAAATTATCGAAGTTCTGGAAACCAGAAAAGAAAATAATCTGATCGTTTCTTTAATTAAAGAAATGCCGAAAGATGCCGGTGCAGTTTTCTATGCTAAAGTAAATGAGTCAGAAAGAAAAAACACGCAGGCAAATCACTCAGTGACGCATTTGCTGCACGAAGCGTTGCGTGAGGTTTTAGGAACACACGTTGAGCAAAAAGGTTCCTTCGTTGGTCCTGATTATCTGCGTTTCGATTTCTCTCATTTTTCTAAAATGGATGAGGAACAATTGAAAATCGTAGAAGAAAAAGTAAATGCGAAAATTAAGGAAAATATTGCATTGCAGGAATTCCGTGAAATTCCTATTGCGGAAGCGATGGAAAAAGGAGCCATGGCTCTGTTCGGTGAGAAATACGGCGATAAAGTTCGAATGATCCAGTTCGGTTCGTCTAGAGAATTGTGTGGTGGAACGCATGTGAAACATACAGGAGAAATCGGTCATTTTAAAATTCAGAATGAAAGTTCAACTGCGGCAGGAATCCGTAGAATTGAAGCGATTTCTGGCGATCAGTCTGCTGCGTATTTTAGAAATTTAGAAACTCAGTTAAAGGAAATTTCTACTTTATTAAAGTCGAAAGATTTAACAAAATCAGTTGAGAAATTGATTGAGGAAAATACTTCTTTAAAATCTGAAATCGAATCTTTGAAAAAAGAAAAAGCAAAATCAGAAACTTCAAACTGGGCCAATGATTTCGTTCAAAAAGAAGATAAAAAATTATTGGTAAAGAAAGTTTCTCTGGATTCCGGAAGCGTGAAAGACATCGTTTTCCAGTTGAAAAAAGATATTCAGAATTCAGTAATCGTCATTATTTCTGATGCGGATGGAAAACCAATGATAACCGTTGGCGTATCTGCAGATTTAGAATCAAAATACCACGCTGGAAATATCGTTAAAGATTTAGCGAAAGAAATCCAAGGCGGTGGCGGTGGAAATCCTGGCTTTGCAACAGCAGGTGGGAAAAACATTGAAGGTATAGAAAACGCTTATCAGAAAGCATTGAGTATTTAAGAATATAAAGCAAATCAAAAGCTCTCGAAAATTTCGGGAGCTTTTTTTGTGGAAAATTTCAATCAATTTGTTTCTATGGCAGGGTTTATCAAAGTACAAGTAGCTTCACTTTAACCGCAAAGTTTATTTGCATATCCTGCGCAGAGAAAATTAATTACGAAGGTGGTCAATACAAAGGTGTTTGGCCAGGAATGTAATTACACCAGAACCCTCATTTATATAAAAGCCCTGAATATTGATTTATTTAGGGCTTTTTTCATCTATGATTCAGTACAAATTATCAACTTATGCAATTAATGGGACGCGATTATCCTTAATAATTTTAGACATATCCTGAAGGTCAATTTATTTAATTTTAAAAATCCCACATTTAAACATCAAAAGGCTCATTACAGGCATTTTGTACGTGTTTTAATATTTATAATTTTGCTTAAATATTTAACAAACAAAAAGCAGTTTCTGAAATTATAATATTAAATTTGATTTTGTTTGTTATTAATTATTCAATAAAGGACACTTCTTAAAAGTTCAATATCCTTAAAAAAATTAATGAATATGAAAACATCATTTCTCAATTCAATCAAAAATTCGGTAAAACATTGGTATATTCCTCTCATTGTGGGATTATTATTCATAATCTTAAGTTTTATGGTTTTTACCTCTCCTCTAAGTTCCTTGCTTGCCTTGTCGGTATTTTTTGCAATTTCCTTTTTATTAGGTGGCCTTTCAGAAGTTATTTTCTCAATCTCCAATAAAGATACGCTGCCAAATTGGGGTTGGTCCTTAGTATTTGGAATGCTGACTTCTATCGTTGGACTTTCCCTAATGATCCATCCGGCTTTATCACTAAGTGTTCTTTCTTTTTATATAGGCTTTCTGCTACTTTTCCGCTCGATCTCCTCAATTAGTTTTGCTTTAGATATTAAAAAGTATGGAAGTAAAAACTGGGGCAGTCTTTTGATTTTCGGCATTTTGGGTGCAATTGCTTCTTTGTTTCTGATTTGGAATCCGCTTTTTACAGGCATTGGCATCACCATTTTAATAGCGGTAAGTTTTTTATTTGCTGGTCTGTTCAGTATTTTTTTAGCATTTCAATTAAGAAAAATCCATGTTTCAACTAAAGATATTTCAGCTCAATTAAGAGAGCGTTATAATGATTTGATGCAGGAAATTGACAATGAATGGAAGGGTTAATTTAAAATCATAGCAAAAAGATTCGATCAAAAACTATTAACAAAGATTTGATCTTTTCCTGAAATACGATGTAGGGATCGAGTTATGACGGCTATTTTTATAAATTATTAAACTAAAATATGACTTCAGAAAAAAAATCTAAATTAGTAAAAGGTGCGGTAATCACAGGAATGATTAATGCGGTAATCAACGGTGGAATTCAATATTTCTTGTTGAAAGGACATAATAGAATTCCCATCTCCGTGGATTCGATTACCAATACTGTAGAAACAGTTTTGGGAACAGCGGTGATGTTGGCAATTACACTGTCAATGATTTTAACTTTAGTTGCTTATTTCGGGATTAAAGGTAAAAAAGCACCATTCTTTCCCACCACAATTATACTGGTCTTAAAGCACGGTTTTGTGACCTTTGGGATTTTGACTTCTTTGTCAGTGCTGTGGCAGAAATATATGGGAACGGTTGAGGTTTCACTCGTTTCGGGTCTGATAATTATCGGTGTAATTGCAGGAATTGTATCTGCTTTTGTGAACTATTTTACCTTGAAAGAAAGTATTCTTTCTGAAGAATAAAAAATTTAATGATCAACTTCAAACAGTTGTTTTGTACGGACGCATAATTTGCACGTTCTCTAGGAAGTAAATTGGTAATGATGGAAGTTAAAACTATTTACAATTAAAAAACAGAAAACACATTTATATAATAAAAAATTAAATTTATGACAACAATTAGTAAAGATTATAGACATTTAAAACGAAGCCTGTTCGGCAGTGCTCTTTTACTTTTAACAATCAATATCATGGCACAAAACAAAATAGAATTCCTCAGTGCAAAAGACAGCGAACCCAGCAATTTTGGCTGGATGAAAGGTTTTCCACCACCAGCAGATAAAACTTTAAGCGCTGCGGATGGTTCTTTCTTTAATTTCCCGGCGATTCGCTGGAGTGTGGTTCATATGCGTGAAATGTTACCAACTCAAAATGTTTCGAGAGGATTAGAAGCACCATCAAAATTGAGTTATGATCTTGATAAGAATATCGACGGTATAACTTTTATGCCGTGGAATTCAAAAAATAAGATGACTTGGGAACAATCACTTTGGGCAAATTATACAGATGGAATGATCATCATGCACAAAGGAAAAGTCGCTTACGAACGATATTTTTCAGAATTAACAGAACATGATGTGCATGCGGTAATGTCTTTAACAAAATCGTTCACAGGAACTCTGGCTTCTATTTTAGTTGCGGAGGGAACTTTAGATGAAAATAAATTGGTTCCCTTCTATGTTCCAGAATTAAAAAATTCAGCCTATGGTGATGCTACGGTTCGACAGGTAATGGACATGACCACCGCACTTAAATACAGTGAAGATTATGCAAATCCAAAAGCCGATATCTGGGACTTTTCTGCCGCTGGAAATCCTCTACCAAAACCTGCTGACTATAAAGGTCCTAATGGGTATTATGAATATTTAGAAACGGTAAAAAAAGAAGGAAAGCACGGAGAAGTATTTGGTTATAAAACCGTGAACGCAGACGCGCTCGGTTGGATTATTTCCAGAGCGACCAATAAATCAGTGACCCAATTACTTTCAGAAAAGATCTGGAGTAAAATCGGAATGGAGGAAGACGCTTACTATCAAGTTGATGGAAAAGGAATTGCTTTCGCGGGCGGTGGTTTTAATGCTGGTCTTCGCGACTTGGCACGTTTCGGAGAATTGATCCGAAATAAAGGAATGTATAATGGCAACCAAATTATTCCAGCACAAGCAGTAAAAGATATTGAAAAAGGGGGTGACAAAACTGCTTTTGCAAAATCCGATCATCCGGATTTAAAAGGCTGGTCTTACCGAAATATGTGGTGGATGACCGAAAATAAAGATGGCGCTTACGCTGCGAGAGGCGTTCATGGACAAACGATTTACATCGACCCTGTCGCAGAAATGGTGATCGTAAGAATGGCTTCTCATCCCATTGCCGCAAATGCCGCAAATGATGCGACTTCTTTGCCGGCTTACGAGGCCGTTGCGGACTATTTAAAAAAGAAAAAATAGATCATAAACGAATAGATCATAAATAAAAACACAAAAGATAAAATTTCAAAAAATAAAAAAATGGATACTTCAAAATTATTTGACTTAACAGGAAAAACTGCGATCGTTACAGGTGGAGCGGCCGGGATCGGAAAATCAACTGCTATAATGCTTGCAAAACATGGTGCTAATATTTCCATCGGAGATTTTAATTTAGATGCTGCAAAAGAAACTGCAAAAGAGATTGAAAGTTTAGGCGTAAAAGCCATCGCGGTAGAATGCAATGTTTTAAAAGACGAAGATTTAGTAAATCTTGTAGAAACGACCGTAAAAGAATTGGGTGGAGTTCAGATTCTAATTAACAATGCCGGTGGTGGCGGAGGCGGACGAGAAAATCCTTCAAAAATTTCAGTAGATGATATCAAAAGAGATTACGAACTGAATGTTTTTAGTGGCTGGAGACTTTGTCAGTTAGCCGTTCCTTACATGAAAAAATCAGGTTATGGTTCTATCGTTTTTACAACGTCGATGTCAAGCATTAATAAAAGCCCAAACATGAGTGGTTACGGTGGGTCCAAAGCGGCTGTGAATCATACCGTTGCCAATTTAGCGCATGATTTCGGTCCGGAAGTTCGTATCAATGCGGTTGGTCCGGGCGCAACCAGAACTGCTGCTTTAGAAAGCGTTTTAACACCAGAAATTGAAAAAGTAATGTTGGCTCACACGCCGATTAAACGTCTTGGAACTGCAGATGATATCGCTGGAGCGATGCTATATTTTGCTTCCCCAATTTCTGAATGGGTGAGTGGACAAACTATTTTTGTGAACGGTGGAGGAGAACAGGTTTTGGAATAATAAAGACGTTTTCTTAAATAAAATGAATGTGAATTAAGTGAGCTCCATCATTAAATTATAAAATAAATGAATTACAGAACTCTCGAAATTATGATTCGCTTTATTGTGGTTCTCGCTTTTGTTTATCGTGTGGATGATTGAATAATTTTAATAATTCTTTGTACGTCCACTCATTTCCTTTTTCAAAAAAAGTATAAGTTTGGTCCCAATGGCTTCCTTTTCCCCAACCAACCATCGTAGAAATAATTTTTGTTTTTCCTTTTCCCATAGAAACAAATTGAATTATTTCTTGAAGGTGCTGATCTTCATTTCTTGCTTCTACAGGAAAATGGTCATTGAGATTTACTTTTAGAGTCAACAGTTCATGGTCCAGATAATTTATAATGTCCAATTGGATCGTTGTGGAATCCTCTGTTGTTTTAGTTTTATCGTAATTCGTTTTAATCCAGCCACCTATTTTTATATTGGTTTTTACAACAGGTGCGATCCATTTTTCAAGACCTTTTTCAGTTGTAAAAAGTTTCCAGACTTCTATTCTGCTAATCGGCACTACCGTAGTAAATTGCAGTGCTTTTTCCCCAAAGGCTGTAACATAGGATGAGTTGGTTACTTGTGCTCGAATTCCAGTAAAAGGGATAAGAATTAAAACAAGTAAAAATAATGTTTTCTTGTATTTCATCATTTTGGTTTTATTTATTTTTCATTTTCTAAAACAGCTACATTCTTTCCCAGAGTTTTAAATCGAACGCCTTTATCCTGTAAAACAGTGATGGTAATACTTCCTGTTTTACTTGTGTTAATATCTCTAACCGTGCCTGCTTTGCCAATATGCGTCCCGCCAATAACTTTACATTTGGCGCCATCTTTCAATTTATTTAAAGGGTTTGGTTTCATCGTAGGAATCTGGTCCCTGTTTTTGATTTTTAGGTTTTATCAATCTGATTTACAGACTTGTTTGCTTTAAATTAAAATGAATCTTTTTATTTTAAAGTTCCTGTTTTTCAAGAAATAGTGTATTAATCTCCATGTTTCCGTGTAGCATTTTATGAACAGGACACGCATCTGCAATATGATGAAGTCTTGCCAGTTGTTCTGCTTCCAGAAGGGCTTCACCGTAACTGATCTTTCTCGTAAAGATGGTGTTTTTAGTTTGCGGATAATTTTCCATTTCTACTTCAACATCAATTTCCGGAACCGACCAACCTTTTCGGTCAATATACATTCTTAAAGTCGCAACAGTACAGGTTGCAAGCGACGCCGCTAACAATTCAAACGGATTAAAACCTTTATCCAGACCTCCTTTATCCAAAGGTTCGTCTGTAATTATTTTATTTTTACCGGCAGTTACTTCCGTATAATATTTTTCGGTCCCGATCCGGGCAAGTACTTTTACACTCATAATGTGTTAACTTTTATATTTTTTAAAAGTAAAAGGTTGAAATAGAGGTTGGTTGCTAGAGTAGTTTTTTTTCGATCCTTTTGTCAGGGATTAACCACATTAGAGCGACTATAAAATAGAGACTAACACTGATTACCGGAAAGAAAAAGGATAACACGATTCCTGAAATATACAGAACCGTAGAAATAATTTCCTTTGTTTGATTTTCCATTGCCTGACCGATTTTTGAATTTTTACCTTCCAGTTGAATGGAGACTCTTGAAAGTACCGTCCACGCTAAAGCACACATTAAAAGATTAAAACCATAAAGCGCGACCGGATTTTTATCAAAATCATTCTCGCCCATCCAGGCACTTGTAAAGGGAATTAAGGATAAAAAGAAAAGCAGCATCAAATTACTCCACAAGGTTTTACCGTTCACTTTCTCTATGGCCTGAAACAAATGATGATGATTATTCCAGTAAATCGCCACATAAATAAAACTCATGATGTAAGACAAGAATTTGAAAATCAACGGTTTCAGGGTTTCGAAATCGGAACCCGTCGGAACTTTTAAATCGAGCACCATGATGGTGATGATAATGGCGATAACCCCGTCGCTGAAGGCTTCTAATCTTCCGGAATTCATGATAAACCTTTTTTAAAGTCGGAAATTTTCTGATCCAATTCCGCCTTGAACTCGGCGTTGAGGATCTCCGTATTTTCTACATCAAAATTTTCTATAAATTTCGGTAAGGAAAAAGTATCACGGATATCCGCGCCAAATTGTGGGAAGAATTTATGAGCCGTCGCCATCACATTTCCACCGCCGTATCCACCAGGAGAAGTGGACATCAACAAGATCGGTTTATCCTGAAAAACTTTCACATTAATTCTGGAAGCCCAGTCGAAAACATTTTTAAAAGCAGCGCTGTAACTGCGGTTGTGTTCTGCCATGGAGCAAATAATAGCATCACATTCTTCAATCGCTTTCAGAAAATTGTGCGCTTCGTGCGGAAACCCATCTTTTTCACGGTCGACCGAAAAAACCGGCATATCAAAATCTTTAAGATCCAAAAGATTAATGTCGTGTTCGGTAAACCTTTTCAGGACATATTTTACAAGTTCTTTGTTTCTTGAGGTAGAGGAGGAACTTCCAGCGAAGGCTAATATTTTCATAGATTTGGTTATAATAATTTACTTTTAGTGGCTTCGTTGTCTTTTTTTATATCAAATACAGATCTTGGCAACGGCACATATTCCTGATCATCTTCCGGAACCAATGGAAAGGCGTCGTGATTTTGCTCGTACCAGTTTTTCTTTGCTTTTTCGAGCATTTCTTTATCAGAATTCACAAAATTCCAAAACATAAAACGTTCTTCGGAAAATGGTTCGCCACCGAAAATATAAACAGAAGTTTCGCCCGTCGTCTCAAATTCACAAAGCGTCGCATTTTTCGCAATCAGCAATTGTTTCGTACCGAATTCTTGGCCGTCAATTTTTACGGTTCCGTCCATCACATACATTCCGACTTCGCCAAAAAGATGTTCGCCAATATTTATTTTTTGCGCATTTTTAGTTTTAATTTCTAAAAAATATAACGGACTGTGCACGGGAACAGGGGATTTCTTACCAATAATTTCACCAGCGATCAGTTTATATTCAACACCGTTTTCCTCCCATTCGGGAATTTCAGATTTGCCGATATGAAAAAAGGTGGGTTCGCTTTGTTCCAGTTCTTTCGGAAGTCCGATCCAGATTTGAAAACCATGCAAAAACATAGACGATTCGCGCAAATATTCCGGAGTTCTTTCAGAATGAACGACTCCTTTTCCCGCCGTCATCCAGTTCACTTCCCCTGGTTTAATTTCGATGGCATTTCCCATACTGTCGCGGTGAAAGATCGATCCCGACAAAAGATAAGTCAGTGTAGAAAGGCCGATATGAGGATGTGGCAACACGTCGAGATTCTGATATTCTTTCAGACAGGTCGGTCCCATATGATCAATAAACACAAAGGGGCCAACCGCTCTTTTTTCGCGGAACGGCAACAGTCTTCCGACCAAAAAATTACCGATATCTGCCGCTTTTTCTTCTATAATAAGTCCTACGTTTGATTGCATTTTCTTTATTTTAATTTAAAATTAAATACTTTCGTAACCATTAAAATGTGGATCTACAATGCGTTTCCATTCCGGATGTCTTTTGATATAGGCGAAAACATAAGGACAGAACGGAAGTAACAACTTGCCTTACTTTTCAATGGAGTCCAAAGTTTTCTCTACAACTGCAGCGGCTGCTCCTGTTCCGGCTAATTCCGGTTCTGCTTCGGTATGGACCAAAGCAATCTGGTTTCCAAAATCGCCATAATTGATAAAGGCGAAATGACCGTTGACTTCGATTTCAAAACGTTTCTTTTTTTCGTTTTTTACGAGCGGGATATTTTCAAATTCTGGTTTCATAATTTTTCATTTTGTAGTTAATTTGAAAACAAAAATACAACATTAACAACCAGTCATTCATTAACCTATGATAAAAAAATCGGCTACAAAAAGGTATAATCGATGATGCTCATAGATTGCATTTTAATTAATGGATATAATATATGTAGCCGGTCTTCATTTAATAAAAATGGGCTTTTTTAACACAATATAATTAGTAATTACAAATATACAAGTCCGTTCAAAATTCTGATTTCATTTCATAAACTTATAGAAAGTTTAGAGGAAATTGTGGGTTCCAATATTGATTACCGCTCCAATTATGCGAAGGCTTTGTTAAATCAAATTATGGCAACAAAATTTCTTTTTGAAGTAAATTTTCATATCTTATCTATTCCGACAAGGATCCAAAGTTTAAAATTTAGTATGTAAAACTTTTATTCAGGTCGTGCATAAATGTTATAAAATAAAATAAAATAAAAATGATTTTCAAAAAACTCATAGCAATCGAGCCGTTAAATTTAATTCCATCAGCGGAAAAACAGTTGGAAAGCTTTGCTGAAAGTGTGACGATTTACAATGACAGACCTTCAAGTATTGAGGAAATTGTAAACCGTATCGGTGATGCAGATGGTGTTTTAGTAAGTTACTCTACAACTTTGGGAAGTGAATCTTTAGAACAATGTCCGAACATTAAATATGTTGGAATGTGTTGTTCGCTTTACAGTCCAGAAAGTGCAAATGTAGATATCGCTTACGCAAACTCTCGCGGAATAGTGGTTGATGGCATTCGGGATTATGGCGATGAAGGCGTGGTAGAATATGTGGTGAGCGAATTAATTAGATGTCTGCACGGTTTTGGAACTTATCCAGATGGAACTCAAAGAAAACCCTGGAGCGAAATTCCACGTGAAATTACCGGAATAAAAGTTGGAATTGTTGGCTTAGGAAAATCGGGCGGAATGATTGCTGATGCCCTTCATTTTTTCGGTGCTGAAGTTTCTTATTTTTCCAGAACCAGAAAACCTGAATCTGAAGAAAAAGGATATCGCTTTTTACCTTTAAACGAATTACTTGCAGAAAATGAAGTCATCGTCACCTGTCTAAATAAAAATACAATTTTGCTGCATGAGGAAGAATTTCAACATTTAGGCAGTCGTAAAATACTATTCAACACGGGTTTATCTCCAGCTTGGGATGAGGAACCGTTTTTAAAATGGCTTTCGGGAGATAACCTTGCCTATTGTGATACCGTCGGCGCATTAGGTTCCGAAAAATTAGTTAATCATCCCAAAGTAGTTTGCATGGAAGTTTCTTCTGGTAGAACGAGCCAGGCATTTATTCGTTTAAGTGAAAAAGTTTTGGCAAATATTACCAGTTATCTTAAAAAGCAATCGGCGACGTAATATTTCGCAAAGTATTCACTACACTCCAACCTGCAATTTTTGCTGTTTTACTGTAAACATCAATGATTGCGTGAATTTGATCACTCTTAATTTCGATACGGTGATCATCACCCACAAAGTCTGGAATTGAGTTGATAGAAACCTTCACGTTTTCTGGTCCAGTTGAAGCTAAAGCAGCAGCTACAGCGACATTTACTCGGGTTGGAAAAAGTGCAATTGCTTCAGAAGCATCTCCTTTAAAAACCTCACGTTCTTCAGTCTGTAAAGCATCATCGTAAACCTCTGTGTTTTTGAGAGAATTCGGGCCTTTTTTAGTTTTAAAAGTTACTTCACTTTCTTCCATTAAAGAGACCGTTCGTAAAACATCAAAACCGCCAATTGCACCAGAAGCAAGGTGCACACGAGTTCCGTTTTCCGTTGCTGTTTCCTTTACCTTTTCATAAAAATCGTTATCAGCAAAAGCACCAATTGACAGAGTCACAATAGAAGATCCGTTTTTCAGCGCAGGAAGTGCCAATTCTCGTAAAGAAGTTGGAGAAGCTGTTTCTACAATATAATCTGGTTTAAGATTGAGTAGTTCTTCCAGAGAATGGCAGGGTTTACAAGTATAATTTAAATTTAAATCTTGAATTTTTTTGGCAATATTTTCTGCTTTTTCAAAAGTTCTGGAATAAGTTCCAATTAATTTATAATCTGGCAATAAACCTTTAATTAAAGCTTCCGCGACAATATTTGCAAGTTTACCACAACCTACAATTGCCAAAGTTTTTGTTCTCATAATGCGAACATAATAATTTTATATGGTCATAGCAAAAATTGGCATCAGCAATTCATTCTAATGATTTATTTTTTAAATGAGTTAATCGATTTATGAAGATCAAAAAATATCCTTATTCATAAAGTCCTAAGGAAACCAGCCTGCCTTGTTCTAATAAAATAAAAAAAACCGTCTCTGCAGGGAGACGGTTTTGGATTTTAGAAATAATTTTTTATTTACTTAACACTTTTACAGATTTTATTCCGTCTTTCGCTTGAACAGTTACCAGATATATTCCTCTAGGCAACTCAAAATTGGTGTCAGATTTCGTGGTGAACATCTTTGCTAAAGAGCCATTCATGTGATACACTTTTACGTCAGTATTCGCTTTAACATTAGAAATGTAAACCGACTTTTCAGAAGTGAAAATATTTACCGTAGTTTTAGAATAGTTATTTGTAGTTCCTAAAATTTCCAAATTAAATGGATCCCAATTGTCATTACCTTTGGTAAAATTAAAAGGGGTAATTTCCGTTCCATCAGTTAAGAAAGGCGTAATTAAAACTTTAGACCAAGGTTCACGTTTTGCGGAATTATTAACTCCAGATAATTCTGTAGTTTGATATTCATAAACTCTATCCGAGGTTCCGTTTAATGTATTTAACCAACCTGGAGGAGAAATTAATGAATTGTCAAATTGTCCTGGGAAATCTGAAGTTTCAACAGTTGCTTTATAAATTACTGCTTCCCCTGTATTTGCTGCCCATGGTCTACCGAAGAATCCAGGTTTTGAGCGATAAACTGAAGCTGTTTCTATTCCTGGAATCGCTGAACCTATGATACATTCGTATAATAAAAATCCTCTTCCTGATGTTTGTTGTGGTGCGGTTAGATAAGACAGATCACCTGAAACATCACTTGTATTCATTGCAAATTTTGTCTTATAAAACACGGCGGTCATTGGACCGAAAATATAATCGACGGCTCCCATCATTACGCCTTTATAAACGGCAACTCTGGATCCGGTTCCACCGTAAAAAGAATCTTGTCTTCCTACGACTCTACAGTTTTTCAAAAATACTTTATCAATATTATTAGCGACTGCAATTGCGGCAGCTCTTTCGACAAAGGATTTATTTTGTACCGCAACATCTCCAACCAAAGTTGGTCTTTGCCCCTTATTTCCTACAACCATTACCAGAACATCATCTGATTCTTTTTGAGAAATATATTGATTGAAAGAGTTTTCGAAAATAATATTTTCTGCTTCAAAATTAGCTGCGTTTACGACAACTGTGGCGTTCCAGTAAGATCCATTTGTACTTCCACTAACATTGGTATAGCTGGTAAATCCATTGGCTTTATTAATTGCTAGAGCATTCTCATTCCACTTATTATCTGTTCCTTGACTAAAATAATTGTACCCAACTCCGTAATAGGAAGTAATTCGCACTGCATTTGGATCAATGTTTACCCCTTTATTTGCTAATGCAATACTTGGATTTGAAGAGGCATTTTTTAAAGTAATATTTGCATTTTTTATAACGATCATTTCCTCATAATTACCTGGTTCAATGAGTACGGTAACACGTTCTGTAGTGGTTCTCACCATTCTTGAAATAGCAGTTAACGCATCATTAATCGTTGGGTAATCTTTGCCACTTCCTACAGAAATTGTAGGAGTGTACTGCACATCTTTGTATTTAGAGATATTTTTAATGTAGGTTAATCCTGCGCAATTAATCAGCACGTTTCCGGGAGAAGTGCCGGTGTAGAGATAATCTTTATTTTCAATCGTACTGGTGCTTCCACTATTTGTAGTAACCGCAGAACCTCCATTGATTGAGAAATTTGCAGCGTAATAATAAGAAATTACTAATTTCTCTCCAGGATTCATTGGTACAGAAATCGCAGAACCGGTTTGGCAAACGATATGACCTTTAGTAATTTCATTTACGATATTTCCTGTGAAAGCCAAACCTTTATAATAGGGTGTACTTGCTGTGATTACTTTATCATCAAATGACCAATTGGTTATTGGATTAAATTTCAGTTCTTTCGTTGCCGATGCATTATTGATTTTAAGATAAGAAGTTGGTTTCATTTCTAAAGAATATTGATCCAACCCAGAATATGAAACCGAATAAGTTCCATTTCTTAAACTAATTACATTGATATTCGTAAAATTGTACAGGTATCCGGCTTCATTTATATTGGTAAAAGTCAATTGAAGTTGACCAAGTTGAGTCGCATTTAAATCGGAGGCATTGATGGTAACGCCGTATTTTGGTTTTGCACTGAAAACGATATTTGATACGGTGTTTTGAGGCGAAATTAAAATCGTATTCGCCAAGATCTCATCATCATTAACGCCGGTTGCTGAAATGGTATAATTGATATTCGATTCTAAGTTCACTGTATAATTTCCAGAAGCTTTATCAATAATAGGTTTAGGAACAAATACAGTGTTTGCAGCCGGATCTGGCGTGTAAACTAACGCAAGATTATTGATGTTGCTGCTACTTCCTAAACCAGAAATTGTTCCACTTACTTTGTACAGAGTAACCTGATCAATTACAATATTGTGGGTAGTTGTAGCAGGAGTTGCTTCCAATGTTTCACCAGTTGTGATTACATATCCATTTGCATTAACTAAACTTAAGTCATAAGAATAATTTGCAGGTAATTTCACAGAATAAGAGCCGTCTGTTACAGGTGCTGTCCACGTTTTTCCTGCTTTATTTGTAAACAGAACCGAATAATTATCAGGAACAGATACCGTATTTGTAGTATTTACATTTCCATTTACTGTAACATAAGTCGCTGCTTTTCTTTGAATTTGATAATAACTTGGCTTACTTACAGATTCGAAAATTTTATAATTTCCTGCATATTTTGCTACAAATTTATATTCAACAGCTGCTAAAGTAGTTGCTACCAAATTAGTTTGCGCCGTTGGATTTGTTACGTAAACAAAATTTAACAGTCCCGCAGCATCAGAATTTGCGATAATAGAAATCTCGTCATCTTCGTTTAAAGTAAAGGTGAAAAACCGCCCGACTGCAGCTCCTGCATTGATATATAATCTTCCGGTATAACCGGCAGCAGTTCCAGGTCCTAAATTGTTATCATAACGGGTAAGATTTGTATTTGAAGTTCTTAAGCGATCATTTGTGGCACCAGTCCAGGATAAATCTCCTGCAACAAAACTTGCTGGCATTCCTATATTGGTGCTTCCCGGTGTTTCTGTGTACCAGGAATTTATTCCAGCTTCGGTCAACTTATTATTGTAGAAAGCAACATCTAGCTGCTTTGCTCCAAAATCCCAAACATCTGTTTTTTGTTGTCCAAAAACTGTTGGTGTACCGATTAAAGAAAGAACGATCAGAAAAAATAATTGTTTAAACATAATACTGGAGGTTAAATGGTTGGTATTAAATGAATTATATAAAAATATTTTTAATTGAAATGTAGTAATCTGTTTGATTTGAAAGTTCGGTGTGAATTCTATTAGTTGTTAGGTTATCATCTATTGAGCTGAAAAATTAATCAACTTCCGTTGGTAATCTTTTAATATTTATTCTAATAATATGAATTTCGACTCTATAGGTAAATTTTTTGCAATCGATTACACAAATGTAATATAAAATTGGATTGTTAAGTCAGTTTTTATTTAAGTTTTAGGAGTGAGATCTGTTCGAATAATCTGTGCAATTAAATAGAAAGTGAAAAGTAAGCCTTCAAAATAAATAGATATCTGATTCTTTTAGGATGAAAATTGTTTGTTATTAATAATTTTTATCAAAAATGTTTGGATTATGTGTAAGTTTTTTCCAGTTATTATTTTTCATAATAATAAAAATTAACTCTAATTACTGATCTCAAAAAATTATTTGAGTGCTCGTAATGTTAGTTTTTAATTTGATTAATACCACAAAAATATATTTTGGTATTTAGAAATAATTATTACCTTTGTGTAATCGATTACATTTAAATAAAAATTATGACAAAGTATAGTTTTAGATACGCCTCTCATCCAGACGACGCTAAAAATTATGATACCAGTAGAATTAGAAAAGAATTCTTAATGGAAAATCTTTTCGTTGATAATGAAATCAATCTCGTTTACTCAATGTACGACCGACTAATCGTTGGTGGTGCAATGCCTGTAAATGAAACGGTAAAACTGGAAACAATACCTTATTTAAAGTCAGAAAATTTCTTAGATCGCAGAGAATTGGGGATTATTAATGTTGGTGGAGAAGGAGAGGTTTCTGTAGATGGTGAGAAATTTATTCTCAATAAAAAAGAAGCTTTGTACATCGGAATGGGCGTTAAAGAAGTCACTTTCAAAAGTACTACTGATCAACCAGCTTTATTTTATTTGAATTCCGCCCCAGCGCACAGAAATTTCCCAAATAAAAAAATCACGAAAGAAAATGCAGAAATCGTACATCTTGGTGATGATAAAACAGCAAACAAAAGAATCTTAAACAAATTAATTGTCAACAGTATTGTAGAAACTTGCCAGTTGCAAATGGGCTTAACTGAACTTTTACCTGGAAATATATGGAACACAATGCCGTCTCACACGCATGAAAGAAGAATGGAAGCATACTTCTATTTTGATGTTGCAGAAGGACAGTCGGTTGCTCATTTTATGGGAGATCCAAAAGAAACCCGTCATATTTTCATGCAAAATAATCAAGCAGTTTTATCACCGGAATGGTCAATCCATTCAGGAGCTGGAACATCTAACTATTCCTTCATTTGGGGAATGGCCGGAGAAAATTTAGATTATGGTGATATGGATATTGTTGCCGCAAATGAATTAAGATAAGATATGAATTTATTTAATTTACAAGGTAAAAACGCACTTATTACGGGTGGTACTCATGGTCTTGGAATGGCAATGGCAGAAGCTTTGGCGCAAGCCGGCGCGCAACTGATCATTACCGGAAATACCCCTTCAAAAATGGAGTCCGCTTTGGAATATTATCAATCGAAAGGTTACCAGGCAAAAGGATATATTTTCGATGTTACCAATGAAGTTGATGCTAAAATAAACGTAGAAAAAATTACAGAAGAAGTTGGCAATATTCATATTTTGGTCAATAATGCCGGAATCATTCAAAGAGAACCTGCAATTTCTATGGCAGTTTCAGATTTCAGAAAAGTCATTGATGTTGATTTGGTTGGTCCTTTTATTATGGCTCAATTGGTTGCAAAACAAATGATTGAAAGAAAAGAAGGGAAAATAATCAATATTTGTTCAATGATGAGTGAACTTGGTAGAAGCACCGTTTCTGCTTATGCTGCGGCAAAAGGTGGTTTGAAAATGCTTACCAAAAATTTAGCCACAGAATGGGCAAAATATAATATTCAGGTAAACGGGATTGGTCCCGGATATTTTGCGACTTCTCAAACTGAACCTATTCGTGTAGATGGACATCCATTTAACGAATTTATCATCAGTCGAACTCCTGCAGCAAGATGGGGGAATCCCGAAGATTTGGGAGGTGCCGCTGTTTTTCTTGCCTCAAGAGCGAGTGATTTTGTAAACGGACAAATAATTTATGTAGATGGTGGAATCCTTGCAACCATCGGAAAACCTGCCAACGAAGACTGAAAAAATAAGAAAATGAATTCAAATTTTATTCACGATAATTTTCTTTTAGAAAATAAGTTTGCCGAAGAATTATACCATAATTTTTCCAAAAACCAACCCATTATAGATTACCACAATCATCTTTCCCCAAAATTAATTGCGGAAAATAACATCTTTGAAAATATCACCGATGTTTGGATTAAAGGCGATCACTACAAATGGAGAGCGATGCGGACTTTGGGAATTAATGAAAATTATATCACTGGAAACGCTTCCGATAAAGATAAATTTTTACAGTGGGGAAAAACAGTTCCGCATACCATGAGAAATCCTTTGTATCATTGGACTCATTTGGAATTGGCGCGCTATTTCGATATCAATGAATTACTCAATGAAAAAAATGCGGAAAAAATCTACGAAGAAACTTCAGCTAAAATAAATTCTGCAGCATATTCTACTCAAAATTTATTGAAAAAAGTAAATGCAGAACTCGTTTGTACCACAGAAGATCCGATCGATAATTTAGAATATCATCAACAATATAAAACGCAAAATGGTGGCGTGAAAATGAGTACGGCTTTCCGACCAGACAAAGCTATTTTAATTGAAAACGTCGGTTACAATGATTATATCGATTCTTTAGGAAAAGTTGCCGCAATTGAAATTCAGAATTATCAGGATTTACAGGATGCTTTAAGAAAAAGAATTATTTTCTTTAATGAAAACGGTTGTAGATTGTGTGATCACGGTTTAGATCAAATTGAGTTCGAAAATTTTACCGAAAACGAAATCAACGAAATCTTTAAAAATAAAAGAGAAAATAAGAATATTTCGCATCAAGATGGCTTAAAATTCCACAGTGCAATTTTACTTTTCCTGGCAGAAACTTACCATGAATTTGGTTGGGTTCAGCAATTTCACTTGGGAGCTTTGAGAAACAATAATGCGAGAATGCTGAAAGTTTTAGGCCCCGATACAGGTTGGGATTCAATCGGAGATTTTTCTCAAGCTGCTAAATTATCACAGTTTTTAAATGCACTGGATTCTAAAGATAAATTAGCAAAAACGATTCTTTATAATTTGAATCCTGCCGATAACGAAGTTCTGGCAACCATGATTGGGAATTTCAATGATGGAAGTGTAAAAGGAAAAGTTCAGTTCGGTTCTGGATGGTGGTTTTTGGACCAAAAAGATGGAATGACTAAACAGATGAATGCGCTTTCTAACATGGGATTAATCTCTTGTTTTATTGGGATGTTAACGGATTCAAGAAGCTTTTTATCTTTCCCAAGACATGAATATTTCAGAAGAGTTTTGTGTAACCTTTTAGGAAAAGAAATTGAAAGCGGAGAATTACCAAACGAAATGGAGTGGATCGGTAAAATGGTATCCGACATCAGTTATAATAATGCGAAAGAATATTTTAATTTCTAAAATTGAAGTCAAATGTTTTTAGAACAAAGCAACTATAATTGGGAAAAGATCGACGAAAACTTAGACAGAGCGGTCGTTGGTTATGATGATTCATTGATGCTGACAATTGTACGGTTTAAAAAAGGCGGAATTGGAAAATTGCATCAACATATTCATTCGCAAGTCGCATATATTGCTTCAGGATCATTTGAAGTTCAAATAGAAGAGGAGAAAAAAGTTTTAAAAACCGGTGATTCGTTTTTTCTTCCAACCAATATAATGCATGGAGTAGTTTGTTTAGAAGATGGTGTTTTAATAGAGTCTTTCAGTCCAAAACGAGAAGATTTTTTAAAATAACTAATTCAAGAATTTAAATAAAATAGGTTGAAACCTTATTAAAAGTAATAACAAAAAATCAAATAATACAATGTCAAAAAAAGTAGTAACATTTGGAGAAATCATGTTGAGATTGGCTCCTCAAGGATTTTTAAGATTTTCACAAGCCGATAATTTCGATGTCGTTTATGGTGGTGGAGAATCAAATGTGGCTGTCTCATTAGCTAATTATGGAATCCCTGTGGATTTTGTTACGCGTTTACCGAAAAATGACATCGGCCAATGTGCCATGATGGAAATGCGTAAAAGAGGTGTTGGCGTAGATAAAATTGTTTGGGGCGGTGACAGATTGGGAATTTATTTCCTGGAAACTGGCGCTGTAAGCAGAGGAAGTAAAGTTGTTTACGACAGAGCACATTCTGCAATGTCAGAAATCCAATCCGGAATGATCGATTGGGAAAAAGTTTTCGAAGGAGTTGAATGGTTCCACTGGACCGGGATTACCCCTGCGATTTCCCAAAGTTCTGCCGATGTTTGTTTAGAAGCAGTGAAAGTTGCGAGTAAAATGGGAATTACCATTTCTACAGATTTAAATTACCGTGCAAAATTATGGAATTACGGTGGTGACAGAGAGGCGATCATGACCGAATTAACTTCACACTGTGATGTGATTTTAGGAAATGAAGAAGACGCAGAAATGCATTTCGGTATCAAACCAGATGGAGCTGCAGTTCAAACTCATGGTCACGATGTAAAAGCAGAAGCTTTCTTATCTGTTTGTCAGCAAATGATGAAGAAATTCCCTAAAGCTAAAAAAGTAATTACCACTTTAAGAGGTTCAATTTCAGCTTCTCATAATACTTGGGCCGGAGTTTTATATGACGGTAAAGAAATGTTGCAAACCCGTCAGTATCAAATTACCGATATCGTAGATAGAGTAGGTGGTGGAGATTCTTTCATGGGTGGATTAATCTACGGATTATTAACTTATCCAAATGATGATCAAAACGCTTTGGATTTCGCTGTTGCAGCATCTTGTTTGAAACATACCATTAAAGGTGACGCCAATTTGGTGACTGTTGATGAAGTAATGAAATTAATGGGTGGAGATTCTTCTGGTAGAGTTGCTAGATAATTTGCTATGATTATAGATACCCTTAAAAACAGTTCAAAATATGCGGCTTTGCATCCTTTATTTGGAAAAGCATTTGATTTTTTAAACCAAAATAATTTGGCAGAATTACCAGATGGAACCATTGAAATAACGGAAGGTTTAAAAGCGATTATAAGCAATAAACCGGGCAAATCAAAAGAGGTAAGTCTTTCTAAATTTGAATGTCATGATCACACCATCGATATTCAGGTTTGTGTGAAAGGTCTGGAATCTATCGGTTGGAAACCGCGTGAGAAATGTACCAAGCAAAACGGCGAATACAATGCAGAAAAAGATGTTCGGTTTTTTTCAGAAATTCCAGATACTTTTTTTCAGTTGCAGGATAATCAATTCGTCATATTTTTTCCAGAAGATGTTCATGCTCCAATGATCGGAGTAGATGATATTAAGAAAATAGTTTTTAAAGTTAAAATTTAAGATAAATGAAAAATAATAGCCAATCCGTTTCCGAGGCAATTGTGAAACAGGGAATGCTTCCACTATACTTTAATGCAAGTGAAGAAGTAACATTAGAAATTTTAAGAAGTGTTTATAAAGCTGGGGTTAGAGCAATAGAATATACGAATCGTGGCGAAGCAGCTTTGAGAAATTTCACCAAAATGGTTGAAGTTAGAAATGCTGAAATGCCAGATTTGTTGTTAGGAATCGGAACCATTAAAAATCTAGAACAAGCAGAAAATTTCTTGAAAGCAGGTGCTGACTTTTTCATCAGTCCCGGATTTGTTCCTGAAGTTGCAGCATTTTTAATTGCTAAAGATTTATTTTACAGTCCTGGTTGTATGACGCCAACAGAAATAATTGCTGCTGAAAATGCAGGAGTGAAATTCATCAAATTATTCCCAGGAAATATGTTAGGTCCAGATTTTTTAAGTGGCATTAAAGATATTTTTCCGAATTTACTTTTTATGCCAACAGGTGGAGTAGATACGACGAAAGAAAATATTCAAAGCTGGTATAAAGCCGGTGTTTCTGCAGTAGGAATGGGAAGTAAATTAATCAGCAAACCTTTAATGGAATCTCGTGACTATGCAACCATAGAAACTGAAACTAGAAAAGTGCTGGAGCTGATTCAAACCATCAAATAGAATTAAATTCTAATTAAAAACATTATCCTTGATATGAAACGGGAAATCTCTATGAAACCAAGTAACTACAGGTGGACCATTTGTACCCTGCTTTTTTTGGCCACGACCATTAATTATATGGACAGACAGGTTCTTTCATTAACGTGGAAGGATTTTATTGAGCCCGAATTTCACTGGAATAATAACGATTACGGTAATATTACCGCCTTGTTTTCTATTTTCTATGCGGTCAGTATGTTTTTCGCCGGAAAATTTGTGGACTGGTTAGATACCAAAAAAGGATTTATGTGGGCAATCGGGATTTGGTCTGTAGGAGCGTGTTTACATGCATTCTGTGGAATCGCAACTTCCGGCCTAATTACAGGAGATTGGATTTTTAGTTTTGAAGGTTCCAAAGAAGCATTAGCAAAAGTCGATAACGTTTCCTTAATTATCAGCACCAGTGTTACTTTATTTATTTTCGCCCGTTTAATTTTAGCCGTTGGTGAAGCAGGAAATTTTCCGGCTGCAATTAAAACAACAGCAGAGTTTTTCCCGAAGAAAGATCGTGCTTTTTCAACCAGTATTTTTAATGCAGGAGCAACAGTTGGAGCTTTAGCTGCACCACTGACAATTCCTTTTATTGCAAGAGCGTACGGTTGGGAAATGGCTTTTATTATTATCGGTGCATTAGGATTTTTGTGGATGGGTTTATGGCAGTTTTATTATAGAAAGCCACACCTCTGTAAAAAACTAAATGCAGAAGAATTAAAATATATTCAGCAAGATGATACCGAGGAAGATATAGCGAAAAGAGCTTCATCTGAAAAAGAAAAGAGTTTTACGTTCGCGCAAAGTTTTAAATACAGACAAACCTGGGCATTTATCGTTGGTAAATTCATGACTGACGGAGTGTGGTGGTTTTACCTTTTCTGGACTCCGGCTTACCTAAGTTCAGTTTATGGAATGGACAGTACCAAAAGTGCGATCCCGTTATTTATTCTTTACGCAATTACGCTGCTATCAATTATTGGTGGTTGGTTGCCGAAATATTTTGTTGATAAATTAGGGATGAATCCCTATTCAGGTAGAATGAAAGCAATGCTTATTTTCGCTTTCTTTCCACTACTCGCTTTAGTGGCACAACCCGCCGGATCTATTTCTTATTGGTTCCCGGTAATTATTATTGGAATCGCAGGAGCAGCACATCAAGCTTGGTCTGCAAATATTTTCTCAACTGTTGGTGATATGTTTCCCAAAAGAGCGATTGCTACCATCACGGGAATCGGTGGAATGGCCGGTGGATTAGGATCTTTTTTAATTAATAAAGGATCTGGAGTATTATTCGATTATTCTCATAAAGCTTGGACAACGGTAAACGGCGTTCCTTTTTTACAAAAATATCCACAATTCAATACCGAAAGAATTCCTGAACATTTCTTCGAAGATTTAAGAAATTCCGGCGCTGTAATTTCTGATGGTATTAATACAGGATACATGATTATTTTCTCAATTTGTGCAGTTGCATATCTCATCGCGTGGTTTCTCATGAAATCATTGGTACCACAATATAAAGTTATAAAAGATTAATAAAATGGAAAGTCAAACTAAATTAAAAATAAATAGAGAGAATTACAGCAATAATCAGACGTATCCGATAAAAGTATTGCAATTCGGTGAAGGAAATTTCCTGCGTGCTTTTGTAGATTATGCTTTTCAAACTTTAAATAAAGAACAAAATTTTAATGCCGGAATCGCGGTAGTTCAACCTTTGCAAGGAGGAATGGTGGATTTGATCGCCAAACAAGATGGGTTATTTACGCTCTTCTTAAACGGAATTAAAAATAACAATCCAATTCAGGAAATTCATTTAATTGACAACATTGTTAAATGTATTAATCCGTACAAAGATTTTCAGGATTTTCTGGATGTGGCTAAATTAGACACTTTAGAATTCGTAATTTCTAATACAACAGAAGCGGGAATTGAATTTGTTGATACAGACGTTATTTCAGAGAAGAGTCCACAATCATTTCCTGCGAAATTAGCGGTTTTTCTATATCAAAGATTTAAATATTTTAAAGGAGATAACTCGAAAGGTTTAACCATTATTCCGTGTGAGTTGATCAATCATAATGCAGATACTTTGAAAGAGGTATTGTTGCAATATTCTGACCTTTGGAAATTAGAAGTTGAATTTAAAACCTGGCTTTCCGAAGCTTGTAGTTTCCATAATACGTTAGTAGATCGTATCGTTCCGGGATATCCTCGAAATGAAATAGATCAGTATAATGATAAATTAGATTATCATGATGATATTTTAGTAGCTGCTGAACCGTTTTTCCTTTGGGTAATTGAAGGTGGAGAAGATCTGAAAGCTAAACTGCCGTTTCATAAAACCAAATTAGATGTGAAGATTGTAGAAGACATGCAGCCTTATCGCACCAGAAAAGTTAGAATTCTTAATGGTATTCATACTGCGATGGTTCCTTTTTCTATTATGTGTGGAAATAAGACCGTGCAGCATTCTATGGACAATGATTTTACAGCAGGTTTTATCAAGAAATTGACCTTCGACGAAATTATCCCAACTTTAGAAATGGATAAAAAGGAACTGGAGGATTTTGCTCATGAAGTTCTGGATCGTTTTAGAAATCCTTTTATCAAACATCAACTTTCAGATATTGCTTTAAATTCTATTCCTAAATTTAAAGTGCGCGTTTTACCGACGATTTTAGATTATATCAAAGCAGAGAATAAATTACCATTAAATCTGGTTTTTGGTTTCGCTGCGACAATTAGGTTTTATCAGGGAAGCTGGCAAAATGAAAATTTACCAATCAAAGATTCGCCAGTAATTGTAGAAGCAATGACCGAATACTGGAATCAAAATGACCTTCAGAAAACAGTCTCACAAACTTTAGGAAATCTGGAGTTGTGGGATCAGGATTTAAATAAAGTGGAAGGTTTACAAAATGCGATCACTGTTGCAATTTCAGAAATTGATAAAAACGGAATTGAAAAAGGATACCAGAATTTTATAGAACAATTTTCTTAAAAGTTTTTAAAATGAAAAAATTAATGAAAGTGAATGCGCATGACAATGTCATCGTAGCATTACAAGATTTAGAACAGGGAGAACATTTGATTTTTGAAAATGAAGAGATTGTTGCTGTAACACCTGTAAAAGCAAAACATAAAATTGCAGAGAAAGATTTTGCTATTGGCGATGATATTATCATGTATGGTGTTTTGGTAGGAAAAGCTAATTTACCTATAAAAAAAGGAGAAGTAATTACGACCGAAAACGTAAAGCATCAGAGCGAAAAGGTTTTTGGCAAAAACGGAAACTTAGGTTGGACTCCTCCAAATGTTGATCGTTGGAAAGACAAAACTTTTAACGGTTATCATCGGGCAGATGGACAAGTAGGAACAAAAAATGTTTGGCTATTTTTTCCTTTAGTTTTCTGTGAAAATAAAAATATCGAGAAACTAAAAGAGATTTTCGAAAATGAACTTTTACCTAAAAAGGACGTTTCTTATAAAAATTTCCTGCGCTCTTTAATTGAAGAAAAAAGCGTGGAAGAAGTGGCTGAAAATACAATCGATGAAAATCTTTTGGATAATGTGGAGGTGAAATTCATCAATCATCAAGGTGGTTGTGGCGGTATCAGACAAGATTCTGAACTCTTGGCAAAATTACTTGCTGGATATGTAAATAATCCGAATGTTGCGGGAGCCACGATTTTAAGTTTAGGCTGTCAAAATTTACAGATTAACATTTTTAATGAGGCACTGAAAGAAATGAGTCCCAATAGTGATAAAGAAATTTTGATCTATGAACAACAGCAAATCGGAACTACTGATAAAATGTTTCAGATGGTGATTAAGGATTCTTTTGAAGCCATTAAAAGAGCCAACCAAATTCTGAGAAAACCGGCTCCACTTTCAAAATTAAGTATTGGTTTGGAATGTGGCGGATCTGATGGGTTTTCAGGAATATCTGCAAACCCTGCCTTAGGAGTGGTTTCTGATATTTTCGCTG
This sequence comes from Kaistella flava (ex Peng et al. 2021), assembly GCF_015191005.1. Classification (NCBI taxonomy): domain Bacteria; kingdom Pseudomonadati; phylum Bacteroidota; class Flavobacteriia; order Flavobacteriales; family Weeksellaceae; genus Kaistella; species Kaistella flava (ex Peng et al. 2021). The sequence goes on along the minus strand of NZ_CP040442.1, from coordinate 1,933,857 downwards.
CACTCGGTGGTAAATCTATTTTAGCGGAATTTCCGGAATTGTGTGGCGTTGAGCAGGAACTAATGAACAGATGTGTGGATGAGGAAAAAGCAGATAAATTTTTATCTCTAATGAAAGCGTTTGAAAAATCGGTCGTTGATGCAGGTTCAGGATTCGATATGAATCCTTCACCAGGAAATATTAAAGACGGATTAATTACAGATGCCATGAAATCTGCAGGTGCTGCCAAAAAAGGTGGAACGGCTCCTATTGTCGACGTTTTAGATTATGGAGAATATGTTACAAAGCCTGGATTAAATCTTTTAAATACTCCTGGCAATGATGCTGAATGTACCACAGGACTTGTAGGATCAGGCGCAACCGTGGTTTTATTTACGACAGGTTTAGGAAATCCAATGGGAAATCCAATTACTCCTGTTGTTAAAATTTCATCCAACACTGCGCTTATTCAAAGAATGCATGACATTATTGATGTAAATGCTGGAACTGTAATTACTGGTGAAAAAACCATTCAGGAAGTTGGCGAAGAAATCGTTGATTACATTATTGAATTGGCTAGTGGAAACGTAGAAACCAAAGCGGATCAGTTGAAGCAAGATATCTTTATTCCCTGGAAAAGGGGAGTTTCATTATAAAACAAAAGAAAGTGTCTCAATACTCCAACTCACCTTCTGAGATTCTAATATTTGACACCCATGCTCTGACAGGAGTCCGTGAGAAAAACATAAAAAAAGCCGTTTCATATAGTTATGAGACGGCTTCTTTTTTATATTTATTTTTTGGATGATTTCCGAATGATGAGTTTAGGTTCCATCACTACTTTTTTATCAATCTTAATGTTCTGACTTGTTGCCATCTGTTCTAAAAATACTCTCGCCGTCATTTGACCCATTTCTACCGGAAACTGGTCAATTGTACTTATTGATAACTCTTCAAAATTGGTAAAAGGTTCATTCGCAAATCCAATCACAGCAACTTCTTCTGGGATTTTAATATTTCTTGCTTTTAATTCCTGAATAGCTCCTAGAGCCAGAAAATCACTGGAAGAAAAAATAGCATCTGGTTTTTCATCTAATTCAAAAAGTTGAGCAACTGCAATTTTTCCTTCTGCAATTTTACTTGTGGTATGGATCACGTAGTCTTCCCTGTAATCGATTCCATGATCAATTAGTGCTTGCTTATAACCTTCATGACGATCATGAAATATTTCAATTTTAAAATCACCGGAAGCCAAATGGGCAATCTTTCTACAACCCTGGTCTATCAAATGTTTTGTTGCCATATAACCTCCTGCAAAATCGTCAATAGTTACTGAGCTTACTCCATCCATTGTCTTTTTTCTATCAAAGAAAATCAAGGGAATATTTTTTTTCAAAATTTTCTCAAACTGTTCTGAATGTTTGCTCGATGTTGAAATGAAAATTGCGTCAACCTGAGAGTTAATCAGTGATTCGATGTTATTGATCTCTTTTGTTTCATCATTGTGACTTTGACAAATAATGATATGATACCCACTGGGATTGAGTTCATCCTCAATTCCACGAATTATGGATCCGAAGAAATTAGTGTTAATGCGGGGAACAATAACTCCAATGTTATTGCTCTTTCCACTCTTTAAGGCAAGGGCAAGTTTGTTAGGTTCATAATTCATTTTTTCCGCCGTTTCCAATACGAGCTTTTTCGTAGCCTCACTAATGTTTTTATTATTGTTTAATGCCCTGGAAACCGTTGCTGCAGTTACATTCAATACTTTGGCGATGTCATAAATCGTTACCTTTTTGATCATTTTTTTTTATCAGTATTTTTTATTAGAATTGTAAGCGAAACATCGCAGTAGTTGCAAATTTAGCCATTTATTGGTTATATCCCTTAGGAAATAACAGATTATTAACATGATTTAAATTAATAATAAAATAATCAAAATAATTTGCACGGTTATGACTTTTGATTATATTTGTAATCGATTACATTATTTTATTATGAAACATTTGAATGTGGTTACGACCAATTTTAGAAAGAGTTATCTCTTCGTTTTCGCTATTTTGTGTAGTGGAATGATTGCTAATTCTTGCACACCCAAAAACGCGGTCACTGCAGATTTTGGGGATAATTTTCCAATGGAGCAGATGCTTGCAATTGAAAAAACTATTAAAGAGCCTGTCTTTAAAAATAAAGTATACAATATACTGGATTTCGGTGCTGTAGCTGATGGTAAAACAATGGCAACAGCCAGCATCAAAAAAGCAATCGAAACTAGTTCAAAGAATGGTGGCGGTAAAGTTTTAGTTCCTGCTGGAAAATATTTGACTGGACCCATTCATTTAGAAAATAATGTAAACTTACATATCGCAGAAGGTGCTGAGCTTTTATTCAGTACTAATCCACAAGATTATTATCCGCTGGTTCATACTTCCTTCGAGGGAATGGAACTGATGAACTATTCGCCTTTAATTTATGCGAAAAATAAGAAAAATATTGCCGTAACAGGAAAAGGAATTTTAAACGGGCAAGCAAGTGCTGAAAATTGGTGGCCTTGGAAAGGGAAAACTTCGGAAGGTACAAACGGTTATCGTACAGGTGACCCTAGCCAGCTTGACAAAAATAATTTACCGGCCTTAATGGAGATGGCAGATAAAAATGTTCCTGTTGCACAGCGGATTTTCGGGAACGGACATTATTTAAGATCTAGTTTCATTGAGCCTTTCGAATGTGAAAATGTTTTAATTAAAGATGTAACAATTATCAACGCACCGTTCTGGATTATTCATCCTTTTAAATCAAATTATGTAACTGTTGATGGCGTGAATATTAAAAGTCACGGACCCAACAATGATGGTTGCGATCCTGAATATTCTAAAAATGTTATCATTAAAAATACAACTTTTAACACTGGAGACGACTGTATTGCTATAAAAGCAGGTCGTGATGCTGAAGGGAGAAGAGTTGGTATTATGACCGAAAATGTAATTGTAAGAGATTGCAAAATGATTGATGGACATGGTGGAGTTGTTATCGGGAGTGAAATGTCTGCTGGAGTTAAAAACGTTTTCGTGTACAACTGCTTTATGGACAGTCCACAACTTGACAGAGCAATCCGATTAAAAACAAATTCAGTTCGTGGTGGTACTGTAGATGGACTTTATGTTAAAAAAATTACGGTCGGAGAAGTGAAGGAAGCAGTACTGCACATAACGATGGATTATAAGGATTATTCTAACCGCAAAGGAGATGCAATCCCACAGATCAGAAATATACTTCTGGAAGATGTTACAGTTAAAAATGGTGGTAAGTACGCAATTTTTGCAGAGGGTCTCCCAAATTCTAAAATAGAAAATATTACATTCAAAAATGTAAGAATAGATAAAGTAAAAGAAAATTTCATGATAAAAAATGTTGATAATTTGAAGATCATCAACACCTATATCAACAATAAAAAAATCGTTATACCATCATCAAATTAATGTAAATTATGAAATACAAAAGTTTACTAACTCCAAGAATTAAATATACCATTGCGGTATGTGCTTTACTTGGTGCGCATGGATTACAAGGCCAGACCAAAAAAGTTGTTAGAGATACTGCTACCCGTACGAAAGACATTCAGGAAGTAGTGATGATTGGTTATGGTACCGCAAAGAAAAGTGATGTAACCGGATCTGTAGCAACAGTGAGTGGAAATGCACTTAGACAGGTACCGGTATCTAATATTGCAGAAGCATTAACGGGAAAAATTGCGGGTGTTCAGGTAACCTCTTCTGAAGGATCTCCTGATGCAGAAATCAATTTGAAAGTTCGCGGTGGTGGTTCTATCACACAAGACAGTTCACCACTAATTATTGTAGATGGTTTCCCGGTAAGCGGGATGAGTGAAGTTTCTCCTTCTGATATCGAAAGTATTACCGTCTTAAAGGATGCTTCTTCTACAGCGATATATGGATCCAGAGGAGCTTACGGAGTTGTTCTGATTACTACAAAAGGGGCAAAAAATGGAAAGATTACAGGAACGTTTAATTCCTTTACTGGGTATAAATTCCTGGCAAAAGAAATTGATGTCTTATCTCCTTATGACTACGCAAAATGGCAATATGAAAATGCATTACTCTTAGGAAATGTAGCAACTACTTATAACAAGTATTTTCTTCCGTTCAATCAGATCGATCAGTATAAAGATTATGAACCTATGAATTGGCAGAAGAGGATTTATGGAAACACAGGAGTCGTTCACAGTAATGATTTAGGAATCAGAGGTGGAACTGACAAAACAAGTTACAGCCTTAACTTTGCAAGATATAATGATAACGGTATTATGATTGGCTCAGGTTATAGAAGGGACAATATCACGATGAACCTTAAAAATAAACCGACCAACAATGTAGATTTATCGGTAACTTTTAGATATTCAAATACAGATGTTAACGGAAGTGGTGCTAATGAGCAGAAAGAATTCTCAAATACCGACGGAAGACTTCGTCACAGTGTAGGTTATTCGCCAATTGATATTCCGGCACTTACGACGGATGATACCGATGAAGCAGTAGCAGGTTATCTTGTTAATCCTTATGTTGCCGTAGCTGATAACGACCGCACACAAAACAAAAAAAACTACACCATTCAGGGAGGTTTGGGATGGAGCCCTATTAAGAATCTGAAATTCCAGTCTAACTTAGGAATGGACTTCTACAGATTTCAGGATTATCGATATTATGGTAGATCAACCTATTTTGTTAGAAATAATGCACCGGCAAATTATCAGGGAGTTCCTGCTCTTATTTTTGGAAATACAGAAAACCAAACCGTTCGTTTTGCCAATACTTTGACCTATGATTTCAAAAAAATTCTGGGAGACAGTCATTCTTTAAAGATGATGGTAGGACAGGAATATAATAATTTCACCTCAAATGTATTGACTTCTGTTAATTACGGTTTTCCTAAATATTTCTCATTTGATGATGTTGTGCATTTAACTTCACAGTCAAAATATCAGACTCTTGAAAACGTTTATTTACCAGATGACAGAATGCTTTCTTTCTTTGGTCGTTTAAATTATGATTTGTTCAACAAGTATCTGTTAACAGCAACTTTCAGAGCAGATGGATCCAGTAAATTTTTAGGAGACAATAAATGGGGTTATTTCCCTTCCTTAGCAGTGGGCTGGAAAATGAATCAGGAAAACTTCTTAAATGATGTTACCTGGATTAAATTACTTAAACTTAGAGCCAGCTACGGTCAGGCTGGAAACAACGGAATCCCTACAGGACAAACTGTACAGCTTTTCCAATCTACCCCAAATTCCTGGATCAACGGTGTGAGTAGTTATTGGGCTGCAGCAAAAATTATGGCAAATCCCGAGTTGAAATGGGAAACGACTACTTCAGAAAATGTCGGTTTGGATTATGAATTTTTTGGAGGTAGAATTAATGGATCTGTAGAGGTTTATAAAAATATTACCAAAGACCTTTTAATTCCTTTCCCAACTCCGGGAACTGGTTATGATGGACAGTGGAGAAATATGGGTGAAACCCAAAATAAGGGTATTGAAACGACCATCAATGTTGACGCTATTAGAAAAGCAGACTACTCTTTAAGCATGGGTTTCAATATTTCATTTAACAAAAATAATATCAATTCGCTTGGACATGGTCTAGATGATTGGGCACAGTCTTCTAACTGGGCCTCTGCCATCGGAACAGATTATTTGGTAAACGTAGGAATTCCATTAGGAACGATGTATGGATATAAGAATGATGGACGATATGAAGTTTCTGATTTCAACTATAATAATGGAGTTTATACGCTGAAAGCAGGAGTAGCAAATGCTTCATCTGTTGTAGGTGCTGTAAAACCTGGTTCTATGAAATTGAAAGATATTAATGGTGATGGTATTGTAGATATTAATGACCGTACCGTTATTGGTAATGCAAACCCCAAAAATACAGGAGGTTTCACATTGAATGCAACTGTTAAGAATTTTGATCTTTCTGCAGCTTTTAACTGGAGCGTCGGGAATGATATCTATAATGCTAATAAAATTGAATTCAGTACCTCCCCTCAATCTTCTCCTAGCGGACAGTATAGAAATTTGAGTACCGAAATGGCAGACGGACTACGTTGGACTAATATGGACTCCTCAGGAAATCTGGTTACTGATCCTGCAGCTTTAGCTGCACTCAATGCGGGAACTACAATGTGGTCTCCATATATGCCGAGATATGTATTTAGCGATTGGGCTGTAGAAGATGGTTCTTTCTTAAGATTAAATACTGTTACTTTAGGATACTCACTTCCAGAGAGTTTCGTCAGAAGTATCAGTCTTACCAAAATCAGACTGTACGCCTCAGGATATAATGTTTTCGTAATTACTAAATATTCAGGTCAGGATCCTGAAGTTTCTACCAGAAGACAGACGCCTATGACGCCAGGAGTAGATTACTCAGGATTCCCAAGAAGTCGCCAGGTGGTATTCGGAGTTAATCTTAATTTCTAATCGCCTACTATAAATAATTGATCTTATTAAAATTTTAAAATAATGAAAATAACAATAAAACTTTCGATCCTGCTTTTGTCTTTGACTGTGCTTTCGTGCAACAGGATAGGGGATGATTTGCTTACTGTAGACGCGCCGTCATCTTTATCAGAAGCTGTTATATTCTCCAACGTTGATCTTGCAAAAGGGGCAGTTGATGGTATTAAGATTCCTATCGCTGAAACCAATTCTTACAGAGGAAGATGGATTCCGTTTTATGGAATGAACACCGATATTGAATGGTATAATTCATCTGAATCGACCTCTAATGACAATGCAGATTTATGTGTTTATGATACCAAACGCAATAACAGCCAAATGAACACTACTAATAATGTTTGGGCGATGATGTATACAGGTATTGAAAGAGCCAATCTTTGCATCAGAGGTTTACGCAAATATGGTAATCCTACACCCGGTTCAGATTTGGGTTATCTTTTAGGAGAAGCACTCGCTTTAAGAGCTGTTTATTATTCAGATTTAGTTAAAGGTTGGGGCGATGTTCCAGCAAGGTTTGAGCCTATTACTACCGAAACGGTTTATATGGCGAAATCAAGCAGAGATGTTATCTATAAGCAACTTTTGGCAGATCTAGCAGAAGCAGAAACTTTGGTGCCGTGGCCAAACGGTAATGCAGCAACAGCATCAGTGGAACGAATTAATAAAGCCTTTGTAAAAGGGTTAAGAGCAAGAATTGCTTTGGCAGCTTCAGGTTATTCACAGTATCCAGATGGTATTAGAAGAAGTACAGACCCAGAATTATCTGTTGCTAAAATGTATCCTCTTGCTTTACAGGAATGTAGAGATATCATTAATAGTGGATCTGCTAAATTAGATCCTACTTTCGAAGGATTATGGAAAAAATATAATCAGGAAGTAATCGCTGCAGGAAACGAATCTCTTTGGGAAATACCTTTTGATGCAGGAAGAGGTCGTGTTCTGTTTACATTTGCAGTGAACCATGCAACCAATGATCAGTACCAGCAAATGGGCAGCAATAGAGGTGGACAAGGTGGTCCGCTACCAAACGTTTTCTATGATTTCGATGTAAAAGATACGAGACGAAATGTAACTTGTGTTCCTTACAAATGGGGAACTGCAGTAGCAGGAAAAGCGAAACAGGAAGTAGGCGCATTTAACAGATGGTATTTTGGTAAATATCGTTTTGAATGGATGAGCAGAATGGTAACCTCTACCAATGATGATGGTGTGAATAAAATTTATATGCGCTATGCTGAGATTTTATTAATGGCTGCAGAAGCAGCAAATGAAATCGAGGGACCTGCTTCGGCCGCAGTTTATTTAAAACAACTTAGAAACCGTGCTTTTGTTGCAGCAGACAGACCTGAGAAAGTAGAGAATTATGTCAATGCATTGACTTCAAAACAAAGCATGTTCAATGCTATTGTTGATGAACATAAATTCGAGTTCACAGGAGAAATGGAGCGTAAACTTGCACTAATCCGTTGGAATCTTTTGGGAACGAATATGGCAGATGCAAAAGCCAGACTTACAGAACTGAAAAACCGTACCGACAGATATGCTAATGTTCCTTCTGTTCTGTATTATAAATATGCAGCAGATAATGAAACGTTGATTATTTACGGATTGAATCGTGGAGAAGATACAAATCCAGGTACTGGTTGGACTGCAGTTGACTGGACTTCCCTTACCGATTCTAAAATTGCTGCTTTATACAGAAACAATCCAGATACTAAACAATTCTGGCCAATATGGCAAGTGTTTATAGATGGAAGCAATGGTCTGCTCGTGAACGACTTCGGGTACTAGATTATCCTTATGAAATAAATGAAAACTTGCCTTATTTTAAAATATTCTTTTTAAAGTCGGCAAGTTTTTTTTTATGTTGAACTCTTATTTTTTTTATGAAAGCTTTCAACCTTACGTTTAGAATGTGCTTTCAATTATAAACATTAAAATTTTCAAAAATGAAAAAATATATTTTTAGTTTCTTAACATCATTGCTTTGCATTTTCAGCTACAGCCAGAATTATTTTTTAGCTGCACCAGAAGGTTTCGCTGCGGGTACTACAGGAGGAGGTTCTGCAACGCCAGTTACGGTTTCCACATTTGCAGATTTAAAATCAAATTTAACTTCAACAGGAGCAAAAGTTATTTTGGTATCTGGTACGATTACCGTTCCTATCAATAATCAAATTAGCGCTGTTATCACTAACAAATCACTCATCGGATTACCTGGAGCAAAATTGGTGAATGAAAATCAAACGTTCACCGGTGCAGGAATTCTCAATCTGAAATCAGGCTCAAACAATATCATCATTCGAAATTTAATATTTGTAGGACCCGGAGCATATGATATTGATGGAAAGGATAACCTAACGGCAGATGGAGCCACCAATTTATGGGTAGATCATTGTGAATTTCAAGATGGCTTAGATGGAAATTTTGATATCAAAGGAAAATCTGATAATGTTACCGTTTCCTGGTGCAAATTCACTTATTTAAAACCGCCGCTCGCAGGTGGTTCTGGAGGTTCAAATGACCATCGATTTTCTAATTTGGTAGGTTCTAGTGCCACAGATGCACCTTCAGACGGTCATTACAGCATAACCTTCCAAAATTGTTTTTGGAGTGAAGGTGCAAAAGAAAGAATGCCAAGAGCGAGAAATGCAGAACTTCATATTTTGAGTTCTTATTATAAGACTTCTGTTTCAGGCTCCAAAGCAATTGGATTAGGCGGAGGCGTAAATAATACGACCTGTTACGTTGAGAACACGAATTTTGCAAAAATAGGCTCGGTTTATACTAATTACCCTGGAGATGGTGGTACTGTTGCGATTAATTTTGTAAATTCTCTTAAAACTCCCTCAAATATTGGTACAGTCGCTGCGCCGACCTATTCTTATACACCTATTCCCGTAGATAAAGTGGAAATGTTTTTGACAGATGCTACGTGTGGCGCCGGCGCTACATTGCAGGTTACAGCTTCGGGTATTATTTCTCCAAGCAACTGTACCAATTTAGGAATTAATACAACGGGAGCAAATGCTACAAAATCAATTGTAAGTAGAGTCAGTGATAATTCGCTATATCTTTATTTCCCTGTAAAAATTACTGGAAAAGTAACTATTGAAATATTTTCAATGGCTGGTCAATTGTTGAAGACTCTTCAACACAATGTTAAAGCTTCCGTACCAGTCGAAATTAATATTGCTAGTTTAAAAGGTGGGTTTTATATTTTTTCTGCCCAAGCGGAAAAAAACGCTCTTAGTGGTAAATTTCAAAAAAAGTAGAGCCAGCAAAAATCGCATTATGAAAAACACTACTGTTTACTTTGTTATAATTAAAATAAATTATACATTTGTGTAATCGATTGCAATAATCGTAAAATAATATAAATCATTAACTTAAAATTTTTAAATCATGAGAAAAAAATTACTTTCTTTATTAACCGCGCTGTTGGTTTCATCAGCGTTCGTGAATGCTCAAACTACGACTTGGAACTTCAGTAATGCAGAATGGCCAGTAAGTGGTGGTTATGCTGCGCCAACCGTAGTGAACAACTTGGGATTTATTACAGGAACTACCACAACGATGGGAGCTGTGGAAAACAATACAGCAACTTTCGATGGATATTCTTTTACTAAAAGATTAAAATTTAACGGCGGAAGTTATGCAGGTGGAACTACAGATTTTGCGATGCCAACTCAAAGAGCGATGTATTTTGATGTAAATGGGAATTCAACCATCACCATTTGGTACAAGAATGGAGGTGGCGGTGACCGTACTCTTTATGTAACCAACGGTACATCTGTTATTAAGTCTTTCCTTTATAATGATTCTACAGTAGGTCAGGTTGCGACGACAACTTATACAGGTTCAGCAACAAGAATTTATATCGCAGCTGATCAGGCAATGAATGTTTATCAGATTACTGCTACTAATGTAGGAACTACTGCAACTTTAGCAACTGCTGCAGTTACTAAATCAACCTCAAACGTATTTGCAAGTGGAAATCAAGTTTTTGTAAATAATTTAAAATCAGCTACCCAGATTGATGTTTATACGGCAAATGGTTCTTTAGTGAAATCTGTAAATGCGAAATCCGATACTAGTTTTCAATTGAATAGCGGTTTTTATATCGTTAATTTGAAATCAGCAGCTGGTTCTACTTCGAAGAAAGTTTTAGTTAAATAAGGATAATTTTTTATCAATTAATTTTTCATAATACTGTAAAGAGCAACAAATTATTTTTGTTGCTCTTTTTTTTGTTCTCAATTTTAGCCAGATGTTTTCGGATATAATGTATCGATTTCAGACAATTTAAATTTGATTTAAGATCTTTCTTCATTTGAAATTGTAGTTAATAAATAGAGTAGGATAAGCAAAATTTCCTCTACGGTTTCTACTTTTAATAATCATACTTAACCGCTTCACCAAGCTAAAATATTAATAATTGTCTGGTGTAAATTTTCTTTCTGTTGTAAATGGACATTTAAATCATAAGAACCGTTCTCTTGTAAATCTAAATCCTTTATCTCTTTCTAAAAGTTGACTATCTCTAATTCTGGATAATTGTAATATGGGCTATATAAACAGCTAATCATCTATTTAGTTTAATGCATTTATTATCTGATTGGCCAAGGATTTATATTACGAATATTTCGTTAAAAAAAGGATGACAATTATTGCCATCCTTCAAATTAAAAATTAATCCTTACTTTATTTTTTAATTATTTTAAATTGTTGGGAACCGTTATTAGATTTAACATTCATAATATACAGACCAGATTTTAAGTTACTTAAATTGATCTTTTGATCTTTACCTTGAAAGGTTTTTACCAGTTGTCCAGCAGTACTATAAATCGAGATATTCTCAATCTTAACATTTTCCGGAACTGAAAGCATTACATAATCAGTAACAGGATTTGGATAAATTTTTATATTAGTTTCAGCTATAGCTGTATTTCCTGTCGCAAGAGTTCCATACTCTGTTTTAATATAATAAAGATCCGTTGTGTCTCCTTTCGTAATTGAATGATCTCCCGCAGCAACATTAGGGATAATAACAACACCATTAACTGCAGTATAATTCGAGCCATCTAATTTTATCTTTTTTGCAAAATCAGAATTAAAAACAAGTGTCAAAGTAGAAACAGATGTTGTTTTGTAATTAATTTTAGTTGCTGTTTCAATTTTTAATCTCTTCGTTAATGTAAGACCGTCATAAGTGGTATTTCCATCAGCAGCATTCAGATTAGCAGATTCAAAAGTATAAAATGAACTTACTAATCCATTAGTTGTGAAATTATGAATTATGTTGGATGTGTTCGCTGGATTATCTTCTATTGTGATATTTCCATCTGCGCTAACTGGAGTACCTGTAGCTCCCGAAGTAGTTACAGTAAAACTTACATCTTCGGTTGGAGTACCAGAAACTATAATTGTTTTTTCGCCCATATTTTTCACGAAAGTAATTCCACTTGCAGGTAAACCACTTACAGAAGCATCATCTGCTGTTCCGCCCCAGGTAAATACCATGTCTGAAATTGCAACTCCTGTTGCTACATTTTGGTCGTTATTTCCTGGTGCTGTCAAGGTTTGTGAACTTACAACTACAGGAGTTTCTCCTTGTACAAACACTAATTGAGTTTGATAATTAGTAAGCAAGGCTTTTAAGGCAGGGTTGATGTCATAAGACTTATCATCAACAGTATTATCAAATGTAAAACGAAGATCACCTCCAGAAACTCTACCTGCATATTGCATTGTTTGATCTCTTGCTGCTTCCGGCTCCTGCACTACCAAAGTATTAATATATGATAAAGGATCAGTATCAAAATTATTATAAGGTGTTTCTCCTTTTTTCGTTTTGATGGTGTTAGGAATTACTTGATTTCTGGTCGTCGCAACTACCGCATCAAATTCTACCGGGAAATTTGTTGCATCATATGGAATAAATCTTTGTGCACCAGTAATGAAATTGTTAAATGATTTAATCATTCCTCCAGCTTCACTGGAAAAAGTACCGGTACCACTGTAAGTGTCTGTTCCTTGCATAGAAATCAACATTGGATATTTAGTGTTTCTAAAATAATTTCCTTCTAAAAATAGGGAAGATGCCATGGTAGAACCTGCTCCGTATTTGGAGTTTCCATCAAAATAATTATTGTAAATGTGTGCAGAATAAGTTCTTACGCGTGGATGACGAGAATCTGAATGGTCAAACCAGTTGTGATGATAGGTCGCACGTAAATTTGGTTTGGCAGCTTCTTTTAAACCCAAAAGACTGCTTTTTCCACTGTCCCAAAAATGGTTATAAGAAAATGTTACATCTGTTGAGTTTTTGCTGTCAAGCGCGCCATCTCCTTTTGCTTGATCTGCATCTCCTCCTGCTGCACCATAAAACATATCGTTGTGGTGAATCCAGATGTGGTCGTTTTTATCTTGTAAACTAACATTATCGCCTTCACCACCGTTTGTAAGCATAAAACCGATGTTTCTTACTTCAATGTTAGAAGCAAGTTTAATACGAATTCCCCAACCATTTGCCACAGCATCCGATCCTACACCTTCTACGGTTATAGAACTGTTTACATTGTTTTTATTTTCAATGACGATATCACCGTTTAACATATTGGTTAAATGCGTAATATTTCCAATCATTCTCACGACTAAAGGTCTGTTATCATTACCTTTTTTGAAGCCATCAAGAATTGCCTGCAACCCGATACATGGATTTGCGTTAGCTCCTGTAACATTAAGCGATACGTTATTTTTTGTATTTTGTGTAATGTACTGGACAACAGCATTAGTTTTCAATGTACCGTCAAGATTATAGCCTCCTGGAATTCTGCCATCACTGTGTGCAAAACCAGCTCTGTCATGAGCTAAAACAGTAATTGAACCAGAAACTGTTGCTGCTCCTTCAATATCTCCGACTACCGGAGCAACTTTTATAGTATAAGAACCTGCTGCCAAACCCAATACATCTGCACGAAAATAACTTCCATAACTTCTTATTAATTGGGTGTCAATTTTTTTATCGGTAAATCCGCCTCCACTGTAATACACATTATAGCTGTCTGCTGTAGTAACTGGATCCCATTTGATATACGCTGATTCTAGCCAGCCGGTTTCTTGGGTAATGTTTACAGACTGTGCCTGTAAGTTAAATGACATTAAAACTAATGTCAAAAAAAGTAATATTTTTTTCATAATTAAACTATTTACTATAAGGTTTTTACGATTTATGTAATGGATTACACAAATGTATAAAAAATATTCTTTTTAGGTCATTTATTTTGATCCTTATTTTTAATTTGATACTTTTTTGTTGGTTTTGACATTAATTTGCTTTTCTAAATGACTGTAAATTGTAAAATATCTTTATTTGCGATATAAAAGTTTGTATTTAAAGTAATTTAAATTAAATTTGTGTAATCGATTGCGATGTGTTTTAGAGTTTTTATTTATGAAAAAATATAGTGCTCTTTTTGCCGTTTTATTCATTAACTTAATTTACAGTCAGATTAAGAAAGATCCGACCTTCTCTCTGAATTCTGCCTTTCAAAAAGAAATTAAGAAGTTTCCTTTTATTAAAAAAGTAGAATTCTTGCAGTCAAGTGAAATTAATTTTACTTCGGATATTATTTATAAAAAAGTGGGAAACCATGATTTGAAGCTGGATGCTTTTATTAATAAGAATTCAATCTCAAAACCGGCAGTAATTCTCATTCATGGTGGCGGCTGGAAATCTGGTTCAAAAGAAATGCAAAATCCGATGGCACAAAAAATTGCACTTTTGGGCTATCAGACTTTCACCGTAGAATACCGACTTTCCGATGAAGCAAAATATCCCGCTTCTATTAATGATATTCGTGATGCAATTCTGTTCCTGAAAAAAAATAGAAAAAAATTTAAAATCGACGCTACTAAAATTGCTTTACTTGGCTGCTCATCTGGTGGACAAATAGTTTCTTTAATTGGAACTAAATATCCTGCAGAAATTAATGCAGTCATCGATATTGATGGACTTTTATCCTTTCATCATCCAGATTCTGAGGAAGGTGAAGTTGCAGCATTATGGCTGGGCGGAACTTATGAAGAAGTTCCAAAAGTTTGGCAAGATGCTTCTGCTTTGTCTCACGTTTCCGCGACAACTCCTCCTTTCTTGTTTATCAATAGTCAGTTCAAAAGATTCAGTGCCGGACAAAATGATTTTATTACGAAGCTGAATGAATTCGGAATTTATTTCCAAGTAGAAAAGATCGAAAACAGTCCACATCCATTTTGGCTTTTTGAGCCTTGGTTTGAACCAACTATAAAATATATCAGTAATTTTCTAAATGTAAATTTCAAAATAAATCAAAATGAAAATCTATAAAGTAGCTGCAATCGCAGTAATATTAAGTCAAACTATAAGTTGTAATTCGCAGAAAGTAAATTCAAATAAAGAACAGAAAACCAATGCCGAAATCTCCGTAAAAGAAGGTGGAAAATGGAATGGTAGAAAATATGAAGGTGGAACATGGAAAAGTGTTCAATCTCACACGCTGGATCCTTTGCACACTGATCATTCATTCGATATTCGGTATGAAGGTCCAGGTTGGGAAAGTAATAAAATTGCTTACCGATTGTATTTAGATTGGAGAAATGCAATTGATATTTTCGGGAAAACAAGTAAAAAAATAATCCTACCAGAAGTAGGTCTAGATGGTTTTGACTCTTATCATTTAAGACAAGACTGGGGTTCAGATGTTTTGAAAGTAGGCAAAGGAGTTGGTCTAGGATCGATCACCAGAATTGTTGACGACAAAATGTACCGTTTCGAAACCGTTGATAAAACTTCAGCAAATGTAGAAAACTCTGCTAAAAAATCTACAGTCAACATTGATTATATAGGTTGGAAAACTTTAAACGATAAAATTGATTTAAAAGCGAAACTTTCTATTTTTCCTGATGAACGATTTACAAAATATTCGTTTACACCTTCTGCACCAATTTCGGGTATTGCTACTGGAATTGTAAAAGTGAAAAAAGAAGAGCTTTTGCAGAAAAAGAGTGCGAATGGAAAGTGGGGATATATTGCTACTTTTGGAAATCAATCGATGTTTGATGATGGTTTAGGAATGGCACTTTTCTATGAAACTTCTACCATTGCTGAAGTTAAAGACGGTCCATTTGATTATTTGGTCGTTTTTAAACCTACGACAAAAGAAGTTACTTATTATTTCTTGGCGTCTTGGGAAAAAGAGCAGGATGCTTTAAAAACGAAAGAAGAATTTCAGAATTATATCAACATTAAATTAGATCAACTTAATTCTAAAAATAAACTTTAAATTAATTTATCAAAAAATTAAGCATGCAAAATAGTAATTTCAGGCATCTTCTCCTCGGGTTTTCAATGATGATAATATTGTTTACCGTAAGTTGTACCGCTACGAATGTTTCTACAAAATCGGACGGAACATCAATTCCAACCGACAAAAAATGGTCGGAAAGAATGGCTTTAACTTTAATGAAACAATATCCTCAAGCATATCAGTTAGATGATAAAACAGAACCAAAATGGGATTATGTTCATGGTTTGGTAATGACGGGTTTTGAGAAACTTTACAAAAAAACAAAAGACCAGAAATATTACGATTATGTAAAAGGTTACGCCGATGCAACGATCGATGAAAACGGAAAAATTCCTTCTTATAAATTTGAGAATTATAACATCGACATGATTGAAGCTGGAAATATCCTATTCGACTTGTACGATAAAACGAAGGAACAAAAATACCTGACTGCCATGCAAACTTTGCGCAGTCAATTAGAAACCCATCCAAGAACTACAGAAGGTGGATTTTGGCACAAAAAGATTTACCCAAATCAAATGTGGCTGGATGGTTTATTTATGGGAGCTCCTTTCTATGCTCATTACACCTCAAAATTTGAAGGCGGAAAAAATTTGAACGATGTAGCGCTTCAATTTGAAATTATTCAAAAACATTTAGTTGATCCGAAAACCGGCTTGCTTTTCCATGGTTGGGACGAAAGTAGAAAAATGGATTGGGCAAATAAACAAACGGGAACTTCGCCGAATTTTTGGTCCAGATCTTTAGGTTGGTACACCATGGCTTTGGTGGATGCATTGGATTATTTTCCCAAGGATCATCCGAAAAGAGCAGAATTGATTTCTTATTTAAATTCCACTTCAAAAGCAATTGCAAAATATCAGGATCCGACCGGATTGTGGTATCAGGTTACAGACAAAGGAAACCAAGGCGGAAATTACTTGGAAGCGACCGGAAGTGCAATGTTCGTTTATGCTTTTGCGAAGGGTGCCAACAAAGGGTATTTATCAAAAGAATATAAAAATTTAGCAGTTAAAGGTTTCGATGGTTTAATTAAAAATCTGGTAAAAGTTTCCCCAGATGGATCGGTTACTATTACAGAAGCGTGTGCTGTCGCAGGTTTGGGTGGAACGCCTTATCGTGATGGCTCTTTTGAATATTATGTCAATGAAAAGAAGAAAGATAACGATCCGAAAGCAACCGGGCCTTTTATTCTTGCCGCTTTAGAATTGAATAAATAGAAAAGGATGAAAGTGTTTTTAATCTTCTTTTCCATCTTAATTTCCTCGCTCAGTTTTTCGCAGGAAAAAAAATCATTTATTGTTTCGAAAGAGGGGAAAGGAGATTTTGTAACCATTCAAGATGCCATAAATAATACAAAAGCTTTTCCTGATCAAAGAATTACGATCTTCATTAAAAACGGAATTTACAAAGAGAAAGTAAAACTCCACGAATGGAATTCTAACCTTTCTTTGGTTGGTGAAAGTAAAGACTCTACGATAATTACGTTCGATGATTATTTTAAAAAAGTAGATTTAGGAAGAAACAGTACTTTTTTTACACCGACGCTTTTGGTAGAAGGAAATGATGCCATTTTGAAAAATTTAACCATCGAAAATTCTGCAGGAGATATCGGACAGGCAATCGCTTTGAGTATCAATGCAAATAGAGTTTCTGTACTGAATTGCAAGATTCTTGGCAATCAGGATACGCTTTATTTAAGTGGTGAAGGAAAATACTATTTTAAAGATTGCTACATCGATGGAACAACCGATTTTATTTTCGGAAGTGCGACTGCTTTTTTTGAAGGTTGCGAAATCTTCAGTAAAAAAGATTCCTACATTACGGCTGCTTCAACGCCGGACAATTCACCTTTCGGGTTTGTGTTTAAGGACTGCAAATTCACTTCTGCTAAAAATGTTTCTAAAGTTTATTTTGGGCGACCTTGGAGAACTCATGCGAAAACCGTTATTCTCAATTCAAATTTAGGAAATCACATTCTCCCGGAAGGTTGGAATAACTGGGATAAAAAAGACGCTGAGAATAAATCTTTTTATGCAGAATTCAACAATTCAGGATCAGGTGCAAATACGAAATTACGTGTGAAATGGTCTCATCTATTAAATAAAAAAGAAGCCTCTCAATATCAGAAATCGATTATTCTAAAAGATGAGTTGCATAATAACTGGTTTGAAATCGCTGAAAACTAAAAGTATTAAATTTATGAAATTACATCATCTTATTATCGTTTCTATTTTAATTCTATGTAGCTGTAAAAGTGGAGATTCTATGAAGAAATCAGATAAAATAACGATTTTCACTATCGGAGATTCTACGATGGCGAATAAAGTAGATCCAGATAAAAATCCGGAGAGAGGATGGGTTCAAGTTCTGCCTCAATTTTTTAACGATCATGTCATTATTAAAAATCATGCAGTAAATGGAAGAAGTACCAAAAGTTTCCGCACTTTGGGACATTGGCAGAAAGTCGTGGATTCCTTAAAACCGGGTAATTATCTGTTCATTCAGTTTGGACATAATGACGCCAAAGAAACTGATTCTGCGAGATACACGAATCCGCAAACTTCTTACCGACATAATCTCATGAATTATATAACAGAAGCTAGATCAAAAGGGGCAATTCCAATAATGTTTTCCTCGATTGCGCGTCGGAAATTTAATGAACAGGGTGTTCTTTTAGATTCACACGGAAATTATACGCTGATCGCAAGATTAGTTGCCCGGGAAATGAATGTTCCTTTTTTCGATATGCAATATCTCACCGAAAATTTAGAAATGATATACGGAGTCGAAAATTCGAAAAAACTTCACCTGCATTATTTACCCGGAGAACATCCTTACTATCCAAAAGGTATCGATGATAATACGCATTTGTCTGTCTTGGGTGCGACAGAAGTTGCAAAACTGTTTGTGAAGGAGTTAGAAATCCAAAAACATCCTTTGTCTTACTATTTGCAAATTAAAAATTGAAGATTGCTTTTATTTCAAGGTAATTTATTCCAAAAGAATGACAGCATATTTAAAGTTATGCAAACGATTACATTATCAATTAATTTTTATAATTTTACTCTAAATATATTTTAAATATCATGAAAAAAATATCATTACTTTTTGCTCTTTTTCTAGCAATCACAATTTGTAAAGCTCAGAAAAACAGCATCGAATATTACATCAAAAATGCACCTTTTGACTTTGGTGAAATGGTTTTACCAACTATTCCAGAAACATCTTATAATATTAAAGATTTTGGTGGAGTAGGAAACGGAATAACACTAAATACAAAAGCGTTTGAAAAAGCGATTTCTACCATCAGTGAAAAAGGAGGTGGAAAGTTAATTGTTCCTGCAGGAGTTTGGCTAACCGGACCAATCGAATTAAAAAGTAAAATAAACTTTCATGTTGAAAAAGGAGCCGTTGTTCAGTTTTCTAATGACATCAATCAATTTCCATTGCGTGAATACTCTAAAGGGAAATTTGATGTTACTCCGCCAATTTGGGGAAATAATCTAAATGATGTTGCTTTTACGGGTGAAGGAATTTTTGATGGAGCGGGAGAAGCTTGGAGACCTGTGAAAAAATTTAAATTAAGCAAAGAAGAGTGGACGAAATTAATTAATAAAGGTGGAGTAGTAAGTGAAGATGGAAAAATCTGGTGGCCAAGTTCGGAAGCTATGAATGGTGAGAAATTGTCAAAAATAGTTGCTGCTATTAATAATCCGACAATCGGAGATTACAAAGTGCTTCATCATTTTTTACGTCCGATGATGTTTACTTTATCAAAAGTGACCAACTTATTGATTGATGGTCCAACTTTTAGAAACTCTCCAAAATTTGTCATTAATCCAAAAAATATCACCAATCTGGTTATCAAAAACACGACAGTTTATAATCCAAAATGGGCTCAGAACGGAGATGGAATTGATATTAGCGCTTCTAAAAATGTGATTATTTATAATACGAAAGTGAATGCAGGCGACGACGGTATTTGTATGAAATCCAGCGGTGAACCAAAAAATGGCGAAGCAAATCTTCAAAATGTTATTATCGCAGAATGTACTGTTTACGAAGGACACGGCGGTTTTGTAATCGGAAGTAATACCGATGGTGGTATGAAAAATATCTTTGTTTCTAACTGTCTTTTCGATGGAACCGATATTGGAATTCGGGTGAAAAGCAACTCAGGAAGAGGAGGTGATGTAAGTCAGATTTTCATTCAGAATATTGAAATGAAAAACATTGTGGAAGCTGCAGTTTTCTTCGATACCTTATATGCTGATGCACCGGCTGGAAGTAGTAAGGAAAGTCAAGATGCCCAATTTACAGGCGATAAAATTCCTTATTTACACGATTTTTATATTAGTAATGTGAATTGTGAAAGTGCAAAAACAGCATTTAGTTTTACAGGACTTCCGAATAAATTCATCGAAAATATTTATTTCAAAAACGTAAATATTAATAGCAAACAAGGAGTTGTTGGAAAAAACGCTTCTAATATTGTTTTTGAAAATGTAAAAATTAATGGAAAGACCGATTTCAAAATTGACAGTGCATTAATGAAAGCAATCGTGAAGAAGTAAATTACTCAAACGTATAAGTTGCTTAGCTTGCTATAGTAAATGAAAACCTTCAGAAAAATGAAAAAACAGGAACATTAGTTCCTGTTTTATTCTTTTAAATCTGCACATTGACAGAATTGTAGAGAGGATGGTACTTTGAGAATAACCCAATAGGGTATTTTACAAATTCATTTGAATGAAAATCAGTTCGTTATATAAATTTGTAAACCACTACATATTCCTAAAACACTTTAAACAATCTCTAATTTAGTCCCTGATTTTGAAAACAGGGACTAAAATTTCAAGATGTACTTTTTTAATAAGTTATATATAAATTATTTAATTCCGTTTCTAATCAGGCAGAATGATTGCTAATGCCTTTCATTTTTCGGTGCTGAAGTTTCTTATTTTTACAGAACGAGAAAACATGATTCTGAAGAGGATATCGCTTTTTACTTTTAAATGAATTACTTTCAGAAAACGAAGTCATTATTACCTGTTTAAATAAAAATACAATTTTGCTGCATGAGGAAAAATTTAAATATTTAGGAAATCGTAATGGCTTTCGGGAGATAACCTTGCCTACGGTGATCCTGTCGACGCGTTTTGTTCCGAGAAATTAGTTACTCATCCCAAAGTAGTTTGCATGGAAGTTTCTTCTGGTACAACGAGCCAGACATTTATTCGTTTAAGTGAAAAAGTTTTGGCAAATATTACCAGTTATCTTAAAAAACAATTGGCGAAGTAATATTTCGCAAAGTATTCACTACACTCCAACCTGCAATTTGAGCTGTTCTACTGTAAACGTCAATGATTGCGTGAATTTGCTCGCTTTTAATTTCGATACGGTGATCATCACCCACAAAGTCTGGAATAGAGTTGATAGAAACTTTCACGTTTTCTGGTCCTGTTGAAGCTAAAGCAGCCGCTACAGACACGTTCACTCTAGTTGGGAAAAGGGCGATTGCTCCGATTGCATTTCCTTCAAAAACCTCACGCTTTTCAGATTGTAATGTTTCATCATAGACAAACGTGTTTTTTAAAGAATTAGGACCTTTTTTAGTTGTAAAAGTCACTTCACTTTTTTCCATTAAAGAGACAGTTCGTAAAACATCAAAACCACCAATTGCACCAGAAGCAAGATGTACACGAGTTCCGTTTTCCGTTGCTGTTTCCTTTACCTTTTCATAAAAATCTTTATCAGCAAAAGCACCGATTGACAAAGTTACAATAGAAGATCCATTTTTCAGCGCAGGAAGTGCCAGTTCTCTTAAAGAAGTTGGAGAAGCTGTTTCTACAATATAATCTGGTTTTAGATTGAGGAATTCTTCCAAAGATTTACAGGGTTTACAAGTATAATCTAAATTTAAATCTTGAATTTTTTTGGCGATATTACCTGCTTTTTCGAAAGTTCTGGAATAAGTTCCAATTAATTTGTAATCTGGTAATAATCCTTTAATTAAAGCTTCAACGACAATATTTGCAAGTTTACCACAACCTACGACTGCTAAAGTTTTTGTTCTCATGTTGCGAACATAATAATTTAAATTGTCATAGCAAAAAATGGCATTAGTAATTCATTCTAAAGATTTATTTTTTAAAACATTTTATTGATTCTCGAAATAGCAGTTAAAACAAGATTAGTCGTCGAATAATCTTTGTCGCTTGCTATAGAGATTGTAGGCGAGTATGGTATATTTTTGTATTTTGAAATATTGCTTTAATAAATTATTCCTATTAGGTGAATGGTATAAAACGCAGGAAAAGCTCCTGCATAAATGTAATCTGTATTTTCTACCAAAGAAGTACTTCCACTCGTTCTTATTATTAGAGGATGTCCATCGATTAAAATTTGCTGCTTAATATTAAGTGGTCATTAAATTTTCTCCAGTATTCATTTTTTTAATAAAAGTCGATCATGAGGGTTTTATAAGGTTTTCAATTATTAAAAAAGGCTTAGATTATCAATCTAAGCCTCAATGTCAATGATTATGAAAAAATTAGTTGACGATTAATTTTCTAGTAGATTCGGTGTTGTCACTTTTGACCTTTACCATATAAACTCCCTTAGATAAGGATGAGATATCAATCTTTTTAGAAGCGGGATTGTTAATAGTTTTCACTAATCTACCATCTAAAGTATAAATAGAAACTGCATTTAATGGTTTATCATTTTCAACAGTGAAGAACTCATTCGCAGGATTCGGATAAAGATTGAATGTAGATTTAGTGGTATTATTTACTGCCATAGTCGGGTTTGCAATAACAGAATCCCAACTGTTTCCGACTCTAAGCTCATCAAAAATTATAGTAGGCGTTTTGGCATTCGAGTCTAAATTAAGTCGCACCATCGTTAGATCGGTTCTGGTAGATGTAGCAGTTTCATTGGTAACAAAAGTTGTTGCGGGTTCAGTTCCATTAACCACAGGGTTTACCCACATAGATGATACCGCATTGTCTATGTCATAAGCAACTACGATAAAATAATCGGTGTTCAAAGTCAATGCACCGGTTGCCGGCGAGGGATTGTTTGTATTGTTGTTTTCAGAAACTTTTAAATTGAAAGTATTATCATCAAGCTTTGTAAAATACACGCAGGAAGTATAATTTAGTGATGTTCCATTGCTTGCAACTTTTGCAAAAGAGTAAAAATAAACTGGACTGTTCGCTGAAACAGCAGCTTGTTCAGTTACTCGAAAAACGAAAGAGGAATAAAGTTTTCCTGTAGCACCTTGATTGGGGATAGTTAGTACAGGATCATCTCCACTTCCTACAAATTCCAAAGCATTTCCCGCTGCTGAAGGTAAATTTGTTGGTAAAGCCCAGGTTGGACTTGCAATTACTACTGGATCCGGTGAAGAACCTAATCCTGAAAAAGGAAGTGTCCAACCTCCCAGACCTGAACTCGTTCCGCTTGTGATTAAAGTTGTTCCAACGGGGTAATTAAAACTTTCATAATAGGGGAGGGTAACCTGCGCCTGAATTGAAGAAGCTGCTAAAAGTAAAGCGCTTAAAATTGATAATTTTGTTTTCATAATGATACTAATTGATTGTTAATGAATTACATTTAATTGATAATATTTTAAAATTGATTTTGCTGCAGGATCAGTTGTAATTAAGTAATTACCAGCTTTGAAATAATTTTCAAAAGGCCATTTCGTTAAACTGATATCTTCAAAAACGTGAGTATTGCTACCATTTAAAGTAACCGCTAATTTTCCCGTACTTGCTACAATTTTTAATGTAAACGGGTCATTTCCGACGACTCCGAAGTCATGTGAAATATCTGTCCAAATACTGCTGGAACTGCTATACAAGTTGACGCCGGTAGTATTGGAGTTCACTAATGTTTTCTTGTAGGCTTTTATACGTCCGTCTATCCAAAAGATTTTCAACAGTGGCGGCGCACTGTTAGAAGTAAATCCATACTTCTCCATATCTGCGGTAGAAATGATACCATGAATCTGCATGACAATAACGCGGTGAAAGTTATTTCCAGAATTTGAGGCATCCGGAGTTATTGACACCATTTTTAATTTTCCTTCCATGATCCCACCCTGCGTTAAAGTCCAGTTTAACTTACTGTTGATCGGGTTAATCATTTCCCTAAGCTCTGTTCTGGAATAATCGCTATTTGAAGTGGAGGTTCCCGGATAAGTATAGAAAACAAGTGACTGGTCCGTGGGGTCGTCATACATAAACGGTTTCACGGCACTTAGCGAACGGTATCCACCATCTCGGAGCTGAGCGGCAGAATATTCATCGGGACTTCCATTGTTATCTACATCAACCGGTAATGTTACTTTCCAATTTGATAAATTAATATTTGCATAACCTGTTACAGGGAGGGCTGGTTCTATTGTAGAATGGACAAAATTACTCTCTGCTCTAGAACAACTATTTAGAGTAATTAAAACCATTGTTATAAAAAATACAAATTTCATTTTGAGTTCTAGAGATTTTTAAATCTAATTTTCATATCAAATGTATTACTAATTTTTTGGTTTACCAAATTGGTTTACCAATATTTTATGCATTTCTTTACAACATGATAAAAATTTTAAAATAGATTTCCTAAGTACTTTCTAAATGTACTTATTAAGTAGTTTCTTATAAATTAGCAATTATTAAACTTCTTATATTGAACGTTGTCAATTGTTCTATTTTTTAAAATCTACTTGATGACCAAACTAATAACAACTGATAATAAACTTAACTTTATGAAATCCGTAAACTTTAAACGTAAAGAATGATATTCTGGATTGTAAAGCAGTATGAAATTGCTTGGAGCAAATGATTGTTATGAAGATTCTGCTCTAATTTCAAGAATAATTAAACTGAATTAAAGACACGGAATTTAAATTAAGACAATAAGTCAGTCGAACATTTTGAAATTGCATAATATACTTCTAAAAAAAAATTATAGGTATTTCTCGTAAAAACATATTTATAAGTATATTTGTTGGTTTACCAAATTGGTTTACCAATAAATTACCTATTTATGAAAAGGAAATATCACACTTTTTTTCTTATTGTTTTAATGAGTACCTATTCAAATGCCATTTTTAGCCAACTCGTATCAACAAAAGCGGCATTGGCTACCGCTATTACAAACGCTACGGCAGGAAGTACAATTACGCTTGCAGATGGCATATGGACTGACACTTATATTAATATTAAAAAAACAGGAACAGCCACAAATCCAATAAACATTACTGCTCAAACACCTGGTGGTGTATTTTTAGAAGGGAATTCTAGGGTAAGTATGGGAGGAACTTATATTAATTTATCAGGATTAATATTTAGAAGACCGAAAAATTTAACTGCGGGTTCCTCAACAATTAGCCCAGTGATTGAATTTCAAGATTCTAAATCTAATAGCTGCAGCAATTGTAAAGTATCCAATATTACAATTGATAGTTATAACGGCACCTTCGAACAAGCAACCTATGTATTTAAATGGATTATTCTATATGGTCAATACAACGAAATTAGTTATAGTTCCTTTTTAGGAAAATATGGAGTAGGAAGTATCATCAACAATAATCGAAATTCTAATATACCAGATTATACCTTAATTCATCATAATTATTTTGCTGATAGAACTTTTGTAGGAAATTATGTAGATGAGTATAACGATCAAGATGCGATAAGAATAGGGAATAGTTCAACATCTATGTCCAGTTCTTACAGTCAGGTATATGATAATTTATTTAATAACTGGCAAGGTGAAATAGAAATTATTTCTAATAAAAGTTGTGATAATAAATACTACAACAACACTTTTAGAGATTACAGCGGCTCCTTAACTTTAAGACACGGAAATAACTGCGACGTATATAACAATTATTTCTTTGCCAATAACCAATTATTTTCTGGTGGAATACGAGTATTGGGCGAAAATCACAGGATATATAATAATTATATTGAAGGTGTAAATTCTACCAAATCAGCGGCTGCAGGCGGAGGAACTTCAACTAATTTAGGTGGAATTGATCTAATTGCTGGAATAATTACCTCAGTGAATGGCAATAACTTAAGCGGCTATTATCAAGTAAAAAACCCTTTAATTGTTAATAATACCTTTGTTAACAATGATTTTGGAATTCGACTTGGTGGTGGCTCCAATACCTTACCAGCACTCAATATGATTGCCGCTAATAATGTTTTTTTAATGCCAACTTCTTCTAGTAAAGCCATTGATCAGATTTTACCCGCAGATCCTACATCTCCTTATATCTTCACAGGAAATATTAAACAATCTGGAACTTGGGTATTAACCGGAAATACTACAAATAACATAACTGTAAATTCAGGACTTTTAACCCCTACAACGGAATTTTATAGGATTATAGCAGGTAGTGCAGCAATTGGTGCGGCAATAGGGAGTTATCATTTTCTCACAAAAGATATTTTAGGGGGTATCAGAAAGCCTTTGTATGATGCTGGAGCAGAAGAATTTGCTGCGGGCGGTTCAAAATTTCCCTTCAAGGTTACAGATGTTGGAGTGACAATAGGGTTTTTGGGCAATAATACTATATTAGAAGTTAAAGATAATTCTATTAATTCTAAAGGCATTATAATTTACCCAAATCCAACAAAAGGTGAAAGTATAACAATTATTTCTGATAAAAATATTGGGAATGTTAGCATTTACGATACATCGGGACGATTAATCATTAACAAAGAAATCAATAATAAAAAAGGTCAAATTGAAGTGAGTAATTTAGTGAATGGGGTCTATGTTATTAAAATCCAAGGTGGTTACAGGCGATTTATTGTGGAAAACTAGTAATTTTTAAAGGATTTAAAATTATAAAATCTACATAAGGTTAGATTTATTTTCGGTATAAATAGCAAGAAAAGTTTTTGAATTAAAAATTAAACTTAAGTTCCGTTAATATTTCACATAAGAAGTTACTACTCGAACTCAAGTTTTTATAAAATTAATGATTTTTAATGCGCAATTATAATATGTTTAGACATTACTGATTTTAAGGAATTATCAAAAACAGTTAAAATATAATTTCCATTCATTAAACTCGAAGTGTCTAAATTAAAGCTGGATGTGATTTTTGTGTTTTTTTCTAAAACTTTTCTGCCATCCATCGCATAAATGACAATTTTTGCAATTGAAGAACTTGTGGATTTAATAGTCAAATTATTTTTAGAAGGTATTGGATAAATAAGAATTAAATTATTAAATTCATTATTTTTCACTGATAATGAAGTTTCATAAGCAAAAGGACCTACAGTTGATTCTGTCATTGGTGGATTAAGTACTGGATTTATTATATCATATTGATCTGCTCCGGGGTTTCTATTTGGTGAAGGTCTTATTTGTCCATCTATATCAGTTATAATTGGTGATATTTGGGTTACATTAGCATATGTTGCATTGTTATAAGACGGAGTCGCAACGGTCGCTTTCCAATTATTATTGTTCGCCGTAGAAGTCGAAGCATCTACTGCCAGAAATGGATTTTCGTTTACTGCTTGACTTGTGGAAAAGGACGTTGTGATTGTTCCTCCTGCTAAAGTTGTTGCTGAACCTGTCGGATACATAATGTTGTTTGACCAAGTAATGGCAGATCCTTGATCTTTTCCATCCATTATAGTTACCAAACTATTCATAGAACTAGTGATTATATTATTGGTAATAGTAACATTGAGTAGAGGTTTATTATAATTACCATTGTTACTAAATCCTATTTCAATACCATTAACATTATTTACAAATGTGTTATTTGTAATAACCACTCTTTCCGCACGGAAATGATTGGTTAAACCACCAGTTTTAGTATTAGTGTCAATATTGACTATTCCGATGAAAGTGAACACCTAATTCCGACCAAAGTGGACAGTGGTTTTGATGATGATTTCTTGGGTTAAAATTAGACAAAATTATTTATTACTTTTTCATTTTTTTTCTCATGGATTCCCCTTGCAGTTCAAAGCGGATTGCTGAGTGAATAATCCGATCCAAAATAGCATCTGCAATTGTTTTTTCTTCAATAAGATCATACCAGTTTTTTACCGGTAGCTGTGAGCAAAAGATGGTTGCTCTTTTTTGATTTCTATCCTCTATCAAATCCATTAGTATCATCTGCTTTTCATTATTTATGGCTTGCAGTCCAAAGTCGTCGATAATCAATAAATCATGACTTTCTATTTTGTTGAGTTCCTTGATGTAGGAACCATCTGCTTTTGCCATCATTAATTTCTGGAAGAGTTTGCCCAAATTATAGTACAAGACTTTATATCCTTTGATGCAACTTTGATGTCCCAAGGCTGTGGCCAAAAAGCTCTTTCCGGTTCCTGTACAACCTGTAATGAGTATGTTTTCATTTCTGTCAATAAAGGAACAGTCCGATAAACGGCTGAGGAGATTTCGATCAATATTGCGATCGCCGGTATAGCTTATTTCCTCTAATGATGCCTGATAATGGAACTTTGCATTTTTGAGTAATCGCTCGGTTCGGCTGTTGTTACGTCCATTATCTTCAGACTCAATAAGCCATGCAATGAACTCATCGTTGGTAAAAGTGTCCTGGTTTCTGGTTTCGAATGAAGATTCATACGCTCTTTTCATTCCGTTTAAACGCATTTTCTGCATCTTTTCAATAGTGGCATTTGTATTCATAATTTAGTTTTATTTAAATTGTTAAGCATAATATTTTGATCCTCTGATATTGTCATGATTAGAAATGGATACGTTGAATAAATCGGCTTGTTCCTCTTCTTTATCAAGTCCTCTTTCTAAAATGTTTTTGATAGAATTGTAGCTTATAGCATCGTAGCTCAGTGCCCGTTTACAGGCGTTATCCAAACGCTGCTTTCCTATCTTGGATTCCATGCTCAATATTCCCATGCAACTCTTGTAGCTCTGTTCAGGATACTGCTTTTTATCCAATATTTTCTCGATATACTCCTTTGTATGATTGCCTATTTTTTGTGCCCAGGAGATAAAAAATTCCGAACTCCAATCGCTATTGTAGGTGTGGTTTACAGGCATGTGTTCCTTTATGGTCACATAATCATAAGCCTTGCGACTGCGTGGATGTAGTGCGATTCGGGCTTGGTTGTGGTAGATTTCCACCACGCTTTGGGTAAGAACCAACTTTACTTTCTTTCCGATATAGGCGTTGGGTACGCTGTAATAGTTTTTGTCAGCAGAATAATAGGCATGGCAATTCTTCTGTACGGTGGCAATTTTGTAGTCTCTAAGCTCATATTTCTCCATAGGCAATGACTTTAAAGCATCCTTTTCAATTTCTAAAAATAGAGATGTACGACTACTGTGTTTTTTTTGAAAAGGGGTTTGGTTGTAAGTCAAAAGAAGTTTCTT
The DNA here is from genome assembly GCF_015191005.1 of Kaistella flava (ex Peng et al. 2021). Lineage (NCBI taxonomy): Bacteria > Pseudomonadati > Bacteroidota > Flavobacteriia > Flavobacteriales > Weeksellaceae > Kaistella > Kaistella flava (ex Peng et al. 2021). The sequence goes on along the minus strand of NZ_CP040442.1, from coordinate 1,904,583 downwards.
TATTGCCACATTCAATTCAGCAATGCTATAAAATTCTTTATCTCTTAAAGCTGCATATATGCGGGTATAAGTGATATTCACGGCACCTTCAACTAAAGATTTGTCCTTGGGTTTCAAAGCTCTTGCAGGCATAATTGAAGTGTCGTAATGCGAAGCAAAGCAGGCAAATTGTTCGTTTACATGCGGCTCGTATCTATGGGATTTGGTTACTGCTGATTTTAAATTGTCGGGAATAATGCAAGCTGGAACCCCTCCCAGATAATGCAAACAGTTTTGAACACTACCTATAAAGTCAGGAATTTGTTGCGAAAAAGAGGCTTCTACATAAGTGTATTGGCTTGCACCAAGGGTGGCAACAAAAACTTCCACTGGCTTTATTTCACCAGTATCCTTGTCGATGATGTGGAGTTTTTTGCCCGCATAATCTATGAAGAGTTTTTCTCCCGCTTTGTGGGTAGTGGGCATGTAACCTTCTGATTTTCGGTTCCATTTGTTGTAATGTTCGCAGAACTGACTGTACATAACCCCCTGAGGATGCTTTGTCTTGTACTCAGTCCAGAGAATCTGACGGGTGACACCCACACGCTTTAATTCCTTTTCGATATAAGGAAAAATGGAATATAAATCTTTGTGAATCTGATCTCTATTAAGTAAATCTAACTCATTGGGAACTTCGAAAAGTTCAGATAATTCTTCCCCTTCGAGTTCAAGGAGTTCTTTGAAGCAAATTCCAGATTTCTCTATCAAACAAAGATATTTGATAATGGTTGTCCTTGATTTTCCAAGGCTTTTGGATATTTGATTGTTCGAAAGACCATTGTCCTTCAGCCTGATGATTTCTCGTATCATAATTGATCCTATTGATTTATTAGCCATACCCATGTGATTAGATCACAAAGTAGGAGAAAAAATCATCATCAAAACTGTTCACTTTGAACCGGAATCAGGGTGTACAGTTTGCACCGGAATTACCTGTTCAGTTTAAACCGGAATCGGGTGTACAGTTTGCTCCGGAATACCCAATATCATCACCTTGCGTAAGGGAAATTGGAGCGTCAAATTTAGTTCCGTTTAATCCTTCGAAATAATTATTGACAATAATATGGTCAAGACCGTAAATTCTTACTCCACCAGTATATACATGTGATACTCCATCTCCTGCAAGACCAACAGGTCTTTTATTCCCAAAGAAATAATTGCCATCTACTAGATTTCTTCTGCCACTTCTTAATGATAAGGATCCATAATTTCCGCTAAAAGTATTGTGTCTAATAATGTTATCACAAGACTTTACAGAAACTATTTCGGGGTCTCCATCACAGTTTTCGAACAGGTTGTTTTCAAGTATTGTGTAGGCACTTGAATTAGACATTGCGCTCCAACCCATTCTTACTGCTTCTTGCTCATTAACCGCTCTTGGCCCATTATTTCTAAATAAATTATGATCAATTCTATCATATTGAGATACCTGTACGGAATTTGTACCGTCAATCGTTATAAAATTTCCTAAAGTATTTTTGTCATGAAAATTATTATGATCTATTCTGTTATGATGACTTAAAAATTGATATGGTGGAGTGGTATCATTATAAACACCACCTATCAAAATCCATTTAACACCGGTAACTCCATCAGGAACGGTCAATGTAAAATCATTCCGAGTAATTCTGATATTATTATTTCCTTGAAATTTAATAAGTGTAGTAGTTCCAGTACAGTTAAATTTAAATCCTTGCAACGTAATATATTGTGCACCATAACCAAATGAAACATAAGATTTACCTGTTAGTGTGACACCTCCAATTGTTTGGGACTGAATTATAATTGGCTTATCTGCTGCAGCAATAGCTGAAATACTTAATGAAGCATTGTTATATGTTCCATCTTTTAAAATAAAAGTACCGCCCGTTGCGCTTGCAGCATTTACTGCAGAAACTAAACTTGAAACAGTCGTGTAAACGATCTGTGCTTTTATCCCGCTAAATAATAGCATTCCGAAGAATAATAATATTTTTTTATTAATTGAAATTAAACCGGTAAGTTTTTGCATTTTGATGTATTTATTTATTTAAATCAAAGTTAACTTATTTTGGTTTACCAAACTGGTTTACCAAAATAAAATCATAAATAAAAAAAATAAATGAAACCATTAGTTATATTTGTTTGCTTTTATTTATTTTCCTATAATCTCTATTTTAGTAGTGATATTATTTTACATTAAAAAAAATATATGGACAAAAAAAATTATTGTTTAGTACTTTTCCTTATTTGTTTTTCTAGTTTTTCGCAGAATAGTTTAGAAATTTATAAACCAGTCGCTTTCCCGAAAGATTATTCATCCAAATTAAACACTGTTTATACCAAAGAGGGAGATTGGGAAGGTAAAGTTGATTTGTATATTAATGCAAATTTAGCAATACCGACCCCTATCATAATAAACATTCATGGTGGCGGATGGAAAAAGGGGGTAAAAGAAAGCCAAACAGGCTTTAATGCCTTTTTTGAGGCTGGTTTCGCTGTTGCAAATATGGAATATCGACTTTCCTCGCAAGCAACCGCCCCTGCTGCAATAGAAGATACCCGTTGTATGCTGATTTACTTAATTAACCACGCAAGTGAACTGAATATTGATCCAAAAAAGATTGTAATCATGGGCGGCAGTGCAGGTGGACATTTAGCTTTAATGGGAGGGCTTTTAGAAAATGATCACCGATTTGATACTAAATGTATGACACAGGAAAAAATTAAAGTTGCCGCTATAATTGATAAATATGGTATTTCCGATTTATATGATTGGTCTTATGGAAAACTTAAAAGTAAATCTGCACTAGAATGGCTTGGTACGAAGGCAAGTGATTATGAATTTATAGAATCGGTTTCGCCAATTAATTATATTACAAAAAATAGCCCACCCACCTTTATTGTGCATGGAGATGCAGACCCCACCGTCCCTTATCAACAGTCAGTAAATTTATACAATAAACTTCAAAAGAATATGGTAGAATCTGAGTTTATTACGGTGAAGAATGGTCTTCATGGCAAATTTGATAAAGAGAAAAACAAGGAATTAAATATTGCTATTATAAAATTTTTATCAAAATATATAAACTGAAATTTTTAAAGAATCAATTCTAATTATACTGGAAAGAATTGAAATATGGGTATTTCTGGAGGTGGAACCATCAAACTATTATGGTACTAAATTGAAACGGAAATACAAAATAAGAGAGTCTTTATAAAGATTAATTAAATCAAGAGTATCGAGAATACTATTTCTAGTTTTAAACAAAATCAGTCTTAAGATGTAATTTCCTGAACGGCAGTACTGCAGTTTTCGTATAATTCAATTCTAGAAGAAATTGATAATTATAAAATTTGAAGTAGAACTGAAATAATTCTGCTGTAGATCCCCTTGATAACATTATCAAAAAAAATAAACGCATTATTTTGATTGAAAATACATTGATAAATTTTTATGCTGAATACCTACGTTATTTTGATTGTTACCTAGAATTCAGTAAAATGAATTAGTAACTAAAAGAACTAAACATCATATATAATTAAAATAATTAGAATATGATGTTTAGTTATAAATAAAATAGAAATTTGTAATAGAGGAATTTGCTTTTTTAAATTCCTAAAGCTTGTCCACCACCAACTTGAATGGTTTCAGCAGTTAAGAAGGATGCATCCTTACCTGCTAAGAATGATACCACTGAAGCAACTTCTTCTGGTTCTCCTAATCGCCCAAGCATAATGCTATCTTTCCAGCTTGCGAAAACTTCTGGTTTTGTGGCTTTAATTTGAGCGTGAAAAGGTGTGTCAATTGTTCCTGGTGAGACGGCATTTACTCTAATCCCAAATTCTGCTAAATCTTTTGCCATTGCTCTGGTAATTGCCTGAACTCCTGCTTTCGAAGTTGCATAAACTCCAGCTCCAGGTCCACCACCATTCCACGTTGCATTAGATGTATAGTTTATGATTGAAGCATTTTCTCCCTTTTTCAAAAATGGAATTGCTGCTCTTGAAACAAAAAATGTAGAGTCAAGATTTAAAGCCATGACACTTCTGTAAAATTCCGTAGTCATTTCGTCAAATCTCATTCGACCACCAAGACCTCCTGCATTATTTACAAGAACATCGATTTTTCCATATTTCTCGCCAATCTTATTAATATTAATTGTGACCTCTTCTTCATTCGTAACGTCAAATCCATAATATTCTGCGGTAATACCTTCAGCGAGAAGCTCGGCTACTTTTTCATTACCGGACTTTTCATCTATACCGTTTAATATTACAGTATATCCATCATTTCCCAATCTTTTACATACTGCGAAACCAATACCTCCTGTTGCGCCAGTAATTACAGCTACTTTTCCCTTTAAATCAGTCATTTTAAATTATTTAATTTTTAATTGTTATTATTATTTTATCTGTTCAATTTTTCCAATAGTTATGAATATGGATATTAATGACAATGGAACCAATGCCGCTAACAATCCAAATAATAATGGCCAACTCGATATTTGACCAGCAAAAAGAATTGCTAAAATTGTTCCTAATACCGCTGCTGCACCTCCTAAACCAGCCAATGAACCTACCGATTTACCATCATGCAAATCGCTTGGTAACGTTTGAATATTGGTCATCATAAATTGGAAGCCACCCAATACAAATGCCATTAAAATCACCGCTAAAGTTGCATTCGGAACCATTACTGAAGCCAAAACCGCGGGGATTACTACGCAACCACCTAAAATCATAGCCGTTTTTCTAGCTTTATCAACTGTGCCACCTTTTCGAATTAAATATCCGGAGAACCAACCTCCAGCAATACTTCCAATCATCGCTCCTAAATAGGGAACCCATGCAGAGAATGCCAACTCTTTAATATTCAAATTAAATTCCTCAACCAAATACATCGGTAAGAAAGTAACGAACATCCACCAGATAGGATCTAGAAAAAAACGTCCTAGTATTACTGAGTAATTCTTTTTATTAGAAAGTAGTTGACCCCAAGTTTTTCCTGCGGTAGTCTCTACAGATTTTGTTTGGTTTTGTAATATATATAATCGCTCTTCTTCAGTAATCCACGGATGCTCTTTTGGACCTTTCTTATTAATAATTAACCAAGGAATTAGCCATACTATACCAAGAAGTCCCACAACTACGAAAGTCATTTTCCACCCGATCGTCATATACAATGATAAAATTATAATTGGGGCTAAAATAGATCCGATGGAGGCAGCCGCGCCAAAAAGTCCTTGCGCAAAGGCACGTTCTTTTTGCGGAAACCACTCTGCGTTGCTTTTCGTAGCGCCCGGCCAAGGACCAGCTTCACCTAAACCAAGCATCATTCTAAAGCCAGTTAATGAGACTTTACCTTGAGATAGAGAAGTAAGTGCATCTGCAAAACCCCAAACTAAAACTGAAACCACAAAACCTCGACGGGTACCAATTTTGTCGTATAATTTTCCAGAGAAAAGTTGACTAAAGCCGTAAGCAATCATAAAAAAAATGGTGATTATTCCGAGTTGATCTTTGGCTTGTTTTGATGCTTCTTCTGGTGTTGCGTTTTTATCAACAATCCCTAATTCATAAGCGATCCCTTGTCTATTAACTACAACTTTACCCTCATTTTTGAAACTTACCATTTCAGTTTTTTGCAAAATCTCTTCTCCTCGTTTAGAAACGAGCAGATAGGTGTTGTCGCGTGCATTAAGTTTTGCCTGGTTTTCACCTAAATCGGGTTGAATATTATCTACTAATTTATATTCAATATTAGCAACCCACATATAGTTAAGTGTTCCTCTGTCTAAATAATTAATCATTGTAATGACCATTATCAAACCAATAATCCACCATCTTAATCCTTTAACCTTCATTTTATTTTAATTTATAGCATAAGCTTTATTAACCGTCGAAAACTCAGACGATTTTCTAATTTCAATTATAATTCTAGCTTTTATCGTAACAAAATTTGTAAAGAACCTTAAAGTGATCCTTCATTTTTTGTTTTGCTTTTTGTGTATCTTGGCTTTTTATCGCTTCAAAAATTTCCTCATGCTCTTTAATACCAGAAATTCTTTGGTCAATATCGCACATTTCAACTGTGTTGAAATAAGAGATGATTTCTGGGGTAATTGTCAGCATAAAAGTATTTATTGTACTGTTACCACAAGCTTTCGCAATTGATAGATGAAATAGAAGATCCTCCTGAACAGCGTCCTCACCTGCTAAAACTTTTTGGGAATATGCATTTAGTGCTGATTCTATATTCTGAATATCTTCATCAGTCCTTCTTATTGCTGCCAGTCTTACTGTTTTAAGTTCCAGAAGGATTCTAGTTTCTACAAGTGATTTAAAATCCGGTTCTTCTAATCTTATTATATCGTCTATCATTCCGTTGATAGCAATCGCACCTATGTTTGCTACAAATGTTCCGCTTTGTGGTATAGATTTTAGTATTCCGTAGAATTCTAATTTTTGTATAGCATCTCTCACATTGCTACGAGATACCTCAAATTTTTCTGACAACATTCTCTCCGAAGGCAGTTTATCTCCTGGTTCAAGATTTTTGAAATTAATTAACTCCCTAATTTTAGCGATAATTTCTTTCTGTGTATTTTGATTCTCTTTTTTTGTAATTAAATCTAAATTCATTTTCATTCATTTTTTTGGTTAACCAGATTGGTTTTGCAAAATTAGCAAAATAAAAGCCTTGAAATCAATGCGGATATATTATTTTTCATTAATATATCTTAGCTATTTGCAGATAAAATGTTAAGCTATCACCTACTTAAGTTCCGCAATTATTTCCAAAACTTTTTTTGTTTCCGATTCTATTAAAGAGTAATTTTTGTCTGCCATTAATTTTTTACTAAGTAGTTTGCTTCCCATTCCTACTGCAGAAACGCCGGCTGTAAACCAGCTTTGGATATTTTCTTTTGTCGTATCTACGCCACCTGTCGGCATAAAAAGAAGATTTGGAAAAATATCTTTAATACCACTTAAAAAATCTGGCCCCAACATATTTCCAGGAAATAATTTAATGAATTTCACGCCTGCATTTTCAGCAGCAATAATTTCTGTTGGAGTCATACAACCAGGACTGTAAAATAAATCTTTAGCAATTAAAAATGCTGCAACTTCAGGAACAAATCCGGGACTGATGAAAAAGTCAGCACCTGCTTTCAAGAAACTTTCTGCTTGTTCTAGATTTTTAATGGTTCCGATTCCTAACAACAAATCTGGCATTTCAGCATTTCGAACTTCAACCATTTTGGTGAAATTTCTCAAAGCTGCTTCCCCACGATTCGTATATTCTATCGCTCTAACTCCAGCTTTATAAACACTTCTTAAAACTTCTAAAGTTACTTCTTCACTTGCATTAAAGTATAGTGGAAGCATTCCCTGTTTCACAATTGCCTCGGAAACGGATTGGCTATTATTTTTCATATGTAATATTTATTTTTTTAAAGGTCATATGGAATCGCCTAATTTCATCCATGCTTTTTTAGAAAGTTTGCAGATGGCGATTTCATTTTGAATTAAATTTTAACTTTAAAAACAATTTTTTTAATGAGTTCGTCATCTTTACCAATCATTGGTGCATGAACATCTTCTGGATAAAAAATCACAAACTGATTCGCATGAAGCTGGAAAAAAGTTTCTGGCTCATCTAAAAAAAACTGGACATCTTTTTCTGGATTATATTCTCCTTTTGGAGATTTGCAATTTTCTAAAGGTTTCCAACCGATGGTTTCTGTTCCTTTTACACAAACCTGAATATCAATATTTTTCTGATGACACTCAAATTTTTCAAGACTGGTTTGTTTTGATTTACCTGCTTTATTGCTGATAATAACTTTTAAACCTTCTGAAATTTCTATCGTTCCATCAGGTAATTTTGCCAAATTATTCTTTTTTAAATAAGCAAAAGCTTCTGCAAATAAAGGATGTAAACTTGCGTATTTCTGCGCGTTGGTAAGGGTATCTATAATCATAATAAATTATCTAGCAACTCTACCAGAAGAATCTCCACCCATTAATTTCATTACTTCATCAACGGTCACCAAATTGGCGTCACCTTTAATGGTATGTTTCAAACAAGATGCTGCAACAGCGAAATCCAAAGCGTTTTGATCATCATTTGGGTAAGTCAATAATCCGTAGATTAAACCACCCATGAAAGAATCTCCACCACCTACTCTGTCAACAATATCGGTAATTTGATACTGACGGGTTTGCAACATTTCTTTACCGTCATATAAAACTCCAGCCCAAGTATTGTGAGAAGCTGAAATTGAACCTCTTAAAGTGGTAATTACTTTTTTAGCTTTCGGGAATTTCTTCATCATTTGCTGACAAACAGATAAGAAAGCTTCTGCTTTTACATCGTGACCATGAGTTTGCACTGCAGCGCCATCCGGTTTGATACCGAAATGCATTTCTGCGTCTTCTTCATTTCCTAAAATCACGTCACAGTGTGAAGTTAATTCGGTCATGATTGCTTCTCTGTCACCACCATAATTCCATAATTTTGCACGGTAATTTAAATCTGTAGAAATGGTAATTCCCATTTTGCTTGCCACTTTTACAGCTTCTAAACAAACGTCAGCAGAACTTTGAGAAATTGCAGGCGTAATACCAGTCCAGTGGAACCATTCAACTCCTTCGAAAACTTTTTCCCAGTCGATCATTCCAGATTGGATTTCTGACATTGCAGAATGAGCTCTATCGTAAACTACTTTACTTCCTCTACTTACAGCGCCAGTTTCCAGGAAATAAATTCCCAATCGGTCACCTCCCCAAACAATTTTATCTACACCAACCCCTCTTTTACGCATTTCCATCATCGCACATTGTCCGATGTCATTTTTCGGCAAACGGGTTACAAAATCTACAGGAATTCCATAATTCGCTAATGAGACAGCCACATTTGATTCTCCACCACCATACACGACATCAAAGTTATCGGCTTGTGAAAATCTTAAAAATCCTTGAGGAGCTAATCTCAACATGATTTCTCCAAATGTTACTACTTTTTTTGACATTGTTTTATTTTTTATGATTGTTTAATCTTTTGTATAATTTATTTTCTATTTTGATACCCGTAAATTAATGGCTGACTGACAATTTGTAATAATTGACTTTTGCAGAAGAACCTTTATCTGTCGACTGAAAGTAATTGCCAGCTTTAAAATAATTTTCGAAAACACCCCATTTCTTCATGTGGATATTATCGTAAACTTTAAACTCATTATTATTTAGTGAAACAGTTAATTTACCATCAGATACTTTTACTTCTAAAGTGAATCGGCCAAAGCCAACGTCTTCTTTAAAGGTGTATCCTTCATCATCAGTCCACGCATCAGTTTCTAGCATTTCTTCATAGGTAGCATTCAGGTTTTTCAACTCCTTTGTTTTAACCCTGATTTTACCGTCTTGCCAAGAAATTTTTAGTACAGGTGGTGCATTATTATCTTTTTGCCCAATTAAATCTCTTTGTTTGTTTGTGAGCCTACCGTGAATCTGCATGATAATTACTTTATGATATTTCCCTTTACTATCTTTAGTAACATTTCCCATGGCGAGTTCTCCCTTCATTATTCCCCCTTGCTTAAAGGTCCAGTTTTTATCATTATCTCCAGGAACCATTTGTTCTCTTAATTCGGAACGGGAAAATTTTGTATTAGCAGTCGTACCCTCGGTCGGATAAGCATAAAATACTAATGCTCCTGAAATTGAATCATTATACATGTTCTTTTTCAGCAAATCATCTTTTGCGTAATTCAGAATTTCAGGTGGTTCCACATTTAAAACTTTACCGTTTTTTGGATTAATTTCTGGTGTAGTTACGCTCCAGTGACTTAAATCAATTTCTGGAAGTTTGTATTTTTTCTTATTCTTATCCTTTTTCTCTATTTTGTCTGTACTTACATTTTGCGCTGAGCAGGAGATAGAAAAAGTTGTAAAAAATATAATTAAAAATAAAGAACTCAGGGATATTTTATGGATTTTCATAATTATTTAATTTATACTGATTGAAACATCGTCAACTCTAGACTCTGCGATATTATTACTGTCAATCCAAAGACCTATTTTCGTTCTAGCGCCGGTATCAAAAGTAAGTGTTAAAGGAGTAAAGGAGTTAGCATCACTTTGATCATTCCCAGTTGTGGATTTAAAGATTGCAGTGGAGATTTGACTAGCGTTTGTAATTGGATCGGACACTGCTAAGCGCATTTGAGATCCTCCGGGTGAAGTTTTTATCGTATAAAATATAGTTATTGTATAACTTGTATTTGGAGAAACTGTTAATTCCTGATAGGCAACTCGGTTAGAGCCTGCATCAAATTTTGCAGCCTGAGAGCCTGTTCTTACTGGGCTTGAGGTTATTCCAAATATTGCACCGCCAGGAATCCTCCAACAATCTCTACCATCCATATTTGGACCGCAGTTTGAGTCACCATCTTCAAAGCCTGGTTCATGAATAACGGGCAAAATTCCCGCTGGTATTAATGGTTTAACGACTTCTATGGATTTTGTTATAGAATTCGTAGCTCCTAACTTATCTTTTGCAGTTAAAGTCACGTCAAAAGTTCCTTCGTCTGCAAACTTATAGGTCGTATCTAAAGTGGTGACGGTGCTTCCATCTGGGAAATTCCAGACGTAATCAGTTGCACTGGTGGAAAGATTTCCGAACGAAAATATTTTCCATTGATCTAGTCCTCCTTGCCCTTGACTATAATTAAAATCTGCCTTTGGCGGTGTTAAATCTGGCTTCGAGCCTGCTTCTGCAATATCGTATCTAAAATCACAGGCTGAAAAAATTAATAAAAGGAATGACAGTAAAAGTGAGATTTGGGTAATTCTCTTTATATCAAATGTATTTTTCATAATATTAAATTATCTATTATTAATAGCCAGGGTTTTGTTTCATAAGTCCACCGCTAATGTTGATTTCTCTTTGCGGTATGGGCAACAGTAAGTCTGTGGTAGTGAATGAGTAACCATTTGAGGAAGAGTAGGCAGAGAGTACATTTTGAGCTTCATTAAATCGTACCAAGTCAAAAAAACGTTGGTTTTCAAACGCAAACTCTACACGTCTTTCATCTAATAGTTCTTGACGGGTTATAATTCCGTCCGAGTCTGGAAGTAGACCTGCTCTTAATCTTATTTTTGCGAATGAATTTAAAGCAGAACTCGAATTTGTCTCGTTATTTCCTGCCATGATTGCTTCTACATGCATTAGTAAAACATCAGCGTATCGAATAACTATCCAGTCATTACCTGCCATTCTTGGGCTGCTGGCTGTTGCTTGTATTCCAAGTGCAGCATCTGCCACCGGTAAATATTTTACGACTTGGTATTGGGAAGGCTGACTTGGATCTTGTCTATAAGAATAAGGCTTTCTGTTTCCTCCCAATAAGTCAAGAGCAGCGCGAGCCTCATTTGTCACATAATTTACACCACTTGATCTTCCCACAGAATTTAACCATTCTGCGGAGAATCCTTGACTATCTAATTTGTTGTCTGCCACGTAACCAATGGAAAAAATAATTTCCTTATTATTTTCATTAAAAAAGACATCCTTAAAATTGGTTTCTAGGCTATAATTGCTTGCCATTACAGATTCACATAATTGCTGAGCTTCTAAATAATTCGTCTTTAAAGTCAGATATACTTTTGCCAATAGCGCTTGTGCAGCTGCTTTTGAGGCTCTGTTTTTATATGAATTATCCAAAGTTTCAATAGCTGATTTTAAATCACTGACAATAAGTGCATAAATCTGCGCTTGTGGAACCCGGGTAAATTGAACATCTTTTTCATTTATCGAAAGTACATGGTCAACGTAAGGAATATCACCAAATAGACGAACCAAATTAAAATTAGCATACGCTCTCACAAACTTAGCTTCTCCTTCAAATTTTGGACGTGTAGTTTCTGATGCTACGTCTAAATGTGCTAATACTGTATTTGCTCTGAAAATGATATTATAATAACTAATGTAATAATCTGCGACGATACCGTTGGTTGCAACAACAGTATATTTTTCAAACTGGGAAGCTTCACCTTCACTACTTTTAGTTCTAGTATTGTCACTTCGCATTTCCGTTAAATAATATTCAAATTGAACAGCCTGATTTTTTTTATCATCATCTTCTAGTGCATTTGCACCCTGAATTCCATCGTACATGTTAATTACTCCAGCTAAAAGCTGAGATTCGTTCTGGAAATAATTTTCTGCAGATACAGCAGATGTAGGATAAGGCTTTAGGAAATCTTCTCTACATGAACTAGCCATCAGAGCAATAATTACGAATGCGGAAAGTAATTTATATTTTTTCATAACTAATTTTTAAAATTCTAAGTTTAAGCCTAAAGAAATGGTACGGAAAATAGGAGATCCTGCTCTCTGATATCCGTAAGTAGTAGGCGATGTAGTGTTAATTGATTCAGGATTTAAACCCGTGTATCCTTTTGCCATGAAATACATTAGATTCTGTCCCGATGCATAAACTCTTGCGCTATTAATAAAATCAAATTTTGCTACCATGTCTTTTGAGAAATTATATCCTACATTGAGATTTCTCCATGCGATATAGGAAGCATCCTGGATAATAGCATTTGTAAAGATTTTTTCTTTTATGAAGCCTTGATTTGGTGTAGTAACCACATTGTAACTTTGTGCAGAATTAAAATGGTTAAAAATATACTGGTCTCCTATATTTCTCACTTCGGCACCATGACTTCCTTGGAACATAAAACTAATGTTAAAGTTTCCGATCGTGAAATCATTGGTAAAACTCCAGACGAGATCTGGGTAGGGATTTCCTAAAATAGTTTTATCTTCATCATCAATTAATCCGTCGCCATTTAAATCTTTTACATATACATGCTGTGCTTGACCTCCAATTGGGAAATAAGGATTGTTAATGTATTGGGCTGGAATTTCACTATCTACAACCCAACCATAAAATGAGGAGATTGGGTTCCCAACCAAATTTATCCATTCCGCGGCTCTTTTGTCATCAACATTTTGTATTAATCCATTAGAGTCACCAAAATCTAGAAGTTCATTTTTGTTTTTAGAAGCAAGAATGGTGGATGACCATTTGAATTTTTCGGTTGAAATATTTTTCGTTCGTATTTCTACTTCTAATCCGCTATTTCTTACTTTCCCCAGATTGGCGATTGCGTTGGTGAATCCTGTAGTTCCGGAGATTGGATTGTTTAGTAGTAGTTGATCACTTGTTCGTTGATAGATATCAAAGGATCCGCTAATTTTATTCTTAAATAAGCCATAGTCTAATCCAAAATCTAATTCCTGAGAACGTTCCCATTGCAAAAATGGATTGGAGATATTTAAAGGATTATATCCGTTTACTGGTGCATTATTTATTATTGCTGTAGATGAATTAAGTAAGGATAGGGACGGGTAATATTGTATCAAATAACCATCTTGACCTTCTATTCTTAAATCTTTATTTCCAGTAAAACCGTAACTAGCTCTTAATTTTAAGTTACTAATTACTTTACTGCTCTGTAAAAAATTTTCTTTACTTACTGCCCAACCTACAGATGCTGCCGGGAAATTACCATACTTGTTATTTTCGCCGAAGATAGAACTTCCATCTTTTCGGAAACTTACAGAAAGCAGATACTTATTGTTATATGCGTAATTCAATCTGGAGTAATAACTAAGCAAAGCCTCTTCATACTCGTAAGATCTTCCACCAAGAGATACAGATCCAGCTTGTATGGTCTGGATTAAATCAGAGGTATATCCTGCGGCAGAAACTTCATTACCATTGGTTTGCCAATGTTCTGCAGAGACTCCGGCAACTGCTGTAATATCATGATTTCCAAAACTTTTGTCATAAGTGAAATAATTTTCTGTCACCAAATGTATAGTATTGGCGCTTCCCAAGTCTAACTGTGCTGAAGAAGCCAGTAAATCTGCTTTAATTCCTTGCCAACGTCGGACATCTGTGTTTTGAAAATCGCCGCCAACTACTGCTCTGAATTTTAAATCATCCAGTATACTGTATTCTCCATACATACTCCCAAACATTTTAAATTTTTGCTGGGTTCTATTTTTTTCTAAAATTTTTGCTGCAGGATTGGTATTGCTAGTGTCACTTATGCTTGTACCACCAGTTGCAACAGGCATCCCAGTAACCAAATCAAAGTTATCAAACATTCTCTGTTGTGCATAATCTCCAATTTTGACATTTGCGTACTTACCATTATCTCTCAACCTGTTCACAAATTGAATAGAGTGTGCATCGAGATAAACTGGTAACCAGGGTGCTTGTCGTAAAACATCATGAGTTGAACCGTCAAATCTCCTGGTATTGGTGTAAGAAGGAGATAAATTAAATCCAATCTTGAATTTATCGCTAATTTTGGTGTCTAATTTAAAACTGAAACTATACTTTTTAAAATCATCTGTTAAAAGTACCCCTTCATCATGAACATATCCTAAAGAGGAGCTGAACTTCGTGCTTTTGCTTCCTCCTCTAGCGCTGATGGTATGACTTTCGATTGTACCGCCATCAAAAATAACATCCTGCCAATCGGTATTTATTCCTAATCTTTGAATGTACTGTGTTCTTGCGGAAAGAGCACCTGTTTCAGCAAGTTCTCTAGCAGCTGTTCCAGCAATGTCATAAGTGTAAGCATCGCTGTGATAAGCGCTTTTAACTCCGAAGAAAGTATTGTATGAAAATTTAGTTTTTCCGTCTTTACCCTGTTTTGTCGTTATTAAAATAACACCATTACCACCACGTGATCCATAAATCGCAGAAGAGGCCGCATCTTTTAAAACTTCAAATGAAGCGACATTGTTCATGTCTAAAGATCCTAAATAGTCGTTATCTACAACAAGGCCATCTACGACGATTAAAGGATCAGATGATCCAGAAATGGAACCAGTTCCTCTAATTCTAATTGTAGGCGAAGAACCTGCTTCACCTTCAATTGCTTGTACATTTACGCCAGCGACTTGCCCTACTAAAGCATCATCTACTCTGGACACAGCAATCTGATCCAAGTCTTTGTTTTCGACCTTTGAGATAGCACCTGTTAAGTGACTTTTCTTTTGAGAACCATATCCTATAATAATAACTTCGTCTATTTTCTTCTCCTTTACTAATGTATCAGGGATTTTCACCTGAGCCGTTACGAGTGTACCAAATAGTAGAAAGACAACTGCAACGGATAATTTGTTGTTCATAAGAATTAGATTTTTTTTAATTTAATTGGGTTACCAAACTGACTAACCAAACTGGTAAACCAAATATACAGCTATTTTCGGGCACTGCAAAATTTTTTAATAGCTTTTTTTTGGAAATATCTCATTTTATATTCGCTACTGGCGTAAAGTATTGTTGATCAGATTATTTGTCCATGAAATCTTCCCTGATTGGGCTAAAAACATCGATTAAAATTCCTCCTTTTGTGCACGTAGCTCCATGAAGCACATGTGGCGGAATGTATACTGAATCACCCTTGCTTACCGTTTTTGTTACGCCACCGATAGTGAATTCAAATTCTCCGCTTGCGACGTAAGTTGTTTGGGAATGATGGTGCTCATGCTCATATCCAATTCCACCCGTTTTAAAATCTACTTTGACAAGCATAATTTTGTCATCATAGCCCATTATTTTTCGTTGAACGCCTTCTCCAACTTTTTCCCATTCTTGTTCTGCATCTAACAAAAATTCTTTACTTGCTCCAAAATTTTTCATAATGTTTATTTTTATTAATTATTAATTATTAATTATTGTAAAAGGACCAGTCCATTTATAATCCTTTTCGTTGATTTTTATTTGATGTTGGCTGTATTTATCGGCATCATTGAATGCGAAGATGAAATTTGAAGATTCACCATCTTTATTTTCTATCCTCACCGATGCATAATTTTCATCCTGATAAATGATGTCTAACTTTTTGATAGTACTATACGTGTTAGTTCCAATCTCGGTTACAGGATCGTAATTGCCATGTATTTCTATTGCTGAAACAAAATAAGTGTCTTTAGTATCTTGTTTGCGAATGATAATTGCAGGATCATTTCTTAAATTAAAGTCTGGATCATTTGCTCCAATTCTTGCGAAAATTAACTTATCATTATTAGAAATGACAGAGGTCATACTATAAAAACGGTCTTTATTAAACCAGGATATTTTTATATTATCATCCACTTGGGAACCTTCACCTTCTTTCCATAAATGTTGGTAGCCATTTTTTGTTCCTAGGGGCGACAATGTTTGTGGCGACATATATTTAAAATTTGTTGACACGATCTGACCGAAGTAATAATAGGGCAAATCATATTGATTATTGGTTTTAGATTTAATCTTTATAATATCCAGCAGAAAAGGATTTTCAAAACTTCCTTCTTTAATTAGTGCCAGTACGCGCTGCAATTCTGTTCCTGGATAGGCATTTGTTTCTTTTGCACTAACTACCTGCAATTTTGGATTGGAGGCATCAAATACATATTTTTCCGAATGAAACTGATCTCCTGTTTCGTAATCACCACTAAAATGGGAGGTTTCATTTTGAGTGATGGTATTGTGTGCGATACTTTGCTTTGCCCAGGTTTTATTTTCTTTTAAATAATTTCCACCTCCTTTCTGCTGAATATTGACGAATCTGGATAAACCGTAATCTTGTAAAACTTCATTTCCACCTTCATAAAAAGAGAAAGATAGTTTATCATAATGACCATGACTGCTGCCTTGAGCTGTATACTTCATGACTAATGTCAAATCTTCTTTCGATCCTTTACTTCTCAAAATTCCGACACCACCCTGATCTCCTTTTGGGCCATCTGAATATTCCACTGAGATTTTCTCTAAAGGTGTTGCTAGTCCTTCATGAATTGCTTTAGCCACAGCAAATCCTGCATCATCTAATGTCACTTCACCTTGTTTTTGTGCAATTGAAAGCAATCCAGAATCTTTTCCGCCAAATAAATACGCGGCATCAAGAGAAAATACTAATTCCCGGGAATAATATGACATTCCTTTTTGTCCGTCATTTAGTGGAAAAAATTTCCCATCTGAATCTGTTAAATTTAATAAGGTGTTTAACGATTTTAATAAAACACCATTTTTATAATCAAAAACCTTTAATTTTGGTTTTTTATTTTGAAGAGCTTCTGCGAAAACTATATAAGGATACATCGCATATCTTTGATAATAAGGTCCTTCGGTGAAGTAGCCGTCTGGTGAAAAGGGCTCTTCGATATTTGCGAAAAACCCCGCTTTTTGTCCTGGTTTTTTTAATAATCCACCGTCATTGTCTTTTTCACCAGGTTTTATGCCGTCGTTTTTCATTCCATATAAGGCACGGTCAATCAATTTATTATTATTCATTGCTAAACCAATCATGCCTACTGCTACATTTGCCCAAGTACTGTGATTGTGAATTCTATTAAAAAATTTAGGATTTTCCAAAGAAATAAAATCTGCTAACGGACAGAACAAATTTGTTTCTAACCGTTTCCGTTCGACTGGACTTAAATAGTCATAGATGCAGTCATAAGCCTGACTTGTATAAACTAACCAATTGGCATCATTCAGAGCTTGCCAGAAAAATTTACCTCTTGCGTAAGATCTTGTTTGAGGATGAAGGGGTAGTGTAGGATACATTTTTTCATATTGAAAAAGCATATTTTTAACATATTCTGCGTACTTGTCTTGATTTAAAATCTGATACAAAAGGCCGGCTTTCTGCATCATCATAAAGTTCTTTTTATGGCGTTCGTGCGTGTAGCCTCCAGAGTAATCCTTCGGGATTGGTACTTCGATTCCGTTTAAAATTTCTGCATCAACTTGTGCTTTTGCATTAGAAACTGACTCATCGAAAAGAGGGAATTTACCCAAATTGGCGCGAATTTCGGCAACGCCTTTTTTTGTTAAAATTAAAGAGGGATGTTCTTGGGCAGAATTATATTGATATAGTAAAATACAAAATAGACAAA
The DNA here is from genome assembly GCF_015191005.1 of Kaistella flava (ex Peng et al. 2021). NCBI lineage: Bacteria > Pseudomonadati > Bacteroidota > Flavobacteriia > Flavobacteriales > Weeksellaceae > Kaistella > Kaistella flava (ex Peng et al. 2021). The sequence continues at coordinate 1,886,582 of NZ_CP040442.1, read as the reverse complement.
AAAAAGCCTTTATATAGGATGAAAATTTATGCATCATTATTTTTTTCTAAATTAAACTGATTTTCATTTCGTCAGTAGTTTATCCTTTTTAAAGGAGAATTTTCATTAAGTTCAAATTATTTTAATTAACAACGAACTAAAACCAAAAACGTCTTATAGATATTGGTTTACCAATTTGGTTTACCAAATATAGGAAATTTTTTTAATTCACGAATGATGTGATTTCTTTTTTTAGAATCACTTTTGAGACGCTTTCTAATGGAATAACGTACTTTTTGTTATCCATCATTATGCTGTAATTGGAATAGAAGTAAATATTTAGTTTTTTAATAGGAAATTGTTTACTCGGAATAAGTGATAAAATTGTATTGGAAATAAATGATCATCCAAATTTGTAGTGGACTAAAGTTATCATTTGTATAAAGACAAGGTTTTTAACATGGTGTTTTCTTATTTTCGAAATTAGAAGAAAGCTGAAGAAAACTCAATATGTTATTGTCTATTATTCTTTTGTAATTTGAAATAAAGTTTCGATGTACCATTCGGTTAACCTATATCTTAATATTAAAAATTCTTAGATGCATAAAGGTTTAAATGTTATTATACTAAACTCATAATAGATGTGCATTCCATTTGTGTATTTAATAAACTATAACTATATTTGGTAAACCAAAGTGGTTATCCAATTTGATTAATCTAATAGTGGTGTTTGATTTTTTTGTGAAAGTGTAAACATCAAGTAATCATCAAAGAATAACAATCCACTATGATTGCCAGAAAAAAAATTATTACAAAAGCTGCCATGGCAAATTTGCTCCGTGTTGTCGACTTTTATTTATCTAAAATATTACAGTTTTTAGATTATAAGACGCTTGGTGAAATGGTCGCCGAAATGCGATTTTCGGGTGTAGATCTTACGGTTAGTCTAGGTGGATATGTTTTGCCAGAACGTGTAAAAACCGATTTACCATTTGCTGTAGATGTTATCAGAAAAATCTACGTAAAGTGCGAATTGATTAGAACCAACACAGAAAATGTAAATAGCCCACTTGATGTGCCTATTTTAGAAAGTGCTTCTCTCTCAAAAATTCCTTATTACAGAAAATATTGGTTTAAATACAAAGAAGGTATTTCCATGGAAGATTTGCAGACCATTTAAAAATTATGTAAAGAAGACTATTATTAAATTAAACCAATTTTAAAAATTAAATTTTAACAATGAAAAAGATCATTTCTATTTTAAGTTTACTGATTTTAATATTTTCTACCAATCAGTTGGCTTTTGCAAATACCGTTATTAGTACAAGAAATATTAAAGTAAATAACATAAAGGAGCTGAACAGCGCCATAAAAAATTCAACTGCGGGTGATAATATTATTTTAGTAAATGGCATCTGGAAAGATGTTCAAATTAAATTTTATGGCAATGGTACCAAAGAAAATCCAATTACTTTAAGAGCCGAAACACCTGGAAAAGTATTTATTGAAGGTGCTTCTGATTTAAAATTTGGAGGAAACTATTTAGTAGTGCGAGATTTGCACTTCAGAAACGGTCATACGCCTTCAAAGGCAGTTGTCCAGTTCAAAATTAACAATGATTCTATTGCCAACAATTGCAAGTTCACACAATGTGTAATCGACGAATTTACCCAACCGGACAGAGATGTAAGCGACCATTGGATTGAATTTTGGGGAAGACATAACGAACTGAGTAGTTGTTATATTACTGGAAAATCTAATTTTGGTCCGACAGTTCGGGTTTTGCTTGATGGTAATGAGAATGTTTACAATTACCACCAAATAGTTAATAATTATTTTGGTCCACGTCCGCGGAAAGGTGGTCCACATGGAGAAACAATTCAAATTGGCGATAGTGAAACCTCTATGACACCTTCTTACACTAAAGTGTACAAAAATTTATTCGAACATTGCAACGGAGAAGTAGAAGTAATTTCAAATAAATCTAACTTCAATGAATACAGAAATAATGTGTTCTTTGAATCAGAAGGTTCATTGGTAATAAGACATGGAAATTATAATATAGTAGATAGTAACGTTTTTATAGGAAATGACAATTCCGATCAGATTGGAGGAATTCGAGTTGTGAACACCGGACACTGGATCACGAACAACTATTTTTATAAAATAAATGGCGAAATGTTCCGTAGCGCCATTTCCATAATGAACGGAATTCCTAAATCATCTTTAAATAGATACAATCAAGTGACTGATGTAGTGGTTGCATACAATTCTTTTATAGACAGCAAATCACCGTGGCAATTGAGCGTTGGTTCAAACGTTAGTCAAAGTGGAGTTTTGCCGAAATCTGAAATTCGTTCTGCCCGACCTGAGCGAGTACTCTTTGCTAATAATTTAATTTACAACGAATTACCAGAAATGAATCCTATTGTAAATTTTGATAAAGTGGATGGTGTAACATTTAAAAATAACTTTATCAATAATGAAAACAAAAGCGAAGTAAAACCTGCAGGTTTAATTACTAAAGATTTTGGAGTCACCAAAGTATCTGATGATTTGTTTACTTTAAAAGAAAATAACACTGATTTATATCATGGTTTTGATTTTGAAAATATTACCAAAGACCTTTTTGGAAATAGCAGAACTGCTACTAATAACAGCGTAGGCGCAATCGTAAATCCGATAAAAGGAAATCCTATATTAGTTGACAGAAGTAATTACGGAACAAATTGGTACGAAGTTAATAAACCAAAAGCTCCAGCTAATATAATTTCAGTTTCAACGTCCGAGGAATTGATAAAAAAATTAGACAAAGCCAATTCTGGCGATATTATTTTGCTAAAAAGTGGTACTTATAAATTATCTTCTTCGTTGGCTATTAACAAAGAAATTACGATTGCTTCAAGTAACAAAAAAAGTAAAGCAAAGCTTGTTTTCTCTTCGAAGAAAACTGCTTTCGAAATGCAACCTAAAGGAAATTTAATTTTAAAAGACGTTATCCTTACTGGAAATAAAACTCAAAATGCATTTACAACTTTAGATAAATTAATGAGCAAAGCCTATGATATTTCTATTGAAAATTCTGAAATATCTAATTTTAAAAGTGTTTTAGAAGTTTCTAAAGGTTCATTTGCAGATAATATTTCAGTTGTAAATTCTAAAATTAGCGATTGTGAAAATGGATTTATGCTCAACAAAGAAAAAAATGACGGCGGAGATTATAATGCCGAGTTTGTGACTTTTACTAATTCTAAATTTGCTAATATTCCAGGTGTTGTTTTAGATTACTATCGTGGTGGTTATGACGAATCAACTATTGGTGGAAATCTAAAAATGGAAGGGAATACTTTTACTAACTGTGGAAAAGCGCAGCCAGAAAACATTTTAATTAAAAACACAGGGATCGTATATGTAACTATTGCAAATAATATTTTTAAAAATAATCCTGTAAAAACAATTGCAATTTTATGGGGTGAAAAAGGACAAAAGCCAGGGAAAAATACCATTGAAAATTCAGGTGAATTTAAGGTTGTTCAGAACTTAGAAATGAAATTAATGTACTAAAATTAGTATAACGGCTTTGCCACGAATACACGAATGTTATAAATTCGTTCATTCGTGGCATTTTTCAAAAAATAGAACAAGTTTTACAAGGGTATTTTTAAATTAAATTCTAGTCAATAAATTATAAAATGAAGTGTTCAAAATTTTTTCTCTTTGTCCTTAGTTGTGTAATTTCACTTAATATTTTTGGACAAAAAATCCCTTCTGAAAAAGTTCTTGCAATCAATGATTTAGTAAATTATTTAAAACCGGAAGTCGTTCAGGAATTAGGTGGTGCAAAAGCCATTACCAATGCCAAATTAGCGCAGTATTTTAGAGATAAATTCGCTGAACGTTATTTCTATGATTGGAAAAACAATGATGCGCGATTCAAAGAATACAATACTATTTATCCAAATGCTAAAAGCGCTCACACCAACAATGCTTTAGATCACATGGCAAAATTCGGTGCCGTTACACCGTGGAAACTTCCCTTTAATTATCAAAACGGAGAACCAGTTAATGCGTATGCTTTGCGTCATTTGGCACGCCAACACAAAATGGTAGATATTGCTTTTTATTATAATTATCAAAATAAAGATACAGAATATCTTAACTATTTTAAGGACCAGTTAAAATCATTAAACACCTCATTGGTTGCAAACAAATATGAAACTATTGATGATGGTAATGGAGTTTATGAAGCATTTCGTTCCGGTTATCGGATACTCAATTGGTTGGAAATTCACAATTTATTTTTGGGAGAAAAAGATTATTCAGACTTTGATCAATTGTTAACGATTGCCACTTTGCTACAACACGCATCAAATTTGTATAAAACCAATGCTGAATTTGTACCGGGAAATCATCAAACCAGAGGAATGTCGGCGTTGGCGATGGTTTCTATTTTGTTCCGGGATTTTAAAGATTCAGATCAGTGGAATAAACGTGCAATGAGTACAATACAGGAACATTTATCTAGAGAAATTAATAAAGATGGCTTTCAATTTGAGCGTTCTGTGCATTATCATATAAGTGATATCGACAATTATTTCTATGTCTATCAACTTTCTAAAAATAATAATGTTAAAATTGATCCTCTTTGGGAATCAAAATTAAGATCTTTGTTTGAAACTTTACCTAAAATCGCATATCCAGATAAATCAGCGCCAGTATTTTCAGATGATACCAATAATCCTTGGGCTGAAAAAAATAATATTTCGGGTGCTTTAACTTTAGGTTATTTGCTTTTTGAAGATCCGGAAATGGGTTATTTTGCCAATAATTATGTTCCATCAGGCATATATTGGTTTTTAAATGATGCCCAACTTAAACTGCTTAATAATATAAAAACGAAAACTCCGGATTTCAAATCGGTTTCTTTCCCCGAAACCGGCTATTACATTATGCGCGAAGGTTGGAAAAAAGACGATAAAGTAATGGCTATTTCCAATGGACTTGATCCGTTCAAACCTGATCATCAGCACGGTGATATGTTGGGCATCCAAGCGATGGCGAACGGACAGGTTATTTTACCTAATTATCAAGTACGTTATTCGCTAAAAGATTATGAATTTTTCAAAAATTCTATGGTCAAAAATGTGGCTTTGGTAGATAATGAATTACAAGGAAAAGGATATGGAGGAAATCAAGGCGGAAGTGGTTTTGGGAAATTCAAATCCTTACCACAACCTAAAAACATTACATGGAATACAAACAATAATTTAGACTTGTATATCGGTAGCCACAACGGTTTCGAAAACGTGGGCGTTAAATACTCTCGACAAGTCATTTATTTAAGAAACGATTTTTGGATTGTAAAAGACAATTTCAGTTCGAGTGCGCCACACACCTACAAACAGGTTTGGCAAGGACACTATAGTTTAGAGAATGCGCCCGATTTATTACGTGCCACTTTTGCAGATGGTTCCGGAAGTGATATTTACCAATTGAAATCTGCGAATTCCGTTATTTCTTCAGGCAAGGACGGAAAACAATGGAATGTGGTTTCTAAAAATAAACAATCCAATTATAGTTTTATTTCTACTATTGTTCCATTTAAAACTTTTGATCAACGCATAGACAAAGACAAAAAAAATCCGAAAATAAAAGATTGGGATATCAATGATTCCAAATGGAAAATTGACGGAGCACAGCCAATTTCAGTAACTAAAGAGAATCTTGCCCTCTTCTTTTCAGTGAAAAATGTGGCAAAAGATAATATTCAATTGAATTTTGCAGAAGAAGCCGATGTTTTTGTAAAACTGGAAACAAACAAAATAAGCATTCAATCGTTAAGCGAAAATGATTTAAAAATGAATTTTATAAATTTGAATACTAAGAAATCAATCATCTTTAAACCTGGCGAACAGATTGAGTTTGAAATTAAATAGAAGAAAAAAAAGTGTCTCAATATTTAAATTGAACATCTGAGATTCATAAATTTTAAACACGTGCTAGGACAGGAGACGATTAAAAAATCGTAATAAAGCCGTTTCATTAAGTTGTGAGACGGCTTCTTTTTTATTTTCTAAATTATTATAAAACTGCTTTTAGTGAGCCAGATCTCACTTCTTTACAGGATTTTAAAAGCCAGTAAATATTCCTAAAATACTTTATCACCGATATGTTTCTCGATTTTATTGATAGGGTATAATACCCTTGAAAAACTAGACCACTATTTAAGTTGAAATTATTAACTTTAAATAGTCGGAAAAAACATGAGAAAAACGAGAAGAAAATTTGAATCCAGTTTTAAAGCCAAGGTAGTAATTGAGGCTTTAAAGGAGAGGGAAACGCTTCAACAATTGGCTTTGAAGTTTGAATTGCATCCCAACCAGATCTCTGTCTGGAAACAGGAATTTTTGCAGAATTCTTCATTAATATTTGAAGAGAAAGTACAAAAAGAGATTCCAGATACGGATGTTTCGGAGCTTTATGCCAAAATTGGTAAGCTGGAAATGGAGAAGGAATTCTTAAAAAAAAACTTAAAACGCTTCGGTCTATGATAGATTTTAGAGTTTTAATAGAACAGAATTCTGAAATAAGCGTTCGGGAACAGTGTGAACTTTTAGAGATCAACAGATCCAGTTTTTACTATAATGCCAAAGGCGAGAATCCTGAAAATCTGGAAGCGATGAGACTTATGGATCACCACATCATGCAGGAACCCACTGCCGGAGTGATCACAATGAAACTGATGCTGAAAGAAAAAGAAATTAACATGAGTTACGAGAGAGTTCGTCGTTTGATGCGAAAGGCTTCTATTATGCCGATTTATCCCCGCAGGATGCTCACGCAAAAAGGGGAAAATAAATATATCTATCCGTATTTATTAAGAAATTTAGAGATCAGCAAACCCAATCAAGTTTGGCAAATAGACATTACTTATATTCCTATGAAGAATGGGTTTATGTATATGACGGCAGTGATAGACGTTTTCAGCAGGTATATTGTAGGATGGGGAATCAGCAATTCGTTAGATGCTTCAGAGTCATTAAAAGTGGTTAGTGAGGCGATAAATAATCACGGCAAACCAGATATTTTAAACTCAGATCAGGGCACTCAGTTTTCCTGCAAGAGTTATGTAGAATATTTGAAAAAAGAAGAAATAAAAATATCAATGGACGGGAAAGGCAGATGTTTAGACAATATTTTCATCGAGAGGTTTTGGCGGACATTAAAATACCAGCACATTTTTTTAAATCCCGCCAAAGACGGATTAGAGCTTTATCTGGGAATACAAAAATGGTTACAAAGATACCACAACAGAGGACATCAGGGAATAGAGCTTAAAAAGCCAGCTGAAAAGTATAAATTAGCAGCATAAAAAACAATTAAGAAACTAAGAATTGTGGTCTAAAGATATGAGGGTAGAATAGGGATTAAAGTAAATTAAATTTCTCCATAGCATTTATCTTAGTTTGATCTGCAATATCAATATATGGTTTCATTGCTTTATAATCACTGTGACCTGTCCACTTCATAACGACTTGCGGTGGAATTCCCAATGCTAAAGCATTACATATAAACGTTCTTCTTCCGGCATGAGAACTCAATAAAGCGTGTTTCGGAGTAATTTCATCAATTCTTTCATTGCCTTTGTAGTAGGTCTCCCGAACTGGCTCATTGAGTTCAGCAATTGCAGCCAATTCTTTCAAATAGTCATTCATTTTTTGATTAGTGATAACAGGAAATGCGTTGTTGTTACTATAAAATTTATCCTCATATTTTAAATGATGGCCTTACTGTGGTCATTTAATGGAATACCTTATTAAGGAAATTGGCTATCAACCCGAAGAGATTGGAGTAAATACTAGAAGCACAAGTAAAAAACAACGCGTATCATCCAGTAATTCAGGAAAGATTAAGATTATAATTGGTAGTGAAGCCATTTAGGAGGGAACGAACCTGCAGGAAAACACAAAAGATGTTTATATGCTCACTTTACTATATAATTACATCTCTTCGGCAGGTTGAAGGCAGAGCTTGGAGACAGGGAAACAAAAATGATAATGTCAGAATCAATTTTATGCTAACCAATGACAGCATCGATGTTTTTATGCTGCAAAAGTTACAGGCGAAACAAGCCAGATATTTGGAAGCCATGAAAAAAGGACCAAATGTGTTAGATATTTCTGACATCAGTACGCAGGAACTCAAAACATCAATAATTACGAATCCTGAGACAAGGGCAAGTATAGAAATTGAACTGATCAAAAAGCGTTTGGAAAATGAAAAAAATAAATATCTCGCTGATAGTGCATTTGTATTAAGGAAATATGAAGATTTTACTAAAGTTCTAGCAGAAGTTACAAAGGCAGAAATCTCTTATAAAAGAATTAAAGATTATTCAACAAGTACGGAAGACAGTAATTCTGACTACTGGAAAAACCAATTGCCGTTTTATCAGAAAACTGTTGATTTAGCCAAAGCAGAAGTTCAAAAGACCATTACGAACCTTGCTTCAAAGGGTGTAAATGTAACAGCGATAGAAAAACAGACTCAAAAGACGACTGATAAGATCTCAATTATTGAAGCACAAATTCACGAGTTGCCTATAACAAAAGATGTGCTGATCATTCAATATAAAGAGGAAAAGGAATTGCAAATAAAAATGAAAGGCAATAATGATCATGTGAAGGATAGGGAATTAGAAAACAGAACTTTATTTAAAAAGGACAATAGTCATACTCCTACAATTAATGTCGAAAAAGTAAATCCCCCTATTTATTCTGACCCTATATGCGAGCATAGTAGATTTGCTGGAAGAAGATAGATATTAGCAAATGAATATGGCTAAAAACAAAAAATCAGGAACGTTAGTCCCTGATTTAGTCCCTGATTTCGTTAAGTCCCTGATTTATAGACTTGTTTGTAGAGAGGATGGGATTCGAACCCACGGTACAGTTGCCCGTACACTAGCTTTCCAGGCTAGCTCCTTCAACCACTCGGACACCTCTCTAATTGAAGACTGCAAAAATAGGCTAATTTATTGAATTCTAAAAGTGGAATTCGCTAAATTTTGAAAGTTTAATTTTCAGAAACTTCTCCGCACAGACTTTTAACGTAATTCTCCGCGAAACTTCCACTGTAATTTGGATTGTCTAAAAGGTGCATCGCTTTCGTAATCGCACTTTCGGCCGTAATATCGTTTCCACTAATCGCACCAATTTCTCTGAAAATATTAGAATTAGTATATTTCCCAAAACTGATTGAACCCGATACACATTGCGAAATTACCACAATTTCAGTTCCATTATTTCGGAGCGATTGTAAAATTTTCTTCGTTTTCTCTGTATTGAAAATAGTTCCCGACCCAAAAACCTGCAACACCAAAACCTTCACCTGAGGAATTTCAGTGAAGTGATTCAGATGCATTCCTGGAAAAATTCGCCAAAATAAAACATCTTGCGAAATATGCGTATCTACCGTAAATGGTTTGTTGCTTTTCGAACGCCACAAAAAGTCTTTTTCAATATTCAAATGAACGCCTGATTGACCTAAAACCGGATAATTAGGCGTTTGATAAGCGTCAAAAAACTCAGCTGAATATTTTAAAGTTCGGTTTCCACGAAGGAGTTTATATTCAAAATAAACCGCAACTTCCTGAATCACCGCCTCATCTTGATCGTACAAACTAGCGTAATACAAACTCGTCAAAAGATTCTCTTTCGCGTCCGTTCGCAAATCTCCAATCGGCAATTGTGAACCCGTCAAAATAACCGGTTTCCGTAAATTCTTCAACATAAAACTCAAGGCAGACGCAGAATAAGACATGGTATCCGTTCCATGAAGAATCAAAAAGCCGTCATAGTTTTCGTAATTTTTACCGATATGATTGGCAATCATTTTCCATTCTTTCGGTCCCATATCCGATGAATCCAAAGGTTTCCGAAACGGGTAAACTTCAACTTCACATTCAATCAACTTCATCTCGGGAATCTTCTGAAAAATATTTCCAAAATCGAAGGCCATCAAACTGCCGGTTTCGTAATCTTTTTCCATGCCGATCGTCCCGCCGGTATAAATCAGGAGCACTTTTCTTTTCATCTTCCAAAAATACAGCATTTCACAGAATAACAAAAATTACTTTTTGGGCAATTTTTTTAGATTTTTGCCAGCGCAAATTCCCTCCTCAAAAATCTAAAAAACCGGGCTCTTCGTTGCAATTCCTCATGCCGACGCTTACAAAATAACCGCCTAAATTTGCCAACGCTTATTCCGGGATTTCCACTGCGATCCCTATCGCAAACCACGCAACCAACTTTAGGAAGCATTAAAAGTACTTCATGGATTTTTGAAAATAATAAGCAAAGACCTATCATTTAAAAATAGTACTCTTTTTACCGCAAAAGAAACAAAAGACAAATACAATAAAAAACAATTCCCAAAGATTACAAAATAGAAGAACGTCTATTTCATTCCGCTTTTGCAAACTTTTGATTCGCTTATTATAAAGTAGAACTTTTGCCTCTTTTGCGGTTTAAAAAAAATTAAGATTCTTTCTAATTTTCGACCATTACTCTTTTCGGTGCTCGAACTTTTTATAACACCAAAATTTTAATTGGTTCATTCGTGGCTTCTTAAACCTTTTAATTTCCCAAATTAATCAGTATTTTTGACCCCATGAATAATCAGAAAACCTTCGAATATCTCCAGCAATTTCTTACCGACGAAAGACTGCAGAAAATCAATCATTTTGCACCCGAAAGTTCCGATTTTGTTTTACCGGTTATCGAAGATGTTTTTCAGTTCCGAAATGCTGCGGCGATTGTTCGTTCCGTAGAAGCGTGTGGATTCCACAAAATTGTGGCGATGGAAAGTGAGAATGAATTCAATCCAAATCTTCGCGTAACCAAAGGCGCAGAAACGTGGGTTGATGTGGAAAGAATGCCACACAGTTTAGATTCTATTAAAGAAATCAAAAACCGCGGTTATAAAATCATTGCGGTTTCACCCGAAAAAAACGCAACACTTCTTCCTGATTTTCAAACCACAGAACCTGTCGCTTTAGTTTTTGGAACTGAAGCTGCCGGAGTTACAGATGAAATTTTAGATTTCGCAGATGAAACTTTAGCCATTCCAATGTATGGATTTACAAGAAGTTTTAATGTTTCGGTCGCTGCGGCAATTTGTGTTTATGAACTCAAGCAGAAACTCATCAAATCAAATATAGATTATCTTTTGTCCGAAGAAAAACTGTGGGAAATGAAAGTTCGCTGGTCCGTAAATTCAATTAAAAGCGGCGAACAGATTTTAGCTAAATATTTGCGAGATCTTACTAATAAATAGTATTTGTTAATTGTAAAAATTTCAAATTAAGATATTTTCAAATCAACACATCAGTCCATAATTCCAAGCTGCAACGAAAACGCCGGCGGTTTCTGTACGCAATCTCTGACTTCCAAGCGAAACTGCTTTAACTCCTTTTTCTGCTAAAAGCTGAATTTCTTTATCCGAAAAATCACCTTCAGGACCGATTAAAAAAGTAATTTTTTCTTGGGGTTGAATGTCTTTTAAATCAATACGCTCTAAATTTTCATTACAGTGTGCAACAAAAGTGTTTTCAGGATTAACTTCTTTAATAAAATCAGAAAATTTGGTAAGGTCATTAATGATAGGGAAATGAAAACGCAAACTTTGCTTTGAAGCAGCAATACTTTGTTTTCGAAGTTTATCAATATTTAAATTCTTACGCTCTGTCTTTTCTGTTTGTAATAAAGTGATTTCTGAAATTCCCATTTCGGTTGCCTTTTCTACAAAGAATTCAATGCGGTCAATATTCTTAGTTGGTGCAATGGCAATATGAAGTTGCGTTGAAAAATTCGGAAGATTTTCTTTGATTTCTGAAACTTCCAGTGAAACTTTTTTACCTTCAAATATCAGATTTCCTTTTGCTAAATTTCCTTTTCCATCAGTGACGAAAATTTCTTCGCCGGACCTCATTCGTAATACTTTTACGATATGAGTTTGCTCCTCTTCATTGATGATTACTTGATTGTCGGATATTTCTCCGTAAAATAGTTTCATATAATATTTTCGCTTAAAAATGCCACGCCGGTTTTTATGGTTGTATAAATGTCTGTATCACATTCTCTGTAGCTGCACGTATAAATTTCTTCAATCCATTTATTATTAATGAAAATTAAATTTAGGTATTCAGATTTTCTAAGATTATTTTTGAGCGATAAATAATCTCCTTCTTTTGGGATGAAGGGGAAACTGAAAATATTTTCGGTATTTATTTTTTCTAGGATTTCCTCTTTTATATCTTGTAGGTATCCGTTTTCAGAATTGGAGGGCATGTATTCTGTTGCGTCTTCCGAAGCAACTCTTTGGCCTGTAACCGTTTCCAATACCCAATAATATCTTGAGTTTTTTTTGGAATGTGTTACCAGTATTTTTTCTTCTAATAATATTTTCATCTGGAAAATTGTAATTTTTAATCTATGATTTTAACGTCTTTTTTAAAATTTTCCTCAATATCATATCTCGCTGTCGCAGAGATCGATAAATCGGTAAATTCTCCACGATCAAATTTTAATTTTGCTACCATGGCAATCATTGCAGCATTATCGGTTGTATATTCAAATTTCGGAATGTAAATATTCCAGCCTAATTTTTCTGCATTGTCCTGCATTGCTTTTCGTAAACCTGAATTGGCAGAAACGCCACCGGCAATTGCCACTTCTTTGATATCTAATTCTTTAGCTGCTTTTTCTAATTTATCCATTAAAATTTCAACAAGCGTATGTTGAACCGAAGCACACAAATCATTTAAGTTCTCTTTAATGAAATCTGGATTCTTCCGAACTTCTTTTTGGATAAAATAAAGCACCGAAGTTTTAATTCCACTAAAAGAATAATTGTAGTTTTCTATTCGTGGTTTATTGAATTTAAAAGAATTTTCTACGGTATTTTTTGCTAATTTATCAATGATTGGGCCGGCAGGATAATCTAAGCCGAAAATCTTACCGATTTTATCAAAAGCTTCACCAGCAGCATCATCGATGGTTTTTCCGATAATTTCCATATCAAAATAATCTTTCACCAAAACAATCATCGTATGACCACCAGAAACGGTTAAACATAAAAATGGAAATTTCGGAGGTTGTGGATTGGCATCGTCGATAAAATGTGCGAGAATATGCGCTTGCAGATGATTCACTTCAATTAGTGGAACATCTAAACTCATTGCCAAAGATTTAGCAAAAGAAGTTCCGACCAATAATGATCCTAAAAGTCCAGGACCTCTTGTAAAACCAATCGCAGAAATATCTTTTTTATGTATATTTGCTTTATTGACTGCTTTTTCAACAACCGGGATGATATTTTGTTGGTGCGCACGGGACGCTAATTCTGGAACCACACCACCATATTCATTGTGGATTTCTTGATTAGCAGCAATGTTGGAGAGGATTTTATTACCTTTGAGAACGGCAGCAGAAGTGTCGTCGCAAGAAGATTCAATCCCTAAAATTATTGAGTCACTCATAACAATGGCAAATTTAGAGAATAATAACGATAAAGAGAATAAAAAATCGATTGCGGAAAACATTGGTGATTCTGTACAAAAAGGCGTAGATAATGTTCAGGATGCTGTAAAAGAAACGGTAAAAGGTGCAAGCAATCTCGCTTCTGATGCTATTAATCACCCTTTAGAAACCGCCAAGGAATTTGGTGAGCAAGCTGCAAAAGATGTTACAAGCTATAAATGGTGGGCAAAATTATTGCTCGTCGTATTTTGGACTGTTCTTTTTTTAGTCGTTTCTGTTATTGTAATCGTAAGTTTGCCAGCAACCAAAAACTGGGCAGCGCAAAAAGTAATTATCAAACTGAATAAAGACTTAAATTCAAATATGTCTTTTGAAAGTGTGGACGTGAGTTATTTTGGCGATATCCATATTCATAATGTGGCGGTAAAAGATTACAAAAACTTCCCGTTTTTAAAAGCAAAAGAATTATATGCCGATTCTGACTGGTTTTCAATCATTAGTGATTCCCGAAATTTGCAATTCCAATCTTTATCTTTAGATGAACTTGACCTTAAAGTGATTACTTATAAAGGAGATAGTATTTCAAATTTTATTCGATTTGTCGATTTATTTAATGGTCCTGCGCCTGCTGTGCCAAGAGAACCTTTTCAATTAAAATCAAGAGTTTACATTACCAATTCAAAAGTTTCCATTATTAATCAAAATAGTGAAGGTGAGGAAGGAAAATGGCTCGATGCTCAAAATGTAAATCTAGTAGTTCCGGAACTGAAAGTAGTTGGTGCAGAAGTTTCTGCGCAAATTAATAATATGAGATTTACGACAGAAAGATGGGGTAAAAAACATTTTGTTGATACCTTTTCTGCCGGTTTTTCTTTAACTCATGATTATCTTTCACTCAAAGATTTAACTTTTAATACTGATCATTCTTTACTTCAGGGAGATATTAAGTTTAATCTTCATGAAGGTTCTTGGTCTGATTTCACCAATAAAGTTCGCTGGGATATGCAATTGCAGCAGGGAAGTCAAATCAGTGGTTACGACATCAGTTATTTTGTGACCGAGTGGGATAATTATAAACCCATCAATATTTCGGGGAAAATGGGTGGACCTTTAAATAGATTTACGCTTGATAATTTTTTGGTTAGAAATCCACAGGTTAATATTAAGACCAAATCGATGAATGTTTCCAATATTTTAAAAGGAAACTTTCAGATTGAAACCAATACACTTTCGGCCGATTTTACGTACAAAGATTTAAAGGCAATGATGCCAACTTTCATTTCTTCAAAAATGAAAAATTTCGCTGATGATTTCGGAAGATTAAAATATGATGGTGCTGCCAGAGTAACTCCTAAACAAGTTTTTGTACCGAAAGCAAATTTGGTTACCGGAATCGGACAGGCGAAAATCACTAACTTTTATTTGGAAGATTACAGTACGGATTTACCCAAATATCGAGGTTTTGCAGAAGTAAATGATTTGAATACGACTGTAATTACCAAGAGTAAAGAGGTTGGTTTAATTAGTGGTAAGTTTAATGTTCAAGGGCAAAGCTTTGATGTGAACAAGATGGTTTTGAAAACAAGATCACAGATTTCAAAAATAGAAATTACCGATAAAGTGATTACCAATGTTTATTTGGAAGGAGTTCTTGATCATAAAAAATATAACGGAATTATTAATGTAAATGACGATCAGGCAAAAGCAAATATAAAAGGGCTTATCGATTTTAGTACTTCTAAATTGATGGCCGATGTTAATGCAAATATTGATTATTTAAACGTCAATTATTTTACGGGTGCAAAAGGAACGCAAGCCGTAAGCGGTATTGTTAACGGCAAAATTTCGATGACCAATATTAATGATTTAACCCTAGATGCTGATTTACAAAATGTGAGTTTCGCAGCGAATAATCAGAAATTTAATATTCCTACAGCTAACGTAAAAGCATTTTTTGAAGATGGAAACCGTATCGTTTCGGTTGATGCGCCTGGTGCGGTTACTGGAAAAATTGATGGGAAATTCAATTTGGGAGATTTAGTCGGAATGGTTGAAAATGGTTTTGGAAAAATATTAGTGGGTCCACCGCCAAGAAAATTATACCGTGGACAAAACTTTGCCATGAATTTTGACGTGAAACAAAGTTTGGTTAATTATTTCATGCCAGAACTTCATATACCGAAAGGAGCGACGGTTGAAGGTTCTTACGATGGGAATTCAAATAATTTAATTTTAAATGTTGACGCTGAATCACTGAAATATGTGATGACTAAAAAAGAAGAAATCACCGAAGCAGATAAAGCTCTTGCAAAAGCGAATCCTGCGTATAAAGTAAATGAAAGAGATCAGATTTCGAAAGACAGTGCGATGATTGATCAGTTGTCGGTCAGAATAAATACTGCCAATTTACAAGAACAGATTTTTGCAAAAATTGATCGAATTGAGTACAATCAAAATATTCTGAAAGACATTACTTTAAGTGGGAACAATGAAAATAATCAAGTTCTGCATATTGCAACGAACTTTAAACTGGGCTCGCCTGAACAGGAAGTGAAACAGGAGCTGAAAGAATATACCATCAATCTTAATCAATCAACAAATAGTGCCGGAGATTTCGTTTTCCGGTTCGAGCCAACGACGGTGAAATTTAATGATGTTGCCTGGAGCGTAGATACCGATCCAGTCTTAAATCATTCCATTACGTACCGGAAAAAAACAGGTGACTTTTTGATTCAAAATCTGCGTCTTTATTCCGATAATAGTGAACTTTTATTAAAAGATGCTATTTTCAAATCAGCCAAAGATTTTTCGGCGGAAGGTGAAGTTAAGAATTTAGATGTAGCCAAAGTATTTGCGCTGATCAAAAATAAAAATGATATGGATATCAAGGGAATTGCCAACGGTACCTTTGATATTAAAATGGATAAAAATAATCTTGAGCCATTGATTGATATCAATATTGGTGATATTTTCATGAATGGTAATGAGATGGGGAAAATCCAGATTTCGACCAAAAACAGTCCAATTCCTAATGTCTTCGATGTTGATGTGAAAGTTATTTCAACCGGAATGTTAGGTGATAATAATCTTCATTTAACAGGAACCATTAATAATAATACCGCTTCACCTTCACTCGATTTGATTGCGAAAATGGATAATCTGGATGTTGCATTTGCTCAACAGTTTGTGGAGGGAATATTTTCCAATATGCGTGGGAAAGCGTCGGGTGATTTACGAATTGCTGGCCAGTTAAATGATGTGGATTATAGCGGTGATATTGCCTTGAAGAAATTTGGATTAAAACTGGACTTTACCGGCGTTGATTATTCATTTGATGATACTGTAGTTTCGTTGTCAAGAGGTTTGGCAATTCTGAATGATATTGGCGTGAAAGATGGTCGAGCTAATTCAAGAGGTTCGATTTCTGGGGCGATTCAGTTTGAAACTTTATCCTCAATGGGAGTCAATTTAGTAATGCGTGCTGATAATTTATTATTGTTAAATACCACTCAGAAAGATTATGATTTGTTCTGGGGAAGAGTTTATGGCAACGGAACAATCTATGTTGACGGACCTGTTTCTGGGTTAAATATTTCGACGCCGGAAATGCGTGCACTTAATAATTCCGTATTTACATTCAATTCGAATTCAACATCAAATGTAGAGGAGTTTAAAATGTTACGCTTTTTGAAAAGAGACGAGACAGGTATTGTCACGACGGAAAAAAAGAAAAAGTCGGGAGCGAATATGAACATCGATTTTAACTTAGAAGTCGATAAAGGAACAACCGTAAATGTTTTGGTAGGAAATGATATTGGTGATATAACAGTTCGTGGAAACTCTGAACGTTTGCGATTTACAATGAGTAGAACAGGCGCAATTTCGATGAACGGAAATTATGTTGTAGATAATGGAACCTTTGTTTCTAAAGCAATTCTAAACCGTACCTTCCAGATTGCGAAAGGAAGTTCCATCCGTTGGGATGGCGATGCGATGGCACCACAATTAGATATTGATGCTACTTATTTGAGAACCGTTACCAACGCTGGACAATATTTAAACTTAGGAACTTTGCAACCTATTAATATTGTGCTTTCTACCAAAATTACACAGACGCTTAATAACCCGAAAATTGTACTTGGTGTTTCTGCGCAGGATGTTTCCAGTAGTGTGAAAGAAACTTTGGCTGAAAAGATGAGTAACGAGGATGAAAAGATTATCCAGTTCGGATCAATTTTAGTTCTAAATAGTTTCAACGATACCAATTCAGGTTTCGATGTTAATATTGGAAATTTCGCTGAAAGTTCTGGTTATAATATGTTATTCAAGCAATTAGGATCTGTGTTAAATACCATCAGTAATGAGTTTCAGGTCGATTTAAATTATCTTAAAGGTGACGCTTCATCGAATACCGGTGACCGAGCTAATGCAAGTTTAAGTTTTGCACTCTCACCGAGAACCACTGTGAAAACCGGTTTGGGAATTCCGATTTCAAAATCTGAAAATACGAGCAGTGATTATCTTTCGGGCGAAGGAATTGTTGAATATGACTGGTCTAAGAAAAATGATGGAACCAGATTATTTCGTGCTTATTCTAAGCCAACCAATATTGGTTTAAATGGAACGGAATCAGGAAATGCTGGAGCCAATCAAAGCTATGGAGTTGGGGTTGTGTACAGTAAAAGTTTCAATACCATCTTTAAAAGGAAGAAAAAGACTAAAAGTCCAAAAACGAATCAGTCAGAAATTAAAACAGATTCCATTAAAAACGATAGTAAAAATTAAGAATATTTGTGTAAAAGTTTATGAATTAGTTAAAATTTATTAATATTTGATATAATTTTCGTGTATTCATATTTTTTTGTAATTTTGCAAAAAATTTGACATACTAATAAGAAATTTATAAAATCATAATAATGAATTATCAACTCGACGAAATAGACAAAAAAATACTAGACTTTTTAGTTGAAAACACTAGAATGCCTTTTACAGAAATCGCAAAACAAATGGATGTTTCTGCAGGAACAATCCACGTACGTGTTAAGAAAATGGAAGACGCAGGAATCATCTTAGGTTCTTCTCTTAACATCGATTACTCAAAATTAGATTATCACTTTACTGCTTTTATCGGAATTCTTTTGACTAAGTCCAACAGAACTCAGGAAGTTTTAAAGGAGCTGGGAACAATTCCTAACGTAATCGAAGCAAGCGTTATTTCAGGGAAATACAATATTTTCTGCAAAGTAAAAGCAAAGAATACAGAAGACGCAAAAAGAATCATTTATCAAATTGATGATATTCAAGACGTAATGAGAACTGAAAGTATGATCTCTATGGAAGAGCATATTTCAGACAAAAATAGATTGATCCAAGCTGTTACGATCTAAACAGTGATTTATATCAACAAATAAAAAAACTTTTGATTTCTTATCAAAAGTTTTTTTATTTTTACCATTATGAATGACAATTTTGCAAACGAAAGTCCCAAAAAAGATTTAGGGTTCGTCTTATCACTGGCTGCCTTAATCCTATTTTCGCTAATGGGCGTAGGAATTGACTTTGATGAGTTTTCTCAACATCAGGAAATCAATATTCCAAACGGTTACTTTTATTTTATCTTCCTGGTAGATCTATTGATGATCTTATCAGTATTTATTATTTACCTATATAAAAAGATAGGAGTATATCTATTTCCGGCGGCGGTTGTAATTCATTTTATGTCTCATACCTATTTCTTGTCCACTTTTTTATATACGGATGTTACCAATTTGTTTCTGTATATTACGGTTGGTATGTTCGCCATTCTTCCCAAATGGCAATTTTTTAAATAATTAAAGTAAAGATGTTTTCTAAAGCCTGTGAATATGCGATAAAAGCAAGCATTTATATTGCGCAACAAAGTCATCAGAACCGAAGTGCGAATGTAAAAGAAGTTGCAAAATCAGTGAATGCTCCGGAAGCTTTTACCGCTAAAATTCTGCAACAACTTTGCCGTGAAAATATTTTGGAATCGATCCGTGGAAAACAGGGTGGTTTCATTTTTCAGGTTGACAAGCAGAAACAGATTAAAATTTTCGATGTCGTTCAATTAATCGATGGTGACGGAATTTTCACCAACTGTGGATTGGGTTTACAAAAGTGTTCTTCCGAAAATCCTTGTCCCGTTCATGACGATTTCAAAGAAGTACGAAATGGTTTGGTGGCCATGGTGCAGAAATATTCCTTTTATGATTTGGCTATAAAAACCGAAACTGGTTTGGCTTGGCTGAAATAATTATCCTTTTAAACTTCCTTTAAATTTCATTAAAAAAAGATTTTAAAATTCTTTCATTTTAATTAAGATAATTTTGTCCGAATTAAAATATTGTGTACATTTGTACCATAATATTAAATAAGACATCATGTTAACGAAAGAAAAAACCATCGGTGAATTTGTAGCAGAAGATTTCAGAGCGGCCCAAGTATTCCGCAAGTATAAGATCGATTTTTGTTGCAAAGGCGACAGAACGGTAGAAGAAGCATGCGAAAACAAAAAATACCAAGCAGAAGATATTTACAATGAATTATCAAATGTTGCCAACTTGAAATCCGGCGATATCGATTTCAATTCTTGGCCTTTGGATTTATTAGCAGATTACGTGGAGAAAACGCATCACCGTTATGTTGAAGAAAATTCAACGGTATTGCTTCAATATTTAAATAAGCTTTGTAAAGTTCATGGCGACAGACATCCGGAATTATTTGAAATCACCAAGATTTTCACTGAGATTTCTGGAGAATTAGCAGCTCACATGAAAAAAGAAGAGTTAATTCTTTTCCCTTTTATCAAAAGAATGGTGAACGCCAAACAAAAAGGAGAAGCATTAGTAACTCCAAATTTCGGAACGGTAGAAAGTCCGGTTGCCATGATGAAACATGAGCATACTGTGGTGGGCGACCTGTTTGCGAAGATTGACGACTTAACCAATAACTATCAATTCCCTGAAGATGCGTGTGGAACGTATCAAGTGACTTATAAAATGCTTGAAGATTTTGAGAAAGATCTACATACCCACATTCATTTAGAAAACAATATTCTCTTCCCGAAAGCCATCGCTTTAGAGAAAACTTTTTAAACTAAATTTTCTGTTTTTTTACTGAAATCCACTTCATTATTTTATGAGGTGGATTTCTATTTTAGGACCAAAAACTGTTTGGTTTTTAACCACAAAAGTCACAAAAGTTTTATTTTAATTAGCCACTCAAAAGTTTGTAAAAGTTTCATAATGTTGGTTTTGCTTTTTGCATTCTTTTGAAAATCTTCTTTATTGCTTTTGTCTTTTGTCTCTTTTGCGGTTAAAAAAAAGATATTTTAAGATGAAGCTTTTGAATTCAGATAAAAGTCGTAAGTATAAACATTATAAGGAAGTAATTTCTTTGCAAACTGATGTGAAATGAAACAACAGATTAAAATGGGTACAAACAAATTATATCCATCAGGAAGTAGATTACAGATCAAAACGACTGATGTAAAAGGCGCATACAAAGAAGCAGATAAAGTAACCGCCGCACCAAGCAAGGCAAAATTAATTGGAGTTAAATTCATTCCAAAATAAGTATTTCCAACAAATGCTACCATTAAACCTAAAAAAGCTCCAGCCACAATACTTGGCGCAAAAACTCCACCGTCACCACCTGCGCCTAAAGTTAAAGCAGAAGCCAAAGGTTTTAGAACCGCTACTGCCAAAAGAAATAATATTGGGGTTGCAGATGATAACTCCAGGGGTTTATTTAAAATTTCATGTAAACCGTGGTAGCTGTCTCCGTACAAACTTGGGAAAAAGAAAATTAATATTCCAACAGCGATGGCGCCCAAATTAACTCTGATAAAATTATTAGAAATATTTCCAAATAGTTTTTTCATTCGGGTGACCAAAAGCGTAAAATAAACCGAAAGTCCACCACCCAAAATACTTAATATGATAAAGAATGGAATTGCGGCATAAGTCCATTCTGTTACCGGATGAGTTAAAATTGTTTCAGGATCGAAGAATTCAATAAAAGCCCAACTAACCAAAGCTGAAGCGGTACAGGCAATGATTAATGATTTTCTGGTTTTACGAGCGATTACTTCCATTGCAAATAAAAATCCTGCAAGCGGACTTGTAAATAAAATCGCAACTCCGCCAACAACTCCCGCACAAATTAATTCGCGTTTGTACATTCGCGCAGAAAATTCTTTTTCGTAAGCATAATTTCCAATGGTCGCTGTGGCAACAACGGTAGAAACTTCAACTCCGGTTGAGCCTCCAAAAATGACGGTCAGAAATCCATTAAAAAAATGCGACGGAATTTTAAATAAAGGTAAATGATCTTTTCGCTGATCGAGAGTTTTATATATTTCCGTAATTCCTTTATTCTTTCTATTTTGAAAAAGATATTTTCTTAAAAAGTAAATCGTTGTAATTCCGACTGATGGTAAAATGATAAAGAGTGAAGTGTATCCCGAATTGACAGCGTTGAATAGATGATGTTCGAAATATTCGGTAAGATGCTTTAAAGTAAATGCTAATAATGCGCTTGCTAAACCAACAATCATCGATGAGATAATCAAACGAAAATAATGCTGGGTAACTATTTTTTTTCTTTCCAAGGGATTCCTTTTAAGATGAGTGAAAATGAACTGAACTTTCTGTGATTTTTATATTTTCTGTGTGGTAGAAATTAAATTAGGAAAAATTCTGTGGTGCAAATTTATAAAAACTTTCGCTAAAATAGTTTTTAGCGAAAGCGTCATTGATCTTAAAGCGAAGCGATAAAGTAAATAATTTACTTTAAAATCATCAATAAACTTCCGACACTGATGATTACCCAAAGAACTATTGCGAGAAATAAAGGTTTCCAGCTGATCGTTTTTAAGGTCTGAATAGAAATCGTTGATCCGATAAAAAATAAAGTTAAGTTCAATCCTGATTTTGCGGCAGTAGTAGCGATATGACTGAATCCTTCGAAAATAGGAAAATACGTATGTAGTAAAATGGCGATGATAAAATAGCCGATAAACCACGGGATTTTTACTTTCGCTCCTTTGGTTTTAAATAAAACCATTGTTAAAAGCGACATTGGAATAATCCATAAAGCCCGAGATAATTTAACGGTTGTCGCCACTTTCAAGGCAATATCACCGTATTTATTGGCAGCACCAACAACAGAACTGGTATCGTGAATTCCAATCGCACACCACAAGCCGAACTGCTCCTGAGTCATATTTAATAAATGCCCGATGGCTGGATAAATAAACAATGCGATAGAATTTAAAGTGAACACAATCGCCAATGCCAAGGATATTTGCTTCGTGGTAGGTTTAATAATCGGCGTTACAGCAGCTATAGCGCTTCCACCACAAATCGCGGTTCCGACGGAAATTAAATAAGATAAAGGTCTTTCAATTTTAAGAAATTTCCCTAAGAAATAACCAAGAACCATCACTGTGGTGATACTCATAATGGTTAACGTAATTCCTTCTCTTCCGGCTTTCATGGCCTCGTCTAATTGTAATCCAAATCCCAATCCGACAATCGAAATTTGTAATAAAAGGTGGATGTATTTGTGAACTTTCTGCTCATACGGATTTCCAATGATAATCGTGAAACCGATTCCCAGAGCTAAAGCAACGGGAGAACTGGCGAAAGGAGAAACACAGAATACGACCAAAAGAAAAAATAATATTTTTCGTAGAAGATCTTTGTTTAAAGTAGTTTGCATGATTCAGTTGATTTTGACAGGACAAATTTCGGTCATTTATCATTCAAATTTTCATCATACATTGTTGTTGGCTATAACCATTAGTTATAACTGATGAACTTCATAAAAAGATCGATTAAGTCTGACTGTTCTCCTTTTAAAGTGATAAAATTAAAATCTCTTTCAATGCTAAAATTTTTAATATCAACGATACTCAACTGATTATTTTTCAATTCTGGTAAAATCGTGCTGACAGATAGAAAAGCCATCGCTTCAGAATACAGTAAATAGTTTTTGATACTTTCACTGCTTCCTAACTGCATCATAATCTTCAATTTTTGAACATCTATTCCAGATTTTTTCAATTGATTTTGAATGAATTCTTGCGTTCCAGAACCTTGCTCTCTTACAATCAAATCGATATCGTATAAATCTTTTATCTTAAAGTTTTTATTAACCAAAGGATGATCCGCTTTACAAACCAAAACAATCTCATCGCGCTTAAATTTTAAATAATCAAAGTAAGAAGACTTTGATTCACCTTCCACAATTCCTAAATCAATTTTTCCATTTTTAAGTAAAGTAGCAATGTCTTCAGAATTATGAGTGACTAATTCGATATTGATGTCTTTGTAATAAGAATTAAATTTCGCCAGGATTTCCGGTAAAATATATTGTGCAATCGTCGTACTCGCGCCGATTTTCAGTTTTCCTTTTTCCTGTTTATTGAGTTGCGAAATCGCAAATTCTAAATCGCGATACAATTGACGGCTTTTTTCTGCATAGACAAATAATATTTTTCCGCTTTCGGTCAATTGAATAGTGGTTCCTTTTCGGTCAAACAGTTTGGTGTTAAGTTGATTCTCAATTTCTTTAATGTGTTTGGTCACCGCAGGTTGGGAAATATTCAATTCGTTTGCGGCTTTGGTAAAACTCAAACGGTTGGCAACGGTATAAAAAACTTTCAGGCGGTAATCGAACATTTTTGTAGAATTAAAGTATTGGTGCAAAAATGCACTTTTTTAATTTTTAACCGCAAAAGAGGCAAAAGATAAATGTAAAAAAAGATAAATCAAAAGAAGGCAAAAAGTAACTGCTTAATTCTATTTGCATTTTGCAGACTTTTAATTTGCTTCATATAAACTTTTGTTCTTTTGCGGTTAGATTTATTCTAAAATTATTTCTCTTTTGTTAATGCAGAATCTTCATGTGTAACGGTGTAAAAAACTTTCACGCGATAATCGAACATCAAAAATTTTTTTAGGGTTTATTAAAAATTTTTTTTAACCGCAAAAGAGGCAAAAGACAAATGTAAAAAAAAGATGAATCAAAAGAAGGCAAAAAGTAACTGCTTAATTCCATTTACATTTTGCAAACTTTTGATTTGCTTCATTAAACTTTTGTTTCTTTTGCGGTAAAATTCACTCTACTCTTTCGTTAAAGCCGAACCTTTGTGCGCTGCAATATGATCGGTTTTGCTGCTTTTGATTTCGTACTGCGGATCGTCTTCTGTAGCATGATGCGTGTAACCTTTGTAATCAAAATCTTTGGTATGGATTTTAATAATCGTTCCCGAAACTCTTCCTGCTTCCGAATTCCATTTGACTTTATCGCCAATTTTAAATTGTGTTTTCATCATTGCTTTTTTAATGTTTTATTAGGGAATTTGAAAAGGTTAACCAGAATTTTCATCAGAATAAAAAACCTGATCTCCCACAATTCTCGCCGGAGAAGTATAAGGATGTTCGTGAACTTTGCCTAAAGCCATAATATGTAAAACTTCCCAGCCTTTTGCTTTAAAATAATCCGAAACCATGGAGCGATGACAACGCCACCAAACTGCTTCTGAACACATCATCGCCGTCGGATGTTCTAAGGCTAACTTCGCCAACTCTGCTGCACCATTTTCAAAGGATTCGGTTTCCATGTAATCGGCGTAACCTTGAAAAGATTTATTTCTCCAACTTGTATTTTTTGAATCTTTTTTCGCTGGTCTTCTTCCGCCCAAATCTTCAATATAAACATATTCGATTCCGTTTTCTTCTAAAGATTTCTTTAAATCGTCCTGATTAAATTGCGGGTATTTCCTCGAACCCGGAAGTCTTCGAATGTCTGCTAAAATTTTAATATTAAATGAATTCAACATTTCCAGAAATTCCCCGATCGTTCTGGTAGAATGACCGATGGTGTAAATGGTTGGTTTTTCCGCTGCTTTCATTTTATAAAATTGAAATTTCTTTGGCTTAGTAAAATTAGAAATTTTAAATGGAAAGATTAACTATTTAACTGGAGAACCATTCTTTTTAAGAACCTTGTCAAGGTGTCAAAACTTGACAAGGTTAATGACACAATCGAAAGTTCAGAAATTAAATTTACAAATTAACTCGCTTGATGTAAAACTTTCATGATCTGTAAAGCGAGTTGGGTAATGCCTTCAACTGCGATTTGTAAACCAACACAAAAAATTAAAAAAGCCATAATGCTGTTAATTATTTTCTCCCTTTGCGAGCCTAAATACTTAATCAGTCGATTGGCATTGATATAACAAATGAATACTAAAATACACAATGCCAATACCGCAATCATAATCGCACTCGTATTGATCAAGTATTGGGAGATGGTTTTACTGGATCCATGCGCACTTAAGGTAAAGAGAACCGCGATTGTACCAGCTCCGGTAGTAATTGGAAAAGTAATTGGAAAAAACAGTTTGTTTTCCAGTTGATGACTTAGATTTTTGTTGCCAGTTTGGATTTCCTCTGTATTTTCTTGTTTCGGTGGTGAAAGGAATTCCCAGCCGGTTTTGCAAATCATTATTCCACCCGCTAACTGAATAATTGGAACCGTTATTCCAAATAATTCTAAGATCCAATGTCCAATAATCAAAGTAACCAAACAGATTAAAAAAGCATATAATGAAATTCGTTTGATTGCATTCAATCGTTCTTGTCGATCTAAGCCAGAAAAATAGGGACTTACAATAAAGGCGCTTCCAAGAGGATTGATAACCGGGAATAGTGCAATAAATCCTATAAATATTAAATGGATGAAGGAGTTGAATTCAAATGTCATTTTAGCGGTTTATTTTTCTCTATCAAAATTAAAGTTTTTAAATGGAAGTCTTGTCTTTAGATTAAAAGATTAAGATTATGAAATTTAACCGTTTAGTTTTTTAGTAAGTTATTTTAAAGTGGTCAAATTCCACCACTTTAATATTGGAATTATTAATTTGTTCACTAGTTGCCGCACGAATCCTTTCGTGTGGTCATCATAAAAAATTAAAGATTGAAAGTGTAATTTAGAAATTTTGTGTTCTGTAAACCACGAAATAGAATCGTTCGGGAGCAAGGGAATTCAATAATCCAGAAACTCTTCTATTGTTTTGGTAGAATCACCGATGGCGTAAATGTCTGGTTTTGCTGATGGATTAATTTTGAAAACTAAATATTTCTTTGGTGTAATAAAATTTTAAAATTTTAATGAAAAGATGATTTCTAAAAATAAAGCGGACATTTTTAAAACCTTGTCAAAGTTTAAAACCTTGAGAAGATGAAACGGCTTCATTCGTCTTCCTCTCGTGCTGCGCTTATATAGGTAATATACGCTTCATATTGTTCCAATACATCATCAATCACCTGCTGACGGCTCAATCCCATTAAATCATAGCCACCTGATCCGGTTTGGGTAGTGACTTCAAGTCGATAATAAACATCGGTATCCGATGCCATTTTTCCGCTAAAGGTCGGTGCTGGTGTTGCCACCATAGCCACCTGATAATAAAAATCATGAACACTGTCGGTCGACACCCTGAGTAAAGGTCCCGAAGGACGAGTAGGATCAATGGTTGAGATTCTTTCGTCGTGGTCGGCATTCTGACGCTCGGCATCATAACCCTGACCTCTAAATTCCGCCGCCACGTCATCAAGAGCAGGGCGAATCACGCGCTCTAAATACTGCACTCCTTCTTTTTTTGAGGCAAAAGTAAGCATTTGCCCAAGTCGCTGCTTCCAGGAACGCTCGGGAATATGACCACCACTTGGAGTAATTGTTGGATCGCGAATCACTTTTCCTTCCTGTTCGGCACGCTCTATCCGTAACGCTTTATAAAATGAAAACATGACCAGGTACGCAATAACAGTTACCGGAAGCGCAAAAATTAGTGTAGCATATTCCATTGTAATAACGCCGCCTGCCAGAAGCATAGAAATGGTCAACACTGCCGTTAGAACAGCCCAAAATATTCGTAACCATTTAGGACCATCCTCACTTGGATCAGGAATCGATGCTGAAAAATTAGACATTACCATTGCACCTGAGTTGGCACTGGTAATATAAAACAACAATCCTGAAAACGTGGCAAGAGCAATCAAGAATAGGGGTGCAGGGAACATTCCTAAAAGTGCATACCAGCCATGTTCAGGACTTTCGATTGCCAGTTCGGCAAATGCCGAGTTCCCTTGTAATACTTCGTACAGTGCGGAGTTGCCAAAAAAGGACACGATAATAAAGTCACAAAGCACCGGTACCGTAATCGCCGCAACTACAAATTCGCGCAAAGTTCGGCCGCGGGAAATCCGAGCCAAAAATACGCCTACAAAAGGTCCCCATGCCAGCCAAAAGGCCCAAAAGAAAAGGGTCCAACTTCCCATCCAGTCACTGCTGTCTGGAACGTAGGCAAAAGTTTTAAACATTCTTGAAGGCAGCGTTACCAAAAATTGACCGATGTTTTCTACCAATCCGTTAAGCAAAAATGCTGTATGACCTGCTATTAGAATAAATGCCATCATGGCCACGGCGCTCCACAGATTCAATTCAGAAATCCAGCGGATCCCACGATCTACGCCTGATGTTGTTGCTGCAATCGTTAAAATCACAGCGCCAATAACCAGTGCAATTTGCAACGTTAGACCTTCGTTAAAGCCAAACAGTTTTGCGAAACCAACGTTAAGCAGCACCACGCCAATTCCCATGGTGGTTGCGACGCCAAAAA